>JBGSRA010000012.1:0-17953 GCA_041737765.1 Draconibacterium sp. | reverse complement strand
CCCCCCCCCCCCCCCCCCCCCCCCCAACCCTCCCAAATGCTCCTCACTACTCAAATAACTGTCATTCTGAACGTAATAAAATGAAGTGAAGAATCTCATCTTTAAGTTACTTTTTAACCGGACAACAATGAAAATAAATATCTTTACACAAACCAAAACTGTCTGCTATGAAAAACCTGATCTGCATTTTCCTCCTCATCATTTTAATTTCAAGCTGCAAACAAAAAGAACCACAAAAGAATGATTATCCAATTCAGCCGGTTTCATCGCAAAACGTTGAACTGACCGATAATTTCTGGTCGAAACGAATTGCCACTAACCGCGATGTAACCATTCCATACTGTTTCGAAAAATGTGAAGAAACTCACCGCATTGCGAATTTCGAAGTTGCCGGTGGTTTGGTTGACGGAACTTTCGAGGGAATCAGGTACAACGATTCCGATGTTTATAAAATCATGGAAGGAGCAGCCTATTCGCTTCAGCAGAAATACGACCCGAAACTGGATGAATACCTCGACGATTTGATCTTTAAAATTGCGGCCGCCCAGGAAGACGACGGATATCTTTATACAATCCGCACCATAAAAGGCGATTCTGCAATGACACAACGCGAAGGAAAAGAACGTTGGGTTGAAGAACGAAACCACAGTCACGAACTGTATAACGTAGGCCACATGTACGAAGCAGCAGTTGCGCATTATTATGCAACCGGGAAAACCAATTTTCTGGATATAGCCATTAAAAATGCGGAACTGATAAACTCGGTTTATGGTCCCGGCAAACGCCACGATGCACCGGGCCACCAGGAAATTGAAATCGGTTTGACAAAACTATACAGGGTTACAGGCGAAAAAAAGTATCTCGATTTGGCCCAATTTTTCCTCGACGACCGTGGAAAATCAGACAAACGAAATTTCAGCAGCACTGATCAGTTCGAAAACGGTTCGTACTGGCAGGATCATAAACCGGTGGTTGAACAGAACGAAGCAGTCGGGCACGCTGTGCGGGCTGTTTACATGTACTCGGGTATGGCTGATGTTGCAGCACTTACCGGAAATAAGCAATACATTAACGCAATAAACAAAATCTGGGAAAATGTGGTTGGCAAAAAATACTACATCACCGGCGGAATTGGCGCTTTGTATGACGGGGAAGCTTTTGGCGAAAACTACCAGCTGCCAAACCGGGCTTACAACGAAACCTGTGCTGCAATTGCCAATGTTTTCTGGAATGAACGCATGTTTTTAATGACGGGTGAAAGCAAATATATTGATGTTCTGGAGCGTACTTTGTACAACGCTGTTCTTCCCGGAATATCGTTCGAAGGAAATACTTTCTTTTATCCAAACGTTTTGGAATTTGATGGGAAAGACCCGTTTAACCAGGGCGCTACCGAAAGAAAACCTTGGTTCGACTGCTCGTGCTGTCCGTCGAATCTCTCGAGATTTATTCCTGCAGTTCCAAATTACATTTACGCTCAAAAAGACAATGAAATCTTTGTTAACCTTTTTGTTGCCAGCAAAACAAAATTCAATGCCAATCACCACGAAATTCATATTGAACAGGAAACGAAATATCCTTGGGAAGGAAATGTTAAATTCAGAATTTCAACAGATAAACCTGTAAAATTCGATTTAAAAATCAGGGTTCCGGGATGGGTAGTTAACAAACCCCTTCCGGGCGATTTATACGCATACATGGAAGAACCGGGTAAGGAAACCAGACTTTTCATAAACAACGAAACTGTTGATTTTAAAACGGTTAAAGGATATATTTCGCTCGATAAATCGTGGAATGACGGCGATGTGGTTGAAATTGTTCTGCCGATGGAAACAAAAAAAGTTGTTCCAAATGAAAACATAAAGGAAATTGCCGGGAAAGTTGCCATTGAACGCGGCCCGATTGTGTACTGTGCCGAACAGGTTGACAATCCTTCAGGAGTGCTGAACAGGCAAATAAATGCCCAATCTGAATTTACATTGAAATACGATTCGACCCTGTTACAGGGAATTGTAAAACTTGAAGCGGATAGTTTGACCTTGATACCGTATTATGCGTGGAGTCACCGTGGTTTGGGCGAAATGGAAGTTTGGTTTAGTAAAAAATAATGGATATGAAAAAGTTACAAGTTGTATTTATTGCGGTTTTTATGGTTGCAGTTTTAACCACAGGCGCACAGGAAAAATTTGGGAAAGGACAAATTACTCAAATTGGGTTGGTGGTGAATAATATCGATGAAGCTTCAAAAAAGTGGGCAGCACTTCTGGGATTTGATAAAATTCCGGATGTTATCATCACCGATGAATATGCAAAAGCAAATACACAGTTTGAAGGCAAGCCAACTAATGCACAGGCTAAACTGGCCTTTTTCAGGATGGAGAACCTGACCATCGAATTAATTGAACCTGTTGGCAAAAAGAGCACGTGGTACAAACACCTGAAAAAACATGGGGAAGGGTTTCATCACATTGCTTTTGGTGTTGAAGGAATGGAACAAAACATCGCCTACCTGGAAAATAAGGGTGGAAAACTAATACAAAAAGGTGATTTTACAGGAGGAAGTTATTCGTATGTTGATTTACCAAACGTGGGGGTTATTTTTGAATTGCTTACCAGCACCGGGAATTGATTGTACTGAGAACAGGCTATTTAATTGAACTTTAGATTTTTTAAGACTTTTTTTCCTCCCCCTGGGTGAGATAGCTAATCTTTATACACAAATCATGATTTGGTTTATCTTTGGCAAAGAGTGTGTAAATTTAAAAGGCAAAGGCAAATTAGATAAACTTGTAATTGAATCAACACTGATAAAAGATTTAAAAAAACCTTATTTTTTAAAGAAAGAACCTAAGTAGAAAACAAAGAACAATAATACACAAACCTAATTACCTAATTTATGAAAGTTGAATACAACAATCTATACACACATTTTGTGTTCACTACTTTACACCGTTTGCCAGTGATTGTTGATCAGCACAGGGAACGTATTGAAAAATACATCACCGGAATTGTTAAAAACAATGAATGTCATCTTTATGCGATTTATGCAAATCCGGAACACGTACACATTCTTATCTCCCGTTCACCAAATATTTCAGAAGAAACAATCGCTTCTATAGTGGCAAATAGCACGGAAAGGTTTATTAATGAAAATAAATTTTGCCAGGGAAAATTTAAATGGCAAGATACCTGTTCTGCTTTTTCGGTATCAAAAGGCGATATTGCAAAAGTCTGTAATTATATCCTTAACCAGCCGAAACATCATCGGAAGGTTAGTTACATGGAAGAATATGAGGCTTTTATCAAATTTTATCAAAAGACCATCAACCCCAAATAAGGTAATAAGGTATTTGTTCATGAGTCAGGATTTTCTACTGAGGTTGCCTGTTAAAATAAGGTTTTAAGAAAGGGATTTCAATGTTATTTGGATTCTGGATATATCAAAAAGATGTGTATAATGAGTAGGGGTGAGATAGAGGGGGCTTCTATAAAACAATTATAACAATCAGGAACAGCAGCAAAAGCATAAACAAAACAAACTGATTGCGGACAAAAAGTCCCAAAAGAATTAGAATTTCAACTTCTTCATTGCATGAAGTGTGCAATTCAATTTCGCCTTTATCTTTCGTAATGAATTCGTTTGAAGTAAATTTAATGATTTCCTGTCCATTGTATTTCCACGACCAGCGAGACTGCCAGAAGTTCTGGATTTCGAGCTCGAAACGTTTGCCATTAATAACAACATCGCTTCGCGGATTAAAAATGTTGACCATTACCATTGCCAGAAGCGATTGGTCGTTGGCATCGTAAATCTCCAGTTTCGAAAGAAAAAACTCACGGTTCAGAATGAAAAGCTTACCGTTAATCATTGCCTGGGCTTTCGAACTAACCATATTTTCCCACTGGATACTTCCAATTTGTTCAAAACCCTGCCTCAACTCAAGCTTCGACCCAAAAACATCTTTCGTCCACTGTAGCTTTTCCATTATTCTTTTTTCTTCAACGGGGACGCAATTTATGAAATTTTTTGATACCGGTTTTTGAGAACCATCGCTCCAATCGCTCTATTTTTGTTTTTTTAGAATCTTTAACGATTAAAAAAAGCCGGCTCCTTTAATAAAGAAACCGGCAATTGTCATGGTGAATTTAATACTCGCTTATTTCGGTAACAAAACCCTGTCGATTACATGTACAACACCGTTTGTTCCTGAAATATCAGCTTTTGTAACTTTGCTTTCGTTGATTTTTACGCCGTTAGAAATGTCAACTTTGATTTTTTGTCCATTCAGTGTTGCTACTGAAGTATTGCTTAAATCGGTTGACATTACTTTTCCCGAAACCACATGGTAAGTAAGAATCGGTTTGAGTTGTTCCGCTGTTAAATCTTTCACACCGCTAACTCCCAGTTGTTTGAAAAGTGCTTTGAAAGCTTCGTTTGTTGGTGCAAAAACTGTAAACGGTCCATCAGCACTTAATGCCCCGGCTAAACCTGCTTTTGTTACCGCTTCAACCAGAATACTGAAATCGGGATTTGCAACTGCAATATCTACCACGGTACCTGCCGCAGTTTCGGTTTTTTTGGAACTAAAATTGTCTGTTTCAAACATCCACGATTCGAAATTCAAATTATAATCGTTTATGTTTACAAAGTTACTGGCTGCAAACGCAGCTTTCTCTGCATTAAACTTATCCAGATCACCCATCCATGGTTCAAGTTTTAACTCATAATCCGCTACATCGACTAAAACTTTCGAATTCAATACATTTTCGCTGGCCTGTACTCCAAATACCGATACTGATAGAATTAAACCTGCTGCAATTGTTTTTACTGTTGTTTTCATTTTGCTTAATTTTTTTAATAACTAATTAACTTTCTAAACTTCTGTTTTCTGTTTCTGAAACTTTGTTTTTGTTTCATTTTTCATGATGCAAACATAAACAAAATAATTAAATACTTGTATATCTTTTATTAATTATGATTAAACATTTTACTTAACTATCCTCTATAAATCAATATTCATAAGTATTATATTGATTTGTTAATTATTGTTAATATAAAATTTATAGCGCATTTTCATTGAAAATATTGGACAATCCTTTTTTCCTGGGTTCTATTCAAGGTTAAGAAATTGTTTCCGGCATTGTTTCCTAAACATGATTTTTACTCGTATTGAGTTAATAACCTGACTAATTCTGGTTCTCAGTCTCTCAAAACCACTAATTTTGCCGCACGATTTTCAAAATAATTTTCAACATGACAGATAAAGACCAAAAACTATTCACAGATTTTGCTCCTGTTACCACCGATGAATGGGAAGCAAAAATCAATGCTGACTTAAAAGGCAAAGATTATGAAAGGGCACTCGTTTGGAAAACCTGGGAAGGTTTTAATGTTCGCCCCTATTACCGCCAGGAAAACCTGGAAAGTATAAATTACCTCGACACATTACCGGGCGAATTTCCGTTTGTGCGCGGGAACAACAAAACCGGCAATGACTGGCTGATTCGGCAGAATATTATTGTAACTGATTTCGAAAGTGCAAACAAAAAAGCGCTCGAAATTCTTGGAAAAGGGGTTACATCACTCGGATTTTATTTCAAGAGTTGCGAAAACATTACCAAAGAAAGTCTTGGTGTTTTGATAAAAGACATTTGTCTGGAAGCCGCAGAAATTAACCTGGTTTGCCCCGATGACTCCGGCAATTGTGCTGAAATTTTTGCAAACTATGTTGCTGAAGGAAAATGGTCGAACGAAAATGTGATTGCTTCGGCCTCCATCGACCCAATTGGAACTTTCGTTTTGAAAGGAAAACTGGCAAAAGATGCCATTTCCGGTTTGAAACCTATTATTGAAAAAACCAAAGTTGTACCACAATTCAGGGTAATTGGAGTTCACGGAAAATTCTTTGCCAACAGCGGCTCGTCCATTGTTCAGGAACTGGCATTTTCGCTGGCACAGGGTGCGGAATACTTAACACAGCTCACCGAACTTGGGTTGAACATTGACGATATAGCAAAAACAATAAAATTCAATTTTGGTATCGTCAACAACTATTTTATGGAAATTGCCAAACTGCGCGCTGCACGACTACTTTGGGCTCAAATTGTAAAAGCATACCAGCCCGAATGTAATTGTTCGGCAAAAATGATTGCACACTGCGAAACCAGCCGTTACAACAAAACCATTTACGATCCACATGTAAACATGCTTCGCACGCAAACCGAAGCCATGTCGGCCGCTTTGGGTGGCGCACATTCGATTACCATTTTACCTTATAATGCTATTTACGAAGATCCAACAATAATCACTGAACGCATTGCCCGCAACCAGCAGATTTTACTGAAAGAAGAATCCTACTTCGATAAGGTTTCCGATCCCGCAGCCGGTTCGTATTATATCGAAACCCTCACCAATTCATTGGTTGAACAGGTTTGGAAACTGTTTTTAACCGTTCAGGAAAAAGGCGGTTTTATTGCTGCTTACCGTCAGGGATTTATTCAGAAAGAAATAAAGGAAATGGCTGCAATACGTGATTTGAATATTGCTTTGCGCCGCGAAAACCTTTTGGGAACCAACCAGTTTCCGAATTTCAACGAAAAAATTACTGCCGAATTCGATGGCTCACTTTTCGAACCTGTTGATTTAACCGAAGAAGATGCCGATGTGGAAACCTTAAAACCATATCGCGGGGCACAGGGTTTCGAAGCACTTCGATATACCACCGATGTATATTCGAAAACCAATAAACGTCCGGCTGCATTTATGTTAACCATCGGAAATCTGGACATGCGTAAAGCCCGCTCGCAGTTTAGCTGTAACTTTTTTGCTGTTGCCGGATTTACCGTAACTGACAATAACGGATTTGACACAATTGAAGAAGGCATTGCAGCAGCAAAAGCAGCAAATGCAAATATTGTGGTGTTGTGCAGTTCCGATGAAGAATATGCAGAACTGGCACCAAAAACAGCTTCTCTGTTAAAGAAAGAAATACTTGTTATTGCCGGTGCACCTGCCTGTCAGAAAGAACTGGAAGAACAGGGTATTACCAATTTCATTAGCATGAAAAGCAATATTTTGGAAGAGTTGAATGGGTATCAAACAAAGCTTGGAATTTAACAGGGGAAAAATTAGTGAATTTTCGTGTTTTGGTGATTTAGTGGCAATTAATTTTAGCCACAAAAACTCAAAAACACCAAATAACACCAAAATTGAAAAAATAAAACGATAAAGAAATGAAACCAGATTTCAAAAATATAAACATCAAATCGGTTGCTGCCAAAAAGAATATAGCCGGCTGGATTGCAGAAAATAAAATAGAGAAAAACTGGAAAACACCGGAGCAGATACCGGTAAAACCAGTTTACACCAAAGAAGATTTGGAAGGCATGGAACACCTGAACTACGCTGCAGGTGTAGCACCTTTTCTACGTGGACCCTATTCTTCTATGTATGTAATGCAACCCTGGACAATCCGCCAGTACGCAGGTTTTTCAACGGCTGAAGAATCAAATGCATTTTACCGCCGCAACCTGGCTGCCGGACAAAAAGGTTTGTCTGTGGCGTTTGATCTTGCCACACACCGCGGTTACGACTCCGACCATCCGCGCGTTATCGGTGATGTTGGGAAAGCGGGTGTTGCCATCGACTCCATCCTCGACATGAAAATCCTGTTCGACCAGATTCCACTCGATAAAATGTCGGTGTCGATGACCATGAACGGCGCTGTTTTGCCGGTTCTGGCATTTTACATCGTCACCGGACTGGAACAGGGTGCAACACTTGAGCAACTTTCAGGTACAATTCAGAACGATATTCTTAAAGAATTTATGGTGCGCAATACTTACATTTATCCGCCTGACTTCTCGATGAAAATCATTGCCGATATTTTTGAATTCACTTCGCAGAAAATGCCGAAGTTCAATTCAATTTCCATTTCGGGCTACCACATGCAGGAAGCCGGCGCCACTGCCGACATTGAAATGGCTTACACGCTGGCCGACGGACTGGAATACCTGCGTGCAGGAATTAATGCCGGGATGGACATCGATGCTTTTGCACCGCGTTTGTCGTTTTTCTGGGCCATCGGCATGAACCATTTTATGGAAATCGCCAAAATGCGTGCAGCACGTATGATTTGGGCAAAACTGGTGAAACAGTTCAACCCGAAAAATCCAAAATCGATGGCGCTGCGCACTCACTCACAAACTTCGGGCTGGTCGTTAACCGAGCAGGATCCGTTTAACAATGTGGGCAGAACAGCAATTGAAGCAATGGCTGCAGCACTCGGTCATACCCAGAGTTTACACACCAACGCGCTTGATGAAGCGATTGCTTTGCCAACCGATTTCTCGGCTCGTATTGCACGAAATACGCAGATCTATCTTCAGCAGGAAACAGAAATCTGTCGCTCGGTTGACCCGTGGGCAGGTTCGTATTATGTTGAAACGCTAACACACGAGCTGGCACAAAAAGCCTGGGCATTAATCGAAGAGGTTGAAAAACTGGGTGGAATGGCAAAAGCCATAGAAACAGGTGTACCTAAAATGCGAATTGAAGAAGCGGCAGCACGCGCCCAGGGAAAAATCGACGGCGGCACTCAAACCATTGTTGGTATCAACAAATACCGTTTGGAAAAAGAAGACCCGATTGATATTTTGGATATTGACAATACAGCGGTTCGCCTGTCACAGATTGAACGTTTAAAAACTTTGCGTGCCAACCGGAATGAAGACGAAGTTCAGGCTTCGCTGGCAGCAATTACCAAAGCCGCAGAAACCGGAAAGGGAAATTTGCTGGAACTGGCGATTGATGCAGCAAAAAAACGTGCATCTTTGGGAGAAATTTCGGATGCCTGCGAAAAAGTGGCAGGACGTTATAAAGCAGTAATCAGAACTATTGAAGGCGTGTATAAATCGGAAGCACAAGGAAAAGACGAGTTTATTGAAGCTCAGGCACTGGCGAAACAATTTGCAGAAATGGAAGGCCGCCAGCCACGTATTATGATTGCAAAAATGGGTCAGGATGGCCACGACCGCGGTGCAAAAGTGGTTGCCACAGGTTATGCCGACATTGGTTTCGACGTGGATATGGGTCCGCTTTTCCAGACTCCGGAAGAAGCCGCCAAACAGGCCGTTGAAAACGATGTGCATGTATTGGGCGTTTCGTCACTGGCAGCCGGACACAAAACTTTGGTTCCAGCCGTTATTGAAGAGTTGAAAAAACTAGGCCGCGACGATATTATGGTGATTTGTGGTGGTGTGATTCCCGCTCAGGATTACCAGTATTTGTACGATGCCGGTGCCGTTGCCATTTTTGGCCCCGGGACCAGCGTTGCGGCTGCCGGAAAGAAAATCCTGGAGATTTTGATTGAGGCGTTTAAATAAAGCCTCTCCCTGGCCCTCTCCACAGGAGAAGGAAGAAAAGAAATAGTATAAATATCAAAGAAAGCCGGTTCTGGGAGGGGCTGGCTTTTATTTTAACTTTTCTTCTACAAACTTAAATTCTTTGTTATCCCTAACCAATTTAATAACATCAACATGTAAGTATTTTGGTAAATGCATAATTTTAAAAACCTCGTCAACTGTTGATTGGCTTGCATTACACCCAATATAAACTCGTTCAAGCATATTGGGATTATATTTCAAATTTATATATTGTTCCATAATAGGAAAATTATTAGGAGATTTATATACAAATCTTACTTCGTTTTCTGTCTCCCATACTTTTGATTTGATTCCGAAAAAATATTGAGATGGACCTCTGCCATATAATTTTATAGCATCTTTATAACTTTTTCTTTTCTTCTCATCTGAATAATTTATATAACTGAATTCAGGTATTTCGTTTAAATATTCTATTGGAAAAGAATTTATACCTTCTGTTGGTGACACTAAAAAATGATTATTTGCATCAAACATATCACCTTTGAACTTCAAACAAATCCCTCTATGTTTATCTGCATAATTTGCCCAAAACAATGAGTTCGAATGAACTTCATCTGAGGAGTTAATGTGAAAACAAGAAAATCTTCTGAAATCATAAATACGAAATCTTAATTCACTTTCTAATTTATCTCTATTTGCATTATTCAAATATTCAGTTAATTCTGCTTCTTTTAAATCAATTGGCAAATTACAGTCAAAAGGGTCATTAAAATTTTTTGCTGCTCCAAATATTATTTCGCTGTTTATCAGACTCTTTCTAACATGTTCATCAAAAGCTCTAAATTGAAGAAGACCTTTTTCCAAAACTTCCTTTGCCTTTAAATCACATTCGTGTTCTTTCATTTTTTCCCCTAAAATTACAAAACTTTACAGATACACAGGAAAATGATTGGCGCCGGTTTTTAGCCATTTATTAACCTGTTTTGTGAAAAATCAAATATTATGGAATATTGAAAAGGTGACGCGGTTTCCGAACCGCGTTAAATGTGGCTAATCGGAATTCGCTACACCCGATTAGATAAAAAGCCTGTTAAGAGAGAGGCTGGCTTTTTGTTTATTTTTCATTCATAGTATTACTCAAAGTATTGCTATGAATATTAACCAACTGCATACATGGTGGCAAGAAGAATGTTGGATTACAATTTCCCCAGCGCTTCAAAAATTTCTTCATTATCTGCCCGGCCACCGTGAGTTGTGCTAACTTTTGAAAACACAATTTCACCTTTTTTATTGATAACAAAAGTGGATGGATAAGCGGTTTCATTCGGCACTTCCCAACGAAGTCCGTACTTGTTTATCATTGAATAACCTGGATCGAGGGTAAAATAAAAATTACCGGGAAATTTATAACTTTCAGAAAACTCACTGGCATGTTCCTGTAACTGTTCAGAAGGACCGGGATAAACCATTAAAACCACCGCGCCACTTTTGGTAAATTTATCAGCATCGGCAACCAAACTGCCAACCTGTTTGGTGCAAATCGGGCACTGGTAACCCGGCCAACCGCGCAGTACAACAAGAACAACGGGATGATCAGCATTGATTTTACTTAACTGAACTTCGCCATCCGTGATTGTTTTTAACTTAAAATCTATTGCACTCTTCCCTGGTGACAGATTTTCAAAACTTTGCGCAAACAAATGGCCTGAAATCAATATTAATCCCAATACAAATATTATTCTCATGATTTTTCGATTTTAAATCCTGATCTTATAAACAGAGTGATTCAGGAAAAGTTTTTAAACATAGCATGTTAGTCATAGCATGACTCGGAGTCATACTATGACTAAAAAAAAGCGATCTCAAAATGAGACCGCTTTTAACTTACTAACCAAACCTTTTCTCTAATCTATATAAACATCATAACTATGAACTTCATTTCCACTCGATAAGATAACTTCGTAATTACCCCGGGGTGTTTTCGAAAAATCAATACCATGCTGGGTTACGAAATCTGATTTCAAATCCTTTTCGTACAATGGTTTTCTTAAATTGTCATAAACAATCAGAGATGTATTTTCGCCTGCAAAATTGAGATACGACAATTTCAATTGTTTGTTGGCGAACACAAAAACCGGGTCAACCTTTTTAATTTCGCTTACAACATTTACCATACCTTTTTTGATGTTGAACTCAGTTTCCGTTGACTCATTGTCGATTTTTACCGTGAAAAAATAAGTTCCATCCTCGAGACGTGAAAAATCGTAATTACGTTTGTAACTGGTTGCCGGAGCTTTTGTTTCCTTGTAAAAAACAACGTCTCCGTTTACATCTTTTACATCGATTTCGAATGTACTCATTGTTACATTTGAGATTGTAACCTCAGCCAATTCTTTACTACCCGATGCAATATTCACCTTTAAATTACCCGATGCCATTGCACTGCTTCCTACTAAACCTGCAACTATAATTGCCAAAACTGTTTTCATTGTTTTCATAATTCTAATTTTTAAAATTGTTTCTTTATTCATGTATAAAATTGTTTACAGCACTATAAAAAATAAGTACCCATTTTTGTTCATTATTTTTATTATTTATTTAAACATTATTTACATATCATATGTATTATACTGATTATATGTTATTTATATATTTGTTAATATATGTTAATTTATATAATCACACTATTTTATAAACCGACTCTTTGAAAACGAGAAAATAACAATGTCCTATTTTTTCTTAATTTAGTTCAATCAAAAAAATTGCATTATGGAAACATCTTCATTGAATCAGCTGTACACACATACATTTCAAACCAACTGGGATCATCCGGCATTTTCAGATTACGAAGGAAAAGACTTCAAATACAGGGATGTAGCGCAAACCATCATGTCGCTGCAGCTCTTTTATCAGATTATGGGTTTGCAAAAGGGTGATAAAATCGCAGTTTTAGGTAGAAACTCCGCCCACTGGGGAGCCACATTTCTGTCTGCCATTTCATCAGGTCTGGTAATTGTTCCGGTACTTCCCGATTTTAATAAAACCGATACCAACCACATCATCAACCATTCTGAAGCAAAAATAGTAATTGGTGCAAAATCGCTTCTCGAGAAAGTAGATCTTGAAACTTTACCAAATGTGCTGTCAATTCTGGTTTTGGAGGATTTTTCGCTTTATAAGGCAAAAGATGAAAATATTCAGTATAAAATCAAAGATTCATTTCAGTATTACGAAAAAAATCAACTGAAGAAAACCGGTTTTGCCTTTAAAGAGCTGGATCCGGAAGAAACCTGTATTATTTCTTACACCTCGGGAACTTCAGGATTTACAAAAGGAGTAATGATACCCGAACGCAGTCTGTTTTCGAATATAGTTTACGCCCGCGAGCACATGCCATTGAAATCAGGAAACAAAATAGTTTCGTTTTTACCGATGGCACATGTTTACGGATTATTATTCGAATTTCTATTCCCGCTTTCGGTGGGCTGCCATATTACGTTCCTGAGTAAAATGCCAACACCGGCAATGATAACCAAAGTTTTTGGCGAAGTAAAACCGCATCTCGTTTTGTCCGTTCCGCTGATAATTGAAAAAATTTACAAGAAACGACTTCTTCCAACACTGGAAAAACCGGCAATAAAAATTTTGTTGGCAATTCCCGGCATTTCGAATATTCTTCTCAAAAAAATAAAAGCAAAACTGGTTGATACATTTGGTGGTCGCTTTTTCGAGATTGTTATTGGCGGTGCTCCTTTAAGCGCCGATGTTGAGAAATTCTTTAAACGGATTAACTTCCCGTTTTCAATTGGTTACGGAATGACCGAATGCGGCCCGCTAATCAGTTACGAGTCATGGGATAAAACAATGCCAACATCAGCAGGTAAACTGGTTGACAGAATGGAAGTGCGCATCGATTCGAATGACCCGTACAACAAGGTTGGCGAAATTCAGGTAAAAGGCGAAAATGTGATGCTGGGTTATTACAAAAATGAAGAAGCAACCCGCGAATCTTTTACTGAAGACGGATGGCTTAAAACCGGCGATTTGGGAATTATCGATAAAAATAACTTTATCTACATTCGTGGCCGTTCGAAGAATATGATTCTTGGAGCTTCGGGGCAAAATATTTATCCCGAGGAAATTGAAGCCAAAGTTACCAATCTGCCGTTTGTTGCCGAGTGCGTGGTAACCGAGCGCGAAAAAAAGCTGGTAGCATTGGTTTATCCCGATTTGGAAGCTTTGAAAACTGAAAACATTGCCAGCGACGCTCTAACTCATATTATGGATGAAAACCTTAAAAAAGTAAACGCTGAACTTCCAAAATATGAACAAATTAGCAGAATTGAAATCGTAACTGAAGAATTTGAAAAGACGCCGAAAAAGAATATCAAACGGTTTAAATACGTGTAAAATGAAAACTACTGACAGAAGAAATTTTTTAAAACTTACAACTGCAGCAACTGTCGGAATAATGCTGGTTTCGCCAGCTTTGGCAGGAATGGCTGCCAAAAAATCGCACTACAAAATATCGCTGGCCGAATGGTCGCTGCATAAAACTTTATTTGCAAACGAAATGACCAACCTGCAATTTCCGGTGGTGGCTCGCGAAATGGGAATTATGGGAGTTGAATTTGTAAACCAGTTTTTTAAAGACAAGGCAAAAGATGAAAAATACCTTTCTGAGTTGAAAAAGATTTCCAAAAACGAAGGCGTAGAAAGTGTTTTGATTATGTGCGACGGCGAAGGAATGGTTGGCCACCCCGAAAAAGAAGAGCGCCTGAAAACCGTTGAGAATCATAAAAAATGGATTGATGCTGCCGCGTTTCTCGGGTGTCATTCAATAAGAGTAAATGCCGCCAGTAAAGGCACTTACGAAGAACAGCAGAAACTGGCAGCCGATGGTTTGCAGATGTTGTGCGAATATGGCGAAACAAAAAAAATAAATGTAATTGTTGAAAACCACGGAGGAATATCAAGTAACGGCGACTGGTTGGCCGGTGTTATGAAACTGGTGAACCACAAACGGGTTGGCACACTCCCCGATTTTGGTAATTTCATCATCAACCGGGAAACCGGCGAAGAATTCGACCGTTATAAAGGAATTGAACTGCTGATGCCTTTTGCAAAAGGAGTGAGCGCAAAATCAAATGATTTCGATGCTGAAGGGAACGAAACTAAATCTGATTTTTACAGGATTATGAAAATTGTTCAGGCTTCGGGTTTTAAAGGGTATGTTGGAATTGAATATGAAGGAAGCGTACTTTCCGAAAAAGACGGAATCATTGCAACCAAAAAACTCCTTGAAAAGGTTTTCGAATCGTTGTAAAAAATAAAACCTCAATAAGGTTAAAATAAGTTAAAAAAAAATTAAACGAAACCATTTCATCCTGACCTGCGTAATTTTCCATACTACAACTTTGTAAAATGGCTCAATATGTACTTAATGGATTGATTGGTTAACAGTAAGTACAAAGTTAAACGAGTAATTAATTGTTTGGTTTTTAACGGAGGAGCGGTGAATTTTTCACCGCTTTTCTTGTTTTATCGCCGTTCCTTAACCTCTTTGGCGTCAATCAATTTATACAGTTTGTCCATCCGCCTGAGTTTTGTATCAATTTTTACAGACACTCTTTCTCCCTTTTTCCCTTCCTCCACCGGGTCTAGATCTGCTCTGATTTCTGTAACAACGGTTTGTACCACACCGGTTGTTGTACCTGTGATTATTATTTCGTCGCCAACTTTCAGGTTACCGGTTTCGAGTTTAAACTCGGCCACCCCAATATTGGCAAAATAGTTGGTACACTTGCCAACGTACAGTTTTCGTTTGGTGGCCAGCGAGCCATAATTTTTGCTCCACTCACCCAAACGTTGCCCAAGATAATAGCCATCCCAGAACCCGCGATTAAATACCTGGCCCAACCGAATATTCCAGTCTTCTACCTTTTCTTCGGTAAAACTATTATCGAAATATGCGTCCACAGCTTCATGGTAACATTCAACGGTGGTTTTTACATATTCTGCTGAACGGGCGCGCCCTTCGATTTTTAAAACCGAAACTCCGGCATCGAGTATTTTATCTAAAAAAGAGATCGTTTTTAAATCCTTGGGCGACATGATGTACTCGTTGTCGATTTCGAGTTCGGCACCGGTTTCCTTGTCGGTTACGGTGTAGGCACGGCGACAGGTTTGCAGACACGAGCCGCGGTTGGCAGAAGAGTTCATTTCGTGCAGACTGAGGTAGCATTTCCCGCTGGTTGCCATGCACAGCGCACCGTGTACAAACATTTCGAGTCGCACCAGTTCACCGGACGGGCCTTTTACGTTATCGCGTTTAATCTGGTCGCTGATTTCCCAAACCCTGCCCAGGTTCATTTCGCGGGCCAGAACAACCACATCGGCAAACATGGAATAAAACTTAACCGCTTCGATGTTGGTGATATTTACCTGAGTGGAAATGTGAACCTCCAATCCAATGGAACGGGCGTGTTGAATAACCGATACATCGGCAGCGATAACGGCGGAAACACCGGCATCTTTTGCAGCCTGCAAAACCTGGTGCATCAGCGGAATCTCGCCATCGAAAATTTCGACATTTAAAGTGAGATAAGTTTTTACATTGTTTTTAGAGGCGATTTCAACAATCTTCCGCAAATCGTCGAGGCTGAAATTATTGGCCGAGCGCGAGCGCATATTCAGGTGTTCCACCCCAAAATAAACCGAACCTGCACCTCCCTGAATAGCCGCCATCAGTGACTCGTACGAACCCACCGGCGCCATTATTTCAACATCTCTTCTCTCCATTAAAACTCAAATTTGAGCGGCAAAGTTAATTTATTTTGCATTAAGAAAGTCGTCACCCGACTTCGAGGCGGGTGACGACTTCACAAAACCTTTCCACTTCCTATTTTGATATTCCACCTTCCGTTTTTATCAGAAAAATGAATAAAAAACAAAAAACAAAAAATGTAAAACCGGGTTGCTTTATTCATCCGATGATCCAAGTCAGCGTATGAATACCTGAAAACAAGCAGCTTAGATTGATTCTAAACTACGGGGGGGGTAATTTTCAACATTACTATACCATAAATATATTATCTTTGACAAAGTTATACCCAGGTACAAACCCCTGTCACTAACGCACTTTTTTACAATAAAATTAGAGAAGATTTTTTAAGATAAATGCAGGCAGTTGGCCATGATTAAACTTAATATATAACCAAAGGGCAAAAAGTAACCCAGCCCTTTAAAAGAACCGGGTTACAGGAAAAATTTTGTTTAACCGGGCAATGGGAAGTTCACACCTTCCCAGCCCACAAAACTTTACAAAGAAATGAAAAAATTTATTGTTTTGGCTATTGTAGTCGTGGCATTAACCATTTTTAATGGCTGCCAGAAAGATGAACTTGTCTTAATTGACGAACAACCACAAGTAGTGGTAAAACCTGATGTTTATGTTGAAAACGGGTATTTGGCTTTTAAAAATATGGAAGCCGTTGACAGTGTAATTCAATTAATGGGTAAGATGACAACAACAGAGAAAGAGGCTTGGGAAATCAAACTGGGATTTAAATCAGCAAGGGCTGAATTTGATAAACTCTTTAACGAATATGACAAGCTGGAATCATTTGAAGCATTTTTAACTTTCAAAGAAAAATACAAAGGCAAATTAAAATTCAACGAAACAGATCCCAATGATTGTTCTATTGATTATCCCTTTGCGACAGGATATTTCTTGCCAATAATAAATTCGGATGGAATTTATAAAGTTGGAAAAAGTATAGTTAAGTTTACTGAAAATAATCAATATGTTATTTTAGATGGTGATTTTAAAAAGCTAATAAACATTGAAGAATATTTAACTGACAAAATGGTTATTTCTTTACCACGTTTAAAATCATATCAAAATGAAATTACTGGATTACATTCTTTTCCTGAAGATGATCCCAAAACGGGCAATAATGAATGGCACAGGAAAAATAATATTGATAACAGAAAACTGAAAAATCAGCTCTATATTGACAGATACACAGTTTGGGTTGCTGAAAACTTATACATTTCAGGTTATTGGGTGTATTTAAATCAACGTGGACAAAAGATATCCTGGGGGAGTTGGGTGAATTATACTACAAGTTATGGAATTACACAGATTAAATCGCAGATAGGTGACGGCCCTACTCGGCAGGATGTAAGAACACATATTAGTGCAGATTTTAATCCAAGCGTTAATTTTTACTTAGAAAACTATGAAATTGCCACACCATATTATATCGGATATCTTGCCATACCGAGTATAAATTTCGCAGCGAAGGTGTCGTTTAGGGGTTTTGGATTTGAAGCAGGAGATTTTCACACAATAGATAATCCTTCGGGTTATGGCATTGGAACAACAAATAATTATCCATCCAGTGGATGGGGATGGTAAATAACTTAAAATGGGGTATCCGATCTTCTCCCGCAAATATTTATCTTTAGTGAATGAATTATCCGGGAAATCAAATGGAGTTTGAAGCAATGTTTAAAACTGAACAAGATTGCATTAATTATCTCGTATCAATTAGGTGGCCTCATG
>JBGSRA010000161.1:0-110499 GCA_041737765.1 Draconibacterium sp. | reverse complement strand
ATTTTAGACATGCCACGAAGTGGCGAAATCTCAATAACCGTGGGCTTCGACGTGAGCTCAGCCGAACGGCGTTAGCCCATGGAAAATAGCGCGAAACAGAAACAGCCCGGAGGGTTGAACTTTGGAGAACTCTTGCTGTTTGCTTATTTTCTTAAATCCAAGTAAGATCTTATTAGAACATATTTTACATCCTTATTTAAACCCCGTATAAAAACGGAGTTTTTTTTCGAATATACTTTGAAGGGGGTTTTCACTTTGGGATTAATTGCTATATTTGTCGCCATTAAAAGCTAAAAATTTATACTAAATATCTATGAAGGGCTTAAAAATCATTGTTTTAGCCAAGCAGGTTCCTGATACCAGGAATGTTGGAAAAGATGCCATGAAAGCAGATGGCACCGTAAACAGGGCTGCTCTGGAGGCTATTTTTAATCCGGAGGACCTGAATGCACTTGAACAGGCACTCCGTGTAAAAGATAAATTCCCTGGATCAACAATCACTGTTTTAACAATGGGGCCAGGCCGGGCTGCCGAAATCATCCGCGAAGGTTTGTTCCGTGGTGCCGATGACGGTATTTTGCTTACCGACCGCGCTTTTGCAGGTTCCGATACCCTTGCAACATCCTACGCCATTGGTCAAACCCTTAAAAAATATGGCAAGTACGATATCATCATAGCTGGCCGTCAGGCGATCGATGGCGATACTGCCCAGGTTGGTCCGCAGGTTGCCGAAAAACTGGGAATTCCGCAAATTACTTATGCCGAAGAAATTCAGGCAATTCAGAATGGTGTGTTAACTATCAAACGCCGTCTCGAACGTGGTGTGGAAGTGGTAAAATGCCCAATGCCACTGGTGGTTACTGTAAACAGTTCAGCTCCCGAATGCAGGGCACGTAATGCGAAACTGATTATGAAGTATAAACATGCCAAAACCATTTCTGAAATGCAGGTATCAAACGATGATTATATTCACCTGTATAACGACAGACCATATCTGAATATTAAAGAATGGACTGTTCAGGATATCGAAGTTGACATGAACGAACTTGGTTTGAATGGTTCTCCAACAAAGGTTAAAAAAGTGGAGAATGTGGTTCTTCAGTCGAAGGGAGCAAAAGTGATAACTTCTTCCGATGAAGACATGGACCAACTAATGAGAGAGTTAATTGAAAATCACACCATTGGTTAATGGTTAAAACATCAGACAATATGAATAGTGTTTTTGTTTATTGCGAATTGGAAGATAGCCAGGTGGCCGAAGTCAGCATGGAATTGCTGACAAAAGGGCGGGCCTTGGCTACCGAATTGAAATGTAAACTCGAAGCAATCGCCATCGGTTATAAACTCGATGGAATTGAAAAAGATATAATCCCTTATGGTGTTGATATTTTGCACATTGCCGATGATAAACGACTGGCCCCGTACACAACTTTGCCTCATACTTCAATCATCGTAAAACTCTTTCAGGAAGAAAAACCGCAGATTGCGCTAATGGGTGCAAGTTCGGTTGGCCGTGATTTGGGCCCGCGGGTTTCGTCGGCATTGCACAGCGGTTTAACAGCCGATTGTACATCGCTCGTTATTGGCGATCACGAAGATAAAAAACTGAACAAGGTTTATGAAAACCAGCTTTACCAGATTCGGCCTGCTTTTGGTGGAAATATTATCGCAACTATTATCAATCCCGATTGTCGGCCACAGATGGCTACCGTTCGGGAAGGAGTGATGAAAAAAACGATTCTCGATCCAAAATATAAAGGTACAATCATTAAACTCGACGTTTCGAAATATGTAAGTGATACCGATTTCGTTGTTGAGATGATTGAACGTCACATTGAAAAAAGCAAAGTTAACATCAAAGGCGCCGGAATTATAGTTGCCGGTGGCTACGGTGTTGGTTCAAAGGAGAATTTCAACCTGCTTTTTGAATTGGCTGAAGTTTTAGGTGGAGAAGTTGGTGCATCACGTGCTGCAGTAGATTCAGGATATGTTGATCACGAGCGCCAGATTGGGCAAACCGGAACAACAGTGCGTCCGAAACTTTATATTGCCTGCGGAATTTCAGGGCAAATTCAGCACCGTGCAGGAATGGAAGAATCGGCACAAATTATCGCTATCAATACCGATCCCGAAGCTCCAATCAACTCAATTGCCGATTATGTAATTACCGGCGACGTTGCAGAGATTCTTCCGAAGATGATCAAATATTATAAAGCGAATACCAAGTAGTTTTCATCCGAAAAATTAAATAAAATGGCAAATTATTATACTGACAATAAAGACCTGAAATTCCATTTAACCCATCCATTGATGGAAAAAATTGTTCGGTTGAAAGAACGGAATTTCGAAGAAAAGAAAAAATACGATTTTGCTCCGATTGATTATGAGGATGCAATGGATAGTTTCGATAAAGTACTTGAAGTTGTAGGCGAAATTTGTGGCGATATTGTTGCTCCGAATGCCGAAAGCATTGATGCGGAAGGTCCGCAGGTTGTTGATAATCATGTTATTTACGCCCGTGGAACGGAAGAAAATATTCAGGCTTTACGCAAGGCAGGTTTAATGGGAATGTCGCTGCCACGTAGATTCGATGGATTGAATTTTCCGATTG
The DNA here is from genome assembly GCA_041737765.1 of Draconibacterium sp. Classification (GTDB taxonomy): domain Bacteria; phylum Bacteroidota; class Bacteroidia; order Bacteroidales; family Prolixibacteraceae; genus Draconibacterium. The sequence goes on along the minus strand of JBGSRA010000161.1, from coordinate 107,888 downwards.
TGCCTTACATTATGGCTGCCGATATTGTATCGCGCGCCGATGCAGGGTTTGTAAATATCTGGGGACTTCAGGACTGTGCCGAAACCATCAACGAGTTTGCTTCGGAAGAACAAAAGGAAAAATTTTTACCGCGTGTTTGCGCAGGAGAAACCATGGCTATGGATCTTACCGAACCCGATGCAGGTTCCGATTTACAGGCGGTTCAGCTCAAAGCAACCTGGGATGAAAAGAAAGGCACGTGGATGTTGAATGGTGTGAAACGTTTTATTACCAACGGTGATGGCGATATCGCTCTGGTTCTGGCACGCTCCGAAGCCGGAACAAAAGACGGCCGTGGATTGTCGATGTTTATTTACGATAAACGCCTGGGTGGTGTAACAGTTCGACGCATCGAACACAAAATGGGAATTATTGGATCTCCAACCTGTGAACTGGTGTTTAAAGATGCTCCCGGCGAATTAGTGGGTGACCGAAAACTGGGTTTGATTAAATACGTGATGGCGCTGATGAATGGTGCCCGTTTGGGTATTCATGCTCAATCGGTTGGAATTTCTGAATCGGCTTACCGCGAATCGTTGACTTATGCAAAAGAACGGGTTCAGTTTGGAAAAGCAATCATTCGTTTCCCCGCTGTTTACGAAATGATTACCACCATGAAAGCAAAACTCGACGCTTCTCGAACTTTGCTTTACGAAACCGCCCGTTTTGTTGATATGTACAAAACGTACGCGCACATTTCGGAAGAACGTGCACTCGAAAAAGACGAGAAAAACGAAATGAAGAAATACCAGAAACTGGCCGATATTTTTACTCCGCTTGGTAAAGGATTGGCAAGCGAATTCTGTAACCAGCTCGCTTACGATGCGGTTCAGATTCATGGTGGATCGGGTTTCATGAAAGATTATCCGGTGGAAAGAATTTACCGCGATGCGCGAATTACTTCAATTTATGAAGGAACTACACAGTTACAGGTAGTTGCAGCCATCCGTGGTGTTACTACCGGAGGTTACCTGGCGCAGATTCGTGAATACGAATCTCAGAAAATTACACCTGAACTGGAATTCATGCGTCGTACACTCATTATTCTTTCTGATGATTACGAACAAGCAGTAGCAAAAGTAGTTGACAGTAACGATAACGAATTTATCGATTTTCATGCACGTCGGTTGGTAGAAATGGCGGGATTTATTATTATGAGTTACCTGCTTGTTATCGACAGTGCGCGGGATGCGTCGTTTACTAAATCGGCAAAAGTTTTCATTAAACAAACAAAATCGCTGGTAAAGGGACACGCTGAATTTATCCGCAGTTCTCAGGTGGAAGATTTGGCTGCCTATAAAATCGAAATGGAATAAGGAAATTTATTTAAGAGCTTAACTAATATACTGAAAGGCCAGTCATTGCGGACTGGCCTTTTTTGCTAAAAATTTCAACTGTATAAAAATATTTTGACGGAATGTTTATCTTCGCAGCGAATTTATCAGTTGTATAATTTAATCTTTTTTGAAAATGAAAAAAATTCTGGTTCTGATTGTAGGTGTGGCACTTTTTGCCTGTACACAAAAACAAACGGGTTTTAAAATCGATGTTAAACTCGATGGTGCTGAAGGCAAAATTTTACTCGAAAAACGTGGCAGTGGTGAATGGATTTCCGTTGACACAGCTGACATTGTTGAAGGTGTAGCTGTTTTGGAAGGTGAAGTTGATATGCCCGGTGATTATTATTTATCGGTAGTTGGACAGCGTCCGAAAACACTGATTTTTGTTGAAAATGTAAAAATGAGCGTGGTAGGAAAAGCCGATTCGTTAAATAATGTGGTTGTAACCGGTTCTCTAACTCACGATCAATATGCCGGTTTAAATAAACAAATAAATGAAATCAGCGAAAAATATATGGCTTTGTACCAGGAGTCGAGAGCAGCAATTGCTGCCGGCGATACTGCAAAAGGCAAGGAAATTATGGTTGAAGTTGAGAAAATGTACGAAAGCACAAATACCATGCGCGAGGACTTCATAAAAAATAATCCTGCATCGTATGTTACTCCTGTTCTTTTGTCGCAAATTCAATATGGAAAAGAAGTTGAGGAACTTGAAACAATGGTAAATGCATTGGACCCGAAACTCGATTCAATTCCTTCAATTCTTCAGTTAAAAGAACAAATCGTTAAATTGAAAAAAGTGGCTGTTGGGCAAATTGCTCCCGATTTTACACAAAACGACGTAAATGGTGCTCCGATAAAATTTTCGGATGTTTATTCACAAAACGATTTAACCTTACTCGATTTCTGGGCAGCATGGTGTGGTCCATGCCGCGCTGAAAATCCAAATGTAGTAGCGGTTTATAACGAATTCAATAAAAAAGGTTTTACCGTTTTTGGGGTTTCTCTCGATCGTGAAAAGGAAGACTGGGTTAAAGCAATTGCAGATGATAAATTGGCATGGACACAGGTTTCTGATTTGTCGTACTGGCAAAATGAAGCTGCTCAAATGTATGCCATTCAGTCAATTCCATCGAGTTTACTGGTTGACAGAACCGGAAAGATTATTGCTAAAAACAAACGTGGTGATGAGTTGCGCGCTTTTGTCGTTGAAACTTTAAAATAGAACCAAATTATATATTTTTAAAAAAGCCTTTCGCAAGAAGGGCTTTTTTTATTGTATATCAACCTTAATAGTAAATCGGTATTATTTTTACTTTTGCTGCCACAATGTTGCAAAATCATTTTGGAGAAATAGCGGGTGTATTAACTGCATTATTCTGGACAGTTACCAGTATGGCTTTCGAGTCGGCCGGGAAAAAAGTAGGCTCACTTTCAGTGAATCTAATCCGGCTGGTAATAGCATTTTTCTTTATCGGAATTTACAGTTGGATTGTCCGCGGATTTTTCTTTCCTACCGATGCAACTCCTTTTCAGTGGCAGTGGCTGGCACTTTCGGGATTGGTAGGTTTTGTCATTGGTGATTTGCTGCTTTTCCAGGCGCTGGTAGTAATCGGTGCACGAATTTCGATGCTGGTTATGGCTTTGGCACCGCCGTTTGCAGCTCTTATTGGCTGGTTGCTGCTTGGCGAAGTTTTGGAAGTAAAAAGCTTGATTGGAATGACAATTACGCTTACAGGAATAGTGATTGTGATATTAAAACGTGAAAAAACCGAGGAAAACGGTACTGTGACCCGAAGAATAAAATCGAATTATTCGGTACAGGGAATATTACTTGCGCTTGGCGGAGCACTCGGACAGGGAGCAGGCCTCGTTATCAGCAAAAAAGGAATGGGTGATTATGATGCATTTTCGGCTGCTCAAATCAGAGTTTTGACAGGAATTGTCGGTTTTATTTTTATTCTCACTTTTATGAAACGCTGGCCCCGGTTTAAAGCAGCCTTGAAAAATATACCGGCAATGAAAAGAATTACACTTGGGGCTTTTTTTGGTCCGTTTTTAGGGGTTTCGTTTTCACTTTTGGCAGTTCAGAATACCAAGGCCGGAATTGCTGCCACATTAATGTCGATTACACCTGTTTTGATTATTGCCCCAGCCGTTATTTTGTTCAAGGAAAAAATCAACTGGAAAGAAATTCTGGGAGCAGTTATTACAGTCATCGGAGTCGCGTTTTTCTTTCTTTAATCTTTTTCGGATAATAACTTTTCTAAAGTTCAAAACTTTGGAAAAGTTATTAATCTCAATAAATCTCAATAAATCTCAATAAATCACCACCAATCTCATTCCAGCATTCTTGCATTCACGCATTCCTCATTCACGCATTACAAATACTCCCTCAACTCCGCCATTTTCATCTGTCGGTCCATCGAAAAAGTAAAACTTTCCCTTTCAACTTTGTCGAGTAAAAAATATGCTTTTCTGAAAAAATCCACTTTTTTCTCATCGGTTTCAACAAGTTCGCCTTGTTCTTTTAATACAAAGGCTATCATTTCGATGTGTTCGTTGGTTAATTTTTTTTCAGTTTCGAGAAAAATCAGCAGGTTTTCAATTCCCATTGAATTGATCTCTTTTTCAATATTCAGGCTGCTGTAAAAGTATTCGATTTCATCCTCCGCTTTTTCTTTTTCACCTTTCTTCCGGTATCGGATTATCTTTTCAATTACCTCGAAGAGCATCATTAATTGCCTCATCAAAAAGTCTCTTTCAATTCCCATAAATAAGATTTTAAAATAACAAGGTACAAATTTCAAATCCCAAATAATTCCAAATTACCAAACTTTTTTCAATGGGTGGAATTGAATCTGAATTTTAAGATTGGAACCTGTTTGTATTTTGGTTTTTGTAATTTGATTTTTTCAATCTGCTTTGTAAAATCACTGTTGAATAATATTTTGGTAAGTTTGCAAAAAGATTGTTTATGGGTTATTTCGATGATATTTTTGGCAACAGCGACAGTTTTACCGATAACCTGAAGGAAGGGAAGGATTTTTACACAGAGAAAGGTTACAGGGTAATGACTGAAAGCTATTTAATCAACCGCGGGTATTGCTGCTCGAATGGTTGCCGGCATTGTCCATATTGGCCGAAAGCACAAAAAGGGAATACGGTTTTAAGGAAAGGAATAAAGTTATGAAAGGAATAAATCTTCGAATAGTTTTTATGGGCACACCCGATTTTGCGGTTGCGAGTTTAAAAGCATTGGTTGATGGTGAATACAACGTGGTTGGGGTGATAACCGCACCTGATAAACCTGCTGGACGGGGAAATATTCTTACCGAATCAGCAGTGAAAAAATATGCCAGGGAAAATAACCTGAAAATTCTTCAACCCGAAAAACTGAAAAATCCTGAATTTTTAGCTGAACTGAAAAATCTGAATGCAGATTTACAGGTAGTTGTGGCTTTCAGAATGTTACCGGAAGTGGTTTGGAACATGCCATCCCTGGGAACTTTTAATCTGCATGGTTCGTTGCTGCCGCAATATCGTGGCGCAGCTCCGCTTAACTGGGCGGTTATGAATGGTGAGACAAAAACCGGGGTAACTACATTTTTGCTGGACCACGAAATTGACACCGGGAAAGTAATTTTTAAAGAGGAAACCCCAATTGGAGAAAATGAAACGGTGGGAGATGTGCACGACCGGTTAATGGAAATTGGTGCAAAACTGGTGGTTGAAACTGTTGATGCCATTGCAGAAGGGAATATTCAGCCCATTCCCCAAACCGAATTAATTAATGAAGTTACAGTAAAACATGCGCCTAAAATATTTAAAGAAGATTGCAAAATTGACTGGAACAAAGATGCTGAATTGATTCGCAACCAGATACGCGGATTATCGCCATACCCGGCTGCATGGACAAATTTGGTTCACCAAAAAGCGGGAGCAGAAATACAAACGAAATTGTATTTTGCACAAAAAGTGGTTTCCGAAAAAAACGAAAAACCGGGAACAATTGAAACGGATGGAAAAAGATTTTTGAATGTGGCTTGCGGGAATGGCTGGCTTCAAATTACCGATTTGCAGATTGCCGGAAAAAAAAGGATGAAAACAGATGAGTTTTTGCGTGGTTTTCAGCAGATTGGGGATTACAGGTTTAGTTAAAAAAAGGATTCCATCTTTTTCTTTTAAGATGGAATCCTTTTTTAATCAACATTGCAACTGTTACTTTTTCTTTCCGTTCACAATAAAAAAGTAAATTAGGAAACCCAAAGAAATTGCTACCAATAAAATCCCAAGTGGTAAAGCTGCATTTTCGTAATAATTGATAGCGTCGGGATTGACTGATCTTAAAATTTCGATCAAAATAAATCCCAGCCCGGTCATTAATGCTACCAATCCCCATTTTAACGATGGGTAACTGTTTACCTCTTCTGTTGCAGGTTTGGGTGCTTCAAGGATACTAACCCTTTCAAATTGTCCGGCTTTAATCAGTTTTCTTTTGAGCAGGTGGTCGGATATCAAACTGATAATGTGATAGATTCCGAAAAAAACCACTGCTGTTACTACCATTTCATTCATAATTATTGTTTTTAAAATTTGACATTCTGACCATTTGACACAGGGGGTTGCAAAAATGTTGCAGGAAGGGGGAAATAATTTTGGAAAGAAGAAAAATAAGGTATTAAATAAGGAACATTAAATAAGGAATAACAAAATAAGAAAGTTAAAACAATGAAGTTTAAGGGGTTGTGCGTTCATCAGGCTGAAAGCCTGAAACGTAAAAGTACAGGGCAACGCCCTGTGTAAATTAAACGATTTATGGATGAGGGTTGAAAGTCCAAAATAAAATTTCCAATATCGAATAATGAATGATGAATATCCAATAAAAAAATAATCAGGAATGAGGAAATAGTGGGCGGACGACAGGCAGGGATTGAAGTGGCAGATTGCCGCAGCAGGTGACGGTGACGGCTGACTGGCAGTGGCGACCAGAGGAAGCCAACTGACAGGCATAGCCGGAACCGGAACCTGCAAGGCAACTAAAACGGAAAGCCCGGCCGCCTGCCAAAAGAAAAAAATTGAAATGGTTGCAACATTTTATTACCTTTCGTAGTCAGATTGTGTAGTTATGAATGACGAAGAACTTGTACAGCAAATAATCAACGGGAACAGCAATGCGTTCAGGTTTCTGGTGAATAAACACCAGCGGCTGGTTGCGCATATTGTTGGCCGCATTGTTCAGCGGCATGAAGATGTGGAAGATATTTGCCAGGAAGTTTTTATAAAAGTTTACCGGAAACTGAAACTTTTCAGGGGCGAATCGAAACTATCGACGTGGATTGCACGGATTGCTTATAACACAAGTATTTCGCATGTTAGAAAACCATTAAAAAATGAGCATTCGTATGATGAGAGTCCGGCGCTTATTGCCAATGAAAGAGATGAGGAACTGAATCAAATAAAAATTGAAAAAGAGGAGGCGAAAAAATACCTGCTCGAATTGATTGAGGAACTTCCGGTGCAATACAGAACGGTTTTAACGCTGTTTCATTTGGAAGAGTTTTCGTACAAAGAGATTGAGGAGATTACCGAAATGCCCGAAGGAACGATAAAAAGTTACCTGTCGAGGGCACGAAAAATTTTAAAAGAGAAGCTGGAAAAAGTTGTGGAAATTGAAAAAACAAATATTTTTACCGATTATGTATAACGAAGAAAAATATTTTGACACTGATAAACTGGTGGATGAGGCATTAAAATCCGAACCGGAATTTATGCTGTCGGAAAATTTTGCCAATTTACTTGTTCAAAAAATCGAACGCAAATTTGCCTGGGAACAGTATTTAAGGGAGTTTCTGATTTATTTGGGTACAATTTTAGGCTTGCTGGCAGTGCCGGTGGCTATTCAGTTTATATTTTTTAATGCCAATCTGCAGGAATGGATTCGGTTGCTGGCAAATAATATTTCGCTGATTGGTGGAATTCTGTTTTTACTTGTTTTTATTTTGTTTGCCGACCGGGTTTTGTTGCGTTATTTTATGCACCGATCATCAACCGGGTTGATTTAAAAATTATCGTTTATTACGCAAAAAAATCACCTCTTCCGTAAGTGGTTGTTCGCCATTTTTCATGCGGTTTCGTTTATAAAGCGGATTCAGTTTAATACCATACAATTGCGAAATATAGTGCATTGTTTCGCCGGGTTCAACACGATGAGTTAATTCACTTTTACTTGCTTTGCGATGTTTGGCTTCGATGTAAATTATTTCATTTTTTTGCGGGCGATAGCCTTCGGGCTGATCATTAAATTTGTAAAGTTCCCACGCTTTTTTCCCCAGTTCCTGTGCAATAATTTCGAAAGTATCGCCTTCCCGGGCAACCACCGTGTTTAGGTTATTTCGTTTTGTAATTTGATGTGCATGATACGGATTTATGAAAAGTTCGTTTAAGAATTCTTTTGTTTTAATGTGTTCCCGCTCAGATGCAGCCAGTTGGTCGTTGCTTAATTTATAATCGAGCCGGTACAACTGGTTTTCTTCGATAATTTTTATTAAACGCTGCGCATAATCGCCTGCCGTGGCATATCCGGCTTTTTTTAATCCATGCGCCCAGCCCACATAATCGTCGTGATTTAACTGAAAAAGCGAGAAATACCGGGGATTGGCCATCAGAAAATTGGTGTGATCGATGTACGATTCTTCAACAGTATTATATTTTCTGAAGCATTCATTTTTTTCGTCATCGTCGTATTTCACTGTTTTGCCGGTCCATGTCGATTTGCATTTAATGCCAAAATGGTTGTTCGACATTTTGCTGAGAACACTATTCCCGTTTGACGATTCGAGACAAGCCTGTGCCATTTTAATGCTGGCCGGAATGCCACTCCGGTTCATTTCTTCGATGGCAAGTAACTGATAACGGTCAATATATTCCTTTCGGGTAATTTGTGAAACCGCTGCAGAAACTGAAAAAGTAAAAAATATTGTAAAAAGAAAATATTTCATTTTAGAATTGCTTATTTAAGATCACCAAAAATAGAGTGTTCAAAACTCTTCTTCCGGTGTTACCAGTATTTCTTATAAACAATGGATTGTCAATTTCATTGTGTAAACTGGTACTTTTCTGAAATAAAAACCGGAATTGAGTGTTTATTCAGGAAAATTGTAATTTTGAGCAAAACAATTGCGATGCAAAAAAAGACTTACCAGATTTTTACAGAGGAATACGAAAAAATTGAAGAATTATCTTCATCCGATCAGATACTGATTTTAACAGCCCGCGAATCGTCGGAGAATGCATATTCGCCATATTCGAAATTTTCGGTTGGTGCGGCTGTTTTGCTGGCCAACGGTGAAGTAATAAAGGGAAATAACCAGGAAAATGCCGATTTTACCGATGGTTTGTGTGCTGAAAGAGTAGCACTGTTTTATGCACATGCCATTTATCCCAATATCGCTGTTAAAGCTTTGGCGGTTACTGCAAAAAATCAGAATGGATTAATTCCTGGTCCTGCTCAACCATGTGGCTCGTGCCGCCAGGTTATGGTGGAAACCGAATTCAGGTTTAAGCAACCAATTCGTTTAATTTTGGATGGTGCTGAAAAAATAATGGTAATTGATGGTGTTGATAATTTACTGCCTTTTGCATTCAAGCCGGGATCACTGGGCTAAATTTGCCTGCCGTAAATAATTTCATAAATTCATTCCAAACCACATCATCCGGAGGATCGGCAATCAGGGTTATCATTTCGTTTTTCACAGGGTGCAAAAATTCTATTCTGCGGGCATGTAAGTGAATACTTTTATCGTCGTTTGGCCGCGAAAATCCATATTTAATATCGCCTTTTATGTATAGTTTCAGCTGGCGCAACTGTACCCTGATTTGGTGATGGCGACCAGAGTGCAATTCAATTTCGAGTAAATGATATCTGTCGATGCTGGCAACATGCCGGTAAGTTAAACTGGCCAATTTCGAGCCGGGTTGTTTTTCGGTGTACGCGTAACTCCGGTTTCGCTCCTGGTTTTTAACCAGATAATGAGTTAGTGTTTCGGTATGTTTCGGTGGCCTTTTATCAACAACTGCCCAGTAAATCTTTTTTACTTCGCCGCGGGTTTGAAAAAGTTTGTTTAACCGTGGAAGTATTTTTCCTGTTTTTGCCAGAACCACAATTCCGGTGGTTGGTCTGTCCAGACGATGGGGTAATCCCAGAAAAACATTGCCTGGTTTATCGTATTTTTCTTTCAGGTATTGTTTTACAATGTCGAGTAAAGTGTCGTCTCCTGTTTTATCGCTTTGTACAACTTCGCCACCCGCTTTATTAACCGCAATAATATGATTGTCTTCGTAAATTACCTGCACTGCTGTAAAATTCTCTTAAACATTAAACCTTGAACTTTCCGCCATGTAAAGACGCACGGCCGTGCGTCTCTACCAAAAAACCAAACTAATACTGTTCTTTTTCGTTCGGGAAATCGCCCGATTTTACATCTTCGATATAATGCCCGACAGCGCCTTTAATTTCGGCTGCCAGATTGTGGTATCGTCTTAAAAAGCGTGGAGAAAACTGCTGTGTAATTCCCAGTAAATCGTGAATTACCAACACTTGTCCGTCAACACCTCCACCAGCTCCAATACCGATTACCGGAATCCGCAAAACACTGGCAACTGCCTCGCCCAGCTTTGCAGGAATTTTTTCCAATACAATCGCAAAACAACCGGCTTCTTCAAGCAATTTGGCATCGGTAATTAACTTGTCGGCTTCTTCTTCTTCTTTTGCACGCACAGAATATGTTCCGAATTTATTGATCGATTGTGGCATCAATCCCAAATGACCCATTACCGGAATTCCGGCCGACAAAATGCGTTGTACCGATTCTATTACTTCCGATCCACCTTCCAGTTTTACAGCATCTGTGGCGGTTTCTTTCATAATTCTAATGGCTGTACCAAGCGCTTTGCGTGAATTTCCCTGGTACGAACCAAAGGGGAGATCCACAACAACAAGCGCCCGTTGAACTGCATTCACCACCGATTTACCATGATAAATCATTTGATCAAGCGTAATTGGCAAAGTTGTCTGGTTTCCGGCCATCACATTCGAGGCCGAATCACCGACCAGAATCACGTCAACTCCGGCCTCGTCAACGAGTTTCGCCATGCTGTAATCGTATGATGTTAACATTGATATTTTTTCGCCGCGCAGTTTCATCTCTGTTAAGCGGTGGGTGGTAACTTTCCGAACTTCGCTATGTACCGACATTGAAATTGATTTTATTTAATTCGGAACAAAGCTAAACAAAGGTTTTCACCTGCCCAAACCTCTTCGTAATTTAGATTCAAACAGAAAATCATGAAGGATATTTGAAGATGAATTTAAATAGCGGATTCGTTTTGTTTTATTTAGTTTGTTTACTTTGGTGAATTAAATTGATGTTACAGAAAATGAAAGAAAATACTTTTTCCAAAATTGTTTTTTTTATTGCATTTATTCTGATTGCTGTTGTTAATAGCAGTGTTGCCCAATATAATTTTAAGGAAATTGAACTTTTTCAATACAAAAAGAAGGAAGTTAACTGGGGTTTACAGTTTAAAACAGGTAACGAAAGAGAGGAAACCCAAACTGATTTGTGGCGAGAATATGAGGAGCTGGACACAAGGAATGTTACTCTGCATTTTGAAAATCGGCGCTGGAATTTTGAGGATTACAAACAGGAACGATTTAATTTTAACATTGAAACTGGGCCATTTTGGGGAAAAGGTAATTGGATTGACAGTTCGGCAGTTGCAAATACAGGTGCTGACCAAAAGGTTTTAGGATTAAGAACTGCTGCGGAAGCTGGTTATGCATCGCGTTTTTATTACAACAGAAAAAATTATACACTGGTACAGTTAAACGGTTTGGCCCGTTACGATATTTATCGGCAAAACTCAACCGGAACTTCTACCGATTCAAATAATGTTGTTACCGGGTTGGAAGAGGAAACCGGCGAAACTAAATTCAGATACAGTGTTGATGGCAGGGCCGGTTGGGGAATTGGCAGGTTAAATCCAATGAACCATTTTATGGTAGCTGATTATCTTCTAAAAAAATATCACAGCGAACGCAATTATTCGCAGGACGAAATTGCTCAACTTGCCCTGGAAATAGGCAGATTAAAAAACCAGAGAAATGCCGTAGCCGGTCATAAAAATGATGTTGAAATTGAACAGGTTCAGAAATACCTGAATAAGAAAATGTTTTTGATTCGAAATGAAAACCTTCCGGAAGATTGGGAAACCGGGGAATTCAATCCGCGCTTTAATGGGAACAGAATTGAATTTGGGCCGTTTTTTAAATATTACAATCTTGAACCCGATTTTATTTATGGTGGTTATGTTTTGTACGATAACGCCAAATACTGCAACTTTAAGTGGAACCGCAATTTTAGCGCCGGTGTAAATTACAATGCCTACAAAAAACAAGACTGGATTTTGGCCGAGTTAAATCTTGGTTGGTCGTATTTTATAAAATTGCGAAGCCAAATCGATTTTGGAATTAAATATGTTCCCGGTATAGTTTTGAACGGATCTGAAGATGTAGGATCTGTTAATCATGGATTTATTCCGTATTTCGGTTATTTCACGCAAATCGATTCAAAAAACCGCATCGACTTAAAACTGTCGTACCGAATTTCGGATGATGAAAAACTAATGCTTTCAGGACCAGAATTTTCGGTTTCTGTGTATCGGAGCAGGTATTAAGAAATTCAAATTATTCTTCAAACTGGTGAACCATTATTTCTGCAAAATTTACAAGATCTATCAAATGGTTTTCAATGATATTGATTACAACTTCAATGTTCATTGAACCGTAATCGTGGACAGCCAGGTTTCTGAATCCAGCCATCGCCTGCAAAGTATTACTTAAATCGGCTGAAATGATTCCTTCTTTTTCCAATTTTATAAAAGTATCACGGTTGCTTTGGGGAAGCCCTAAATTTCTGATTCTAACTACTCTGTTTCCCATATCAATGGCAGCCTGACAAGCACGCTCAATGTTCAGTATTACAGCGTCTTGCTTTGTGTAATTTGATTTGAAATCATTCTGAAAATCATCCTGAATTCTTTTTATACACCGATTAATTGTAGTTTTCTTATTGATTAGGATTTCGTCCATATTTTTCCTTAAAATCGTTTAGAATAAGCATTCTCGATTCATTCAAATCAGCATACATCGAATACGAAGTAACTTCAAAATTATCACATTCAAATTTATCCGTTGTATAAATCCGAATTCCATTTTCAATAATTTCCGAGCGTAAAACAACCGATGCATCTTTCATATCTACCAAATCAACATTTGTATTTAAGGTTGATGCCAGTTTTTCCTGAATTTTCCATTTTTCAACTGGTGAGATTTTCTGAAATGTGAGGAAGGCAATGTCAACATCACTTTCCGAAGTCATGGAATTGTTTGCGTAACTACCGAAAATATAAATTCCAAGAAGCCCTGGAATCATTTCTTTAAGCAAATCAATTGTCTGTATTTCAATTTGTTTATCCAATACTTTGTAATTGTTTTTACAAAAATAGGCAGAAAGAATGATTATTAAACCCGAAGGAATATTTTCTTTTTATACATGTAATAAAGAATCAGCCAAACCAGCATAATTTCTCCGGCAACCATTATTAATTCACTGATATCTCCAAATAGTACTGTCCATCCAAAAATTAGTTTTGTGGCCTTTTCCATATCGATGAATCTGTTAAAGAGATAAATAAATATCGAATTCATGCCAATAACCCGGAAGAAAAACGACCAATTTTTCCAGCCTTTAACGTCTATAATCCAATAAAACAAAGTAAGAAGCAAGAACCCGATTCCTGCTGTGAGTAAATTGAAACTTCCTGTCCAGCACGCTTTAATTATCGGGTAAAAAGTACTTAAAACAAGTGCCAGAACAATGGCAGAAACCCCGAACAATAAAAGAGTATTAATTTTTTGACGGGAATTTGTTTTTTTGTCGCGCAGAAAATGCCCGGCAACCGATCCCATTAAAGTAACCGTAACTGCAGAAACAATACAAAGTAATCCTTCAGGATCAAAAACACCACCATGTAATCTGCCCGGAACCAGCATCCGGTCGAAGTAACCGTTGATACATCCTTCGGGGGTTAATACTCCGGCACCAATTCCCGGAACAGGAACCAGTAATTGCAGGATTCCGATACCAGTTAAAATCCCTCCCAACCAGTAAAACCGTTGTTTTAACGATTTACTGTAAATATTAATAAGGGCTGCAAAAGTGTAACCTAACCCAATTTGACCTAAAACGCTCAGCATTCGCGGGTTTTCAAATCCATTGCTGAACACGCCGTTGTAAAACCATCCTATTAACAAGAGAAGCAATCCGCGGGTTATGGCTTTTTTCGCCAGTGCCGATTTTGGAACTTTCTTTTCGAGTTGCGAAACCAGTGCAAACGGAATGGCAACACCACTGATAAACATGAACAAAGGGAAAATCAAATCGTAGAAATGAAAGCCATCCCACGGAACATGCTCCATTTGTTCAACCACCGGATTAAGCCAGGCTTCACCGGAATGTTTGGCGATTACTTCTATCAGGTAACTGCCTCCGGCTATCCAAAACATATCGAAACCACGCAGGGCATCGAGGGATAATAATCGGGACTGTGGTTCTGTATGCAACGATTTTGAAGTCATTTTGAATATTTTTAATGAAGCCCGAATGTAGTTAACTTTTCAAAAAGTCAGCTTTACAAAAGTTGTCAATCTTTAAACAAATATTGATAAATAAGAATTAGCCATATGTAGATGCTACTGAACATGAATTTTTAACATAACGGAGTGTTGGATTGGTATTATGTTTGTAACAATGAACATTCAAATTTAAAAACCAAAAATCATGAAACGTTATTTGCTCCTTTTCAGTCTTTTGCTTGCCAGTTTAGTGTCAGGTTCGCAAACAGTAAAATACGATTTATCGAAATACAAACTGCCTGATATTAAGAGGCATCAAATGGATTTAAATGTTAACTCCCAGGGAAGAAATTTATCCTCTCAATACTATTATGAATATGAAAATCAGACTGATACTTTTAAAAGAAGAGAAAACACTTTTCGAGGAGTAGGTAATTTAAGTTATTCATTTTATCGAAATTCAGAAAAGATACAATCTGATATTAATTCCATTCTTTACGGATATTACAGCAAAGCGGATTATAATAATCCCAGTTTTGGTAATGACCAAACTGATTTTAACAGTTTCCTGTATTTTAAGTACGATGTGAAATATTTCTTAACTCCCGCCAATTGGTTTATTAATGTAGTACCTAAAATTGAAACATCATATAATCATTATAACCAATACACTTCGGGGTCTGAATATGAAAATCTGAATGCAAGTCCTGCTATCGGAATTGGAGGCGGAAAAGGTCGGATAGAACAGGTACAGGATCTTCGACATGCCATTTTATTGGTTGAGGAATTTCAAAAGAGAGGTGTTTCTAAAGGTGTTTTAACTGAACAGGAGATACTAGAGTTTGCCTCGCTAATCTCAGAACTGAAAAATCAGCGTTTCTTCGATGCCAGGAAGCAAAAAGAAAAAGAATTAGTAGCATTAGATTCTTTTCTGGTTGAAAAAGGAATTGTGGAAGATAAGAATATATTGTATTATGCAGGATTAGAGGATATCTGGAGTTACGGAGGATTGCAAACCAGAGAAAGCGGAAAGCAGTTATTTTTCTCAGTGACACCTGATTATAATTACTTAAAAAATTTATATACAACTGAAAATAACATTTCCGAAGACTGGTCATTGTTTTACAATCTCGCTTATATTTCGAAAAAACCTTTATCTGTTAAATGGCAAACAGATTACTATTTAGGCATTATTCATAGGAGTACTTATAGGCTTAGACAACAGTATGAGGGCATTCCTGAGCAAAGCTTCTTTTCAGAGATATATTTAAACAGTCAAATCGGATATTATCCAAATACCCGGACCAATTTTAATGTTAGTGGAAAACTAAACCTGGCTAACAACAGCGAAGAAAAGATACTTGATGAAGAAAACTATGGGCTAAGATTTATATTCTCAACATCCGGCTACTATTATATATCTGAAAAATTGAGATTAGGTTATTCAATTCAATACGATATACTAAAAGGAGTTTTTAGCAGTGAAACTCAAAACAATTATGAGAAGTACCTAAATTACAATATCAACCTAAACTACGCCATTTTCTGATTTCATATTACCGTTTCTCAATCCCTCATTTCTGCCTTTTTGTCACCGGTTTTGACAGAATCCGGATGGACTTTCGGGATAATTATGTCACAAATTCGGCAGATTCACAAAAAATACGGGTGGCACAATGATTGATTATCATCTACCGTAAAATTTTGAAATAATTAATATAATACAATCATATCATGGGAAAAATAATTGGAATTGATTTGGGAACCACAAATTCATGTGTTTCGGTTATGGAAGGCAACGAACCTGTTGTAATCCCTAACAGCGAAGGAAAACGCACAACTCCTTCGATAGTGGCATTCATTGAAAACGGTGAACGCAAAATCGGAGATCCTGCCAAAAGACAGGCAATTACAAATGCTACAAAAACAGTTTACTCGATAAAACGGTTTATGGGCGAAACTTTCGACAAAGTGACCAAGGAAGTGGCCCGTGTTTCGTTTAAAGTTGTTAAGGGCGACAACAACACACCACGCGTTCAAATTGACGACAGAAAATATTCGCCACAGGAAATTTCGGCAATGATTCTTCAGAAAATGAAGAAAACCGCCGAAGATTATCTGGGTCAGGAAGTGAGCGAAGCAGTTATTACTGTGCCTGCTTATTTTAACGATTCTCAGCGTCAGGCAACAAAGGAAGCCGGTGAAATTGCAGGTCTGAAAGTGCGCCGTATTATTAACGAACCAACCGCAGCAGCGCTTGCTTATGGTTTGGACAAAATGCACAAAGACATGAAAATCGCCGTATTCGACCTTGGTGGAGGTACTTTCGATATTTCGATTCTTGAATTGGGTGACGGTGTTTTCGAAGTAAAATCTACTGACGGTGACACTCATTTGGGTGGTGACGATTTCGACCAGGTAATTATCGACTGGCTGGCTGAAGAGTTTAAAAAAGACGAAGGTGTTGATTTGAAACGCGATCCGATGGCTTTGCAGCGTTTAAAGGAAGCTGCTGAAAAAGCTAAAATCGAGCTTTCGAGTTCAACACAAACCGAGATAAATTTACCATATATAATGCCTGTTGACGGCATACCAAAACACCTTGTAAAAACTTTAACCCGTGCAAAGTTCGAGCAACTGGCCGACAAATTAATCAATGCTACAATGGATCCTTGTGCCAAAGCATTGAAAAATTCAGGTTTTTCTGCCAGCGAAATCGACGAAGTAATTCTTGTAGGTGGTTCAACCCGTATTCCGGCTGTTCAGGAAAAAGTGGAAAAATTCTTTGGGAAAACACCTTCAAAAGGAGTAAATCCTGACGAAGTAGTGGCTGTTGGTGCTGCCATTCAGGGTGGTGTTTTAACCGGTGAAGTAAAAGATGTTTTACTTCTGGATGTTACTCCGCTTTCGCTGGGAATTGAAACAATGGGTGGTGTAATGACCAAACTGATAGAATCGAATACAACCATTCCGACAAAAAAATCGGAAACATTTACCACAGCATCCGATAGTCAGCCTTCTGTTGAAATTCATGTTCTGCAGGGCGAACGTCCAATTGCATCGGGCAACAAAACCATTGGAAGGTTCCATTTGGACGGGCTACCACCTGCACCGCGTGGCGTACCACAAATTGAGGTTACTTTCGACATCGACGCAAACGGTATTCTGCACGTTCATGCAAAAGATAAGGCAACCGGAAAATCGCAGTCGATTCGTATTGAAGCTTCATCGGGCTTGTCGGATGATGAAATCAAACGGATGAAACAGGAAGCAGAAGCCAACGCTGAATCGGACAAAAAAGCAAAAGAAACAGCTGATAAAATTAACCAGGCTGACAGTTTGATTTTCCAGACTGAAAAACAATTGAAAGAGTTTGGCGACAAAATACCGGCTGACAAAAAAGGCCCAATCGAAGATGCGCTGAAAAAACTGAAAGATGCTCATGCAAGCAAAGATTTGGCTGCCATCGATACAGCAATGAACGAACTGAATACTGTTTTCCAGGCTGCTTCGCAGGAAATGTACAATGCTTCACAATCTCAGGATGGACCACAAAGTGGCCCAACCGGTGGAGCACAATCGGGCCCAACAGAAGGTAAACCAAAAAATGACGGCGAAGTTACCGATGTTGATTTTGAAGAAGTAAAGTAAATTTGAAATAAAGTTCAGCTGTTGACTTTTAGTTCACTGGCTGAATATATTAAAATTGAGTTGTGAACTCAACCCGATAGTTATCAGGACACAAGCTCAAAAAAAAATAAAAGCTCTTTCGTTGAATGACGAAAGGGCTTTTGTGTTTGCATGTACAAACAATATCGATGATTCTTTGATCTGGTTGCAAATCAGAATAACAAAATTCAAAACAGGTTAAAAGCTACTCAAGCTATCCTTTACTAATTGAGAAAGAGCTGTCGAAGGTCCAGAAATTCTCTAACGGATATCCTGATTCTAAAACATTCTTCCTGTAAAGTTCAATCGAATCATTGTAAGTAAAACCATCATCCGTTAATTGTTTTATACCCTCGATGATTTTTGGGATTTTTTTGTCAAGCTTTTTTGTACTCATGCACATAACGGGGTTTCCGTTTTTCATTTCAGTTACACATTTTTCTTTCATTCCTGTGTAACAAGGGTATTTTTTGCATGAAGGTAACACATTGTAAAACCTGATGTGATTATAAAAGTATTCGGGCCACCTTGCCCCTGATAATGAAAGCCAGGGAGTATTGACGCAACCCGCAAGAAATGCAAATCCTGAATGAGGGGAAACCAGTAAATCGCAGTATTCCAGCAGGGCAATTTGATTTAATATCCCAATGTCAAAGCAATTCACAACATTATCGTGATCCTTTAAAATCGAAAGAATGTCTTCTTCCGAAAAAGTGTAAGATTCCGATCTGTTACCTTCTTTGCTCTTTGCACCAGTTATATAAAACCTTGCATCAGGGAAATTCTTTGTCAGTATATCAATCATTTTTATCCACCACGTGGCTTCGGGATAAATTCGGTCAGCATTGCTACCCGCAGGTAAAATGCAAACTTTAAGCCCGTTATGCACATATTTTCTGACAAAATCTTTTGCACTTTCAGGCACGGTAAATCTCATCTCAGTATCAAACTTAATGCGTGGCATATTTTCATGCTGAGGGAAAAACCGGTTACCTTTCCATATTCGAGCTTTAAGATATTTAATGATTGTTTGATTTGCAGACTTCAGTTCTTCACTATACGAATTAAGACTGTGCATTAATCTGTCGTCAGACACTACATAATCCCAGTTTGCCGGAATTCCTTCCAGACATTTTGCACCCAATCCGTATTCTGCCAACGCTTTAACATCGGCTATGTAAACGTTTTCTATCCAGGGACAAAGTGCCCCAATTTCATAAGGCATTTCCGAATTCAACAGCACAGATATTTTCAAATCTTTGTCTGCTTCAAAATAATCCCTTGCAACTTTCAGGCCTTCAAGGGCATGTCCTACAGGTCTATAATAAACCCAATTCACCAATAATGTTTTTGTCATGAAATCTGATTTATTTGAACCCGAATTTACACAACCCGGGTAACTAACTGTGTAAATTAACTTGTTTCTCATAAAAAAACACGTCTAAAATTGAGGGATACAACAATTTTAAAGTTGATTTTCTATTGGTAATGTAAAAATAAAACGACTACCTTTTCCAATCTCGCTTTCGACCCAAATTTTACCACTGTGCTTCTCGATAAATTCTTTGCAAAGAATTAATCCCAGACCGGTTCCTTTTTCACCATTTGTGCCCCGTGTTGAATGGTTGCTTTCCAGTAAAAATATTCTCTGAACAATTTCAGGAGAAATCCCGATTCCATTATCCTGAACGACAATCTGGCAAAAATCTTTTTCCTTTTTGATGTAAATCGAAATTTTTCCGTTTTCGTTGGTAAATTTTATGGCATTCGAAACAAGATTTCTAATCACCATCGAAAACATATTTGCATCAGCAAAAACTTCAATAGTATCTTCTTCAATAACATCAACTGTAATATTCTTTTTGGTTAATGCTCCTTCCAGCATATCAACCGATTGGTTAATTTTTGAATTGATGTTAAAAACCTCCGGATTATAATGTATCGATTTGGTTTGCATCCTCGACCAGGTCAACAGATTTTCGAGAAGGTCGTACGCATGTTTTGATGATTTATTGATGTTGTTTAAATGATATTCAATTTTGGCGGCATCCAGTTTTTTAAAGTCGGAGACCAAAACTTCGAGAAATCCCAGAATAATGTTGAACTGGTTGCCCAAATCGTGTCCGATAACCGAGAAAAGTTTGTCTTTTGTATGATTCAGTTCTTTTAATTCCTGGTTTTTTGAAACGATTAACCGGTTTTTTTCTTCAATCTGAAGTGTGCGTTCCAAAACTTTTTGTTTCAGTATTTCCTTATCGTGTATTAGTTTTCTTTCGCGCATTTTAATAAAGGCAATTATCGCTATGATAAGGAGAAAGAGGTACGCGAAGTAAGCGTAAATACTTTTCCACCAGGGAGGCAGCACAACAATACTGATATTGATTTCATTGTTGTTCCAAACCCCGTCGTTATTCGAGCCCCTTACTTTAAAAGTATATTCCCCTGATTGAAGGCCGCTGAACGGAACAAATCTCCTGTTCCCTATATCAATCCATTCGTTTGAAAGCCCCTCCATCAGGTAAGAATAATTGTTCTTTTTCGGATTGGTGAATTCGAGTGCTGCAAATTCAATGGTAAATGAGTTTACATTGTGTTTCAGAATTACTTCATGCGATTCTTCAAGATTTATATATTCCCTTAAATTTCCTTTTGTTTTATAAAAAGAGGTAAAAACCAGGTTTGGGATGAATGGATTTTGAGATATCGAATCAGGATAAAATGTATTAAAACCATCCATTCCCCCCATTAAAATCTCTCCGTCGCTACATACGCAAGCCGCGCGTAAATTGAATTCAAGACTCTGCAAACCATCTTCGAGTGTGAAGGTATGAAATGCGTTTAGCTTTTCGTCATATTTGCAAAGTCCCTTTCCTGTAGCAATCCAGAGGTCGTTGTTTTTATCTTTTACAATTTCAAAAATCCTGTTGTTTGGCAAACCCTGTTCCTGGCTGTAAAAAGTAAAAGTGGAATCATTTTTATTAAACACATTTACATAAGTTGCTGTGCCAATCCAAATCCTGTTTTTACTGTCTTCGCAAAGGGTTATGATAAAATCATCACTCAATCCGTTTTCTTTTTTGTTGAAATGACTTATTTTTCTTGTTTCCGGATTGTAAACATCCAGTCCGCCAACGGTTGCAATCCAAATCATTCCTTCAGAATCTTCAAGCAAACAATAAACAAGGTTGGCACTCAGACGATGACTTTCATCCAGCTCTTTCTGAAATACTTCAACTACCGATTTTTCCGGATTTACCCGGTAAAGTCCGTTTTGGGTTCCAATCCAGTAATTAAGAGCTTTGTCGCGGATGATAACGTTTATTCTTACATTATTAAATGAGGGTAAAACCGGGTTTTTGAAATACAGGTTCCATGGTACAAACCGGTTTTCGGCCAAATCGTAAATCAGAATTCCGTTACGTGTACCCAGCCAGATTGAATTATCGGTGTCTTTAAAAATTGAATGAACAAAATCATTCGGCAGGTAATGATTTCCGTTGTGCCGGCTTGAGAAATGTTCCACTTCGTAAGTATCACGGTTGACTATGTTTAAACCCTGTCCCCAGTTCCCAACCCACAATTTTCCGTCGTCGTTTTTATATAGCGATGCAATTACATTTCCCAAGAGATCGACTGAGTTTGGCGAATTGCTTCTGCGGTACAGGTTAAACTTCTTTTTCTTTAAATCGGTTTTACTGATTCCCTGCAGGGTACCAATCCAAAGATTTTCAGAACTGTCGATTATCAGCGATTGTACAATGTTGTGCCCGATTTCGCTGTTTTCAGAGGTGTAATTCTGGATGATAAAAATGTTTTTGCTGAATGGCGAAATAACAAATAATCCTCTTCCTTCGGTTCCAATAATCAGGTTTCCGTTTTTATCTTCAGTTATAGTTCGGATACAATTGTTTTCGAATGAAAATATTTCTGTCTGACCAACTTCAAACTGCGATTCCTCGAACCTGTTGGTAACAGAATTAAAGTTGAACAAACCTGAAATGGTGCCTGCCCAAAGTACTCCTTTTTTATCCTTGAAAAGTGCTGTAATATTGACTTCGTTCAGTGATTTGCCTTTTTTATCGGTGAATGTAAAATAACTGAATTCTTCGGTTTTTGTTGAAAATTGAGTCAACCCGGTTGTGGAACCTATCCAGACTTTTCCATTGGTATCTTCCAAAACTGGAATTTTTACATCTTTTACTGCACCATCATATTCGAGTTTGCTTTGAAAATGGGTAAACATTTTACTTTCATAATCATAAACAGAAATAACAGGAGGGGTATTTATGAATATATTTCCGTTGTTAAGACTGATAATGTCATAACAAAATTGAGTTACATCGTAATCGAAATGGGTTTGATAGGAAATTCGTTCAAATTTGTTTTGAGTCCGGAGGTACCTGTTTAATCCGCCTTTTGTGCCAATCCATAAATTTCCTTCAGCATCTTCGTTTATGGCATAAATCCAGTTGTCGGAAATCGAATTTGAGTCGGAAGGATTGTAACTGTAAATGTCGAAAGTTTCGCCGTTAAAACGGTTCAAACCGTTCTGGGTACCAATCCAGATAAAACCTTTTGAATCCTGAAACTGGCAATTAACAACACTTTGCGACAGTCCGTTGTTGATGGAGTAATTGGTAAAAACATATTGTTGCGAAAAACCATTGAAAAACGGGATGAGGCTTAAAAGTAATATGAAGAGTTGTTTATTCATTAAACCTATTTCCACCACTCTTTAAGTTCTTCGTTTTTTGCTTTTTCATCTCCTTCCAGCCATGCTTTTATGTAGTTTTCCCAACCCATGCTGTAATATTTCGTGGCGGGTGAAAATTCGCCTGCACCAATGTCAAAATCCTTGTTTGTTTTGGGTATCCGAAAATCGGCCCAGTTGCAAATCCTCTTTTTTCCATTCGAATATCCTTTCCATGTATCAACAAACGCGTTGTTCATGTACCCATCCGACATTGATTCAATATCGTCGTATTTTATTTGATTGTCGGTAGTTAAATACCATTTCGAATAGAGTTTCCCTGTAAAAACACCGGTATGTTTTTGGTTTTGATTTTCAGAGAATTTATAATCAGCAATTATAATTCCCTGCGATTTTATTCCCAACTCTTTAAATTCGTTGTCAACACCAAAATGCAGGTTTTTGGTTTCTGTTATTTCGATTAGTGTAATTGAACCACTGAAATTGCAAATATTTCCCTTTACGTTTGATTTGCCTGAAACAAGATATTCAACAGGATTGCCGGCTTTTTTAATTACCGAAAGCAGTTTAACTTTTATGCGTTGATGTTCTTCGCCAATAATTCCATAAATCAGGTAATTTTCGGTTTGAGACCAGATGCCTGAAAAGTCATATTGATTGTAATTGGGCAGAACATTTTCCGGATTAAATTCATAATCAGGCACAAAATCATTCAGAAATTTATTATTGGTTTGAGCAAAAACAAAGTTTGCAATCAAAAGTAAAATGAATGTAAGTTTTTTCATTTTTTGCTTTTGTTAATTTATTTTCTGGCTTTCAAAATTTTAACATGTTAAATATAATCAATGTTAGTGAAATCTGAATCCCCTTTATTTTTTGGCATTTTTTTTCTTTTATTTTTGAACCTTCAATTTCAAAAAGATTTATGAGACTGTTGACTATTCTCTTTCCATTGTTTTTGCTGGGTTCCGGATTGATTTCGCCTTCATTCCGCGAAAAACAGATGAACTTTACCAGGGTCAGGGAAGCATATGCCGATAAAGAAAAAGTAGTTTCAAAAACGCTTGTGAATAATTCTATTTCACGCGAAAATCTGAGAATTTACCTCCGCGCTTTCAAAACAGAGAAAATAGTTGAATTGTGGGCAAAAAGCAGTTCCGATTCGGTATTTGTAAATATCGGTGAAATTCCAATCTGCGAAATCTCAGGAACCGTAGGTCCAAAAAGGCGTGTGCGCGATTTGCAGGTTCCCGAGGGTTTTTACCGCATTTCCGATTTGAATCCTTTCAGTAAATATTACCTGTCGATGCAGATAAATTATCCGAATGCATCCGACAGTGTTCGCGGTGTAAAAGGTCATTTGGGAAACCTGATTTTTATTCACGGCGAATGTGTTTCATCGGGCTGCATTGCAATTACAAATGACAGGATAAAGGAATTGTATGTGTATTGCATTGAAGCATACAACAGCGGTCAGAAGGAAATAGGACTGACCATATTTCCGGCAAGGCTGAACGAAAAAAATTATTCAAAATTAGTTGCCGGTTACAAAAACGACAAAGATAAAATCAGTTTATGGGCCGACCTTAAAAAGAGTTACGATTATTTCGAGCTGAATAAGGTTCCACCGGCTGTAAAATTTCTGCCCGACGGATCTCACAAAATAAACTGATTTTGGCTTTAAGTTGGTGGGTGCAGCCGCTGAGTAAACCATTGCCGCACTTTCTGCATGGTAGCCTGTTGATTTGAAGGTGCATGCCGTTTACAGGTCAAAATTTCAACACTGTTTGCAGGGGCACCCCAGCGAATTTCCACGCAGTCGTTTGGATTGTACGCCACCTCAAAGGCATCTCTTCTTTTCAGTATTTCTGCAACTGTTAATTCCTGCGGCGAACCGTCGGTGCGGGTATAACTGATTGTCAGTTCCGTTGTTTTTTTATCAAGAAGTTCCTGAAGTTTATTCTTTATGTTTTCGGGTGAACTTAATTTCGAAACATCAAAATCTTTTGGTGAATTGGCTACGCGGTCGGGGAAATTAAGTACTGCATCCATTGCAATCAACAGCCGTAAATCACGGTTTGGTGTCGAAAAATCTTCCCAAAGTCCGCCGGCCAGAAAAATACCGTTGGCATTTGACGGCATCGGGATAATTGTTCCGGGATGCGATTTTAGCCACGCTTCACCATTAGCCACAGATTTTACCCGCACCTGCAATTGTTCGTGCAATGCCTGAATTAAATCCATTAAAGCAGCTTCAGGATCAAGTGGTTTTGGATTGATTATTTTTTCCATGGTACTGTAAAAAACCTCCATTTCCATCTGTTTTTGTTGCAGCGAGAACGGCACAAATCCTGATGTTTCGTTAAGTTCTTCATTTTTCATTAACCTGACTTTGCCATTTTCAAACAAAATCGGCCGGAAAGCTTTAAAACCGGGTTCTCCTACTACTTCTTTTGTATTAAAAAGAAAATTTCCTTTCCAAAAACGTTTTATGGCGATTGTATTGTCGGGCTGGGCGTCAACCGCAAGTAAAACACCAGGTTTGTCTTTGGTTTGAGGAATACGGCTCACAAGAATAAATGTGTGTCCGTACGGATCTGCATAAACTGTTCCCGGCCGCAGTGATTTGCTGTCGAGGGCAACCGGATAGTAATCGGCGTTCTCATTGTCGAGGGCAGTGCGTCCGGTACCCGAATGCACTCCGTCCATAATGTTTCTGACAAATGAATTGAATGCCAGCACAGGATTGCTTTTTGATGTTGAATTTTCGTTTGTTACCCAGCGCCCGGTATTTGGATTTTTCCCTAGGTATCCCCTGTCGCAAATGTGGTAGCCAAACGGAAGTCCCAGTTTCCATGCAAAATAGGCCCGCAGAAAAAACGGGTTATCTGCACAGTCGGGTTCCATTAAAACTTTGGTTTTTGCTGCTGGATTATCCT
This sequence comes from Draconibacterium sp., assembly GCA_041737765.1. Classification (GTDB taxonomy): domain Bacteria; phylum Bacteroidota; class Bacteroidia; order Bacteroidales; family Prolixibacteraceae; genus Draconibacterium. The sequence continues at coordinate 82,493 of JBGSRA010000161.1, read as the reverse complement.
CATTAAGCGACTGGTAATTGTACAGAAAATTACGGTTACTGTCGCGTGTTACTTCGTGCAATGCTGTCCACGAAGTCTGCTCGCTGCTGCCGCTGAACAATGCATTTATCCATGCCGAATAAAGTGTTTCGGTTTCATTGTCCCAGCTCCGGGTTGTTTTCCATACTGCATTTTTTTGCAGAACCGGTTTTGATGCAACAATTTCAAACTCTGTTTTTGCCAGCGCATTCCCGTCTAATTCAAGTGTTACCGTGTATTTACCTTCTCCGGCACCCGAAAATTCATCAATTCTCCAGAAAGGCAGTTCTTCACCCGTTTTTGTGTCTTTCGGTTCAATAATTCCTGCTGCACCTGTTACAAAAATTTTTGCTTTTCCAATTTTACGGCCACCTGTCGAAACAATCCTGAATTTTTCGCCAGGGGCAGGATTTGCCGGTAGAACCAGTATTGTATTTACAGGATTATATTCATCCTGAATTTCATCTTCAATGATTGAAGCCAGTTTTTCTGCAATTGTCAATCCTTTTTTTTCGGTCTGACTGCTGTTGCACGATACAAGACCATTGAAAAGTAACATTACAGACAAACTGAAAATCAGCAGGGGAGAATACTTTTTTGACATGGTTTTAATTTAGGCATTTTTGATTTTCCACAAATATCGAAGACTGTTTTTTGTCAAACCATTTCTGTTTCCTTCTCCCTTCCCTTGGGGAAGGGTAGGGATGGGCTACTTTTAATACCACTCATGATCTTTTACCTTCACAATTCCTTCTGATTTTGACGAATTCAGGATTCTCCGGGCAGCAAAAAAATTTCTTTCGGCAACGTATTTCCGGTCTTTCGGGTCAATACTACTGATGTGAACTTTTCCGGAAGAATGAATAAAATCTCCGTTTCCAAGGTAAATACCCACATGCGTGATTCGTTGTGTCGAGCGTCCGAAAAACAGCAAATCTCCGGGCTGCAGGTTGTTCCTGTTGCTGATATCAACTGCTTCCCCGAACTTTGCCTGCTGCGAAGCATCGCGGGCCAGGATTATTCCCTGCGAATAAAAAACTGTTTTTACAAAACCCGAGCAATCAATTCCTTTTGTTGATGTTCCGCCCCATAAATACGGAAATCCCATCATTTTTTTGGCTGCCGAAAAAACCGGCTGAAAACCGGGCTCCTGACTGGACCACTCATCAAAGGAGATACAGTCGGTTTTCCGTACAAAACCGGTTCGGCCATCGGGAAACCTGATTTTAAAGTACTTTTTTGCAGTCGATTCAACTACAAAAAGGTTGCCCAGCACCGCATCCGAAACAGTAGCGGCTTTTTTGCCGGGTGCCTCGTACACATATCCCGAAACCTTGCTAAAAAGCCAGCGGTTTGAGTTTTTCCAGTTTTCAAATTCACTTGCGGTTAAAGGTTGCAAACCGGCGGCATCCATCCAGCCGATGTAATTTTCGGGAGTTTGAACGCGGTACCATTTGTTTTTGTAGTCCAGTATTTTCATGGGTGTGCCCAGCAAAGCCTGCGAAACCAGTTCCGATGCATCGTCAGGTTTTGCACGCAGGTTCGACACTGAAAGAGTTACCAAAGCCCACATTTTTTCGCCCACGGCAATATCGGGTAAAACCCTGATTGAATCAGTAAATGCCAGTTTTTTTTCTTCCAGGAATCCGATGATTTTAGTTTTGGCTTCAGGCAGATTGGTTTCTCCTGAAATAACAAAAACAGGTTGCAGCGTATCTTTGATTTCAAATTCGAGAATGGCAACCCGTTTATCAGGTACAAGTTGTTTTTGAAGGATTTGCAAATCCTCCGACAGGTTCTTGAACGATAAATTCTGTGCCGTTAAAAAATTCCCGGTACAAAGTAAAAGGAACAGAAAACCAGTTTTTATATAAATATTTCTCATTGGATGATTCAATGTTGAACTGCAAAAATAGGTAATTTGTTCCAAATCAGCGATGATTTGTGTGATTGCATTTTCCGTAGAAGGTAATTTGGAAAATTAACAGAATGATTTTCAGGATGGGAACAACGAGGTAATTGATATTCTCATTTGATACTATCGAAAGTAGTCATAATTGTTTAAGTGGCAATGTTTTTTTGAAAATTGAAGGTAGAGAGTGAAATGGAAATCTCAAAACTTCGGGAGAGGTGTGAGTGGTGCTCCGGTGGGTTTAACGGCTCACCGGCATCAACTCGATTATGGTTTGTTATTTATTGTCCTATAGTTATTTACTAAAATCAAAAGTCCAAATAGAAATAAAGCAAGACCAATTCTTAAATGTTGTCCACCGAAACTTGAACTAATGTCTTGAATTATAGAAACAGACTCAAAAACTAAAGCCAAAAGTGTCAGGATCAGAAATACTGTCAAACTTATGGTCTTTTGTCTTAATACATTAAAATCACTAAGCATCAAAAGTCCAAAAACTCCTAAAAACAAATAGCCAAAAGATGTACTTGTCAAAGTCAAATCGCTTGAACTAATAGCTGCAAAATCAAAAATTGAAGGAAGTGGCGTTATCCAAAAGCCTTGAAATTCGAATCCGTGCGAAACATTAAATCGAACTCTAACGATACTTGAGAAAATGAGTCCAAGTAATAAAAACCCAAGAGAAAGTTTTTGTTTTGAATTCATGTCAATTAGTTTTGATGTTTATTTTATTTTCATTTAACTCTCCTAGAAATTAGTAATCTGTCATTTTTTGATAACTCTGTCCGAGCTGCACTTATAATAAACTATAACTCGTTTATACGCGCAATAAAACTTCGCAATATTTCCATATTCGGATGAAAAGGCGAAGTTTCAATTTCCCAATTCGAACTAATATGATTTCGTTTTTCAGTCTGGCAGTTCATGTCAGGTGATTTTTTCCCGAAGATAGTAAAAAGCTGAAAAACTGTAATTTTCAGGGGGTGAAAATTTTATGTTGCCTGATTTTACATCAAATTTGATGCTCCGAGCCTGGAATTTGATGCTCCGAGCATCAAATTTAACCTTTTGAATTACCCCCCCCCTGTGGTTTGGTGAGGTGGAGATGAGAGTGCCGCAGGCACAAAATTTGGGTAGAAAACAGGATTGAAGAGATATGATTTTGTCCCGGATGGGACAATATTTTCGTGTTAACTGATTTTTTCTACCCACATGATATCCCTGACGGGATAAAATCAAAATTCAAAAAAAGTATCCTGGTGTATTTGTACCTTTTTTTATGATTTTCAATTCTATCCCGTTTTCAGAATAACCAACCCTGAAAACTATCATGACAAAAATCCAGAACATTCACTTCCACGAATTCAACCAAAATAAATTCCTAATTTCGTAGTTCTAATCATAAAAACAAATTATGCGTTTTGCACTGTTATTGATATTGTTTATTCCGGTTTTTGCATTAGCCCAATTGAACCAGACCGATGCCAATGGTTTGCGGCAGGGATTATGGCAAAAACAGCAACCCAACGGTAGATTGTTGTACCAGGGAAATTTTAAGGATGGTAAACCTGTGGGAGAGTGGAAACGGTTTCACCCGGGAGGACAGGTAAAAGCGGTTATAAAATACAGGGCTGAATCGGACTCAGCCGATGCTCAGCTTTTTGACGAGTGGGGCAAAAAAGTGGCAGAAGGAATTTATTTGAACGAAAAAAAATCGGGTCGCTGGGTGTATTTTACAGAAGGCAGAAAAATTGCCGACGAACAGTTTATGTATGGCGAAAAACACGGCAAAGCCCGTAAATATTACGATACAGGCGAAGTATGGGAAGAAACGGATTGGGTTAATGGAAAACAGGAAGGCAGTTACCGCGTTTTCTTTAAAAGCGGTAAACCTTTTTTTCAGTGCAAAATGAGCAACAACCAGCGAAACGGATTGTGCCTTACTTATTTTCAGAACGGGCGCGTTGAACTGGAAGCCCATTATAAAAACGGGTTGCGGCACGGCGAGTTTAAGTATTTCAACGAAAAGGGCGAATACCACTATTCGTTATTTTACAACGAGGGAAAAATTCTGAATCCGGAGGTGCGTGACAGTATCAGTAACCTTCAGTTGGAAAAAATGGAGGTTGGAAAAGAAAAGGTAATCGATCCTGAAAAATACATGGAAGATCCCTCGGAATACATGATGAAAATGAACATTTACAAGTAATTTTGCTTAATATTCAATGTCGTTTAGTTAGTGAAAACAGACTTCCCTGCCCATCCGGTCAGGCGGGGACTACGCTCAGTCTGACGGTCACCCTGAGCGTAGTCGTAGAGTGTTTAATGTTCAAATTCCTTTTGATTTTATCCTTAAATAAACGTCATTTATTTATAATGATTAATTTGGCAGAGTTGTTTCAAAACAAAAACCGGTTGGAATGAAAAAATATTTACTTCGGATTTTATCTGTTTTTATTGTTTTTTATTCAGTAAATGCAAATGCCCAGAAATATTACTGGGTCGAATTTTCGGATAAAAACAACAGCATGTATTCGCTTTCATCGCCCGGGAAATATCTTTCTGACAGGGCGATTAAGCGCCGCACAAAACAAAATATTGCCATCGACTCGCTTGATTTACCTGTAAACCGCGAATATATTCAGGCTGTCATAGAAACCGGGGCAAAACACCTACATTCTTCAAAATGGCTGAATGGGATAACAGTTAAAGCCGAAAACGACAGTTTCGAAATCGATGTTTTTAAATTGCCCTTTGTTAAAAATGTTCAGCTAACCAAAACTTTGGTTACCAAAAGTGGTTCTGACAAGTTCAGCGAAACATCTGAAACGGAGACTGAGCCAATTGATGTGTCAATGTACGGAGCTTCGGTCTACCAGACTTCAACCTTAAACGGGCAGTTTTTGCACAATCAGAATTACAAAGGGCTGGGAATGCATATTGCCGTGCTCGACGGTGGTTTTTACAAGGCGAACGAATACTTCGCGCTGGATAGTTTATGGGATAACGGGCAGATTTTAGGAACAAAGGATTTTGTCGATCCGGCAGTCGATATTTTTACAACTCACTGGCATGGAATGAGCGTGCTTTCGTGCATGGGAGGCAATGTTCCGGGTCAGTTGATTGGCACTGCGCCAAAAGCGTCATACTGGCTTATTCGTTCTGAAGATACCGGTTCTGAATTTCTGATTGAAGAAGACAATTGGGTGGCTGCGGCCGAATTTGCCGACAGTTGCGGTGTTGATATTATTAACTCATCGCTTGGTTATACGCTGTTTGACGATTCGCAAATGAATCACTCTTATGCAGATATGGACGGAAAAACGACCCGTGTTACACGTGGGGCAAACATTGCTGCGTCGCGCGGGATGCTTGTTTTCTCGAGTGCCGGCAATGAGGGAAACAATTCTTGGAAATACATTGCAGCCCCGTCTGACGGTGAAAATGTGATTGGAGTTGGTGCAGTTAACAAAGACAGTGTTGCTGCTGCTTTCACTTCTTACGGTCCGGCTTTTGACGGAAAAACCAAACCCAATGTTTCGGGGGTTGGTTGGAATACTTATCTGCAAAAAAGTGACGGGAAACTTGGATATCTGAACGGCACATCTTTTTCTTCGCCTGTAATGGCGGGTATGGCAGCTTGTTTCTGGCAGTCGGTAAGTCATGTTCCGGCAAATGAAATTAAAAAGACAATAGAAAAATTCAGTCATCTGTTTTCAAATCCTGACCCACAGCTTGGATTTGGAATCCCTGATTTTAGAAAGGCATGGCAATCCTTTTTCCCGTTAAGCGTTAATCAGTTAGAGAAAAATGGCGGCTGGCTGGTATATCCGAATCCTGTAACCGATGTGATATTTTTAAGGGAAAGCAGTACCGATTTTCAGAACCAAATAAATATTGAAATATTTACGCCTGACGGAAAACTGGTTAAAAAATGGATAAAATCTGACTCCCAAAATATTGAACTGCGCGATATTCAGCGGTTGCCCAATGGAATTTTATTGCTCAAAATAAGTTCAGACAATCATTCGGAAACAATAAAACTGAACAAATTACAATAACCGATGGACCAAAAACTCACACTTTCTGAGTTAAACGAACAGATTAAAAATGCGTTGGAAGGTGCATTTAAAGCGGCTGTTTGGGTAGTTGCCGAAGTGAGTGAGTTAAAGGAAAACCGAAATGGACACTGCTATCTTGAATTGATAGAAAAACAGGGCTCCGAAATTGTGGCGCGTACCCGGGCAACCATCTGGTCGTACACCTATCGCATGTTAAAACCTTATTTTGAAACAACAACCGGACAGTTTTTTATGCACGGAATAAAAATTCTGGTGCAGGTTACAGTAGAATTTCACCCAGCCTTTGGTTTAAGTTTGAATATCAAAGACATCGACCCGGTTTATACAGTCGGCGACATGGCCATGCAGCGAAAAGAGATTATAAACCGTTTGCAGGCAGAAGGTGTTTTCGAAATGAATAAGGAACTTGAATTACCATTGGTTCCGCAGAAAATAGCAGTTATTTCGTCGGCAACAGCAGCCGGTTACCAGGATTTTATGAACCAGCTGGAAAACAATGAATTTGGATTCAGGTTTTACGCAAAACTGTTTCAGGCAACTATGCAGGGAATAGAAACCGTACCTTCAATCATAAAAGCACTTGAACGGATTTTTCAATATGAAGACTTTTTTGATGCTGTGGTAATCATTCGTGGCGGGGGTGCCACTGCCGATTTAAGTAGTTTCGATAATTACGATCTGGCATATAACATTACACAATTTCCGTTACCGATAATTACCGGGATTGGTCACGAAAAAGACGATACCATTGTCGATTTGGTGGCTCACACCCGATTGAAAACACCAACCGCGGTTGCCGAATTCTTTATCAATGGTATGGAACGTTTTTACGACATTATGCTTGAAATGGAAAACGAAATCGTTCGGATAACCCGCGAAAAGATAGAATTTCAGCAAAATAAACTAGAAAAAATTGCAGGTACAATTAACCGTTCGGTATCTGAGTTTATAAATGACAAACAGGTTCAGCTAACAAAAACGGGAAATATCTTCCGAAGAAATGTTAACCAGTTTTCGTTTCAAAAATCGTACGAATTAAATGGAATGAAACATAGTCTGGAAACTGTTGTATTGTTGCAGTTTGCGGTTACAAAAACCAGGCTCGGGCAAAAACGTGAAACTTTAAAACATGTGGTGGCCGAATCGTTGTTAAGAGAAAAAGCCGAAATCAATCATTTAAAAGATTTGGTTGTAAGTCAATCAGGTAAAATGATTTTCAGGGAACAGGAAAGAATTCATTTCAACGAAAATACAGCACGTCTGGTTAATCCTGAAAATATTCTGAAACGAGGTTTTTCTATAACCTTAAAAGATGGGAAAATAGTAAAGTCGATAAATCAATTGAATATTAACGAAGAGATTACAACCCGCATGGCTGATGGAAAAGTAAAAAGTAAAATTATTAAAAAGGAACATTATGAATAACAAAAAAACAATCTCGTACAACGAAGCAATGTCCGAAGTGGAAGAAATTCTTGAAAAAATTGAAAACGAAGAACTGGATGTTGACGATTTGGCAGAAAAGGTAAAACGGGTTTCGGTATTGCTAAAAATCTGCAAAGATAAACTATTGAAAACCAATGAGCAGGTGGAACAGATTTTAAAGGAAATGGAAGAATAAAGAAAATTGTAACTTTGAAAGAAAAAAGGAGATGGGACACGATGCAATTAAATTGGAACTTATCGAATGGTTAACAAAACTTGAAGATGACAATACCATTGAATACCTGAAAATTATAAAAGATTCTGATTCAACTGAAGATTGGTGGAATGAACTCTCGGCAGAGCAGCGTCAGGGAATTGAACGAGGTTTGAAAGATATTGATGAAGGTCGGGTGGTTCCGCATGAAGAAGTTCGGTTGAAGTATGGATTTTAAATTAATTTGGTCGCAGGAAGCGGTAAATAATTTGGAAGAAATTCTGGATTATTTAATTGTGAACTGGTCGCAAAAAGAAGTTTTTTAATTCAAAAAGAAACTCGCAAAACAAATTGATCTTATTATTCAATTTCCAAAAATGTTTCCGGTTTCTTTTTATAATGCAGAATTAAGAAAAGCAGTGTTGAGCAAACAAACAACACTGTTTTACAAAATAAAGGGAAATAAAATATATTTGGTTTATATATTTGTAAATGCCCGGTACATCAAAAATATAAAGCAATCAAAATGACTTATTCCACAAAACAAGTAGCCCAAATCATCCAGTAGCAGACTTTTCTTTGTAATTTGTATTTTCATATATTTGCTTAAAACACTTTGACATGGAATCTATTAGAATTGAAATATTAAATCCTAAAGCTAAAATCTTAATTAAAAACTTGGCAGATATGGATTTAATTCGGATTAAAAAAGATAAAAAATCTGAGTTCTCTGATTTGCTTGCCAGATTAAGAAAACATTCGGAAGAAACCCCTTCGCTTGAAGAAATAACCAAAGAAGTAGAGTCGGTTAGAAAAGCCCGGTATGAGAAGCAAAAAAATAATTCTTGATACCAATCTTTGGATTAGTTTTCTCATCTCGAAAGATTTTAGTTTTCTTGACAATTACGTTGAAAAAGGAAAAGTAATACTCATTTTCTCGGAAGAATTATTTGTTGAGTTCATTTCTGTTGTCAAAAGACCAAAACTTAAAAAGTACTTTGGTGAAGCTGATACTAAAAAATTGATTCAGATTATTAATAAATATGGCATTCTACAGGTTGTCTCATCCGAAATTGAGCAGTGCCGTGATAAAAAGGATAATTTTCTGTTGAATTTGGCAATTGATAGTCAAGCAGATTATTTGGTAACTGGTGATAAAGATCTTTTAATAATTAAGAAAATCAGAGATACTAAAATTTTAACAATAACTGAATTGTTAAAGGAATTATGAATAACCTGGCCAGAACTACTATTTTGTCAATATAAACAAAAACCGAAATCAAGATTTAAAAATATGTACACCAAAAAACAAGTAGCCCAAACAATAGATCATGCAGTTTTAAAACCTGAAACCACAGATGCCGAATTGGCAAAAAATGCCAGGATGTGTATTGAAAACAATGTTTTCAGTATGTGTGTAAAACCATGCGACATAAAAGCTGCAAAGGAATTATTAAAGAAAAGTGATGTAAAAGTTTCGTGTGTTTTAAGTTTTCCACACGGTGCCGATGCTACTCCGACAAAGGCTTTTCAGGCGAAACAAGCCATCGAAGATGGAACCGACGAAATCGACATGGTGATGAATATTGGCAAGTTTCTGTCGGGAGATTATGAATATGTGGTAAACGACATAAAATCTGTGGTTGATGTTGCCCACAGTCATGGCGTTTTGGTAAAAGTGATACAGGAAAGCGGGTATTTAACGTTGGAACAGGTTGCCAAAGCCTGCGAATTGTCGTATGATGCAGGAGCCGATTTTGTAAAAACATCAACTGGTTTTGGCCCCGGGAAAGCAACGCCGGAAATTGTAGATGTGATGATTAAAGCTGTTGGCGACAGGATGATGGTAAAGCCATCGGGTGGAATTCGCACCTGGGAAGATGCTGTGGCATTTCTCCTGCAGGGTGCCGATCGGTTGGGTGTTGGTTCAACTGAAGCTGTTTTAAATGGTGCAAAAGCTGATGGTAATTATTAAGAATTTCAAACCTTTTTTCTGAATTGGGTTTTCTGAAAAATTCCTGCCATATTTGCATCATTCTTAATCATGCTAAATGTACTTTTTAAACGGCGATCGCATTTATATAAAACCTGTTAATGTCTGCGGAACTTTCGAAGAGGAGTTGCAAAACTGTATTTTGCAGCTAAAAAATATTAATTCCGGTAAAAAAGTATTCAAACTTAATTTCTTTATCAATGCAAATTCCAAAGATGAATATGTTCGTTTTCAGCAAATAATTCATCAGGAAGTTTATGCCGTTTTTACCGATGAAATCCTGCTGAGTGTATTGGCGCAACCACCAATTACAGGCAAACTGATCGTAGAAGTCTGTTTTTATAATCCGGATATTTGGAAAACGACTTTTGTGTCAAAAGGAGAAAACGGAGCTGTTCTTTTTCAACAGGAAGAAAGCAGTATTCTGATTGGTAACGTTCAATCGTACGAAAGTGAAAGTTGCAGTGTAAATTCTGAAAATGCTTTTTCGCAGTTGACTGCAATTTTTAATTCGGTTGATTTTCCCGTAAATTCAATTGTAAGGCAGTGGAATTACATTGAAAACATTTTAGGTTTTGATGGCGATAAACAACGTTACCAGGAATTTAACAATGTTCGGTCAGGTATTTACGGTCATTCGTTTCTGGAAAAAGGTTATCCGGCAGCAACGGGTATTGGAATGAATCAGGGCGGAATTATAATAGAGTTTATCGCTATTCAGTCAGACCGTTTAATTACTTCAGCTATCGATAATCCTGAACAAATTGCGGCACATTCTTACAGCAAAAATGTGTTGGTAGGAGAGGAATGTGTGCTGAAAACAACGCCAAAATTCGAACGTGCCCGGTACCTTGAATTATTTGGTAAAAAGATTATTTTTATTTCAGGAACAGCATCTATTCGCGGTGAACATACTGTTGGTATAGGCGATCCGGCCGAACAAACCGAAATTACCATTGATAATATCAAACAGTTGTATTCCAATAAAATACTTTCCAGAATTTCAACCGGAGATTTGGTTCCCAAATATGGTCATGCCCGTATTTACATCAAAAACAAAAAAGATTTTGCTGAAATCCGGAGAACCTTTAAAACTCATTTTGGAAATCTTCCGGTAGTATATATTATTGCCGACATTTGCCGCAACGACCTTCTGGTTGAAATTGAGGGGAAAGTAATTCTGGAGTAAAATCAATTCAGAACTTAAAATCAACCCCAAACATAAAATGTGTTCCTGCCTGTGGAAAATAACCATCCATTTTGGCCCGATTTCCTTCAAAAATATATGAATACACCCAGGCATTCGATTCGTACTTTTCGTTAAATAAATTGTTTACCATTAGCCGAAGCGTAATATTTTCAAACAGTTTTGTGTTGAAATTATATTCTGCATTCAGATTATTTACAAACCACGAATCCAGAATCCTGTCATCATTCGACGTGTTATCGATATATTGTTTTCCCACGTAAGACGAAACGAAACTGATATTTAAATTACTTACTGGTGAAAAAGTAAACCGGCTGTTTCCTGTGAAATTTGGCGAAAATGCCAGATCGGTTGTTCCCAGTTCAAACGATTCCTGACCCCAGGTATCCCAGTTGTCAACATATTCAATAAAATCGTTCACTTTGTTCATACTAAAAGTCGTGTTCCCATTCCATTGCAAGGTGGGGGTTATTTTTACAGCTGCCTGCAGTTCAATGCCGGTGCGAAAGCTTTTATCGACATTTACCATGATTGGCGCACCCACATCGTTGATTTCTCCGGTTAAAACCAATTGGTTTTTATAGCACATGTAATAGTAATTCGCCGAAAATGAAAATGCCGAAGATTTGTAATTATACCCAAGTTCCCAGTCGCGCAATGTTTCGTGAACCGGCTGTTTACCGGCAGGATCTGCATCCACGTAATTACTTCTGTTGGGTTCGCGGTTGGCAATTGCCAGCGAAAGATAGAGTTGCTGATTTTGTTCTGGCGCATAAAAAACCCCAAATTTAGGATTGAAAAAATTGAATTTATATTGCTGTGTAATATCCCGCAAATCGTCATCGATTCCGTCAATTCCGTAATTAATATTCCGGAATTGAAGATCCGTGAAAAGGTTAATTTTTTCAGTTAACCGGTAATTGTATTTTGCAAAAACATTGAAATCTTTTTTTAGCCCGTTGCTGTGGTACCATTCGTGATTTGGTTTTGTATTTCCTAAGTACTGAGCCCAGATAACTTTTCCAAAATGATTACCATCGTAAATATTGTATCCGCCACCAAAAGTAAAATCGGTTTTATCTTTTCCATAATTCATGGAATATACAATCCCGTAAAAATCGTTATCGAGCCATTTTTGGTTGATTAGGTCCGAAGTTTCAATGGTCTCGGAACCAACTAAAACGGGGGGAAACTGGTAATCCGTTAGGTCTTCGTCTTCCTTGTAATTTTCATAAAAGCCGCTTCCATGTGTGTAATGCACCGAAGTGTTCAAACTAAAGTTTTGATTAAAACTATGCGAAAAATGAAGTTGAAAATGATCCTGCTGGTAATCGTCAACCTGATTATCGTAATAGTTAACCGTTCCATTTTCATCGGTAAATTCTCCGGCACTATTGTACGTTCTGTCTGTTTTTAATAGTTCAGAAGGAACACCATTCCAGGCCTGGTAAGTTTTCTCATAACCCGAAAAAACGATAGCCTTCAAAACTGTATTTTCAGAATAATACCCGGATGAAACATAGAATGATTTCAGGTCGGCACTGGCCCGATCGATGTACCCGTCAGAATTTACTTTCGACAGCCGGGCATCAACTGTAAATTTTCCGTTTATTAAACCTGTTCCGGCTAAAACGGTATTTTTAAATGTGTTGAATGTGCCAAAAGCGGTTTTATATTCGGCATAGGCTTCAGGATTAAAAGTGCTGGTTTGCATGTTAATTGTTGCCCCAAAAGCCGCAGCACCGTTTACTGAAGTTCCGGCACCCCGCTGAACCTGCACATTTTCGATAGATGAGGCAAGGTCGGGTTGATCGACAAACCATGTTCCGTGCGATTCGGCATCGTTTAACGGAATTCCGTTTATTCCCACGTTAATACGGTTCATGTCGGTACCACGAATCCTGAAGTTGGTGTACCCGATTCCACTACCGGCGTCGGAAGTAGCTACAAAAGAAGGTGTTAGTTGCAGCAGGTACGGTATATCCTGACCCATGTTTTGTTTTTTCAGTTCTTCGCCCGAAATATTGTTGTAAGCCATCGGTGTCTTACTTTTAGCAACCGATGCGGAAATCAGAATTTCATCGGTCATTACAAAACCAGATTTTAGTTCGATCGAAATTTTCTGATTCGTTTTTAAACTCACTTTTACTTCTGTAGTTTCAAAACCGATAAACGAAACTTTCACCACATAATCACCGGGTTTTAAGTACTTAAACTCAAAGGTGCCGTCACTCAAAGTTGAAACCCCATACATTGAATTTGCCAAAACTACGCTGGCTCCTGCAAGTGGTTCATTGTTACCGAGCACAACACCCGTAAGTTTGATTTGCCCGTATGAGGCAAAAACAAAAATCTGCAAAAGCAGACTGAAAAAACATTTTTTCATTTTCAAGAAATTATTGGTTAGAACTAACCAATGAGGCAGGGAAACTTCCCTTTGCACTCCCTACGCCGGCATTACCCGGATCAGGTTCATTGAGTATAATCTCAGTCCCGTTTAATCGGAACACCCCATTGCATAAATAATGGGTCAAAGTTAGAACAGATTTTTGGATAATGGTTAATCCGGAAACAGAAATTTTTCAAAATTGGCTCTTAAATCTCCGCCAAGCCGAACCGGCCGCATGGTTTTGCTGTCGATAAAGGAGCCTTTCTGATGGCCAGTGGTGCACAATTCGCGGTTTTCGTTGTAAAATCTGAATTGCAAAATGGCAGATGCATTATTGAGCTGTGAAACCCAACATTCGATATTTACCTGATTGTTTAAGAAAAGCGGACGTTTATACTGGATAAATGTTTCGGTAATTATTGGCAGGATATTATGGGTTTGAAGTAAGTCAAATATCGATATTCCCATGGCTTCAAACAGTTTCACACGGCCGTTTTCCATCCATGTAATATAGTTAATGTTGTTTACATGCCCCACAAAATCAATATGATAAGTGTATATTTTTTCTTCGAAAATTAATTTTTGCATTGCTTTTCCAATTTTAAGTTTTGTGTAATTCTGTATTCAGTTTTTAGTATTAAAGTATAAATCCGAAAATTTTCGTATTTTCTGAATAAAAAATTTCCACATAATACTTTTTGGATAAACTTCGGGATGATTTTTTACAATTACCTGTTTTTGAGTTACTTCTCGTTTCTGAATCAACTTCCCAAGATTACGGTAAAACGAAGCGTGTGCCTTAATAACCGCCCAAAATTCCCTGTAATTGAATCCCAGAATAAACTTGGCTGCAGCAACTCCATCCAAAACCATTCGGGCAAAAAATATTCTGGTGAACTGGTGTTTTGGAAGGTTCTTAAAAAGCATATACAGGTTATTCCTGAAGTTGAGATAGATTTTTTTCGGACTTCCATACGACAAAGTACCTCCACCCAAATGATAAACCACGCTTTTGGGTTCATAGGCAATTTTATATCCCTGATTTTTTAATCGCCAGCACAAATCAATCTCTTCCATGTGAGCCCAGAAATCGCCATCGAAACCGCCAGCAGTTTTATAAGCTTTTGCCCGCACAAACATGCAGGCTCCGGTTGCCCAAAAAATCAGTGATGGTTGGTTGTACTGTCCCGTATCTTCTTCAACACGATTTAATATTCTGCCACGGCAAAAAGGATATCCATACTTGTCGATAAAACCACCGGCAGCACCCGCATATTCAAAATATTTTGGTTTGTTGTAACTTAATATTTTCGGTTGAATGGCTGCTAATTTTTCATCAGCATCAAAAAGTTGAATGCAAGGTTCAATCCAGTTTTCTGTAACCTGAACATCAGAATTGAGCAAAATCAGGTACTCCGCATCAACATGTTTAAGTGCCTGGTTATATCCTTCTGCAAATCCGTAATTCTTTTTTAATTCGATAATATTTATTGAAGGATAAAATCTTTTGAGGTGTTCAACAGATTTATCGGTTGATCCATTATCGGCAATTATTATTTCAATGTTTTCTGAATTGGAATACTGAATTACGGATGGCAAAAAAGTATCAAACAACTCTTTCCCATTCCAGCTTAAAATGACAATCGCTATTTTTGTGGGTCTGGTCATGAAAACTAATCGGTTAACAATTTAAGTATAATTGAAGCCAGTCTTTCTTTTCCAAGTTCTTCCAGAATTGTTGTTAATTTTTTATTTCTGTCAGAATCGTTTGACTGAATAAGGATTTCCAGTTTTTTTAAATCTTTGCCGGTCAAATCATCCTCAAGTAATTCCCAAATTTTTTCTTTTTCTTTTTTTTCATGAGGGAGACCCAGATTTTTTAGTTCGGCAATTGTGGCGTTTAATATTTCTTCTGCCTGCAATAATACCGGATCTTTATCACTGGTTTTTCCTGCTGCCGCTGTGTCGCGCAAATTCCAGCTCGAATAGTCGTAACCCAAATCTTTAATCATTTTCAGTTTCGAACTGTCTTTTCCGAAAATTCGTTCTAAAAAAATAAGTGTGTGATTTTTCCATGCTTCCAAATCGAATTTTTTCTCGTTGAGCCTTTCGATTTGTTCTTGTAATAATGCAATTTCTTTTTCTGCCATTGTAAGATTGTTTTTTTCGCAATTTACAAATTATACTAAAATGATAGTTAAATCAATAATTTAATCCAAAAACCCAGAGTGGAATAGTGTTCCCAATGCCGTATTCTATATCGTCTTTAATAACAAATGCATTGTTTATATCTTTTATTTGTTTATTGCTTTTTGATTTACCGCCAATCTCGAAAACAAATTTATCGATTAAAAAATCACCTTTATCAGCCGAAAAAACGTTTTGCTTAACACTCATTTGATTTAGAAAGAAGGTTTCCCTGATATTACCGATATTTGGAATCCCTTCGGCAAAAAGATGAATCATGTTTGAATTGTAAAGATAAATTTTCTGAACCTTTCCAAGCAACCTAATTCCCTGAGTGGATTCCCTGAGTTGAAGAATTAATCCTGTCCGCTCAAAAAGTTGCAAGTATTCAGTTATCTGGTTTCTGCTAATGCCAATTATTTCGGCAATTTTGGTGAGATTTGGTTTAAACGGAACAGATTGAGAAACAACAAATAAGAGCTGTTTTAATTTGTTTATGGTTGCTGCGTTCATTCCTGAATGGCTTGGTATATCGGTTTCAATTGTAAGATTTATTGTATTATTCAGTTTTTCAAGGTAGCCCGGCTCTTTAAAAAACGGATAGTATCCAATTTTGAGGTATTCATGAAAATGTTCAAGGGGTTTAAATCCTTCGAATATAAATTTATTTTGAATGATTTGCTCAAATGATTGAGTAGGAATAATAATCCCGCTCTTTAATTCCAGAAATTCGCGGAAAGAAAGGCCCGGCAAATAATAGGTCAAAACCCTGCGACTTAAATCAGCATAACCTTTGTATATGTCCAGAATCGATGATCCAGTGAAAACCACGTGCAAGTCGGGTAAGTAATCGTAAATCATTTTTAATTCCTGCGACCAGTTTGGGTACTTGTGAATTTCGTCGATGAATAAAAATTTTCCTCCACGATTTGAGAAATTCTGTGCGAATTCAAACAGGTTTTTGTCGGTCAAATAAATATTATCGGCGCCTATGTATAAAGTTTCGTTTACCGGAAGTTTGAGTTTAATAATCTGAAGAAGAAGTGTTGTTTTTCCTGCACCTCGTGGACCAATAATGGCTGTCATCCGGTTTTCGAGGTTTATATCAGGGTATAGGAACCGGATAAATTTGGTACTTGTACGGGAGAGAATACTTCGGTATAAATTATTAATTTGCTCCATAATTGCACATTTTAGAATGCAAATATATTAAAAAGTGCATATTAAAAAATGCAATAATGTTAAAATGTGCACATTTAAATGTGCAAAATTGAACTATTTTCCACCCAAATGGCGATTGATAATTTGGTAAAATTCATCAAAAAAGTTGTTGCTGGCTGCAATAATTTCGCCACCAAACAACCAGTTTTCGCCTCCGTTAAAATCGGTTACTTTTCCACCAGCCTGCTGAATTATAAAAACTCCGGCCGCAACATCCCACGAGTGAAGTGCATGTTCATAAAACGCATCGAAACGGCCTGCCGCAACATATGCCAAATCTACAGCAGCTGAACCCAACCGCCTCAAACCACGTGTGTTTTTCATCAGGTATTTCATGGCAGCAATGTAATCATCAACGCGGTCGAAATCATAATATGGGAATCCTGTTGCAATTAATGCATATTCTGGTTTTGAATTGGGTGAAACCTTGATTTCGTTTCCGTTTAAATAAGCGGGGCTGTCTTTCCATGCATAAAACATCTCATCTTGCTTAACCTCGTACACCACACCCAAAACCATTTTGTCATCTTTTTTCAAACCAATACTTACCGAATGTGGAGCAATTCCGTGAATAAAGTTGGTAGTCCCGTCAAGCGGATCAATGATCCATGTAAATTTTTCGTTGTTTGAGTCTGCAGTTCCTTCTTCGGCAACAAACCCCGAATCGGGAATCAGTTTTTTCAATGCCTCAACAATTCGGGCTTCTGCAGTTTTATCAACATACGTTACAAGGCTGGTAATACCCTTAAATTCGATGTCTTTTACCGATATTTTTTTACCTTCTTCGCGAATAAAACTACCCGTTTCGCGGGCAATTTCCTGTACCTGAAAACAAAGCTTTTTGTAATCCATATTTTAAAAAGTTTTTAA
Organism: Draconibacterium sp.; assembly: GCA_041737765.1. Lineage (GTDB taxonomy): Bacteria > Bacteroidota > Bacteroidia > Bacteroidales > Prolixibacteraceae > Draconibacterium. Next base: position 64,975 of record JBGSRA010000161.1, on the reverse strand, counting down.
AAAAATTAACCAAATTTTTCAGGCTAAATCGACTGAAACATGGCCATTCCCAAGAATTGACTTTAATTTCACTTCTCTGATTTGGTTTACCAGATCTTCGTTATAATTTACTTCAACCTTGATATAATTTTCGGTAAATCCCATTGTTTTTTCTTTTTTGAATTGTTCTTCAAAAAGCACAGATTGACTGGTTCCCAAATGTTTTTCGTAAAACGCGCGAAGTTTTTTCTCAGAAAGATTGAGGTACATCTGAGTACGCAGTTTCCGGTCTTCAATTTCTACTTTCCATGGTATTTTCAACGCTTGTGTACCGCTACGTTCTGAGTATGTAAAAGCATGAAGTTGTGATATTTCGAGCCCGTTTATAAAATCGTAAGATTCCTGGAAATGTTCTTCCGTTTCCCCATTTGTACCTGCAATTACATCGACTCCAATAAAAGCATGCGGAACTATTTCCCGAATACGGTGGACACGTTTTGCGAATAAATCGGTGGAATATTTGCGTTTCATCAGCGATAAAACCTCGTCGGACCCCGCTTGCAGAGGAATATGAAAATGAGGCATAATTACTTTTGAATTGGCAACCAACTGAATAATTTCGTCTTTCAGCAAATTGGGTTCAATTGAGCCTAAACGAAGCCGTTGTAATCCTTCTACCTTTTCAAGAGCTTTTAACAGTTCAAGAAAATTTTCGCCGGTTGTTTTTCCGAAATCACCAATATTCACCCCGGTTAAAATCACTTCCTTAAAACCTTTGTCAACTGCTTTTTTTGCTTCAGCAGCTGTATTTTGAATGTTGTCGTTTCTGCTTTTTCCACGTGCAAACGGAATGGTGCAAAACGAACAGTAATAGTCGCAGCCATCCTGAATTTTAAGAAAACTCCGGGTGCGATCGCCCCACGAAAAAGCTTTGTGATAGCTTTTTATATCGGTTAAACGAGTGGTTTTTATTTCGGTGGTAGCTTTTTTTTCAAGATTTCCGAGGTATGCTGGTATCAGAAATTTTTCCTGTGTTCCCAAAACCATGTCAACTCCTTCAATATGGCCAACTTCTTCAGGTTTTAACTGCGAGTAGCAACCCACTACAATAACCATTGCTTCTGGATTATTTTTAACTGCCCTGCGGATAATGTTTCGGCTTTCTTTGTCCCCTTGATTGGTTACCGAACAGGTGTTAATGACATAAACATCAGCTTTTTCTTCAAACTCAACCCTTTCAAATCCAACTTCCTTAAATGAACCTGCAATGGTGGAGGTTTCTGAAAAATTGAGTTTGCACCCTAATGTATAAAAAGCGGCTTTCTTCCCTTTGTAATCCATCTTCACTATTCTGAATGATTCTAAACAGGTTGCAAAGGTAGAAAAAAGCGGCTTATGGCAAATTGTTTAATTATAACAGGTTACTGGCCAATTCGGCGAGATAACTTCGCTCACCTTTTACAAGGTTAATGTGGGCAAATAAATCCTGATTTCGCATACGGTCGGTCATGAATGCCAATCCATTCGATTTCATATCCAGGTACGGAGAATCAATTTGCTGCAAGTCGCCTGTGAAAACCATTTTTGTTCCTTCACCGGCTCGGGTTATAATAGTTTTTATTTCGTGCGGAGTTAGATTTTGTGCCTCGTCGATTATGAAAAACGCATTTGATAAACTTCGTCCACGGATAAACGCAAGAGGAGTAATGTTGAGCCGTTCTTCTTTTACCATGTCTTCAATGAGCTGATATTCATTGCTTCGCGGATTGAAAGAGTGTTTTATTACAGCCAGGTTATCGAAAAGTGGTTGCATGTACGGACTGATTTTTTCTGAAGCATCGCCGGGCAAATACCCGATATCGCGGTTACTGAGTGCAACAATCGGGCGTGCCAGTAAAATTGTTTCATATAAACGGTTTTGTTCGATAGCAGCAGCAAGAGCAAGTAAAGTTTTTCCCGTTCCGGCTTTCCCGGTAAGGGCAACCAGTTTTATTTCGGGGTCCATCAGCATATTCAAACTAAATGTCTGTTCTGCATTTCGTGGTTTTATTCCGTATGCCGGTTTCTTTTCAATCCGGTAAATTCTTTTCGATTTTGTGTCAAATCGTGCCAATGCACTCGACGAAGTTCCCTTAAAAATAAAACATTCATTGGCTTCGGGTGCAAAATTGGCTTTCACATCTTCGGTCGAAATCGAACCCTGATTGTATAAAACTTCAATTAGCTCATCCCTGAAATTGTCGAAAGTTGTAACCGTTTTATCCAGTACATTGTGGTCGGTAACCTGGTCGGTTTTATAATCTTCAGCCTGAATACCAAGCGATTTGGCTTTCATCCGAAGATTTATATCCTTGCTCACCAAAACAGTTTTTCGTTTTGGGTATGCCTGTGAAATGTATTCAGCAATTGAAAGAATCCGGTGATCCGGAATGTCTTCCTTGAACGATGCTTTTAATATTTCGGAAAAAGGTTTCCCTGTTTCGATACGTAATTTCCCCTTACCTGCACCAAGTGATTTTCCGCCGTTAAATAATTCATCACCAACTATTTCATCCAATAATCGGGTAAATTCACGTGCCTGAAAATTAATCAAATCATTACCTCTTTTAAATTTATCCAGTTCCTCTAAAACAGTTATTGGAAGGATTATATCATTTTCCTGAAACTGGTAAATACAAGTATGGTCGTGTAAAATTACATTTGTATCGAGAATGAAAATTTTACTTTTATTTGTTTTGCTAAGCATCTTCAAAAATTAGATTTTTTAAATGTATGTAAATTGGCAAAACAGATTGAAAGTGAAATCAAAAATTAATTAACTTGTTACAGTTGATAAATAATTTTTAGCGTGAATTACCCGGAAACTTTAAAATATTTATTTGAAAGATTGCCTATGTTTCATCGCATTGGACAGACCGCATATAAAAACAGCCTTGATAATACATTGAAACTCGATGAGATTTTTGGACATCCGCACCGTCGGTTTAAAACCATTCATGTGGCAGGTACAAATGGAAAAGGTTCGGTTTCGCACATGCTGGCGGCTATATTTCAGAAAGCAGGATACAAAACAGGATTATACACATCGCCACATTTAAAAGATTTTAGGGAGCGGATTAAAATAAATGGGGAGATGATTTCGGAAGTTGAGGTGGTTCAATGGATTGAAGACTATCCGGTTGCCAATAATTTGTGGAATATGGAACCTTCGTTTTTTGAAATTACCGTGGCAATGGCTTTCGATTTTTTTGCAAAAAAAGAAGTGGATATTGCAATTATTGAGGTCGGGTTGGGCGGGAGACTGGATTCAACAAATATAATCACTCCTGAAGTTAGTGTAATTACAAATATCAGTTTCGACCATGTTAATTTATTGGGTGATACGCTCGAAAAAATTGCAGCAGAAAAAGCCGGAATAATAAAAAAGAATATTCCCGTTGTAATTGGTACTACCCAAAACGAGACCAAAAGGATTTTTCAGGATATTGCTAAAATAAATCAATCTTCAATTTTTTTTGCCGATCAGGAATATTCAGCTTCATATTCAATGCAGGGAATGGATGGAAGTCAAATAATGAATATCGAAAAAAGAGGAAAAGTTGAATTTGGAGAATTAATGCTTGATTTGCTCGGAACTTACCAGTTGAAAAATGTACCTGTTGTTTTAAAAGCAATGGATATTATGATAGACAAAGGTTGGAAGATTTCAAGGGAGAATATTTATGATGGATTACGCGACGCTGCAAAAATTACCGGATTAATGGGGCGTTGGCAAATCATAGGGCATAATCCACTTATCATTTGTGATACCGGGCATAACGAGGATGGAATAAAAATGGTTGTCGGCCAGATAAAAAACACGGCATATAAAACTTTGCATTTTGTTTTTGGAGTTGTAACCGACAAGAATCCTGACGCAGTACTCAGTCTTTTACCAACGGATGCCACCTATTATTTTACAAAGGCCGATATTCCAAGGGCAATGAATGAACAGGAATTAGAACTAAAAGCTAAAGAATTTGGATTAAGTGGTAATTGTTATCCATCTGTTCCGGAAGCGTTTAACACTGCAAGATTAAACGCCGGGAAAAATGATTTGATTTTTGTTGGAGGCAGCACTTTTGTGGTGGCAGAAATTTTGTAGGTTATTTCTGTCATTTTTTTTGCAGAACTGAAAATAGGTTTTATATTTGCAACGCTTTTCCGAAAGGCAAAGCAAGTTCAGAAACAACAATATATTTTCGGGCGATTAGCTCAGTCGGTTCAGAGCATCTGGTTTACACCCAGAGGGTCGGGGGTTCGAATCCCTCATCGCCCACGAAACATGAAGGACAACGAAAGTTGTCCTTTTTTTGTGGCAAAGTTTAAACGAAAATGATTTATGGCTTTAAATTAATTTACATTAACCCTTTTGCCTTAAAATCAATCTTATCAAAAACATTGTTTGCTGTTCTGAGGAAGGAATAATATTTGGGGAAATACTCTTTTTATTGGAGTGAAATAAAAAACAATTGTTACTATATTTACGGATTCAGATACAACTATTCAAAATAAACAAAATCAAATAATTAAAATTTATGGAATCAAAAAGAGATTTTTTAAAGAAACTTGGATTAATCACAGTTGGTGGAATGGTTGGTGGCTCAATGTCTCCGGCATTTGCTGCAGAAACAAAAGGGAATTTATTTGCCCCGAAAAAAAGTATTGGATTGCAACTTTATTCATTGGGTAAAGAATTGACAGATGATGTTCCCGGAGGATTAAAAAAAGTGGCACAGATTGGATATGCAACCGCTGAGTTGGCAGGATACCGTGAAGGAAAATTTTACGGTGCTGATTTAGCCGAATTCAAAAAAATGTCGGCAGATGCAGGATTAAAAATAACTGGTTCACATGTTAATCCACCAGTTCGCAAATATTCAGCAGAAAATAAAGGTGAAATTGCTGATTTTTGGAAGAAAGCAGTGGAAGACCATGCAAAACTGGGTGTAATAACACTTGTTCAACCCGGAATGCCGTCTGTTGAAAGTAGTGATGAAGGAAAAATTGTATGCGAAGTTTTTAATAAAGCAGGTGAAATTGCGAAAGCAGCTGGAATTAAATGGGGATATCACAATCATAGTGGTGAGTTTCAGAAAGCTGTAAAAGATGAAGATAAAGGCAAACGTGGTGTGCAAGGCGATGTTATTTACGATTTAATGCTTAATGGTACCGACCCAAAACTGGTATTTTTTGAAATGGATGTTTACTGGACAGTAATGGGACAAAGCGACCCGATCGAATATTTTGAAAAATATGCTGGCCGTTTCCCGATTCTTCATATTAAGGATCGTTCAATTCTTGGTAAATCGGGTATGATGAATTTTGAAACCATTTTCAATAAAGCATATCAAAACGGATTGGAAGAGATTTATGTTGAACTTGAAGGAATAAGGCAGGGAATGACCCAATTTGAAGGGGTGAAACAGTGTTTTGATTATTTAAACAAAGCATCGTTTGTAAAATAAAAACATTCTACACGAAAAATAAAGGAATCAGGTACCCTTTTCCGGGGCCTGATTTTTTTTTTGATGTTTGGTTAAATTAAACTTTTTAATAAAAAGCAAGTCAAAATCAGGTTGCGAATTTTAATATGGAAAATAAAATCAGTTTCACTTCAATTATTAACTGGCTGAAATCAACCGAGATGTTTGCTCGTCCTTCGAAGCAAATTCCCGGGAAATGGCAATTGGTTGAATATTATATTGAAACAGGCGATGAATTGCGAAATATTAAAGAATCTCAGTTAAAAGCAGAAAATGAGTTGTGGAATATTGAATTCACAATAGAAAATAAGTATTATCATCAGTGTAATTTACCAGTTTGGCAAATCTCAAAAATCAGAAACGGTGACTGGAGTATTTCAAAAAACTTTATTAATTTTTCGTCAACAGATAATTCCAAGAATAACATTGAGTTTCAGTTTGCTATTGAAAAAGGGACATTGAAACTACTGAAAAAGGATGCTTTGGGAAGAATTGAATTCTTTGGATTCTTCAGCCGGATCAGCTAATATTGCATTCAAAAAAATCATCTATTTTTGTTTCAAAAAATTTAAGTTATAACAAAAAATGAAATTTAAATATCCGTTATTAATTCTATTACTTTCAGTTATTGTACTACAGGCTGCCAATAACAAAAGATTGTTTGGAATTTGGGAGATGACTGAATTTAAACTTGTTCAGAAAGGAAAGGCAACTGTTAGCGATGAAAAAACACTTCGTGATGCAGGGGCAATCTGGAATATGGAATTTTCTGAAGATGGCAGTTTTAAACAGAATTTTAATATTCGCACCCCTGAAATGAAATTGGAATCGGAAAAGGGAAAATGGAGTACGGTTAACGATAGTTTATTTATTGAATTACAGATAGATACTTTTGTCAATAAATTAAATTACACCTATATTTTGTTGGGTGATGTTGTCGTTTTAACCCTTGAAAATCCAATGACAACTGACAAGGTGATTACCAGGTTCAGAAGAAAATAACTTTTAGGTTACAATATTACGCTCATTGCCAAACAATTCATATTCACTGGTTTCCATTATCATTTTCAGCCTGTTTGTGGTTTTCCAAATTTCTGTAAATGTGGTGTAAAGCGGTGTTAAACCAAACCGAATGTTATCGGGTTCGCGAAAATCGGGAATAATTTTTATATCGTCATTTTTAGTATGAATCAAAGCCTGGCTAATCCGGTAAGCTTCCGGATGTTTTAAAGAAATGTGAGAACCTCGATGCGCCGGCTCAAGTGGTGAGCCAAGTTGAAACCCAAATTCGAAGAGAAATTCAAAAGTCAAAAAAATAAAGTATTCACTTAATTCTTTACTTTTTTCATAAAGATTTTTAATTCCGGCTTCAATCACCATATCCAGTCCGGGTTCGATGGCAAGCAAATTTAAAACGGGAGGTGTTCCTGTCTGAAATTTCCTGATTCCATCACCAGGCCTGTAATTCAATGCAAATTCAAACGGATTTTCTTCTCCAAACCAGCCTTGAATCGGAGAATTTAGTTTTTCCTGCAAATCTTTCCTGACATATAAAAATGCAGGCGAACCCGGTCCACCGTTTAAATATTTGTAAGTGCAACCAACCGCTAAATCAGCCTTTATTTTATTGATTTCAATGGGAATAGCACCGGCTGCGTGGCTCAAGTCCCACAACACAAGCGCCCCTTTTTGATGAGCCCATTCCGTTATTTCACCGGCATCATACATAAATGCACTTTTAAACGCAACCATTGAAAGTACAACCAGTGCCGTATTTTTATCAATTTTTGCTTTTAAATCATCAATATCGATTGTGATTTTATCTTGTGTACCAGCAAGAATCAATTCATGTTTGTTCCCAAAATCACCAATAATTCCCTGCAAAATGTACAAGTCTGTTGGAAAGTTAAAAACATCACTCACAATCCGTGTTTTTCCTGATTGCATCTTGAGGGCAGCTTTGGCGAGTTTATATAAATTTACCGATGTACTATCCGAAACAATCACTTCTCCATCAGATGCACCAATAATCTGAGCAATTTTATTTCCTAGTTCCTCTGATTTAGTGTACCAGTTTTTATTCCAGCTTTCAATCAAATCGGTTCCCCATTGTTTTTCAACTACTTCGGCAATAAGGGTTTTGGTTTTTAGCGGAAGTCGGCCCAGAGAATTTCCATCGAGATAAATGGTTTTATCGTTATCAATATAAAACTGATTTCTGAAATCTGACAAATTATCGTTTTTATCAAGCTGTTGGGCAAATTCAGGCGTTGCTTCGAAATTGATTTTCATTGATTTACCGGTTATTCAACATATTTTTAGCCACTGGGAAAATGGCATCAACCCATAAACTGTACATTTTACCCGATGGGTGCAATCCATCTGATGCAATTAATGAGCGATCATTTTTTGCAGCTCTTGAAATGGAAGTTATGTAAATATAATTTGCTTTTTTTTGGTCGGTTTCTTCCTTATTTATTTTATTGAAAATGTCAATTTCAGCGCCAATTCTTTCAGCATCACTAATCCCAAAAGGCGTTGCACCATAATCGGGTATCGATATCACAATTACTCTTTTTTCGAAACCATCTGTAAAACCAACCGCCTTGTTTAACAATTCCCTGAATTGTTGCCTGTATTCGGCAGTATCTCTTCCCTGGTACTGGTTGTTAACCCCGATTAAAAGTGTTACCAGATCATAAGTTCCCGACAAGTTAGCATCTTCAATTCCCTGCGAAAGGTTTGCTGTTGTCCATCCAGTGCGGGCAATAATGGTTGGTTTGCCAACATTTACACCGTTTTCGTTTAGTTTTTCCACCAACTGAACCGGAAAACGCTGGTTTTCTTCTACATTTTGTCCGATTGTATATGAATCTCCAAGCGCGAGGTATTTAAACGCGCCCTTATTCACTTTTGGTTTTATTTCATCTCCTGTCGGAACATTTTTTTCCATGTCGTTTTGAGCAGAACAGGAAAACCATAAAATGGCAGAAATCATCAATAATATTAAATTCATCTTTTTCATTAATTGTTCAATTGATACATCAGTAACAAATTGAACAGAATTCGGTTTTACTTCAATTTTAAAGGTTCGTAATCTTTAAAAAATGAAATATTGGTTTCTTCCACTTTTTTTCGGAACTCAGGCCAGGTATTTTGGTAAAAAGAATTGATTTTTGCAACACAATCATTCATCAACAATTTTGTTTGGCTTACCAGTCGTTCTTCGGTTGCGGTGGGTTTTCCGGGACGTGAACCAATGTAGTTCATCGCTTCAAATGCTTTCGAAATAACTGTTGTATTTGTTCTTGAAGTGATTCCCTGGGCATCGGGATTTTCTTTGCCGAAAATAAAGTCCTGAACTGCATTAATCGAATCCTGAACTGATTTAACTTCTTTTTGCAACTCTTTAATGCTATCGCCTTCAATTCCTTTAATTTGTGCTGAAACTTTTCCGGCAATTTCTTTACTTTCAATTAAACGCTGAGTTCCGTTGTAAAGAATTTCTAGATCCTTCGTCAGGTCGTCAATCATTTCACGCTGTGCTGTCATCGCTTCAATTGTCTTTGGAATGCGAGGATCGAAAATCACGTTTAACTGGCCAGAATCTTTATTGCTTTTGTATTCGGCTACTACTTTATATATTCCAGGCAACGCGGTTTTATTTCCTCTCGAACGTGAGCCAAAACCTCTGCCTCTTCCCTGGGCACTCCCGCGGGTTGGCATTTTAAGTTCACCTTCATCAAACCTCCATCCAATCACATTCATTCCTGAATCTGGTTTAAGGGTAATTGTTTTAACCAGCGCATCCGAATCGTTGTAGATTTTTATTCTCAAACTATCAGATTTGCTTTTTTCATCCTTAATCGCGCCAATTCCGGCTTTCGTATTGTTTTCTAAGGTTACAGGCTCATTTTTCTTTTTACTTTTTTCATCTTTTCCTGAATCCTGCTTTTTTTCTTCAGGTTGCAATTTCACGAATACTTTAAATTGTGCCCCTGTTGATTTGTTTTCGCCGCTGAATTTGGCATCTGCAGGAAAGTGAGAACCTGAATTAGCCTGAGTTCCATCGACAATAATGGCATCGGCAGATTTGAAAAGAACAAGAGTTTTATTAAGTGTTTCACCGCTTGTTGCTGCAATTTGCCGTAAGGGACGAATATCGTCGAGAATATAAATAGAACGGCCAAAGGTGCCAATTACAAGGTCAGCTTCGCGTTTCTGAATTGCAAGATCGATGGTTGAAACTGCCGGAAATCCGTGTGTCCAGCGGGTCCAGTTTTTACCTTTGTCGATACTTAACCAAAGACCGTGTTCGGTTCCCAGAAAAACCAGTTTGGGTTCAACAGGATCCTGCAAAATGCAGAGTGCATATCCCAAAACCTGTTCATTGCCCGCAATCCGCTCCCATGTTTTTCCGAAATCTGAAGTATGAAAGGCGTACGGAGTGAAATCTGCATTCCGGTAATTATTTGCCACAACCCATGCTTCACCTGCTTCGTAATCTGACGCACGAACCTGTGGAATCCAGCTTCCTTTGGGTAATCCGGGGATGTTACCCGATGTATTGATCCAACTTTTTCCTCCATCCTGAGTTACCTGCAAATTTCCATCGTCGGTGCCAACCCAGATAACATCTTTCTGCAAAGGACTTGGCGCTATTGCCAGTAAACAGGTGTGGTTTTCGGCTCCTGTAACATCATACGTCAATCCTCCGCTGACCGATTGCTTTTGTTTTGTGGTATCGTTGGTTGTTAAGTCGGGTGAAATTATTTCCCAGGTTAATCCCTTGTCCGTGCTTTTATGAAGAAATTGTGACCCGTAATAAACGGTGCTGTTGTCGAACGGATCCTGCTCAATTGGAGAGTTCCAGTGAAAACGCAGTTTTGTTTTTAAATCGGGGGCAGTGGGTTTTATTGAGTACGAATTTCCGGTTTCATAGTCATAAATACCCAAATTTCCCTGTTGCGACATGGCGTAAATGTAACGCGAATCATCGGGGTCGGGCATTACATCGAAACCATCGCCAAACATCACTTCCTGCCACAGTTCGTTTATTATTCCCCCGGTTTTCCATACGTAACCCGGGCCTCGCCACGAACCGTTGTCCTGCATTCCTCCATAAACATTGTAAGGTATTTCGTTGTCAACCCGAACATGGTAAAACTGACCAACAGGAATATTTTCGACAAAACGCCATGTTTTTCCATGGTCGTGAGAAATGTTCATACCGCCATCGTTTCCTTCTATAATGGTTTTGGGATCATTGGGATTTATCCATAATGCGTGATGGTCGGAGTGTGTTCCACCTTCAATAGAAGTAAAACTTTTTCCGCCGTCGTCGCTCATGCTGATTCCGCTGTGCAGACTGTAAAGTCTTTTTGAATCAGCTGGGTCCACATAAATTTCGTAATAATAAAAGGGGCGGTTTCCAATATCTTCCGAATCATTAATTTTTGAAAATTTATTACCACCGTCGGTTGATTTGTATAAAGCATTCTTTTTCGATTCGATGAGTGCATAAACAATATTGGGATCGCCCGGCGCAATTGCCAAACCCATTCTACCGAGTTCACCTTCAGGCAAACCGTTGTCTTTCGAATTTAGTTTTTTCCAGTTCTTTCCGCCATCAAGTGTTACATGAAGTCCTGAGTTTTTTCCACCCGAATTAAAGAACCAGGGCCAGCGGCGGTGTTCCCACATATTTACAAACAATTTGTTTGGATTTGAAGAATCCATCACCATCTCACCAACGCCGGTTTTTTCATCGACATAAAGAATTTTCTGCCATGTTTCGCCACTGTCAGTAGTTTTGAAAACTCCGCGTTCCGGATGTTCGCCGTAAGGATTGCCAATTGCTCCGGCATAAACTACATTTTCATCGCGGGGATCAATAATTATCCTATGGATATTTTTTGTTGCCTCCAAACCCATCAGTTTCCAGGTTTTTCCTGCGTCAAGTGATTTATAGATTCCTCCGCCAATATTGATTGAATTCCGGGGATTTCCTTCGCCGGTTCCAACCCAAACCACATCGGGATTCGACTGACAAATTTTTATTGCTCCAATATTGATTATTTTTTCATCATCAAAGATTGGGTTCCAGGTTACTCCGCCATCCACCGATTTCCAAACGCCGCCAGAGGCTGCCCCGGCATAAATAATATCGGGATTTGAAATAACTGCATCAATGGCAACTATTCTTCCGCTCATTCCGGCAGGTCCAATGTTGCGTGCTTTCATACTTTTCAGTTGGCTGATTTCCAGCTTTTGTGCAGAGACAATCTGGCAAAGCATTAGAAAAATAATACCAAAAAAAACAACGATTTGATTTTCAGAATAGAAAAGGGATATTTTCTTCATTTTATTGATTTTTTGTGAATATTCAAATAAATATCGAGTGCTGCAGGAAAGGGTTGAAGTGCTCTCTCAAAAATACCTAGCGAGTAGGCGATAGTTAGTCCGTAATTTGTAATTGGAACACCTGCTTCTTTCGCTTTCATAATTCTGCTTAGCATTTCGCGCCGGTTCCACATACAGGCACCACAATGTATAATAATTTTATAATCAGCTATATTTTTTGGAAAATCGTGACCTCTTGTACTGTCGATTTGTAGTTTTCCTCCTACATATTGTGTTAGCCAGCGTGGAATTTTAACAGTTCCAATATCTTCTCCAATGGGGTGGTGCGAGCATGCTTCTGCAATTAGTACTTTATCACCTGTTTTCAGATTGTCGATTGCCATTGCACCGCGAACCATTTCGTTTAAATCTCCCTGGAACCGGGCGAATAATATTGAAAAAGAGGTTATTGGAATCTCATGCGGCGTGTCAGCAGCAACTTTCAGAAAAGCCTGCGAATCGGTAACTACCAGTTTAGGTGGTTTGTTAAATCTCGAAAGAGCTTCGCGCAGTTCGCGTTCTTTCACCACAACACAGAATGAATCGTTATCGAGTAAATCGCGGATACTTTGAACCTGGGGTAATATTAATCTGCCTTTTGGTGCTTCTTTGTCAATTGGAACTACCAAAACTGCAGCTTCTCCGGGGCTAACCAAATCAGAAAGAATTCCCGGGCGATCGATAAAATCAGCCGGGACGGTTTGCAACAAAAGTTGTCTGAGTTTTGAAATTCCAAATCCCGTTGTAGCAGAAGTAGTTACATATTTTAACTTAACATCATCCAGTTGTGTTGTAATATCAAGGTTTTCTGCAATTTGATCGGTTTTGTTGAAAACAATTATAAAAGGTATTTCACGTATTTTGAAAGCTTCCATTATCTCGTATTCAAACTCACCCCAATCGATAAAATTAGTTACAACAATTCCAAGGTCGGTTCGGTTGAAAACATCAAGCGTTTTAGTCACCCTTTTTTCACCAAGTACACCAACATCGTCAATTCCTGCAGTGTCAATAAAAAGAACAGGACCAAGAGGAAGCAATTCCATCGGTTTCTCAACCGGATCGGTTGTTGTTCCTGCAATTTCAGAAACAATGGAAACATTTTGTTGTGTTAGCGCATTAAGGATACTTGATTTTCCGGTGTTTCGTTTTCCGAAAATTCCGATATGCAGACGAAAAGATTTTGGCGCTTTCATTTATTTATTGTTGAGCGGGGTTTAAAGTACTAATTCATTTCGATTCGCGCAATGACAAGCAAAAAAAAGGGCGCTTTTGGCGCCCTTTTTAAAGTGGAATTAAACTATTTTTTTTCTTCTGCTTTTTTTACTTCACCGCCACATGCTTTTCCAGATGCTGCGCAACTTTTCTTTTGTGACTCGGCACATCCGGTTGTTGCTGTTTTATCGGTAGTGGCTGTTTTTCCACTGCAACAAGCTGCAGTAGTTACTTCTTTTTTAACTTCCTTTTTTTTGTCTTCTTTTTTGTCGGTAGCATTTGATGAAGAAATACCAAAGGCAACAGCCAGGATAAAAATGAGAATTAATTTTTTCATGTTCTTAAAATTAAAGATTAATATTGATTTTTAATTAACAAATGTTTGTAAATCCTTATGTAGTGAATTTTAAACAGTTGCAAGATATGATTTTCTTTTGAATATTGAAATATCAGGGGTATTTACATAACAAAAAAAGAGCTGTTCAAATGAACAACTCTTTTAAATTTTTCAGATTCAATTTTTGAACCTTATTTTTTCTCAGCGCTTGCGGTTTTGGTTTTTTCTCCACAACCTTCTGATTTTGCTGCAGATTTTTCACCACTGCAACCTTCACTTTTGGCTGTTCCGCAACCTTCTGCTTTTGCTTCAGTTTTTGCTGCTTTAGCTTCTTTTGTTTTTTCCTTTTCTTTTTCAGTGGCAGGTGCTGCTGCATTATTGTCACTTACATCAGCAACAAGAGTTGTCTGAAAATTATCAACAGTAACTACGTTTGAGCCCGACATTGCCATTGAAACGCCATAAACTGCTACCAGTGCTAATACTAAAAATACTTTTTTCATGGTTTCTAATTTTAAAGTTATAAAAATGATTAATAATTATTTTAATTTAGATTCAATTTTAATAACAATAAAATTATAATCCAAATAAAATATTAAGATAAATATATCTAAATAAGTTAAAATAGATTAAAGCGCTGATATATAATAGAATAAAAATTGTTAATGGATTGTTAAAATCAAATTCCAGCTAATTCCCAAGTTTGCAAACTGCCTCGGGCGATATCAAATCATAAAATTCTGTTTCAGAAATATACTTCGATTTAATTGCTGCTTCCTTTATAGAGATAAATTCTTGTTGAGATATCTTTACAATTTCACTTGCTTTTCCGTAACCAAGTTTGGGTATCAATGCTGTAATTGTTGCAGTTGAGTTATCAACATTTCGTTTACAAACTTCTTTATTTGCAGTTATTCCTGAAACACAGAGATTATTGAAAATTTCACAGGCGTTAATTAATAGTGTCAGGTTTTCGAGTAAAGCATCAGCAATTAAGGGCATAAACTGGTTTAATTCAAGATTTCCGGAACTGCATGCATGTGCAATTATCTGGTCGTTTCCCATTACTCGAATAGCAACTTGTGCAACAGCTTCGGGGATAACAGGATTCACTTTCCCGGGCATGATTGACGAACCAGCTTGCCTTGCAGGCAGAGTTATTTCGGCAAATCCTGCATCAGGGCCGCTCGAAAGTAATCGGAAATCGTTACTGACTTTTAGCAGATTACTTGCATGTGCTTTCAGAATTCCTGAAACTTCAACAAACACATCAACATTTTGAGTTCCGTCGATCAGATTCTCTGCTCTTGCTAGTCCGATATTTGTATTTTCACGTAAGCGGTCAACTACCCTGAAAATGAATTGCTTGGGTGCACCCAAGCCGGTACCGATTGCAGTTCCTCCCAGGTTCACAACCCGTAATCTTTCTTCGCATTTATAAATTCGCCAGCGGTCACGGTTAAAAGCTTCGGCATAAGCACTCATTTCTCGTCCCAGCGTTGTCAAAACTGCATCCTGTAATTGGGTACGTCCAATTTTTACGATATGCCCAAATTCCTTTTCCTTTTGCTGAAATGCTTCCTGCAGAGATAAAACACTTTGTTCGAGTGTGCGCAACAAACGGATTGATGCAATTTTTACTGCTGTCGGATACGTGTCATTTGTCGATTGATGAAGGTTAATATCATCAAGCGGTGAAATGATTTCGTAATTTCCAGGTATTAACTTCATTATTTGAAGTGCCTTGTTGGCAATAACTTCGTTTACATTCATATTGGTTGATGTGCCGGCACCTCCCTGTAAAGCATCCACAACAATATGATCACTTAGTGTACCGTAACTCATTTCGGAACAAGCTTTTTCGATGGCTGATTGTTTTTCAGGATTTTCTTTCCAAAAACCAAGCTGAATGTTAGTTTGGGCACAGGCTAACTTTACATCGCCAAAAGCTTTAATAAGTTCACTATGAACCATTCTCCCTGACAATGGAAAATTTTCAACGGCTCGTGCCGTGTGAATTCCCCAAAGTGCATTAGTAGGAATTTGTTTTTCTCCAAGGAAATCTTTTTCTAATCTTGTCTGAACCATGATTTTGTTGTTAACAATACACATCATCCCGACCAGCTTCCACCCGTTGAACCAGTTTTTCAGCGCGCTGCCTCGCAATTCCGCTCATTCCGGCAATTGTTTCGGCAATTAGTTTATTGCCAATTTCGGCAGTTGCCGGAGCAGCAAAGTTTTGTAAATATTCTTTGAATGACGATAAGGCATTTGGCCCGCAATGCAGCTTAATATCGCCGGGTTTTGCCAAATCCATAAAATCCTGACCTGTTCTTCCCAACCTGTAACAGGCTGTACAAAACGATGGAATATAGCCCATTGAAGCAACATCGCGGATAACTTCATCCAGCGAACGGTGATCGCCCAAACTAAATTGTCCTGATGGATCGTCTTCCGTTTCTTCCTCGTAACCGCCCGGATTGGTGCGGCTTCCGGCAGAAATCTGGCTTACTCCCAACGCAAAAGTTTCACGCCTCATTTTTGCTGTTTCACGGGTTGACATTATTATTCCGGTGTACGGTACTGCCAGCCTGATAATTGCAACAATTTTTCTGAAATCGATATCAGATACAGGGAATGGCGGGTGTGAGGCAATGTTGCTGTTTGTTGCAGGTTCGAGACGTGGAACGCTGATTGTATGTGGACCAACACCAAATTTTTCTTCCAGTTCGAAAATATGTTGCATCATTGCCAGAATTTCGAAACGGTAATCGAAAAGTCCAAATAAAACACCTATTCCAACATCGTTAATACCGGCTTCCATTGCACGGTGCAGCGACCAGATTCGCCAGTTGTAATCGCGTTTTTTACCTCCCAAATGTACTTTGCTGTATGTTTCGCGGTGATACGTTTCCTGAAAAATCTGGTAAGTCCCGATTCCGGCATCTTTTAAAAGTCTGAATTCTTCGATGGAAAGCGGGGCAATATTTACATTTACACGGCGAATTTCACCATGTTCTGATTTTACACTATAAATGGTTTTTACTGAATCGAGAACATATTGAAACCCCTGGTTTGGATACGATTCGCCTGCAACCATTAAAACCCGTTTGTGTCCCTGATTAATCAAAACTTCCACTTCGCGGGCAATGTGCTCCTGCGAAAGCGAATTTCGAACAATATCTTTATTAGTGGCTCTGAAAGCACAATACAGACATTCGTTGGCGCATAAATTCGAAATGTAAAGCGGAGCAAATAATACAAGGCGTTTACCGTAAATGGTTTCTTTAACTTCGTTGGCGGTATTGAAAAGCATAGAGAGCATTCCAGGATCGCTGATTGAAGTAAGCACCGCAACATCTTCCAGATTTAACCCTTTCATTTCTTTGGCTTTGGTAAGCACATCCTTGATTTTGTTGAAATCCGGGTTTTTATTGGTTTCCAGAATATTCCAGACCTTTTGGTCATTAATAAAATCGGCAGATACGTTATACATGGTTTTCAATTTTGGTTATCAATGTTATAATTGTCGTCGTTTTTTAAATTCAGAATTCGGATTATTTTTTTGCCAATCCCGATTTTACAGAAATTCCCGGAATGTTTCCCAGCTTTCCGGTTAAAACTCCCAGTTCATCAGTAGTTGCGTCGATTACCAAAGTAATTACCGAAGTATTTCCTTTTGCGTTAGGCAAACCTGTGCGGGCAAGTATAAGTTCTGCATGCTGGCTCAGAATTTCATTCACTGTACCGGCACAATTTTCACGGTTGTCGATTATAATACCCACAAAACCTAATCGTTTCATTTTTAATAGATTTTAGACAAATAGTATTGAGTCATGAGATTAAAGAAAATGAATTGGTTGTTTCTCATTTCAAAAAACTGTTTGCCATGTTCTTTTAATATTTGTAATCAGCAGGAATTATATGAAATTGGGAAGAAGAGGATTTTTTTGAATAATAAATGATTATTAATCATTCGTAAATTACTACTCTTTTTCCCTAAAGTCAGCCGTCGCCTTCCCGCAGGATTTTGATGTAAATGTAGTGGTTAAATGTTCAGAATACCATGATTTATATCGTCAGGTTTTTATGTTATTAAATAGTTTTTACACTGAAAATCATGGAAATGAACGTTCAAAACCTATTTTTGCATTAATGAACAGAATTGATAGAATATTATCTGATCGGAATCTTACCAAAGAGGAAATTATTGAACTTCTTCAGGTTAAAAATGATGATAGAACAACTTTGTTAAAAAGTGCCCGAAAAGTGAAAGAGGAAGTCGTTGGTAAAAAAGTCTATTTCCGCGGACTGATTGAGTTTTCGAATATCTGTTCTAAGGATTGTTTGTATTGCGGAATCAGGAAAAGCAACAAAAAAGTAGTTCGTTACAATGCCAGCGACGATGAAATTCTGACTGCATGCCGTTTTGCCTGGGAAAACCGTTTTGGTTCGGTGGTTTTGCAGTCGGGTGAACTGGACTCACCTGCTTTTGTTAAACGAGTAGAAAACCTGCTGAAGAAAATAAAGCTGCTATCAAATAACGAACTTGGTATCACACTGAGTTGCGGCGAACAAACCCGCGAAGCTTATCTGCGTTGGTTCGAAAGTGGCGCTCACCGCTACCTTTTGCGTATTGAAACATCGAACCCGGAATTATATCAAAAGATTCATCCCAAAACAAGTAAGCATTCTTTTGAAAAAAGGATTGAAGCATTGAATTCTTTGCGCGAAACAGGTTACCAGGTTGGTACAGGTGTAATGATTGGCCTGCCGTTTCAAACCACTGAAGATTTGGCAGACGACCTTTTATTTCTGAAAAAAATGGATATTGATATGTGTGGAATGGGTCCGTACATTGAACATGAAAATACTCCATTGTATCAATACCGACATCTTTTAAAAACCAAACAGGAACGATTTGATTTGGCGCTGAACATGATTGCTGTTTTGCGTCTGTTAATGCCCGATATTAACATTGCAGCAGCAACCGCGTTGCAAGCTATCGATCCGGCGGGTCGCGAAAAGGCACTGGCTGTGGGTGCAAACATTATTATGCCAAATTTAACGCCTTGCAATTACCGTAAAGAATATTTATTGTACGAAGACAAACCTTGTTTGGATGAAGATGCAGAACTTTGTCGTAATTGTTTGGAAGCCCGCATTGAACTTGCCGGATGTGAAATTGGTTACAATGAGTGGGGCGATTCAAGACACTTCAAGCAAGCAGAGAGTTTAAAGTTTCGGGTTTAATGTTTAAAGTGTGTCCAGCCATTCTTGCATTTAGTTATTCACTAATTCATGAATTCTTTCATTCATGCATTCACGCATTTTAGCATTCATGCATTCTTACCTCACCGTAATATGAAAACATCTTTCCTTGCGCTCTGTTACCACCACACATCTTCCTTCTTTGCGCAATTCGCCAATGGCTTCTGAAAGTAATTTGATGGCTGGACCGTCTTCAATTTCCAAATCTTCCTGAAGTTTTGGTTTTTTGAAAACCCGGGCATAAGTTATGTCGAAAGTGGTACCGTACAAGTGTGATGAGTTTTCGGAGGCATTTACATTTGATCGGCCAAGTTTTCGCTGGCTTTCGCCGGTTCGTAACAGAGAAGTAATCTGGTAATAACGTTTTTTAAGGTTATGCTCATCGAGTTTTTCCTGAAAGCGTTTCCCGATTTCATTTAGTAATTCGGCTGCGTCGGGAGTGAGGTACGGATGCGAATGTGTTAATTTATCGACCACGTAATAATCACAGGTTTCAATTTTTACCAGTTGGTCTTTATCAACATATTTTTTAATGTTTTCTTTGAAATCATTGTTCGATTTGAAACCCGTTATACCGTTGGCTTTGGCGTATTTCAGGTGTAATTTGTTTAAATCCTTGTAATAATCAACCCTGATTGTTCCAATTGCTTTTGGTTCTTTTGTTTCTGAGGTTTCCACCGATTTTTCTTTGGTTTCGGGGCGGGAAAAAACGATTGCTGCAATTATTACGACCACCAAAATTGAACCAAAAATCAGGAGTTTCTTTCGTATCCCCGCTTTCAGTTTATATTTTCTTTTTCTTGGGACTCTCTTATTGATATGTTTTTCGTTTGTTTCAAACATCAGTTGTATTATTTCGCCGAAATTTATTGCTGCAAAATAGGACTTAAAGCAAATCGTCGCATTTACAGGCGGCGTAAGTTATAAACACAGTGTTGTTAGCTGAATGAATATACAACCCAACCTGCTGAAATGAAAGAAATAATGTTTGTATTAATTTAATAACAACCGGGATAAAAATCCGGAATAATTATAAAGTTGACCAAACCGGAATCAGATTAATCAGCCAATAAACAATTGCAGCAATCAGCATGCTTACAGGAATGGTTAAAATCCAGGCAGTCAGCAGGTTTGTTGCAACACCCCATCGAACAGCCGATAATCTTTTTGTCATTCCAACACCCATAATTGAACCCGCGATGGTGTGGGTTGTACTTACCGGAATACCCAATCCCTGTGAAACACCAAACAAGGTTATAGCTCCGGCAGTTTCAGCTGCAACACCTTCAAGGGGAGTGACTTTGGTAATTTTCGAACCCATGGTTTTTACAATTTTCCAGCCACCCATCATAGTTCCCACCGAAATTGCAGTATAACAAGAAATTGGAATCCACGATGGAACATGCAAATGTTTTTTACCAACAGCATCAATTGTTTCAGATACATGCGCCCAACCCGGAATTTCAGCACCGGTAAGATTCAAATGTGCTATATAAACCATCATTGCAGCGCTAATAATTCCAACAACTTTTTGCGAATCACTTCCGCCATGTCCCAAACTAAATGCTGCAGATGAAGCTAGCTGAATTCGCTTGAACCATTTATTTGCCTTGTGTGGATTTGATCGCCTGAATGTCCATAAGATAATGACTGTCAGAATATATGCAATGAACATACCTAAAATCGGCGCGAAGAAAATAAAGATGACAGTTTTAAAAATTACCGCCTGGTTTATAACTGCAAAACTACCCGTATGAGCAACGGCTGCTCCGGCAAAACCACCAATTAATGTATGCGATGAAGAAGAAGGAATTCCAAACCACCAGGTTAACAGGTTCCAAATAATTGCAGCAACTATTCCGGCAAGTATAACTTCAAGATTAATTGAACTGTTTTCAACGGTTTTGGCAACTGTATTTGCTACCTTAAGGTCGAAAATCCAATAGGCCAGAAAATTAAAAAATGCTGCCCAAATCACCGCAGGAAGAGGTGCCAGTACTTTTGTTGAAACAATTGTTGCAATGGAATTAGCTGCATCGTGAAAACCATTTATCAGGTCGAATACAAACGCAAGTACAATTATTATAATCAGAACAGTAAGCATATTCTTTAAAATAAAGATTTGTAAATGAGAAAACCGTTAGGCGTATTTTACCATTATGGTTTTTACCACATCAGAAACATCCTCAATTTTGTTGGCAATCTTTTCGATGTTGAGGAGAATATCTTTTTGTTTAATCAGCTCAATTGCATTCTTTTCATTTTCGAATAAACTCGAAATTCCCAAATGAAAGTACTGGTCAACTCTTGTTTCCAATTTTTGTAAATCTTTGCATGCACGCAAGGTTTTATCGGTACTTTTAAAATTTTCAAGTCCATTTACGGCAGTTTGTATCTGCACACAACCTTTTTGAATTTCGGCTACCATATCTTTCATATACGAACTGAATACGGTTAAACGGTAAAATTCAACTTTTCCGGAAACGCTGTACATTAAATCTATTACATCATCGAGCGTATTTGCCAGTTCATGAATATCTTCCCTGTCAAAGGGAGTTATAAATGAAACATTCAAATCGTTAAAAACCTGGGTGGCAATTTCGTCTCCCTTTTTTTCAATAGCCTTGATTTTTAATCGTATAGCTTTTAATTCTTCCGGAGTTGTCGAATTAAAAAGATTGTTCAGTTCTACCGAAGCTTCAATACAATAGATTGCCGCCTGATTAAACAATGCATAAAACTTTTTCTCTTTTGGAATAAAATACTTAAGTAAATTTGAAAAATTCATAGGATGAAATATTAAAATAGACTTTGATTAATTAGATCAGATTTTTGTAAAAAAAAGTTGTGCAAAGATGACAATTAGAACTCAGAAACTATTATAAAATAATTAAGAAAATGTTACATTTTCATTAAAGAACATAATAATAGAATTCCAACGGGATCATCTAAAACTTATATTTAAATTCAGTGTTGTCCGGTAAAAATATTTTTAAGGATGAGATTCTTTCGCTTCATTTCATTTCGCTCAGAATGACAACGAGTTAGGTTTGGAGAGGCAGTTGGCAGGGGCTGGGTTTGCGGCTCTGCCGCGAACCCAGCCCCTGCCAACTGCAAACACCACAAAAGCCTTGTCATTCCGAGCAAAGCGAGGAATCTCATCCCGTAATCATAATTTTCTGAATAACCAATTTAAAGCAAAAATAACAGAATTATAAATTATTGGATAGCCGATATTTTAACAGTCCATGCCAAATCGCAAGGCAGATTTTTTCTGACTTTTTCAGGAATAAAAATTTTAACTCCCTCTGAAGTATTTTCCCACTTCAAGTTTCCCTGAGAACCCAGAAAATTGAGTTTTGCATTTTTCGAAGCGAAAATTCCTTTTACGGTAAATGTTTCAGGTAGTTTTTTACTGTTAGCATCACTTTGAGTGATACTATCAGTAGTATCAAGATAAATGGCATAAACAGCTTTTGTATCTTTTTTCTGGGTAAGACAAATATTTTCGGTTTTAAAAGGTGCAATTGCCCGGGTTGAATAAATAGCCTCACCATTTACTTCTATCCATTTTCCCATTTCGTCAAGTAATTTGTATGCTGCTTCCGGCCAGGTTCCATCGGGTGCGGGACCAATATTGTAAAGTAAATTTCCACCTTTAGCAACAATATCAATCAACATGTGAATAGCTTGTTTCGGACTCATAAACTGAGGATTTGGCACCCAGGCCCAGCCACCGCCGGCAATAATACACGATTCCCACGGGTAGGGGAGTTGTTTCTCTGGAACGCGGTTTTCTGGAGTAAGGTAATTCTGGTTTGGTCCTTGCACAGCGCGGTCAACCACAATTAGCCCGGGTTGTTTTTCGCGTGCTTTTGCTGCCAGTTCATTCATGCGAATATCCTGGTTTACTTCCCTGGTTTTTGGAAAACCATACGAATCACTTTCTGCCTGTCGTTTATAATAACCTTTAATTTCTTCGGGTGATTTTTTTGCTACCCAGCCACCATCAAGCCAAAGAATATCAATTTTCCCATAGTCGGTCATTAATTCCATAATCTGGTTGTGGGTGAATTGGGTAAATTTCTCCCATTTTTCCGGATACACAGCCGGATCGTAATTTACATTCCTGTCGAGAGGTGGAAATTTTGGGTCCCAGTAATATTCACTGTGCCAGTCGGGTTTCGAGAAATAAGCACCTGCCCACAACCCTTCTGCTCGGAAAGCATTAAAAATTTCCTTGGTTACATTGGCCCGTGGATTCACATTAAATGGAGTTTCTTTCGAGGTAATTTTGTAATCGGTGTATTTCGAGTCGAACATAGAAAAGCCATCATGATGTTTTGTAGTGAAAACCACGTACTTCATTCCTGCATTTTTGGCTGCTGCAGCCCACTTTTCGGGATCAAAATTTACCGGGTTGAAACTCAGTTTCAGATTTTCGTACTCTTTTTTGTAGGTGTAATAATCATTGGGGTTCGAACCTTTTTTGCGTTCGCACCAGCCGTAATCTTCTGGGCAAATCGACCACGATTCAACAATTCCCCACTGGCTGTATGCGCCCCAGTGCATTAAAAGTCCGAATTTCAAATCCTGCCATTCTTCCAGTTTTTGCAGCACTTTTTCGTCGGTTGGCCAAACGTAGCCGGTAACTTCGTGTTCGTATTGTGCACTAACATTCAGCGCAAAAAAGATTGAAATAATAAGAATTAATTTTAATGGGGTATCCGATCTTCTCCCGTAAATTAGTAACTTGGTGGGATGAATTATCCGGCAAATCAAATGGAATTTGAAGAAATGTTTAATACTGAACAGGATTGCATTGACTACCTGGTCTTAGTACGATGGCCACATGGTTTTGAATGCCCTGTATGTGGTTCAATTCGATCGTGGAAAAAGATTAAAGGACGATTTGAGTGTATTGATTGCCATACAGAAACTACAGTAATTAATGGAACCATATTTCATAAATCCACCAAACCCTTATTGATTTGGTTTCGAGCAATTTGGTGGATGGTTGCCCAAAAGAATGGGGTAAGCGCAAAAGGGTTGCAAAAAATTCTTGGTTTGGGTAGCTACCAGACGGCATGGACCTGGCTTCATAAATTTAGGAGACTTATGGTTTTAAGCGGTAGAAACAAACTGCAAGGGATAATTGAAGTTGATGAGGTACTGGTTGGCGGCAAGACTTCTGGTAAAAGGGGACGTGGGGCCGAAGGAAAAAGTTTAATTGCCGTAGCTGTTGAGATAATAGGAAGAAAAACAGGGCGGGTAAGATTGGCGAAAATTCCAGATGCCTCAAGCGATAGTTTGAAAATCTTCATTGAAGATAATATAGAACCATCTTCAACTATAATTACGGACGGTTGGCCCAGCTATAATGAATCAAGTACAAAAGGCTATAAGCACAAAGTACAAATGCATAAGGTAAGTGATGGTGATGAAGAAGTCTTGCC
Source organism: Draconibacterium sp. (assembly GCA_041737765.1). Lineage (GTDB taxonomy): Bacteria > Bacteroidota > Bacteroidia > Bacteroidales > Prolixibacteraceae > Draconibacterium. Next base: position 40,790 of record JBGSRA010000161.1, on the reverse strand, counting down.
AAACGTTCACAGAATAGCTTCCTTATTAAAAAGATGGTTACTTGGCACACATCAGAGCTATGTGAATAAAAATAAACTGGAATACTATCTTGATGAATATGTATTTCGATATAATAGGCGAACATCAACAAGTAGAGGGCTTTTGTTCTTGAGATTAATTGAACAGGGAGTTAAAACACCCCCCATTTCATATAAAAAAATTATCAATCAAAATCACGGGTAATGATCGGATACCCCATTTTAATTTATTCAAACGTTTTCGGAAGTTCAGCTTGTTATAATCCAGTTTTCGCAGGTTAATTTGCTTGTGTAAGACTAATGGATCCCGCGGGCAGTTATAAATAAACGCTACCCCCATCCCTAAAAAACTATAAGCTTCCTGGCAAAGTATAGCCTCCCTGAATTATTCTAAAAACACTTTGGCAGTTTAATTGCCCTTTACTCTTAAATAACTTTTTGGGCAAGATATCGCTGTACGGCATAGATATCTATGCTCTTATTAAAGCGCTTGCTAACACTTGGCGCGTTCTCACTAGAAATCCAGATTTTTAATTCTGCATCTAAATCAAAGGTGCCGGCGGTTTCGAGTGAAAATCGAGAGATATGCCGATATGGAAGCGATAAATATTCCTGTTTTTTTCCCGTAAGTCCCTGTATATTTATTAAAATCAGCCGCTTATTAGTAAACATAAAGATATCACGCAATAAGGAAAAACCAAGTTCAATTTCTTCAGTCTCGGTCAATAATCGGCCATATTTTTTATCCAAATCTTCTTTAGAAATACTGGCTGCATTACCCATTAATTTATTCAATAAACTCATAATTACACTTTTTTTATTAATCTACTCCAAGATAACTTAGTAATTCAATATTATTCAATTTTAATTTGATATTTAAACAGGAAACCACTTCCCTGCGAAAGCCTAAATTTCGACCCTTTCAATTTATTGTTTTCTGGGTCTATGCGGTAATTTTAAACCCAAGCCATCAGCAAAAATAAAAAGAGGTATTTTGTCAATTCACCTACCGAACCAAAAAAACCTATTTAATTCTGCCCAACCCCCTAAAAACAACCCTGACAATTCAAATACCTCCATGTGTGAATGATGTAACTCTGTTGAATTGTTATATAAGGTTTAGTCAATAATAAGCATTACCTTGGTGTGATGTGTGAATTCATTCACAAAATAATATGCATCCACATGGCGACACAATTGATAATCCTATGTAGGGTATTCAGGCTTATTCACACAAGGTGAGTTTTAACTAATCCCTGATCTTCACTCAAAGCCCGGATGTATGCATAAAGATGGCGATCAAAAGTAAAATGTTTTGGCAAAAAGCATATAACTGGAGAAAAGACAGCATATCGAATCGCTAAAACAGGTTGGCGGTAATTTCTGACATCAAGAAACCCGAATATGTTTTTTAGCCCCCATTAATTAAAGGCAATATAGCAACATTCAGTAATAATTAATATCTAGAAATATGTCAACAACTAAAAATACATCAAAGAAAACATCATCAAATGGCGATTCTTCCAAAACAAATAAAACCATGAAAGGTTTGGTTTATAATGGCCCGGGTAAAATAGAATGGAAGACTGTTCCTAAGCCTACCATAGATAAACCTACAGACGCACTGATAAAAATAATAAAGACTACAATCTGTGGAACAGATTTGGGTATTCTCCATGGAAAAACCCCTTCTGTAAAACCGGGTACTACTCTGGGCCATGAAGGTATTGGCATAATTGAAGATATAGGTGATTCTGTCCGAAACTTTAAGAAAGGGGATCATGTCATTATTTCTTGTATCACGGCAGACGGTTCTTGCGAGTATTGTAAAAAGCAAATGTATGGACATTGCGAGGATGGTGGCTGGATTTTAGGCAATCTTATAAATGGAACACAGGCTGAATATGTGCGTATTCCCCATGCCGACAACAGCCTTTATGCGGTTCCTGAAGGAATTGACCAAGACGCATTGGTGATGCTGAGTGACATACTTCCAACTGGACATGAAATAGGCGTAATCAATGGCTGTGTAAAGCCAGGTGATACCATTGCCATTGTGGGTGCAGGTCCTATTGGTATGTCTGCCTTGCTAACCGCACAATTCTATTCTCCGGCAAAAATCTATATGATTGATTTGGACGAAAATCGCTTGAAGCTTGCTAAAAAATTAGGAGCGACTCAAACCATCAATTCAGGAGAGGAAGATGCTGTTAAAAAAATCATGTCAGAAACCAAAGACGGTGTGGATGTAGCAATTGAAGCTGTGGGATTTCCTGCCACTTTCGACATCTGCCAACATATCGTTCGTCCGGGTGGCCATCTGGCCAATGTTGGAGTACATGGTAAAAGTGTGGACCTGCAAATTCAAGATTTATGGATACAAAATATCACCATCACCATGGGTCTGGTCAACACCAACACCACCCCAATGCTGCTTAAAACGGTGATTTCAGGGAAAATAAAACCCGAAAAATTAATTACCCATCATTTCAAATTAGATGAAATGCTTAAGGCCTATGAGGTTTTTGGCAATGCTTCAAAAGAAAAAGCGATGAAGGTAATATTAAGCAATGAAGATTTTTAAAACATCACGCATCAAAGTACCTAAAATAAAAACCATTTAAAGGAAGTTCCATCCGAGGTTTGACAAATAAACTTTAGAAAAATACCCTAAGAAGAAAAGTGTCATGAATTTTAAAACGCCGATTTCATTAAAGGAAGAGCAGGAAGAATTGCATGACACTGCTCAGAAAAGCCAAGCAGCTTTAAGGTAAAAACAGGCGGAGCCGCAAAAAAAGTCACGGAGTTGTTGCCTCCTCATTTTGCAAAAGAAGAGGAGTATGCACCTTTTCATTAGGGGCTCTTACCACTTCTTTCTTGAGGAAAACTCAAGGAAGAAATGAAAGAGGTTTTGAATGACGGATAAATTCAAAGCAGAAGTACCTGAAATGCTGCAGGACCTAAACAAATTGTTGCTGTATTAGATGTTTTTAGTGCAGTATGCATCTGGAGGAATGTCATCCTGAAGTAGCTGAACTTGCTCAGAAACTAACGCTTCACGCAAAAAGGTAGGTTCCATTTAGCCCTCTGATTTAATGGTTATTTGATCCGAGAGCTTTCTACCACAATATCAGCATTGGCCCAGGAGTCTTTTAACAACCCCTCTATCTGCTTTACTTTCTCCGGGTTGTCCATCTTTTGATAGGCAAGTTTAAGCCCGTGTTGAGCCCATCCATTCCTGGGTAAAATCCTGAGATCTTCTTCATAAGTCTTTATGGCATCTGCATATTTACCGGCTTCTATTTGTACCGCTCCTAGTGTATGTCGCACGGAAAAGAACCAATCTGGCGGTTCCTGGAAATTCAAGCCATCTTCCAGGGCAACCGCTTCCCTGAGCAGAGCAATACTTTCATCAAATTTTCCTTCAGAAGCCAGAATCTCCCCCTTCAATACCTTTCTGGCAATATCTACAACAGATTGCATGGAATTGATCTCCCAGATCCTCATTTCTTTAAAGCGCCCATCCCTTGCAAGGGTCTCCAGCTTATTGAGTTCAGTCTTGGCCTTTGGCAGGTTCTTTTTTCCCAGATACGCCATTCCGCGGGCATAATGTGAAATAGCCTCCGGATATAACAGGGTATCCAGAGGTTTCCTGTCCAGGATCTTATCCCAGGCGCCAAACTTCACCTCTACAAAATACGGGATCATATAGAAATGTTGCAAGGTAGACCAGCCTGGTTCTTTCATGATATCGGGATGGATGCGTTCTGCCAGTTTGTTAGCACCCAAATATGCACGGTTCTTGTTTCCTTCAAGGGTTCCGGTAGCAGCAAGAAAGTGGTAGTTGTGCGGATAGTACACCAGCGGATACGCGCCCTGAGCATGACAGGTGGTCACATAGGCACTGTCAACTTCCACTGCCCTCAGGTTGGCGAGACTCCCTTTATGATAATCTCCTGTTTGAATATAAGTATGTGAGGGCATATGGATTAAATGTCCCGCACCGGGTACAAGTCCCTTATCAAATTTTTCTGCACTGGCTAAAGCCCGTTCAGGGGAATTGGAGGCCTCGGTGGCATGAATGTAAAAATGGTGTGCCCCGGGATGATCGGGATAATCCTTCATTACTTTTTCCAGCAGAGCGATCACCGTGGGGGTCCATTCTTTAGGTGCTCCGTTTTTATCGTACAGATCCCAGGGATATAGGTCCATTACAGATTCGGCATAAAGGGCTGCAATCTCGGGATCCTCATCATAGGTTTCATAAAGTTTCTTCATGGCAGCGGAATAGCCAAGATCGAGTTGCCCCCTGTCTTCTACAGGTTCTGCTACATATCGATTTTCCAGGGCAGCTATGAGTGCCTTTTCCTTTGGGGTGGCATTTCCTGAAACTGCCTTGGCTTTCTGAAGTGCATCCCATGCCCTCTGGTAATTGTCGGGTTCCATGCCAGCATTGTAATTAGGTCCCAAAACCAGTGCAAATCCCCAATAACACATTGCACATTCCGGATCCAGTTTTGAGGCATAATAGAAAGATCTCGCGGCCTCTGCATGATTAAAGCCATAGGAGAGTACCAGGCCCTGATCAAAGTATTTCTGAACCTCCGGGTTATTGGTGGTAATGGGGTAATGCAGCACATCCAACCCATCGATAATCGGTGCAATGTTATCTTTCTGATACCACTCAATATCCACGGTCTTTGGTACACAACCGTATGAGGCAGTAACAAGGGGCACTTTAGCTTCCAGATGAGCGGGCTCTGATTTCTTGCAGGAGAACAAAGCAACTGCCAAAAGCATACTAAAAAATCTCATATTATTCATTATTCCTGAGCATTTGATCCTAATAAATATAATCTAAATAATTGATAATCAGATGACAGAACCCCATTTTTATGCGAAATTTTTTGTAAGGCATTTGTCCTTCCCTGTGCCGGGAATGCCGGGTAAGGTGATGGTTCTCCTTGGAGGATCTTATTCCAGAACAGGCTTGTTATTCGGACCATATTATGGGCTACCTAAAGTCAAGTTAAATTCATTAAACCCAACTGATCCCGTAAACACTAATTTCTGCTACTCCGGGGTAAACCCTACACTTGAATTCACCCTAATAGTGAACAGGTGTTCAGTTTTGAGCGAAAAGGTGGTTTTACTTGAAAAGTATGGAATAATCCATTTTTTTAGGAACAGAAAACTTAAAAATTTTGAATGCTCTTCTTATTTTAATTACAACACTTTAACAAATTTCAGTTATATTTGAGAGTAAATAAAATTACAAGGAATCAATCATCGAGCTATCAGCAAGGATGGAAAAGCATATTTGTTATATTCAGGTCAGCGGTCATCTGAGTAAGCCAACAGTAGGTCAATAAAATAAAAAGAATCTTTTGAAAAATTTAATTACATCTTTAATTGCTGTTCCTTTCTTATTGACGGGTTGCAATAAGGACGATGAAAATGACCTTATTCAAGGCAATTGTGATTTTATCAATTTCAAATACTACAATGGAACTGAGGATTATATTGGGGAATTATCAAATACCTACATTTTAATTGGTGTTGACACTACATATAGCAATAGTGAAATCGACAATTTTATTTCAAGTGTAAATCATTTTGACCATAGTATCGATTATACAATTCATAACATTGAGGACTATAAGTTCAAGGAGATACCACTGAAATTTAACTCTTCAAAGACCTGCAAAGCAATAACCCAAATAATCTCCGACTTAGAAGAGAATCCAATTGTTGCTTATGCTCATTTCACAATGCAAACAGATCATTGTGAGAACGACCTATGGGAACCGATAGGCAACTTATGCATAAACAGCTATGGAAGTCAATTCTACGTTAAAGTTTTTGATGAAAACGATTTGACCGATTTAAACCAAATGATTACTGCGACAAATACAGAATTAGTAAAGCAAAATGAATATATGCCCAAATGGTTTGAATTACGAGCCACAAAAAACTCTAAGGGAGACGCTTTAGCGATGGCAAACTTTTTTTATGAATCAGAACTCTTTGACCACAGTGAACCTGGTAGTTCAAAATATCCTGTGAAATAATAAAAGAAAAACATTCAAGATAAAACCTCGCAAGAAATTGACGGTATGCACCCCCCAAATCACATCAGCTTTAGTTCTCGTTTACGGGGCAGCTTTACCTCCTGACCTAATTCTAGGCTTAAAGACTTCTTTACCCTCGAAGATCATTGTAAAAGGAGCAGAAGGGTTTTTATCCCCTTTGATGACCAGCATAAAAATATATATTTGTTATTTTATAAGCACTCCTGAATATTTTATAAACCAATAAATCCATGTTTATAAATTTCCCAATTCAAAATGATTGATCGATGAACGAAATTCAAGTTGGTTTTTTAATGTCCTATGATTATAAATTTTTGAAAAATTCCATCCCATTAGTATACAAAGAAGCTGATGCTATCACAATTGCCCTTGACGAAAACTTAAGGAGCTGGACAGGAGAAAAATTTGAAATTGAGGAAAATTTCTTTCAGTGGATTCAATCTTTTGACAAAGAAAAAAAGATTGCCATTTATAGAGCTGATTTTTTCGACTCCAGTTTAAGTGCGATGGAAAATGAGGTGAAAGAAAGAAAAATGCTTGCCTCGAAAATGGGAGTCGGGAATTGGATAATTCAAATAGATTGTGATGAATATTTCGTCAACTTTAAAAAATTCACCGAGGAACTCAAGCTAAGAAATAAATATTTGAATAATCCCCGGAAAAATCAAATTCAAATAGCGGGGTATTATATCAACTTATATAAATACACGGAGGAAGGGATCTTATTTGTATCCAAACCACGAAACCAAAAATTTGCTACAAATTTTCCCAGTTATGTAACGGGAAGAAACACCAAAAAACAAGTAATCTATATCCCTATTATTGTTATTCATGAATGCTTATCGCGCAGTGAAGAAGAGATCCGGACAAAATTTACCAATTGGGGACATTCAGATCAAGTGGATATAGATATGTTTCTGGAAAAATGGCGAAAAATAAATCATTCCAATTATGATACCTTTAAGGACTTTTTTTATCTCGAACCTGAAAAATGGAAAAAGCTTAGTTATGTGAAAGGAAAAACTTTCACTGAAATTTCTGACAACCTCGAGTACGGATCTTTGACCCCCTCAAAAACGTATCTGTTAAGTAAAAATTTTGGGCAGTGGTTTAAGTTTCTTGTTAAATAGAAACTTAAATTATTATTTTGGAATTAGACCATTAAATTTTCTTACCCATCGTTCATAAAATTATCGATTGAATTTACGTGTTGAATATTATAACATTTGTACTTAGCATGTTGACGTGAAGCGACAAAGGTATGATCTTCCCACTTTTTCTCTTTTGCCCAAGCTAGAATTGCTGGATGGGAATCCGAACAAAGCACGTTTTCTGCAGTAATCAAAATCACATCTTAAAAAAGATAAAAAAGGCTCCGGAGCTTTAAAAAAACCTTAAAACTTCTCTAAACCAGATTAGAAATCTAAATAAAATAAGGCGCAGTCAGGGAACTTATCTTTTCAGGTGGAAGGCGGTTTTGTAAATTTCTTGGAAGGCCTATCTCTCCATTTGAACTTCAAACTACAGCCTGGTTTATAATTTTACCAAGTAAAATTTTTTATTCCCTTTTTTATTGGCTGTCAGTAACTTCTGTTAAAATTTTAGTGTAACTTTAGTATTTATTATTGAAAACTATAATACATGAAAAATTTATTGATTGCCCTGGTTTTTTTGGGGATACTTTCATGTGAGCCCTCTCTTTCAGAGAAAGAAAAGCAGGAATATACCATTAAAGGAAGTGAAATCTCACAAGCCACCTTTAAGGCATTAAGCGAAAAATTAACGGAACAAATGAAATTGGGTGGGCCTGCCAGGGCAATACCATTCTGTAATATTGAGGCCATTCCCCTTACCCAGCAACTATCCGAGCAATACAATGTAAAAATAAAACGCACTTCTGACAAATTAAGAAATCAGGAAAATAGACCTTCCGCAAGGGAGCTGGAAATTATTAGCACATACAACAATTTAAATTCCGACACACAGGAAATCGCGCCCATTGTCGATAGGGACACCAATAATACAACGCACTATTACGCGCCAATTATATTAAAAATAAATTGTTTGGCCTGTCACGGAAAGGTTGATGAATTTGTATCAGGGAGCACGGATTCTATTATCAGATCACTTTATCCCAAGGACAAGGCCATTGGATATAGTGAAGGCGATTTGAGAGGAATATGGAGTATTGAATTTAAAAAATAATCAAAATGGCAAAAGTTATTGTTTTAGGGGCAGGAATTTCTGGACATACAGCGGTTTCTTATTTAAGCAGATCTCTTAAGGGCACACATCAGGTTGTGATGGTTTCGCCTAATAGTAATTTTCAGTGGGTTCCTTCAAATATATGGGTGGGGGTTGGATTGATGACCCCGGAGCAAGTCAAGTTTGAATTGGCGCCTGTTTACAAAAAGCTGGGGGTTACCTATAAACAAGCATTGGCAGTATCTATAAATCCCTCCGGGGATGCCGAACACGAAAAAGGATTTGTCACTATAAAATATGTCTCTGAGAATGAGAAAGGAAAGGAAGAAAAGCTCACCTATGATTATCTTATAAATGCTACCGGCCCAAAACTTAATTTTGAGGCCACCGAAGGTTTAGGTCCACATAAATTTACCGAATCAGTTTGCACCTATGACCATGCTTCGCATTCCTGGGAAAAACTTCAGGAGTCGCTTAAAAAGATGGAAAATGGCGAAAAACAAACTTTTCTAATTGGAACCGGACATCCAATGGCAACCTGCCAGGGAGCCGCTTTTGAGTATATTTTAAACGTAGCCTTTGAGATCAGAAGAAGAAAATTAATGCATTTGGCCGATTTATGGTGGATAACCAATGAATATGAATTGGGCGATTTTGGGATGGGCGGTGCCTATATAAAAAGAAATGGTTATGTAACGCCTACAAAAATATTCACCGAATCTATTTTAAAAGAATACGGTGTAAAATGGATAAAAAGAGCCGGAATCACGAGGGTTGAAAAAGGCAAGGTTTTTTATGAAGATCTGAATGGGGAATATCACACCAAGGAATTTGATTTCGCTATGTTAATTCCTGGTTTTGCGGGCGCCGGGATGAAAGCTTACAATAAAGAAAATGTCGATATCAGCTCAGAGGTTTTTGTAGCAAACGGCATGATGAAAGTTGACGCTGATTATTCACCAAAAAAATATGAGGACTGGAGCGCAGAAGACTGGCCATCAACCTATCAAAGCGCCAAATATGAAAATATGTACGCTGCAGGCATTGCTTTTGCGCCCCCACACGCAATGTCCAAACCCATGGAGAGTCCAAACGGCACTAAAATATTTCCAACCCCGCCAAGGACAGGTATGCCTTCAGGAGTTATTGGCAAAATAGTGGCAGAAAATATCATCCATTCCATAAAAGTGGGTAAAATTGAACACCCGCACAAGGCCTCTATGTCAAAAATGGGCGCTGCGTGTATTGTATCGGCCGGATATGGCGTATTTAAAGGCCAGGCTGCTGTAATGACCGTAAACCCCATTGTTCCCGATTGGGAGAAGTATCCAAAATGGGGAAGGAATATTAATGATACCGTGGGGGTTGTTGGAACCGCCGGGCATTGGATGAAATTATTTATGCATTATATGTTTCTGTACAAAGCAAAGGCAAAACCCTTTTGGTGGTTGATACCTGAATAGTTAATTAATAAAATAATACCATGGAAAACTGCGAAGAAAAAACGGTGCCTTATAGCAATATGTCTTTTGCCACAGAACCTACGAAATTAGTGAAGTTCATGAGGAGTTTTTTTATTATTCAAATTTTTAATTTTTTTAAATTAAATTTAAAAGTGATGAAAATAGTAGTAGGCGGGCATTCCTGATAAATGAGTCCTTTCTTTAGGGATAGCGGCCCAAAACCTATCATGGCAGGATTTCCTGGTACTTAGAAACGACAAAAAAATTCACGAAAACCAATAACTTTAGCTCATCCAACTTTCCCTTCCCCGCAAAAGTCTTATTGACAAGGAAGGTGGATCCCAATACTAATGGGGTGCCTAAGGCCAGGGGATAGATATAATGAAAAGCTATAACTTAAATTATAAAAAAACACCTTGCATAACAAAAGTTACCATAAAGGATATTTGTATTGATTAATTTTATATCAAATTAAAAAACAATAAAAATAATCTATTAAAAGCAATCATTATGGAAGGCTCAAGAACAAAAAACATTTTCAATGCCGAGGATTGGCGACAAAGCTCATGAATTCAAAGCAATAACTACGCAAGGCAATATCAACTTCCCTTCCGATTATAAAGGACAATAGTCTATCTTATTCAGTCACCCTGCAGATTTTACTCCCGTGTGTACCTCGGAGTTTATGGCCTTTGCTCATATGGAAGCGCAATTTGAAAATGCCAATTGCAAACTTATTGGGCGCTCTATTGACGGTTTATATAGCCACATCGCGTGGTTGCGAACCATCAAAGACAATATTAAATTTGATGAGATGGAAAAAATCGAGGTTAAATTCCCACTGATTGAAGATATCACAATGGAGGTTGCCAATAAATATGGAATGATCCAACCTGGTGAGCACAAAACACAAGCCGTGCGAGCTGTCTTTTTTATCGAAAGCAAGAGCATAATTAGGGCCATTGTATACTATCCGTTGAGTTTAGGCCGAAACTTTGATGAAATCTATAGAGCGCTTATCGCTATGCAAACCTCAGATGCCTTTAATGTCGCTACCCCTGCAAACTGGAAACCAGGTAAAGACGTGATCATTTCTCCTGCCGGATCTTGTGGTGTGGCAGAACAAAGAATGACTGAAGTCGAAGAACTGTAATGTCAGGATTGGTTTTTTTGCACCAAAAAACTGGATAAGGATTTAACATTAAAAACCATCTTAAAAAATTAATTGATGAACACATTAGAAATAACAGGATTAGAAAAAGAGGGTGTAAAAGAAATTACCACACAGTTAAACCATTTATTTAGCTAACTTTCAAACCCTATATATCAACCTCAGGGGTTTTCATTGGAACATAAAAGGAAAAAATTTCTTTATACTTCACGAAAAGTTTTAAGCACTATACCTGGAAACCAATGAACAATCTGACGCCCTTGCCGAGCGCATCTTAACCCTTGAGGGGGTGCCTTTTCATACTTTTAAAGAGTTTATGACATACGCTGAGATAGCAACTGCTGCAAAGGTTTCTAACGGCGATACGGCTATTGCTCACCTTATAAACAGCGCAGTATTATTGGATAAAGAAAGAACCCTTTTCCAATTTGCCTCCGACCAGAACGACGAGGTCACAGCTGCAATGATGAGCGACCTTATTGGCAAACAAGAGAAAACCAATTGGATGTTAAAAGCCTATCTGGGTTAATCACAGATTCTTTAAATCCATAAAAAGCAAAAAGCAGTAACTGGTTTTTGCTTTTTTTATGGTATTTTGGTATAGGATTATTTTGAGGGAAGATTAGTTCCTGTAGGATCTACAGCCAAAATGGCTTAGGGAAAAATTACATCTGAGCCGCTCCACATAAAATCCAATTTTATCTGTTTTAAAGGAGCATTCAAAACACAAAATTAGCAGGATGCGGATGAAAGGTTCCTGTCCCAATCTGTTTTTATTAATTTTAAGGGGATGGATTTCTTCTTATCCTTCTCTGGTTGAACCTATTTCAATTCAATTGTTTTTATGATGAATTATCGAAACACAAATAAGCTGTCCTGAAGTATTGGCGTAACAGGTAGGCCCCTTGAAAAGAAGAGTGCTCTTATAAGGGAATGCCTGGTAAATATGAGACCCCAAGAACAATCCAAACACTTCCATACCTCCTTCCAGGGATGAGGACTCTCCAAAGAGAATCAAAATTTGCACACAGCCCCCCCCTCTGGGGATCAAAAAAGGAATCCTGAAAGGCAAAACACTAAATATAATTGATTTCAAAACCAACTATTTATGCTTAGTCATCTGACTATTTTAAAAGGACCTCCTTTATTTGAAATGGCACCAACCCCTTGGGCAATCGCGCTAATATTAGCAGGAGTTAGGACTTTAAATTCGTCCTATGAAATGTCCCGTTCCCTGCTATACGTACTGTCAAACATTTGTTCTGGCCCTGCCACACTTCTTTTTTTACCTGGACAGCACATTCATTCAGCAGGGGAAGGCAGCGCCTTGAGGGAATTCCCAGAAGGATTTCCAAAAGCAATTGCTGCCGATGGGTGGAGGCTCAAAAAAAAAAACTCCCAAATAATAACAACCCTGTCAGCCTCATTTTCAGGGCATCTTAAACGACCTTACTCAGTTATATCCAAACAAGCCTGTGGCATTAATTTCATAAAGATATTATACCCCTTCCAGAAACTAAAGAATAAATCGGTTTCAACACAGGCAATACAATATAGTCCGTGGCTTGATGAATCAAGGTTTTGATTTTCTCTTGAACCACCCGGAAAATCCAAAAACAAAAGGAATCCTCCGCCTTTTACAAAAGCATTCGCACCAGGAAAAACTACAGGTTTTCACCTCTCTCTTCCTTAACGATGTGTCATTTGACAACAATGCACCCCAGCGAGCCGCAAGCTCAATATGAAACAAAAAAATAAGCGACACAGAGTTTTGTCAGGATACCTGGTAATTGACACAAGCATCAAAAATGGATTAAATGTCTTGGAAGCCTTGGTCATAATCGCTAAATTTGATCTTTAAACTACAGTTTGAATAGTTAGGAAAATGTAAAATCTGAAAATTAATTTTCAGCAAATAATATGCGACATTGAAAATAGGAATATTATTTAATCTGCGCAAAGGTTTTCGTTGATATTCAAGCGCTTAGCAAGCATAAAATAATTTAAGAATGTATTAAATATGACTTTCATCATATTTAAAAACATAAAACCATGGTAATCTTGTAACGTTGTAAGCAACACAATTAAAAAAAGGCATACAACCCTAAAATTAACCATTAATGGGCATGGATTAATTAAAATTACAATCTTTAAAAACCCCTATCATGAAAAACATTTTAATTCCGTTCGATTTTTCTGAAGTGTCAAAAAACGCTCTAAAATATGCAATTCAATTCGCAGGAAAAGATCCTTCCCTTAAGCTAAATTTACTTCATGTTTCTGGTACGCCTATGGAAAAAGAAGATGAAGAAAAGCTAAAACAAAAATTCCAAAATCTGATTCTGAAATATAAAGGACACGTCCTGCCCGAGATCCTATTCACATTAAAAACCGGGAAGCTGATAAACACCATAGTGGGAATTCGGGAAAATAAAGGCGTGGATTTGGTAATTATGGGAACAAAGGGTCCAGAGCCCGGAGAGAACCAGGTAACACAAACCTCAAAGTTTGTTTTGAATGCAGATTTGCCTGTATTGGTAATTCCCCCAAACTATACCTTCCAATTAAATAAAATCCTCCTTGCCCTGGGGGAAGCTGAAATGCATGATACCTCAACCCTGAATGTTTTATTGGATGTATCGCGAACCTGGAATGCGGAGGTCCATGTGCTAACCATTTCAAAGAACAAGGAAAACCCAGGCTATTCTGAAGCTGATGAGCGCAATGAAAACACCTTGCAGTATTATTTGGAAAATTTCTATTCCCATCATTCCTTTTCTGAAAATGATGACATTGTACAAGGAATAGATGATTACATTAAAAAAAATTATATAAATATGTTGGCAATTATGCCAAATACTCACTCAAAGGATAGTGCCCCTTCAGAAGGTAAATTAACTCAGGCCCTGACCTTGAAAAGCAATATCCCGCTTCTTATATTGGATTAATCAAGCTAGGAGCCCTGCTCCTGCTGCGGATTAATTACCTCTATAATACTCGATCCATTAAATTGGTCTTATTAATATTTAAATAGAAAAATGATGAAAACAACAGATGAAAAAATTTCCAAAGAAAGCCAATTGGAGAATTACGGCTTAAAAAACAATTCTGCACACTGGAATCTTTCAGGTGAAGAATTGCAAAAAATAACCCTAAGGGAAAACCAGGGCAAAGAAACCGAAAATGGAACTTTGGCAGTAAACACTGGAAAATATACAGGGAGATCTCCACAAGACAGATTCCTGGTTAAGGATAGTTATACAAGTGATAAAGTATGGTGGGGAAAAATCAACAAACCCATCTCTTCTGAAAACTTCAATGAGCTATATAAAAGGCTTACCGAATACCTTAACGGAAAGGAAATTTACATTCACGATGGTTATGTTTGTGCCAGTGAGGAATACCGGATGAACGTTAGGACTATTACCGAGTATGCCTGGTCCAATTTCTTTGTAAAAAACATGTTCCTTCGTTTAAATGCAGAAGAACTTGAAAATTTTGATGAGGAATGGTTGGTTGTATGTGCTCCAGGGTATGTTGAAGCAGAACCTGCAAAATTTGGCTTGAGACAAGGGAATTTCAGCATCCTTGATTTTACCAGAAAAATTGCTTTAATAGGAGGATCTGCCTATACAGGAGAAATCAAAAAAGGAATCTTCTCTGCCTTGAACCTTATTCTGCCAGTTGAAAAAAATGTCCTGCCAATGCACTGTTCCGCCAATGTGGGAAATGACGGGGATACCGCTATCTTTTTCGGATTATCCGGAACAGGAAAAACCACTCTTTCAGCAGATCCTGAGCGCAAGCTTATTGGGGATGATGAACACGGATGGACAGCCAAGGATACAATTTTTAATTTCGAAGGAGGTTGCTATGCCAAGGTAATTGATTTATCAGCAGAAAAAGAACCAGATATCTATAACGCAATACGACCAGGAGCACTTCTGGAAAATGTTGTTTTTAAAGAAAACACCTTAGAAGTTGATTATCTAGATGGCAGTATTACACAAAATACAAGGGTTAGTTATCCAATAGAACACATTAAAAATATTCAACAACCCAGTTATGCTGGAAATCCTAAGAATATTTTCTTCCTTACCTGTGATGCCTTTGGGGTGCTTCCTCCTGTTTCCAAATTAACTCCAGGCCAGGCAGCGTATCACTTTATTTCTGGATATACCGCCAAGGTAGCCGGAACAGAAGCTGGAATTACAGAACCAGTACCTTCTTTCTCAGCCTGTTTTGGAGAACCATTTATGCCTTTGCACCCAACGGCTTATGCCGAGATGCTAAGCAAAAAAATGACCGATTCCAATGTGAACGTTTGGCTTATTAATACCGGGTGGAGTGCTGGACCTTATGGTACAGGTTCAAGGATTAAATTAAAATACACCAGGTCTATGATCACCGCCATCCTCGATGGGAAATTAGACGATATGACATTTGTTGCAGATCCTATATTTGGTCTACATATGCCGGAATCTTGTCCTAATGTCCCACAGGAAATATTGGATCCAATAAACACCTGGACAGAAAAAGGAGCTTATATTCAGAAAGCAATTCAACTTGCCCATTCTTTTCACCTGAACTTCGAGAAGTTCTCTGCTCAAGCCAACGAACAAATCATGGACGGTGGCCCGCTAATAGATGAACACCATCACCTTGCGGACCACATTTAGGATTTGAGGATACACTTCCTGCATTGAGGAGGTAATTTAAGGAAACCTTTGATACAATATGAACACATATTGTTATCAAAGGTTTTTTTTATAAACTACCTGCTGGTTTCCGAGCGTATTTATGTCTTAGCCCGGTTTTATTCCCTATAAGGTTAGAGACTTTAATCTCTACCTCTTTTATTATAGGTCTAACCTAACATTTAAAGTTTTATTTAAAGTATCCCCCTAACAATTGAGTATCGAACAGATTTTATAAAGCAGGACAAAAAGGCTTTGAAGAATGTTGTCTTCAAATCTTATAGTCGGCAGCAATAGTAGTTCTATGCCGTTTGCTTTTGTACTTCCACCTTATGAATATGAAAGCCATTTTAATACGTCTTGAAGCCTTGAAGAAAAAAGAGGAAACCCTTTTAAAGGAAAATTTTTTTTTAAAGGAGCGCCAGGCCAAATATGAGGACCCTAGGAACAGTTGAAACACTTCCAACATCGTTTTCTAAATCTTTATCAACCCCTTATTAGATCGAGGTTTCCCTTGTTCTCTAATTTTAGTATTTATCCTGTCCTTCAACATCCAGAACAACACATGTTCCTAAATCTTTTGGGTCCCTTCTCTTTGGCATCTCTGATCAATGCCCCTACAGGCCGCAAATGATGTGAGGCTGCAAATACTGTAAATCAAGGCTATGGTCCCACCCCACCAAAATTAACAACTGCAAACAAAGTATAGTAACAGCTCCTGTGAAATTGTTTAGACAAAAAAATAGAGGAGAAATAAACAAAAGCAAATAAAATCACTCGCCCACGAATTGATATGGCTGTCCTTTTTTGGTTTTTTTTTAAATCCCCATCCAGGCGGGAGATATGTGCATTCTTCTAATTCGGGATGCCTTGCTCCCCAGGGAATTACTTTTTATTGAGTTGCTGCCTCAATGCCACCTCTTCCCTTAGATCCCTCTTATTTTCAACCCCATTTGCAGGAAGTACGAAAGCTTTTCTTGTTATAAGCTTCATCATAGGTTAATATTCAAACCCCTTGTTTCAGGTATTTTTGTGCTGTACACTGAGAACAAAGAGAGCATCTGAATAAATTGGCAACTCCATTTTATTTTACGTGAAACTGTACTGAATTAGCCCAATTAAAAAGGTTTGCCAAGAAATTGTCAGCCTTTTTTTTATGGAGTGCGATTTGATAAACCTGAATGGATCGGGAAGCCAGGAAAAAGGTGAAACCTCATGAATTTCAGGTTACATTAATTTAATCATAAGAGATAGAATTGTTCTCAAGACTTAATGATTCCATCACAATTGATTAATACCCAGATCCTACCTTGCTCCCAATTAAAAACAGTGAAATGGCAAATCAGGTATTGGAGCATCCCGAAAACCCTTTCCAAAAAGACACCTCAGTTCTTGTCCATTATTTTTATTCCCGCTTTTTGGCCTTTGCATACCATTTTTTCAGCAGCAGCCAAAATTATTGTCAAGAGCTCCTGCTAACAAAAATTTTTCTTTATAAAATAGCATCTTTATTCTCGCCAAATAAATTCTGCGGGACCTACCTGCTACACCTCCTTAAAACATTTACTGCTGAAAAATATGAAAAAACGCGAAGTTGAAGTTGTGGTTATTTCCGACATTCATTTGGGTACCTACGGATGTCATGCCGGGGAACTTTTATGTTATCTAAAAAGTGTGAAACCCAAAACATTAATCCTCAATGGGGATATCATTGATATCTGGCAATTCAATAAAAGCTATTGGCCGGAATCGCATATGCAAGTAATCAAACAAATTACAGGCCTTATCGCCAAGAATGTAAAGGTATATTATGTGACGGGGAACCACGATGAAATGTTGCGGAAATTTGTGGGTTTTAAAATGGGATCACTTGAAATAGTGAATAAAGTCGTGTTAAACCTGGACGGTAAAAAAGCCTGGTTCTTTCACGGGGATGTCTTTGATGTTATTATGCAGAACTCCAAATGGCTGGCCAAATTGGGTGCAAAAGGCTATGACACCTTAATCCTCATCAACAGATTGTTTAATCATATCTCAGAAAAAATGGGAAGGGGGAAGTTATCCTTTTCAAAAAAGATAAAAAACAGTGTAAAGAGTGCCGTGAAATTTATTGACGATTTTGAACAAATTGCAGCTGATATTGCTATCTCAAATGCCTATGATTATGTGGTATGCGGACATATTCATCAACCCGAGATCAAAAAAATTAAAAACAAGGAGGGAGAGGTCACCTATCTGAATTCCGGAGATTGGATTGAAAATCTGACAACCCTGGAATACAATGAGGGAGCCTGGAAAATATATCAGTTTGATAAGGATCTCCAAAGAGTCAAGAACGTGAAAATTGAGCGAAAAAAGAAACCGGAAATGACCAACCGGATAATTTTTGAAAATTTGGTGCGGGAGTTAAATTTTGTCAGGCCTTGAAAAAGTATTGCGAAAAACATTCTTTTGAGGCCGTGATCTTTTAAACTCCTTGATTTAACTCTTTTAGACTTAGTAGGTAAGGTTTGGATTTAAAGCAGTGAAATGAGCATAGCCCAAACACCCTGGCATCCCCGAGGAAGCATTGCAATTACAACTGAACATTAAAAAAAATAAGAATCTACCAATGAAAGGAGCATAACGGAACTTGATACAAACAATACAAACACCGAGGAAGAACTGCGAATTACATAGCACCCATGAAAAACAATAAGAAGCTACCTATGAAAATATTATATGCTATTCAGGGCACGGGTAATGGCCATTTGAGCAGGGCCTGTGACATAATCCCAATTTTAAAAAATAAAGGGGAAGTGGATATTTTGGTCAGCGGTACCCAGGCAGATCTGTCCCTTCCCTTTCCCATTACCTATTGCTATAAGGGGTTGAGCTTTATTTTTGGCAAAAAGGGCGGAGTAGATCTATGGAAGACCTACCTCAAAAATAATATTGGCAGGATCCTAAGGGAAATACAGAGCTTACCCGTTGAAGAATATGACCTTATTATTAACGATTTTGAACCTATTTCAGCCTGGGCTGCTTATTTAAAAGGAATTCCCTGTATAGGGCTGAGCCATCAAAGCGCAGTTTTATCGGAAAATGCATTCCGCCCTAAACACAAAGACAGGATCGGAAGGTTTATTTTGAAAAATTATGCGCCTACAAAGGTCAACTATGGTTTTCATTTTGAAAAATTCAATAAAAACACCTTCACCCCTGTAATCAGAAAACAGGTGCGCGAGTTGGAGATTTCAGATAAAGGGCACTATACCGTTTACCTGCCTTCCTATTCCGATGAAAAACTCATTAAAACCCTGGGGCAATTTAGTGGAATATCCTGGCAGGTGTTTTCCAAACACACTAAGAAATTCTCCAGCATACAGAATGTTTCATTAAGGCCTATTGACAATAATGCATTTCTTGAAAGCATGGCCTCCTGCACCGGGGTGCTGTGCGGGGCAGGATTTGAAACCCCCGCAGAGGCACTTTTTTTAAATAAAAAACTTATGGTGATCCCAATGAAAAACCAATACGAGCAGCATTGCAATGCCGCTGCCCTGCTGGCCCTGGGAATCCCGGTAATCCACAATCTAAAGAAAAAGCAGGTGCCCAAAATAGAAAACTGGCTCAACAGTAATTTGATTGTAAAGGTGAATTTTCCGGATATTACCGAAAATATCATCGATTTGCTTCTTGAAAATCATTTTATTTCAGAATTAATCGATTTAAATGATCCCCTCCCGGGAAACCTAAATTCAATGTAGCCCACTGCCCAAAATTTCCTGTGTTTTCCAATTGCTTTTACTTCAATATAAATCCAGTAAGCCTTAATTAATGTCGCTTTTATTTTCTGATCCCCAAAAGACCTCCCCTGCCTTTAATAAAAAAGATTTTGGTAATGATTTTAAATGGGGAGTCTCAACATCGGCCTATCAAACAGAAGGCAGTCCCCTCACCCGCGGAAAGGGCCTCTCTATTTGGGATGTCTTTACAAGCAAAAAAGGGAACATCTACCAGGGACAAAATGGGGATACGGCCTGTGATTTTTATCAAAGGTTCCCGGAAGACCTGGAACTGATGAAGCATCTGAATATCCCCAATTTCAGGTTTTCCCTGTCCTGGCCCCGGTTGCTTCCTGACGGCACAGGACCCCCGAATCAGGAAGGGATCGATTTTTACAACCGACTTATTGACAAATGCCTGGAACTGGATATTGAGCCCTGGGTCACCCTTTACCACTGGGATTTGCCGAATGAACTGGAAAAAAAAGGAGGCTGGACCAATCGGGATATAGTAGGCTGGTTCAGGGAATACACCGAGCTCTGCATGCGGGAATTCGGGGATAGGGTAACCCATTGGATGGTCCTGAACGAGCCGCTGGTCTTTGTGGGGGCCGGGTATTTTCTGGGGGTTCATGCCCCCGGAAAAAAAGGCCTTAAGAATTTTCTGCCCGCGATGCACCATGCCGCCATTTGCCAGGCAGAAGGGGCCAGGGTGATAAAGCACCACGCTCCCAAATCTGAAGTGGGAACCACCTTTTCCTGTTCTCATATAGAGGCCTTCCGGCCCCTTGAAAAAGACAGGCTGGCCGCAAGGCGGGTGGATGCCCTTGTGAACCGGCTCTTTATAGAGCCCGCCTTGGGGATGGGATATCCGGTGAAAGATTTAAAATTCCTGGAAAAGCTCGAAAAATACTGGAAACCAGGGGATGAACATTTATTGAAATTTGACTTCGATTTTATCGGGGTACAAAACTATACCCGGGAGATTGTAAAACACTCCTTTCTAATCCCATATTTACGGGCGAATGTTGTCAGGGCAGAGAAAAGAAATGTCCCGGTAACTTTAATGAAATGGGAGGTTTTTCCGGAATCCATATTTCATATGCTGAAAAAATTTGATACCTATCCAGGGGTAAAGAAGCTATATGTCACCGAAAACGGTGCTGCTTTTAATGATCTCCTCGAAAATGGGGAAATAGAGGACCTAAAGCGTACCAATTATATAAAGCAGTATTTGGATGCCGTCTTAAGGGCTAAAAACAGCGGGGTGAATGTAAAGGGGTACTTTCTGTGGAGTTTTACCGATAATTTTGAATGGGCAGAGGGGTTTCTCCCGCGTTTTGGCCTGGTATATATCGATTTTAAAACCCAAAAAAGGACAGTGAAATCCTCCGGGAAATGGTTCGCGGAATTTTTAAAATAGGCAAGGGGATACCCCTGGATAACTCCCAAATTAGGATAGGGAGCTGAGCTGAACTGTTTTTATCACCCTATCAAAAGGAAAACACCTCCTTGACAATAGTTGCCTATTGTCAAGGAGGTGTTTTTTGATATTTATAATACCTATCCATTTGTAGGAAGTCCCCGTGAAAAATCCAAAATGAATCCCAGCTGTAAAAGTTTTCTTACCCGACCCTACAGGGCCTTCAGAACCCGCCCCGGATAATCGGTGATTATTCCGTCCACCTTAAGGCGGATCATCTCCTTAATGGCCTCTGACTCATTTACCGTCCAGGGGATCAGCCTCATCTCCAGGGTCTTTATAGAATCCACAAATTGCTCGTTTTTTATAAGGGAGTACTGCGGGCTGTAAATCTCGGGCGTGAAATCCAGCAGGGCGAGGTTCTTTTGAATCCCTTCCCCGGAAACCAGGTAAGCCAGCTCTATCTCAGGATATTTTTTCCGGAGAACATTTAGAATCACGGGATCAAAAGACTGCAAATTGATCTTGTCCTCCATTTCTTTTTCCTGGATTACCTGCATCACCAATGCCGCGAATTCCTCTGGGTGTGGCTGATACCTCCCGTAAAGGGAAGGGACCGATTTCAGTTCAATATTATAGAGAACAGCCTCCAGCTCATTCGCCTTTATGTAATTCTCCACAGCTTCTATCACCTCGGAGAGCAAAGGTTTATAGGTACTCATTTTCTTTTGATCGGGAAACAAGCGATTTCCTTTTGAGCCTGCATCAAAAATCTTGATACTGTCGTAGCTCATTTCATAAAGGTTGTAAGATTGTTCCTTCTCCTTGGGAATGCTGTCCCCCGAAGGAGTGAGCACATACAGAGAGGACATATAAGGCTCGTGGGAAACCACTACTTTTTTATCCCTGGAGATCACCACATCCAGCTCCAACACATCCACCCCTTTATTAACAGCGCTAATAAACCCAGGGAGGCTGTTTTCGGGAAAATATCCCCTTTCCCCCCGGTGACCCTGCACCTCAATTTTGGAAATGGAAACACTGGCAGTTTTTTCTTCCTTGTTTTCAGGATTTGATTTGCAGGACAGCCCGGCAAGCACCAAACAAAGTGAAAATAATTTATAGAATTTCATTTTTATAGCGTTTTTAATATTGTTAATCAACCTGAGCCTGGCCAGCCATCCCCCGAAATGCTAATTGCCCAATTAGGCAGGAATGCCCAAGAATTTCAACAGGCCCAGGCTGACACTTAAGAATCCTTTAAAGATTCCTTAAACATTACACCTTGATCCCTATTTCGGGTCTTCCAAGCGGTAACTTCCGGTTTGGGTGAATGTTTTTCCAAACATATCGGTGGCTTTTATTTCAATCTGGTGGGTTCCTGTTTCCAGGTTCGTCGGAATATTTCCCCTCCATAAATGTTTGCTTTCAATTGGATTGGAAGAGCGCCTACCCGGCATTAATTCTTCAGAGAGATCCCACTGATTTACCAAATTCATATACGAAGGATCAATTGCCTGAAGATAGGCCATTTCTTTCCATTGCCCCTGGTCAATGCGAACCATCAGCGTATCTTTTTCACTCCCCATAAAGAAATTCACATAAATACCCGCCTTTGTCCTTCGTCCTCTGGCCACTACTTTGGGAGCAAAAATTTCCATCTGATACTCCTTGGGCTTCCCGGCTACCTTGTAATCTATGCTGTAAGAGTTTCCGCTGAAATTAATAAAAGCATAGCCCTTGGGGGTGCCATCACGCATGGTGGCATCAGGAACCCCCGCTGCATTGAGTTTCCCTGAATACCAATCCCCGGAGGTGGTACCAACATTATAATGATGATGAGGCTCTTCGCGGGTCCAACCTTCCTCTTTACCGAAAAAATCCTGGCGTTGAATATGGGTATGGGCAGAAAGGGAAAGTGTATTGGGATAATCCTTTAAAAGTTCAAATAACCGATCGCGGTCCTTGTCCCGGAAGGAATCCCCATCAGGTTCGCTCAGGGGAATATGAAAGGCCAGAACTATCAAATAATCCTTAGGCACAACTTTCAAATTGTTTTCCAAAAATTCCAACTGATCTTCCCTGAAACCGCCCCAATAGCCTTTTTGATTTCTGGGGTCCGGATAGAGGACATCGTCCAGAACGATAAAATGAACCTTTCCATAATTGAAGGCATAATTTGCCGGGCCAAAATGCGCCTCGAAGGTTTCATCGGCCAGCTGATCGTTTTTTGAATCAAAATTAAGGTCGTGGTTCCCGAGCACGTTATACCAGGGGATCCCCACTTCTTTAACTGCCGTTATATAGGGATTGAACAGCTCCAGGTCATTTCCCACTAAATCCCCAAGGCTTAATCCGAAGCTTACATTTTCAATCCCTGCTACTTCTTGAACAATTCCCTTTGCAAAAAAATCTACCTCTTCCTGGGTATAAGGTTGGGGATCCCCAAAAATAAGCGCGGTGAACGCCTGCTTTTCTTCCCTGGGGATCAACCCGAAATCCACCGATCCTGGAAGTTTCCCAGTAGGGGCAACTCCCTTAAATTTTAATTCAGGGGATCCAGCAGGTTTATGGTTATAAAAGAATTGGGGCAAATTGTTTTCATCTGTACTGATTCCATAGCCCGATGGTTTTATAACCGAAATTATTTGATCTGCCCCAAGGGGCAATTCATACCTCCCATTTTCATCCGTCAGTACAACCTCGCGGCCATTGGTGACAGCTACCTCGGGAATTCCATCTTCCCGACGGTCCTTTTTGGCATTTTGGTTCGCGTCCTTAAAAACATACCCCTGAACATTTGACTGTGCAATAATTCCTATGGAAAATAGCAAGGCACAAACTGAAAAAATTGATTTCTTCATTTACTTATTTTTTAAAATATTAATTATCCCACCAAACCTTGGTGTTGATATCGTCGAGACCACCCAAAAGTTCGAGGGCTTTGATATAATTTTCAGCATTATTAATCTGCACATCCGTATGATAGGGAAACCTGGAAGGCATCACTGCGTTGTTGTCCATGGCAGCGGTTTTGGGAAGTACCGGAAACCCGGTTCTCCTGTTTTCAAACCACTGCTGATAATCCACAAAATAAAGGGCGTAATACTTCTGAAGCATTATTCTTTCCAGCGTGCCATTGTAAAGGGCCAGTTCGTTCTCAAAATAAGCTTCAGGCAGCTCGGCATCCAATTGCTCCATCGCCGCTTTTACACCGCTTATGTAATGCTCTTCCGCATTTGAAACAAATCCTCTTTGGGCGAGCTCCGCTTTAATGAATTCCACCTCGGAATATGGCAAAATGAATATTTTCATTGGATTTGTCACCTGTGCTATATTGAAGGTGGATGCATTAAATTCAAATTGTGATTCCGGACCGTCATAGGCACTAGGGATTCCCTTGTAGCCAATTGGCTCCATATCCAGATCACTGGCAATTGTAGCAATTATAGGCCTTCTTGGGTCTTCCAGGAGGTTCAGGTTTTCTATGAAAAACTCCCCGATCTTTACGCTCAACCTGAAATCCTGCGGCCTTCCCCAGGGAGATACATTTGGGGTAACCCCGGTTACCTGGAGTATTGCCGATTCCTGGGTATTTTCAAAAACCGGATACTTCTCAGGGTTTTGAATCATCTCAGAGAGTTTTTCAAAAGCATTGGTTTCCGCTCGATTCGAGATCCTCAATAACAATCTCAGGTGCAGGGAGTTGGTGAATTTTTGCCATCTTTCAACATCGTTTTGAAAAAGAATGTCTTCTGCATAGACCATCGAGATCTCTGGGTCATAAAGACCATTCGCCCTTTCCAGATCTGCAAGTATGCTTTGATAAATGAATTCCTGGGAATCAAATTTTGGATAAAAATTCCCTTCTTCCCCATTTACAGACTCTGTCATAGGAACAGGGCCAAAAAGATCGGTTAAATTGGCGTATGCCAATGCCTGGAAGGTAAGTGCGATTGCTTCATAATTGGGATTCTGGGCTTCCACGGATGCCAACCGCATTTCCTTTATATTGTTCAACCAACGATAATACCAGTACCAGGAGGAATTTCCTATATTCTGACTGACATCATACCGGTGCAATCCTCCTGAAACACTTGGAAAAGGCAGAGAAACCTGCATTAGGTCGAAGGTAATACTGGCAGCTCTGTTCGCATTATGAGTCGCCAGCCCGTAAATGATGGGATTTAGCAAGGTGCCAGGGCTGATTTCCGCAATTCTGTTTGGATCTTCGTTTATTTCCTGGAAATCCTTAGTACAACCAAAGCAGGTTAAAAGCAAGAGCAGGCTAAGGGATAAAATTTTACTGTTTTTCATCATTGTATTTTTTAAAAGTTCACTTTTAGGTTTAATCCGTAGGTTGCCGGTGTTGGCATTTGCCCCATTTCAATACCGGGTAAAATAGTATCTCCATTTAAGGCAGCGGTTTCCGGATCATAAATTGGAAAATCCGAGATTGTTGCCAAATTAGATCCGAAGATGGAAATATCCACTCCCAATATCCCGGAGTTATCTAAAAACCTGGCTGGCAGGTTGTACTGCAGAGATACCTCCCGTAATTTAAGAAAGGACGCGGAAAAGGAATTCGATTCTATATTAGCCCTTCTGTAATAGCGGTTATACCAGTCCGGGGTGATGGCTTCCGTGGTATTGGGAGTATAAGATCCATCAGAGTTCAATACTACCCCCTCCCCTACGATG
Source organism: Draconibacterium sp. (assembly GCA_041737765.1). Taxonomy (GTDB): domain Bacteria; phylum Bacteroidota; class Bacteroidia; order Bacteroidales; family Prolixibacteraceae; genus Draconibacterium. The sequence continues at coordinate 15,253 of JBGSRA010000161.1, read as the reverse complement.
ACGCCTTCTTCACGCCCTTTAAAGGTGGAGCGCAATTTGCCCTGTTGCATCAATTTATGGTGGGTTTGAGAATATATGATCCCTCCATATTGCCCGTCTATCATCACATTTAAAGCGACATTTCCCAATTTAAAACTATTGTAAAGTCCCGCTTTCCAATCCGGACTGGCATCACCAATAAGTTGTATTTCATCGGGATAAGCAGGCAATCCTTTGCTGTCATAAACAATTTGCCCATCTGGAGATCGAACAAAACCATAGCCATAAATGGCGGTGGTGGTACCTCCGACTTTTGCAATAAGGGTTGCTGTACCTCCGGAGCCTATTTCCTGCTGCCCATTAATCCCCTCGGCCAATTCCATTACTTCATTCCAGTTTTTGGCCCAGGTTAGGGTGGAACTCCAGCTAAATTTTTTTGCTTTGATTATTTTTCCTGTCAGAGTCAGTTCGACTCCACGGTTTCTGACCTCCCCTGAATTTAAGACCCCGGAGCTGTACCCGGTCGTGATATCCAGTGGTACGGAAATAATTTGATTTTTTGTAAGGGTTTGGTATATAGTAGCATCAAAATTAAGCCTGTTTTTCAGCGTCCTTGCTTCCACCCCAGTTTCATAACTCGTGGTTATCTCCGGCTTGAAACTTCCATTATATAATGTAACAGGTACTGTGGCAGAGCTTGGGAAAGCATTCTGGCTATAGTATTTACTTGTCTTGTAGGGATTAGTATCATTACCTACCTGCGCATAGGAAAACCTGTATTTAAGATAGCTTACTGCCGAAGGTAAATTGAGAATTTCAGAGAGAATAAAACTTGTATTTACCGAGGGATAAAAGAAGGAATTGTTTTCCTGTGGCAGGGTGCTGGACCAGTCATTCCTTCCGGTTACATCCACAAAGATCTTATTCTCGAAAGACAAGGACAGCAACCCGTAGAAACTGTTGACGGATTTATTCCGATCGTGAGTGGTGATAATAGGACTACTTACCCCGTTGGCCAGCTTGTATACTCCCGGGACTACCAATCCCTCGACGGATGCATCCGTGCGGCGGTATTTATAGGTCATGGCATTTCCCCCGGCAGAAAATGAAAAACCTAATTTCTTTGATATTTCATTGGTATAGGTAAGTAAAAAATCCGAATTCACCTCCTGCTTGGTGATGTCCTGGGATTTATAATAGCCCTTGGAATATCGGTTTATGCTATAGGGTCTTTTTTGCTCCCTATCCTGAGAGTAGGTATTTAATGAGGTTCTCAGCATTAACTCCAGATCGGGTGCCAGGAGTATATTTGCAAAAATATTTCCGACAATTTGATCGCTCAACAAAGGGTTTGTCGCCTCATAGGCTATGAGGTAGGGATTGTCAATATACGAACTAAAAGGTGCGATTTTTTGAATTTGATCCTGTCCCTCCTGCCAGATGGGGCGGTACCAATCCAAATCGATGTTTGGATTTTGAAAGATCATAAAATAGGCTACTGACCCATTATTATAACCAGTCCCAGGCAAATTATCACTTTTCCTGTTGTTGTAATTAATCACCGAGCCAATTTTTATCTTTTCTGAGATTTGATAATTGGCATTTATGGAAGCAGTGATCCTTTCATACCCGGTATTGGGCATGATCCATTCATTTTTTTGATAGCCTACGGAAGCCCTCATAGACCCATTTTTGTCTCCTCCCTGCAGGGTTATATTATTGCTAGTTGTAACCCCGGTGCGCCAGTAATCCTTCCTATTGTTTTTATAGGGCCTCCATAATTGTCTCTCTACAGATTGGCCCTCCAATTCAGGATCGTACTGATAGAAAAATTGCCCTTCAAATTTAGGACCCCAGGCGCTACTCGTACTCCCGGTATTTCCGCCATCTTCAGAACTTCCATAGGAATAATAGGGCTTGCCCTCACTGTCAAAAGATTTCCCGCTTCCCTGGCCATATTCATCCTGAAAATCCGGCCATCTTTGAATAATATCGAAGCTAAGGCTGGAATTATATGAAACGCCCAAACCTTTAGTTTTCTTACCGGATTTGGTAGTGATGATAAGCGCTCCATTGGCAGCTCTGCTTCCGTAAAGAGCGGTAGCCCCAGGCCCTTTTAACACAGTGACACTTTGAATGTCGTCGGCATTCAAATCTGAAATTCCATTTCCATAATCTACCGGGGAATCGCCCCCCATGTAGGCGCTTGAAGAACCAGAGGCAGTCATTTCATTATTTATTGGTACCCCATCCACTACAATTAAAGCATTGTTCCCATTTGGGTTGAGGGAATTATTCCCTCTTAAGGTTATTTGTTGCGAATTTAATGGCCCCGAACCTGAAGAAATGATATTAAGACCAGCAACTTTTCCCTTTAATCCGGAGGACCAGTTATTGGGAACAGCCTGATTCAAAATTTCAGAACCAACAGTGGCCTGGGAAAAACCGAGCCTTTTTTCTTCTCTTTTAATTCCCAAGGCAGTTACTACCACCTCATTCAGGGTGTTGGTATCATCGATCAAAGTGATTTCCTGAAAGCCAGAAGTACTGGCAAGCACTTCCTTTTCTTCAAATCCCATAAATGAGATTAGCATCGTGGTAGAGGCCCCGGAGAGCTTTAGACTGAAATTTCCGTCAAAATCAGTGATGGTACCATTGTTGGTTCCTTTTTCCATCACCGTTGCACCAGGCAAAGGCAGTCCTTGAGTATCCATTACCTTACCCCTTAAAATTTGCTGAGGCTCTCTCAGAATAAATACCGAGATGGTATTGTTTAACTTTTTAAAATGAAACCCGGTTACTGCACTTATCTTGTTTAAAACAGTTTCCAGTTTTTCGTTTTTCACAATTAAGGTGAGGGGTTGTTTTAAGGATGAGATTTTTTCATCGAAAACAAAGTTAAATTCTGTTTTCTCCTCAATGGTGGCAAATACTTCTGTTATCAGCACATCCCTTAAATCAATGGAAAGGTTTACCTCCTCAAAAATCCCGGGTGTCGCAGGCGAAGCATTTGCTCCTGCGACTAAAGAGAAACAGCTGAAAAGAAAAATTGATATTTTTGACTTCAAGCTCAAAAAAAATTGTAATTTCATATTCTTAGTAATTGGCTATAAATAATTTATTTGTAGTCTTTGTTTTAAATACTGCCCATTTCTGTTTCAGCAGGAATGGGCTTTTTGTTTGGTAATTGGCCAGTTCAATGCTCTTGTTTTTCTCTTATAAGGATTTGTTTTTCGGTTAAAAAATCTATTTCAAGTTGCTTTACCAGTGCGATGCTTTTTAGGATATTCCTCAGTTTTTCATCTTTAAATTTCCCGGATATCTTCAGTTCCCCTAAGGCCTTGTCAGTGAAATTTATTTCGATATCATACCAATTTTCCAGGATTCTTGCGACCTCGTCCAGAGGGGTATTTTTGAGTACAATGGTATTTTTGGTCCAGGCGTTAAAATCTTCGCTGTTGTCCTCTGAGAGCATGGGTGCCCCAGGGTTTCTAAGGCTTATTTGTTGATTTTTTATCAGGACTATTTTTTCTGAAATTTCTTTTAGTTCCACCTCCACTCTCCCGGAGTTCACACTCACCTTGGTGTTACTGTTTTTATAAGCCTTGATATTAAATGAAGTTCCCAGGACCCTGGTTTTAATTTTTTCTGTTTCAACCATAAAAGGCCTTTCGGGATTACTTTTAACCTCAAAATAAGCTTCCCCCATCAGTTCGAGTCCCCTGTTATTTTTGAAGTTTTTTGAATAGCTTATCCTGCTGTTTGAGTTTAGGAAAACCAGGCTCCCATCGGGTAAGAGGATGGTTTTCTTTTCCCCTTTGGCAGCGACCTGGGAGATGTTGCCTTGATTTATAAGGTAGTTTGCCAAAAATGCTATCCCAAGTAAAGCAATTGCAATGGCCGCTATTCTTAAAGCGTTGGAATATAGATGGAACAAAGCGTTTTTAGGTTTGCCAATCTTGGAGAGGATCCTTTTTAGTAGAAAATTCCTTTTTTCTTCGGAAAAATTATAAGGCAAAACCGGAGGAATTTCCTGCAGCTTTTTGAAGAATTCCTCCATAGCCCGTTTCTCTCCCCAGGAACATTTATTTTGGGAATATTTTTTCGCTAATTTTATAAACTCGTCCTTTTGCACTGGGTGTCTTTTAACAGAGAGTCACATTTTTTAAAGCATGTACGTAGCTCTAAACACAGTCATAAGGTTTTGGTAATACTGAGGGAGTTCCTTTACATTAAAGAAACATTCCTATAATAAGAACCCTTAAATGATGGGTGCCAATAGTTGCTTTTAAAAATTTTAACGCATTGCTGATATGCTTTTCTACCGTACGGAGGGAGATCTCTAATTCTTTGGAGATTTCAGGATTGGTATAATTCTCAAATCGGCTGAGCATAAAAACCTGCTGACATTTGGGAGGAAGCTTTCTTATTTCATTAAAGATTTCCGCCTCGAACTCCTCGTATTCCATCTCATTGTCCGGCTGCAAGGGATTGGGTATATTTTGAAGGATCTCAAGATGGACCGGGCTGAATTTTATATCCCTAATATGATTTGCAATTTTATATTTTACGGCTCTTATTAGGTACCCCTCCAAATTTAGGATATTGGCATCATTGGATTTCTCCCATAGGCTGATGAAAATTTCCTGAACTATATCCTCACATATTTTTTCATCGTTAAATATTTTAAAGGCATATGCGAAAAGCCTTTTCCAATACCGCTCAAAAATTTCTTCAAAGGCAGGTTTATTTCCCTCCTTTACAAGTTGTTGTAGTTCACTGTCCCGTAATTTTGAAAGCTTGGTTCTCATTCTTTTATATGCTATTGCAAATGAAAACTTTCTTAGGGGAAGGAGGAAATTATTTGCTTTAAGCTATGGTTACCAAAAGATTATTAATTGGAATGTTGCTCCCTGCAATTCCGGGCGAAAAGGGAGCTGACAAGTTAAAGGGGGATCCTCTGAGCGCCTGGTGGAGCCAGGGGGGATTTTACGAGGGGATGCACTATGGAGGCAGGACTCGGCAATCAGGAATTAAACCCGGGGTTCAACACTCTGTTTTCCGAGATTCTGGAAAAACTCAAAACATGGAATTCACTGGCTATTCTGTACTGCTCAATTTGCCGGGGGTGAGAGCGGTTTTCTGCCCCATTTTTTAGACCAGCCTTAAAATCGTTTCCGCTTCCACCAGAGGTAAAACCCGGTTACTGAAAGAAAAGGCCCGGACAGCCCAATAAAACTATACAGAATTTTGATCCAGATTCCGCCGTATTCCCCATAGTGAAACGGAGTGACCATGCTGTCGAGTTTTTCCAATATCGTAGCCTCGCTTATTTTTTTAACAGCTAAAATTCTACCCGTTCTGTAATCTATCTGGAAAGAATTAAAAAATTCACTGAAGTAAAAAGGATCCTTTTCAAAGCTGCCATATATGGTTATTTTAGCTGTTTCCTGTTTTGGCAAACGCATATAGGTTGGAGTGAATTCCGGATGGTTCCTTTTTAAACCCTCCAGGATCCCATTCAATGAGATTCCCATCTCAGGGCTTGCCGGAGGCAGTGGGGTGTTTAATCCTGCCTTGGCAACTCCATAGGACAAGACGATTCCTGTAATGACTAAAACCATATTTAATACTAATGCCCAAACCCCCACATACCGGTGCAGAGAGGAATAAAAACTCTTCTTGTTTTTCTTTTTAATTTTTACCCTAAAAATCAATGCCTTGAGTATAGACCGGCGGTAGAGATAGATCCCCGTGATCAATGACAACAAAAATAATATTCCAAAAAGCAAAATCAGGATGCGACCCAGGATCCCGGCATGGAGGGAATAGTGAAGTTTTAAAAGCCAGGAGGTAAATTGGCTGTGGTAATCTAAATCCTTAATTATCTCCGAGGTATAGGGATCGACAATTACTTTTCGTCTTTCTTTTAAATTCCTAAGGTCAAAGACAAGGGCTTCCTCGGCTTTAAATTTTGCCAGCCGCAATTCCCAACGTGGATATTTTTGTTGCACGGTAGTGATGGCCAGATCATAATCCGTCGATTTTTCAGGATGACTTGCCGGAATATTAATGGGAACCCTTTGCTCAAGGGAATCGTGAAAAACCAGGATCGCACCGGAAATACCCATCAAGAGGATGTATAGGCCCGTAATTAATCCCAGCCAGGAATGGTATTTAAAAATTGTTTTGTTCTTCATCCACTTCCCTGTGTTTTTCAGAAAAGAAAATCCGCAGCCGGAAATGACCATTTTCATGCCTGCGGATGCCTTCTTTTATAAATTAACCGTGAGTGAAAGATTGAACCTTGTTCCGTTCCCCTTGAAATAATTTTCTTCCCTTGCTCCCCACTGTGAATTGAGATTGTAATGGTCTTCATTCAAAAGGTTTTGTATTCCCAGGCCAAGTTTGGTGTTTTTGGTCAACTGGTAATATGTGTTGAAATTCACTAAATTAAAACTATTTACGGGTCCTTTTCCGTAGGCATAACCTCCGGTGGGAAGAGCATCAAATTTCTTCCTGTTTCCACTGTAAATATGGGACAATCTCGCATTCCAGAAGCCATCAATTTTATACTCCAGATAGGTAACTGTTTTTACCGGGGGAATCCGGTCGCCATTCATATAGGTATCGTAATTGCCGTTATTTTCTGAATCCAGTTTCCCCTCGGTATAGGAAATTGAACTTCCCAGGTATAGATTTCTCAGCAGTTTGGTATCCAGGGCCAATTCAAAACCAGTCACTTTTTCCGGTTGCCTGGCAATCTGAAATATGCCATTCACCTCTACATAGGTGGCACCCAAGCTGGAAGTACTTATAAAGTACGCCCCGCTTAGGCTTGTCTGTCCAAACCTGCTGTTAAAACCGGCTTCATAATTATTGGCTATCACCGCCTGGGTAGCAATTTGACTTAAGGTGTTCCCGGTAGCAGATCTCAGGGTTCTGCCCAGATCGGCAATAGAAAAACTTTGAGAAAAGCTGACAAAGGGCTTGAAAATATTCCAGGAGTTATATCGGATTCCTGCATTGAAAGTGGTCGCATCGTATTTTAATTTCCCACCATCAACCGCTACTCCCCCATTTGGCGTATCGGAGCCGACCGGATATCTCACAATGGTCTGGAAATCTTTCACCTCGATGTTTATATTTTCAAACCTCAGACCTGCCTTTAAAACAAAATCCCTGTACATGGTTTTTAGTTGCACATAAGGCGCAAAGTTTGTCATGTCCATCTCCGGGACCCAGGCGCGGCCATCAACGAGACTTTGGGAAGTTTTATCGTTCAGGATATCCACCCCATAAAGCACATCCCCGGTAAGATCTTGTCCAAGGGAATACGGGGTTTTAAAATTAAAACGCGCTCCTTTTTTATTGGATTCCAGGAAAGATTGTCCACCTTCCAGGGCCAATACAGGGTTGTAGAAAGCATCGGTAAAACCATAAACTGTCTCAAAATCCTGCAGGTAGAGATTCAGCCTGAAATCTGAATCTCCAGGCAGTCTGTAGGCGTTGTATATGAGTTGCGCGTTGTGATTATGACGGTTCCCCTGGTCTACCCCCAACATATCTCCTATAATGCCAATTGCCGGAGATTCCCCATAAACTCCAGGCTGATTGATATATTCTGTATTCTGGTTGCTGCTGAAATAATTATACATAAGCTCCAGATCCTGAGCAGGGCTTAGTGTGTAATTCATTTTTCCAAACAAATTGTATTGGTTGGTTTCTCCCTGGCCATAGGTAGGAGACATCACCAGCCCATTGGCGTCCCTGAATATTCCGGTTTGTCTGAAACTTCCACTGGCTACATATCCAAGCCTTCCGGTTTTACCTGAAAAGCTCTGGGAAATTTTAGAACCAACCGTATGGTCTATATCAACCAAAGAACCTTCGGTATTTATCTGGGTAGTACTTTCCAGTTTTCCTGATCTCCCCGGTTTTTTGGTGATATAATTCACAATCCCGCCATCGGACCCATTTCCATAAATTGCCGTAGCTCCCTTTATCACCTCTATTCTTTCTATGGTATTAGGATCTATGGTGTTTATATCCCTGCCACCGCTTCTCAGAGGGGTAGATTGAGGGATTCCGTCAATTAATACAAGCATATTCCTACCTCTTAAGGTTTGGCCAACACTACTGGTTTGGTTGGTACTTAGGGCCAATCCCGGGACTTCTGCTAAAATATCCGCTATGGAATTACTGGTTTGAGCCAGATTTTCAATTTCCCTGGAGGAAATCACCGAAACCGACGAGGGCACCTCATCCAGGGTTTCTGTCCTTCGGTTAGAGGTAATGGTCACCTCCCTTAAATTTTCAAGGTCTTGGAATAGCTGCACAGAAATCTTTACCTCCTCTGCTGCCTTTAGCTCGAATTTGCGGGAGAGGGTTTTATACCCAATTGCGGAAAACTCCAGGGTATATTGCCCCGGTTTAATAGCCGATATGATGTAGGTTCCATCCTCCTGGGTTATGGTCCCCACCGAGGTGTTTTTAAGGATAATGGTCGCATATGGAATGGCCTGCGAATTTTGATCTGTCACTTTTCCCTCTATAGTACCGTTTTGGGAATAACTATTAATGGAGAAAAGGGGGATGAGCAGAAAAAGTAATAACTTCATACTTATTTTTATTTAGATTGAATATAGATAGTAAGCAAATATAGAATCATTCTAAACAATAACCTGTACCTGATTCGTGTTTTTTTATGTGAAATATTGAATTTTTTATAAATGCTTAAATTTAAAGAAGAATAGACATCTAATTTTATTATTGCTACTAATCTAGCCCCATACTTATATCGGCTATGTTGTTTTTTGACCAAACTGCGGTTTCAAATCGCTGCCGGCCCCCCCCTTCTTAGTAGTGGGAATAATGGGTGGTATTGGCTACATATTTTTATAATAATCTCATTTTTGTAAGGGATTGTGATGGCTGTAACTACCAAAAATTACCAAAGCCATTGAGAGGGTTAATCAAAACAACAACAGTGGGTTATTCCCTTTCGAAAAAACTAGTTTTTTCGAAAGGGAATTATTTCTTTTTTTTTACTGGATTTTGCCAAGTATTGAAAACAGAATATACAATCACTTTGTTTCTTGTGATTTCATAAATGACCAAAAAAGGATAACGTTTTATAAACGCTTCTCGGTAAGGTTTCCGTTTTTGTGGAAAGTGCTTTGGATCCGCTGTAATCCTATCAAATTAGGCATCTAAATTTACTAAAAATTCTTCGCCCAATCCGGGCCGTTTTTTCTCGTAATAAAGATTGGCCTCCATGGTTTCCAAATTAGCTTCGTCTTTAACTTCTAATTCGTATCCCATTATTCAGCAGCGTTTCTTGCGTTTTGTTTGACTTGTTCCCAAGAGAAGGATTGACTTTCATTTTTTAAGTGAGCTTCTCTGCGTTTATCAATTATTTGATACTGTTCTTCACTTAACGAAAAGGTTTCTTGTTCGTCACTCTGATAACTTTCCGCCAATGCTTTTATCATTTTCAAAAGCCTTATATCTGCTGTATTTATATATTCTTTGACAGTATTTCTTAAATCTGAAGTTGTCATAATATTTTCTTTACTATTTAATCGCTAGTTTACAAGTACGACATATTTTGCCGTGGTATTATCGGGAGAAAAATACTTTATAAATTCGAGGCAAGCCCACCTGAATTATTCGGGTAGGCCTAGGGGGTTATCAAAGGGAGATTAAAAAGCCTTCTATTCCTATTTTAATGTGATTTTTGACATATATTTGATTTTCAATGGCAGTAGGTATATTAATTTCACCCTTTAATGTGAATCATCACCTTTTTTATAATGGATTTATTTCAACAATTAGGCAGGACAATTCAACAAAGACGATCGCAAATGCGCATCACCCAGGGCCAACTCGCAGATATGGCTGAGATAAGTATTAATACGCTCTACAAAATAGAAAGGGGGCAGGGGAACCCCACACTGCAGTCATTATTCAAAATTGCAGATATCCTAGGGTTGGAGTTAGTTCTTCAGGTAAAACAAAAAGAAAAGAAGTTAGGAAATGAGACAGGCGGCAATTAAATATAAGAACAACGTGGCGGGAACCCTTACACAGCAAGATGATGGAAGTTTTACCTTTAGCTATCTTGATTCCTGGTTAGCAAATCCTGAGCTTCCATCCATCAGCTTAACCCTCCCAAAATCCCAGCAGGAATATTTTTCAAAGTACCTCCTTCCTTTTTTTTATAATATGCTCCCGGAGGGAACCAACAAACAAACAGTATGTAAGGCTATGCGAATTGATCCGGATGATTATTTCAGCCTGCTATTACAAACCGCCCTCCACGATACCATTGGAGCTATTACTGTAGAAAAAATTTAAATGCAATGGATACATTAATCAATCACTGTCCCGGGACATTAGCAGAAGGCTATTCCACTTATAGCAGAACCTGTTTAAAGCGTGTATTCAACAATAGAAAGGTTTCTCACGTACTTCCCTATGATGCGCCGAACATAAATGATGAGACTGATCTACTTTTTCAAGACAATCAACAGCGCATTTCAATATCCGGAGTCCAGGAAAAATTTTCGGTTCTTCTTGAAAAAAATAAATTACGTCTTATTCGGGAAGGGGAACAAGGTTCTTATATTCTAAAACCTATTCCCAACTATGGAAAAAAAAGGGATCAAATGCCAGCCAATGAACATCTGACCATGCAATTAGCCCGGCAGATCTATGACATTGAGACTGCTGAAAATGCTTTGATCTTTTTTAAGAATGGCGATCCTGCTTATATCACAAAGCGATTTGATGTAAATGTAGACGGGACTAAAAAAGCGGTGGAAGATTTTGCTTCACTTTCAGGAAAAACCCCTCCAACTCACGGAGTTCATTACAAATATGAAGGAAATTATCTGGAACTATTTGCTCTAATGAAAAAGTTCTTACCAGCTTATAAACTGGAAACCCCAAAATTGTTTAAGCTTTTTTCATTCAATTATCTCTTTTCAAATGGAGATGCCCATTTAAAGAACTTTTCTGTTCTGGAAACCCCAATGGGAGATCACAGGTTAAGCCCCGCTTATGATTTACTGAATACAAGAATCCATGTGGAGGACCAAGCCTTTGCATTAAAGGACGGTTTGTTACCTGGGAATTTAGGGCAGGCCAATACTGCGAAACAGTTTCAAATTCTTGCGGAACAAATAGACTTAAGCAAAAAACAGTTTGATACTATTTTTAATACTTTGTTATCAAGTCCTCAGCGCGTAGAAAATCTTGTTCAGGCCTCTTTTTTAAATAAAAAATCCAAAAGGAATTACTTGCAGGACTATCAAACCCGTCTGAAAAAACTCCAGAAAGTGATCTGATTCCAGTTTCATTTTTTTTACAGTAGACAGGACTTAATTAATATGAAGCACCTAATGTAAATTAAGGAGTTTAATCTTATTGATCCTGATCTAACTTCAAAGTACCGCTAAACATTGAATCGTGAAGGTTGATCGTGAACTTCTAAGTCAGTACTTCGCTGGACTTTACCTGCAAAAACGCAACTGAGTTTAGGTAAAATAAGCCGCATTGTTTTTTTGCCAACTTCCTTGATGATGGCCTACTTCTTTAAAGGCTCCTTTGGAAATAGTGATCCTGTCCCCCGCGTTTAATACGTCAATCTTAGCTTTATCTACACCATCACATCCCAGCCAATTTTAGATCACTTTAATTTCTTTATCTTTAATCACAGCCCGATCACCCCAACCAGAAAAGCTAGGATACCCCCCATGGAGCAACAAAAACAAGACTCTTGTTCTTGCTTTGCTCTTTTTGAAAGGCTGGTGGTGGCAAGTGTTTATCCTTACTGGCAAACTAGGGAGTAATCAATTTTTCTTTTTTCGTAAAGTGAAAATAAAATTTTTGTTCCATATTTTTGGTTTAAGAAATTGGATGAAACAAATTTGAATAAGTAATATTATTTTTGACCAACCTTTAATTTGAGATAGTTGGAATACAGATGCTTGGTCAAATTTTAAAGGGATGGCGATAAATCAAATAGTTCAGTTAAATTCATACCAGCCCGGATTTGTGCAAAACTTGAAAAAATTTTAGATCCGGCTGTCTCAGGTAAGAAATGTGTTTCCAGAAGAGGGCAGTTCCGCTCCCCTTTGGGATTTGCGAAATAAGGCAACCCAGGGGATCAACTTTTTTACGTTTGTCCAGGACCCTTAATGCCATGCCCTTTCCCTGAAATGGAGCGCAGCGCAATACAGGGGAATGTGCGCAGGATTTTTATTGGAATTGTTTTAAATTTTATTTGAGATTTATAAGTTTTTCATTCAGATCGGGATACTCCTTATAGGAATTGCGGTGATCAGTACAATTGGCAAAAAGACTTAAAAGTTCGTGTGTTGCTTTTTCTCCTGCGGGGTCGTTATCCAGGTACAGTTGTACCTGGGGATAATTGGGAATAAGTTTTTTGACGCGGTGTACAAATGAAAGGGAATTAAGCACAATACAATCAGAGGTATTTACCAGGTCTTGCTCCAAGGTAGCCAGGGAGAGAAAATCAAACATTCCCTCTGTGATGAGCAGTCTTTGGGAAGATCTCTTCAATAAAGTATAGCTTTTAGGAGAGCTCGAAATTTTAAGGTATTTATTCCTGAGCTCCCATCCACCATTGCCGTTTTGAAGGCCCAAGGCAAAGTATTCCTTGCCCTTTAATGTAAACCACACCTCCTGAGTGTACTCTTTGGCAAGCTGAAGCGCAATACAACGTTCCTGAAGATAATTGCAAAGGGCGAGGTGGCTGATGGGGTTTGTCCTGAGAATTTCAATTTTTATCTCCGGTCTGACTACAGAGGGGTGCTGCCGAAAAATAAAAAAATCTATATTTTCTGATAACAGCTCGAGTGCTTCGAGGACACTGCATTGGTTCATCTCCACTACCAGGTCTATCACATTGCCTCCCCTTCCCAACCCGAAATCATACCACAGGTTTTTGTTTAACAAAACATGGAAAGAAGCATGAGTTTCTGAGCGTAGGGGACTCAAAAACCAGGCTTCTTTCTCCGATTCCCGGGTGGGAAAGTGGCCTGATCTTGCAAGGGTTTTCACGATGCAGATAGCCCGGGCACGCTCAAAGCTCAGTCGTTCCATATTCATCTGTGTTTTTCTTATTGCTTTTTATGGGTCATATCTAATTTGCAGTTCTTCTCCGGGGTTTGATTCGTGTTAAATTTTTTAAAATCCCGAAACATCCTACCAAAGGCAGGTTTGTACCAATTGAAAACCAATTTCTTTTCTAACCCCAGAATAAAAGTTCCCTGGTACATCTTTAGCCGGAATAATAACGATGCCAGTTTGCAAAAATCATTTTTCCTCCAATAGATTTCTACCTAAAGATAAAGAAGAAAAATTTTAAAATTGAATGTATTTGCACTCATTTTAATTTTAGTATAAAATGGGTTTGTTATTATTCTGCTCCTCCATAAGGGTGTTTTTTAGTAATTCGCTGATTCCCCAGTATCTTGCGAAACAGCTGCGAGAATTACTATGCCAGGTTTTAAAGATCAGGGTGTTCCAGGACGTAACGATGAAAAATTATTTTTTTCCATCTTTCCAATTCTTTATCAGAGCGTTTATCTCAAAATAAAAAGATCCTGAATCGGTTTTAAATATTTTTGTTTCTCCCTCCTCTTTTATCATTTTTCCGTATTTGAATGCCTCCAGATTCCCATCAAATTCTTAGGCTATGGGGTGCCAATTCGATTATCTATGTATAGACCCTTTTCTTATTTCCCGGCCTTTTACATATTTTCTCCCCTTCATCTATTAAATTCATGAAATGATTTTACTCAATCTTTATTTTTCAAATCACTGGTATTCCAAAATTCACTTCTGCTTCTTGGGTAACGGGTTTTATTTTTTGTTAATAATTTCCATAATACGCAGAGAATTACAGAAATATTTCGTCTCTTTATAGATAGTAGATAACTATGAATCAGCCTGATACTAAATATAAAATCATCAATTAATTCATTGATAAAATCCGACCCGGTCTTTGGAGAATTGATTTTAGGCAAGAAATAGTAACCTTTTAAATTTATAGAAATGAAAGCAAGTATCAAAAAATCAGGGGTATTCCCCTTTTTAGTAATTATGGTGGTTTCCTCCACCCAGGCCCAACTGGCAAAGCAATGGAGCTTGGACAAGGCCCACACCTCCGTTAGCTTTGGTGTCAAACATTTCTTTACAACGGTGAACGGAAACTTTACAGACTATGAAGGAAGTTTTTATTTTGAGCCGGATAAACTCTCAGAGAGCAAATTCACCTTTAACATCCCGGTATCCAGTATCAATACCAACAATAAAAAACGGGATGCCGACCTTGTATCGGACAACTTCTTTAATGCCGAAAAATATCCGGAGATCAAATTTGTTTCCACGAAATTTGAGAAAAAATCTGATACAGAATTTATCGTACATGGCGACCTGAGCATTAAAGATGTTACAAAAAATATAGGCATTCCCTTTAAAATTACAGGGCAAATGGAGCATCCCATGAAAAAGGGAACCCAACTTATCGGCCTGTCTTTCAATACCAGTCTCAACCGAACAGATTATAACATCGGCACCGGAAATTGGGCCTCTACCCTGGTGGTAGGTGATAACGTGCCTGTAGAAATAAATCTGGAGCTCAATCGGGCGGAATAATTCCGGAGGTAGGTATTTTAATTTTTCCCTCTTTAAAGGAAAACCGTCTGAAGGCTTTTTGAGAATTTTTTAATGAATTCAGGAGGTTGCCTTAATTAAAATTCAGGGCTTCTCAAAAAATAAAAAAGGCGCCAATTCTTATTGGCCCGGGGGAGGGCTGGGATTCGCCATAGGTTGTCAATTAAAAAAAACATCCCGGTTCCTCTGACTTGAAGCAGAAAATGAAATTGGGGTGGCATGCATCAAGGAATAAAAGCGGCGTGCCTGATGGTGGTCTCCATTATCTGCCAGGATCTTTAAAAGCCAGGGCTTAGCCAGGGTAAGCCTCAGGGAAATGATTAGCCATTTCACAGTGAAAATTATATCCTAGAATTTCTGAGGGGCTTGGCCCCGATGCTGCGCGGTGGAGGTCTTTGACCAGAGAATAAGGATTTGGTCCCGATGCATCGGGGCGGAATTTTAATTGAAGCCATAAAAAAATGCGGTCCGAAAATAATTCCGAACCGCATTTCATTAAAATTTGAAAAGCTTATTTACTCTTTCTCAAGAGTTTTCTGGTCCACAGGTGTCTTTTCCACCGGTGTCT
>JBGSRA010000157.1:0-13233 GCA_041737765.1 Draconibacterium sp. | reverse complement strand
GCAATATTTTTTAATTCAAACCGGACGCTGGAATTCCCATCGCTTAAAATCATTTCACACTAATTATTAATGAGTTGAAAAATCAAAAATAGTTAATTTGCTCAATTAATAAACCGGAAATGTATAATTAAATGACTGATTCATTCAATAATCAGCAAGGCTATTTTACTATTTTTGAACTGCTAACCATTTTAAATAAATCAACATGAACCTGAATATTCTTGCCGGAATTCTACTAATAGCCACCGGAGCATTTTCATCGGGTAGTTTTGCTGTTCCTTTCGGAAAAATAAAAGGGTGGGGCTGGGAAACATACTGGATGATTTTCAGTACAGGCGCCTACATTATTTTTCCATTGTTGGCATGCCTGGTTTTTGCACCCAATTTTATAGAAATTATCCGTTCAACCGATTCGAAAACAATTATTGCTGTTTTTCTGCTGGGTGCTGTTTATGGCGTCGGAAATCTCTCGTTTGGTCTGGCACTGCGGTATCTGGGTTTGTCGCTCGGGTATGCACTTTCACTGGGATTGATGCTGGCCATCGGAACGCTGATTCCGCCTATGCTCGATGGACGGCTCGATGTAATGTTGCAAAAACAGGGAGGAATGTTGCTGATTTACGGCGTAATTACAGCCTGTTTCGGAATTGCACTTTCTGCCTGGTCGGGAATTCTGAAAGACAAACAGGTTTCTGAATCGGCTAAAAAAGAAAGTGTTGGCGAATTTAACCTGGTAAAAGGAGTTCTGGCTGCTGCGTTGGTTGGTGTTACCGGATCGGCCATGTCGCTGGGCTTTGAACGCGGACTACCCATTACCGAAACTGCCGCAAATGCAGGTGTGGATTCGCTGTTTACCATGATGCCGCTGTTGGTGGTTTTGTTTTCGGGAACTTTTGTTACCACCATTTTCTGGTGTGGATTTCTGGGATATAAAAACGGCACTTTGAAGAATTATGCAAAGGCTGCTTCCTCAAAAGTACTGACAGCCAATTACCTTTTTGGATTTTTAGCCGGATTGCTTTGGTTCAGCCAGTTTATTGTTTACGGAATGGGAAAAAGCAAAATGGGGCCCTTTACATTTACATCCTGGGGAATTTTAATGGCGCTTACCATCGTTTTCGCTACCGTTTGGGGACTTATCAGGGGCGAATGGAAAGGAACATCTAAAAAAGTTTGGTTCCTGATGATTTTATCACTGGTTATCATCATCGTTTCATCATTTATGATTGGAATCAGCGGAGCGGAATAGGAATGCGGGAATGCATGAATGCTATAATGCGAGAATGCATGAATTAGAGAATGGGGGATTTGGAGATTGGTGGAGATTGTTTGAGATTTGTAGAGATTGATAGAGATTAATTGTGATTGATTGAGATTGATTGAGATTGATTGAGATTAATTGAGATTTATAGTGATTCATTGAGATTGATAGAGAATTGAAGAGTATGATATTAAAAACGTGTATCATGTCAAAAAATCCAGTATCCAGAATCCAGAATCCAGAATCCAGAATCCAAAATCCAGTAACTAGACTTTAAACTTTAAACTTTAAACTCGAAACTATTATGACTTCAAGAGAAAGAATTTTAGCAGCAATTGCTCACAAAACACCTGACCGGATTCCGGTTGATTTGGGCGCTACACCCAGTTCGGGAATTTCGGCAATTGCATACAGCAACCTTGTAAAACACCTTGGTAAACCGGAATTGTCGGTGCAGGTTTATGATGTGGTTCAGCAATTAGCTCAACCCGATATGTCGTTGCTCGACCAGTTTGGTGTTGATGTGTTGGACATTGGCCGAGCTTTTAATGCACAACCTGCTGACTGGAACCCAACAACGCTGGCAAACGGTGCAGCGGCTTTTTATCCCAAATGGTTCAATCCTGTAAAGTTAAATGACGGCTCGTTTGTAACTTACGATAACAACGGGAAAACCATGCTTTCGAGAATGCCGGTTGGCGCTACTTTTTTCGATCAGACCTATTTTCCGTATGTAGATGGGTATCCCGATTCGTATGAAAATCTGGATGCTGAAATGGGCCGGATTATGTGGGCGCGTGATGCTCACAGTCCGTGGGACCATGCCGGTGAAGCCGATTTCTGGCAAAAACTGCGTGAAAATACCATTGAACTTCGTAAAAATACGGACAAAGCTTTACTTGTAGTTTGTGGCTGCAACCTCTTTGAATGGGGAACATTCCTGCGCCGGATGGACAATTTTCTGATGGATTTGATGTGCGACCCGTACAATGTTGAAAAACTGCTCGATCAGTTGATGATCCGCCACCTGGCAACCCTCGAAAAAGTGTGCAATGCGGTGGGCGATATCGTTGATATCATTCGATTTGGCGACGATTTGGGAATGTCGTCGGGCCCATTTATGGATGTTGAAATTTACAGTGAACTTTTCAAACCACGCCACAAAATGCTGTGCGATTATGTAAAAGCAAATAGCAAAATGCACACGTTTATTCATTCATGCGGTTCCATTTCACTTTTAATGCCTCACATGATTGAAGCCGGAATTGAAATATTCAACCCGGTGCAAACCAACGCATGGCGAATGGAACCGCGTTTTCTGAAAAAGGAATTTGGAAAAGACTGCACTTTCTGGGGTGGCGGCATTGAAACTGTTGGAACCCTGAATATTGGCACCACAGCACAGGTTCGCGAACAGGTTCTGGAGCGTTTGGAAATTTTCTCGGAAGGTGGCGGTTTTGTTTTTAACACCGTTCACAACATTCTTCCCGATGTGCCGCCTGAAAATATTGTGGCAATGTATGATGCTGTAAAAGAGTTTAATAACAATAAAAAATAATACTGAAATGAAATCAAAATCAACTTTATCCTTTTTATCAATTCTGTTTTTTTCAGTGATTGTACTGTTTTCATGTTCACCACAAAAACCGACGACAGAAGCTATCTTTCCGGAAGACCATGCTGAAAAACTCGAATGGTGGAAAGATGCCCGTTTTGGGATGTTTATCCACTGGGGACCGGTTTCGCTGAAGGGCACAGAAATAGGCTGGTCGCGTGGTCGTGAAATCCCTGTTTCAACTTATGACTCGCTCTACTTGCAGTTTAATCCGGTAAATTTTAATGCTGAAGACTGGGTACTGCTGGCAAAGGCTGCGGGAATGAAATACATTGTTTTCACGTCGAAACACCACGACGGATTTTGCAACTGGGATACAAAATACACCGATTACAACATCATGAATTCGCCCTTTAAACGCGATGTAATGGCGGAGCTGGCAGCAGCCTGCAAAAAACATGAAATGGCGCTTGGTTTTTACCATTCCACCTGCGACTGGCATCACCCCGATTTTCCGCTGACAAGTCCCGGTGGCGGAATTGTGCGCGAAGTCTCAAATCTCGACCGTTATACAGAATATCTTAAAAACCAGTCGGTGGAAATCATTGAAAAATACGGTCCTCTTTTGGTGATGTGGTATGATGTTCCGCAAAAGTTTGATTCCATCCGCGGACAGAGTGTTATCAACCGGATAAATGAAATTCAGCCCGGAATTCTGGTGAACAACCGTACCGGCGCCAAAGGAGATTTTGATACTCCTGAACAAAGGGTGGGCAGTTTTCAGAATGAACGTCCGTGGGAAACCTGCATGACCATTGCCTACCAGTGGGCCTGGAAACCCGATGATGTGGTGAAATCAACCGAACAGTGTCTGCACAGCCTGATTCGTTCTGCCGGTGGCGATGGCAACCTGCTTTTTAACGTTGGGCCGAAACCCGATGGAACCATTGAACCACTTCAGGTGGAACGTCTGAAAGAAATGGGTGCCTGGCTAAAAGAATATGGTTTTTCGATTTATGGAACCCGCGGCGGACCTTTTAAACCTACCGACTGGGGTGTGAGTACCCGGAAAGAAAATAAAATTTACCTGCATGTATTGAATTTACCTGGTGCTTCACCAAAAATTGTTTTACCCGATTTTGGCATGGAAATCACCAAATGTGCTGTGGTTGGCGGCGGTGCTTTGAATTTCAGCAAAGTAAATGAGGAGATTGTGATTGAATTTGGCAACGAACCAATTAAACCCATCAATACCATTGTTGAAATTGAAGTAAATAGGAATGCAATGGAAATTACGCCAATGGATGTAAAACCTGCATCACTGTCGTTTAAAAAACCGGTAACAGGTTCATCCAACCTGGAACCACACTGGTCGAATCATCAGTGGGTTGATATCAAATCAGTTACCAACGGCGATTGGGTGGGCGATTTCTGGCATCCGGCGGAAAATGATGTAAATCCCTGGGTAGAAATTGTCCTTGGAACTGCTCAAAATGTTAAAGGCGCTGTAATTTATGAAAGGGAGCAAAAGATCAAGGCGTACGAATTACAGTATAAATCGGGTAACGATTGGAAAACACTTTTTACCGGCACCGGAATTGGAGAAAAGGCGGTGGTTGAATTTCCTGAAACACAGTTGCAACAGCTTCGTTTGGTAATAAAGGAAACTGCAGTTATGCCCGGAATTTATGAGATATCATTGTTTTAGATTTTAGAATATTTTACTAACCGAAATCAATTTTTAATATAGATCTTCTTTTCAACAGCACAATTTCCTTGTGCTTTTGGTGAAATTACTTTCTGTGAAGGAAAATTCTGTTTCAAATGCATTTTGTAAGCGAATCCATCAATTTCTGGAAACGTTCCGGAAAAATGGAAACGTTTTCAGAAACGCTTCTGAAGATAATAAACTTGTATTATTTTAGTACAGGCGTCTTTAATTGTAAATTTATGTCAATGAATTAAACTATGACCAATAAAATTAAGCTCTTTTTCCTCACCCTTTTGCTTTTAGCTTTTACCGGGATTTTGCAGATAAATGCTCAAACTTCCATCACCCCTTTTTCAAATGATGAAGTGAAACTGAATCCGTCATGGATAAAACAGCGTGAAGCTTTAAATACAGCGTATTTACATCAGCTCGATCCCGAAAGATTGCTTCACAATTTCAGGGTGAATGCCGGATTGCCATCTTCGGCAAAACCGCTGGAGGGTTGGGAAAGTCCGGATTGCGGGCTTCGTGGGCATTTTACCGGCCATTATCTTTCAGCGTGTGCTACTGTTATCAAAAGTGACGGGGATTCCATGCTGGCAAAAAGAATCAGATACATGATTGATGTGCTGGCTGAATGTCAGCAAAAACTGGGAGGCAAATATTTAAGCGCTTTTCCTGAATCGGAGTTTGATACGCTGGAGAAAAAATACGGGGGAGTGTGGGCGCCTTACTATACCTATCACAAAATAATGCAGGGTTTGCTTGATGTTTACACAACTACCGGAAACGAAAAAGCATTTCAAATTGTTTTGAACATGGCCGATTATGTGGAAGCCAGAATGTCAAAACTTCCGGAAGCCGAAATAGAAAAAATCCTGTATTCGGCAGAAGCAAATCCAACCAACGAAGCCGGAGGAATGAACGATGTTTTGCACAACCTTTTTGCGGTTTCAAAGAATCCAAAACACCTGAAACTGGCACAAACTTTTGACCGGCTTTGGTTTTATCAACCATTGGCAAACAACATTGATATCTTATCCGGGTTGCATTCCAACACCCATATTATTCTGATTAAAGGTTATGCCCGGCGGTATGAAAACACAGGGGAAACACAATTTCGCGAGGCGGTAGTTAATTTTTGGGAGATGCTGCTTAATCATCATGCGTATGTAAATGGTTCGAGTAGCGGTCCGCGACCGGTTTCTACCACGCCAACTTCCCGTATTGCAGAACACTGGGGACATCCAGATCATCTGAGCGCCACGTTATCAGGCGAAATTGCCGAGTCGTGTGTAACACACAATACACAGAAACTGACCGCCAATCTTTTTTGCTGGACTGCCGCTCCTGAATATGCTGATTCGTACATGAACACTTTTTACAATGCGGTTCTCCCAATTCAAAACAGTAAAAACGGACAAGTAGTTTATCACCTGCCTTTGGGTTCGCCCCGCACAAAAAACTACCTGAAAGAGAATGATTTCAAATGCTGCAACGGTTCAGGAATCGAGGCTTTTGCCCAACTCAATTCGAATATCTATTTCCACGATCAGCAAAATCTTTGGGTCAACCTGTTTATTCCTTCAGAATTAAAATGGAAAGAGAAAGGCGTTACAATTGAACAACGCACCAATTTTCCGGAAGAATCCAAAACTCAAATCACCATTTCATCTGAAAAACCAACAAAGTTTGCATTGAATCTTCTGATTCCTTCGTGGGCGAATGCACAAACAAAGGTTTTTGTGAATGGGAAACCATTCAAAACCAAAATAAAACCGGTTTCTTTTGTTACAATCGACAGAGAGTGGAAAGATGGGGATCGTATAGAATTGATTTTTTCGTACAATTTTCATCTGAAAACCATGCCCGACAACAAGAATATGATTGCATTGTATTATGGCCCGGTTTTGCTGGCATTTGAAACCACTAAAGAGTTGATATTAAAAGGAAATCAGGAAGAAATTCTGCAATCAATCAGTAAAAAGAATGATGAATTTTCTTTTAGTCTGAAAAACAACGGGATAGATTATAAACTGGTCCCGTTTTATCAGTTAACCAATGAATCGTACGGAGTTTATGCCACCATCAGAAATGAATACTAACTCAAAAATGGACCATGAAAAATTTAAGCCCGTTTTGTTTTTTGTCATTTTGATATTTGTTAATGCCACCGATTGTTTTGGTGTGTAACGGCAATTTTTAAACTCCCGGTTTTGAGTTTTTCAGTTCGTTTAAAAGGTCGCGCACATTTACAGTTGCATACGTCGATGCATAATCTGACATCGCGTAGGGAATAATTAAATCGTCATTTTTAATCATCGAACCGCAGGTATAAACAACATTGGGTACGTATCCTTCTCTTTCTTCGGCATTGGGAACCAAAAGCGGCGACTTCAACCTTCCGATTTCAATCTCAGGATTTTGAAGATCGAACAATGATGCCCCTAAAGAATATTCCCGCATTGGACCAACTCCATGTGTAATTACAAGCCATCCTTCCGGGGTTTCAATTGGTGAACCACCATTGCCAATTTGAATCAGTTCCCAGGGAAATTTGAGTTGTTGCAGTAATTTTGCTTCGCGCCAGACATTTATTTTATCTGAAAAAGAGATGTAATTATTAAAGCCATCCAACCGGCAAAGCATGGCATATTTTCCGTTTACTTTTCGCGGAAACAGCGCCATTCCTTTGTTCTGGGCAATTTCGCCATGCAACGGAAGAATATGAAAGTGATAAAAATCACGGGTGTCTAACAATTTTGGCAAAATGGTGGAACCATCATAAGCCGTGTAAGTGGCGTAGTAAATTGTTTCGTTGTTATCTTCCGTAAATTTTACGAAACGGGCATCTTCAATCCCGTTTTTTTCATTTATCGAAACGGGAAATATTACTCTCTCCGATATGTTGGAGTCGAGTGAAAAATTAAGTTCGTAATGCGATCGGGCAAGCCAGATGATTTGATTAAAAAGGATTTCTTTATCGTATGCGAGGTGGAGCGATTTTCTGGCTTCCTTAATACAATCGCGCAGTTCACCATAGGTAAATTTATCGTTTAACTTATCAAGAATTAAAGCCGAAGGTATTATGGCATGTATGTCCTTCATCTCATCCAGCTTTTTCTTAAACGATTTTTTGTTGTAAATGTGCCTGCGGATAAGTTCAGCCTCTTCCAGCATTTTTCCGACAGGCTCAACCGTAAGATTATTGTTTTTATCCAGCACGCCGGTTCTGAAAACGATGGAAGAAATATGTCCTTCACCGGTAGCCCTGAAACTGAGAATCACTCTTGTTTCGCCAGTTCCGGTCTCCGACTGATCGGGGTGTTCTACAATCGAGGGATTAAAAAATGCTGCCGATTCAATGGAATACTCCATGGTAAAATAAGAACCAATCAGTATTTTTTGAGAAATATCAAGAGACTCAGGTTCAATATTTAACAGCTTAAATAACCGGTTTATTTTCTTAAAATGTCTTTCGAAAATTTTTGAGATATTTCGGTGGCGCATTGAAAAATCACGTAAAACAGGACTTAATGCCTGCGATGCTTCTTTTTTCGACATTATCAAAACAGAACGAATGGTATTTAATGCCCTTTCGTCGGTGGTATAAAGAAAACGGGCGATTACACGGGAGGCATCGGGATTGAATTTTAAATTTTTCCTGTTAACTGAAACCTGCATCAAATACTTATTTAAAATTTTTTCCAAAGGTAGTTTCTAAAATTGAATAAGTGTTAATTATTTCAGAAACAATAATAAAGGTCATAAAAAGCCAGTTTCTGCTTTAATGGTTTTATATTAGACGAATACAAAGAGTAATAATTGGGGAGTTCATTTTTTAAAAATATGTGAGTTTACTTTTGTATCTTTGATTTAAGCCATTATTTAACTTTATTGAAATTATTCATCAAAAATATGGTCTGTGTCCGCTGCCAGATGGTAGTGAAATCCGAACTTGAAAAGCTTGGTTTGCATCATACCTATGTAAAAATCGGTGAAGCAGAAATTGTCGAAAACCTGCTGAATGAACAACTGGAGCAACTAAATATCGGATTAAAAAAGGCTGGACTGATTTTGATGGACGATAAAAAAAGCATTCTGGTTGAGAAAATAAAAAGTGCCATAATTGAATTGGTACATTTCACCGAAGATCAGATTAAAGTTAACCTTTCCGACTTTTTAAGCGAGAAACTCGATTATGATTACACTTATCTTGCCAACCAGTTTTCGGAAATAAATGGAGTTACCATCGAAAAATTTTACCTTACTCATAAAATTGAAAGGGTAAAGGAATTAATTGTTTATGACGAGCTAAATCTTTCGGAAATTGCCTTCCGGCTGCATTACAGCAGTGTTGCCCATTTATCCAATCAATTCAAAAAATTTACCGGAATGACCCCAACCCAGTTTAAAATGCTCAAAAATAAACCGCAAGGCTCGCTCAACGATGTGTGAATTATGTAAATTTTCATAAGAATTATATAACATACCCCCGAGGCGGATTCACGAATTTTACTTTGTAACTGTTTGCCTTTTAAAAAGTAAAAAAATGAATATCCTGCTTGTATATCCAAAATGCCCCGATTCCTTTTGGAGTTTTAATCATGCACTTAAATTTATTGCGAAAAAAGCCGCTGTACCGCCACTTGGATTAATTACGGTTTCGGCCATGTTACCGGTAACCTGGGAGAAAAAACTGGTTGATATGAATATTTCGGCGCTGGATACCAATGATATTATTTGGGCCGATTATGTTTTTATCAGCGCCATGTATATTCAAAAAGAGTCGGTGAAAAAAGTAATTGCCGAGTGTAAAAAGTGCAGTACAAAAATTGTTGCCGGCGGTCCACTTTTTACACAGGATTTTCCGGATTATCCCGAAATCGATCACTTTGTTTTGAATGAAGCCGAAATTACTTTGCCTTTCTTTTTGGAAGATTTAAACGCCGGGAATCCGCGAAGGGTTTACGCCACTGAAGAATTTGCTGATCTTTCTAAAACCCCGGTGCCCGATTTTCATCTGTTGTCGGTTAAAGATTATGCTTTCATGAATATTCAGGTTACCAGGGGATGCCCGTTTTCGTGCAATTTTTGCGAAATTACCTCTCTGCTGGGGCATAAAGTACGGATGAAAACTACCCCGCAAATTATTAGCGAACTGGATGTTTTGTACGATAAAATAAAATGGCGGGGACCGGTTTCTGTAGTCGATGATAATTTTATCGGCAACATAAAAGAAGTGAAATATAACCTGTTGCCCGCCATGAAAGAATGGATGCAACAACACAAATATCCGTTTGCATTTACTTTTGAATCATCGATAAATCTGGCTGACGATGAAGAATTGATGACGCTGCTTGTTGAATCGGGATTCAGCGGAACTTTTATCGGGATTGAAACTCCCGAGGAAAAGTCGCTGCACTACTGCAACAAAACACAAAACAGAAACCGTGATTTACTGGAAAGTGTGAAGAAAATACAACAGGCCGGAATACAGGTTTCGGGCGGTTTTATTGTTGGATTCGACAGCGATACACCAACTGTTTTTCAGCGGCAAATCGATTTTATACAGCAAAGCGGAATTGTTGCCGCAATGGTTGGATTGTTAAACGCCCCGAAAAACACTAGGCTTTACCGGCAGTTGGAGGCAGAAAACAGGTTAACAACCGATGCAACGGGCAACAACACCGATTCTTCAATGAATTTTATACCCAAAATGGAGCACAGTAAATTATTGGATGGTTATCAAAATATTATCAAAAATATATATTCCACAAGGCCTTATTACAAAAGAGTACGGCAGTCGTTGCTGAATTACAATAAGTTATGCAAATCGCAGAACAAAATTAATCTCGCTCTGGTTAAGGCTTTTTTAAAATCGATGTTTGTTATTGGATTTGTAAATAAAGGAAGAAGAGAATACTGGAAATTAATTGTATGGACATTGTTTAACCGTCCAAAATTAATGGTTGACGCCATTACATGCACCGTTTACGGGTACCATTTTCGCACTGTTTACGGATTGAGACAAATGCATAACAACTAAAGCCGTTTGGCAAGCAAATTTTTATTTAAAGCTTTAGAAAGATGGAAAACATTAAATACTCAAAAAATAAACTCGATTTTACAACTGAATTAAGAGATTCAGTAAATGAATATTTCAAGAAAAACAACATTCAGCAGTATGGTAATCAGGAAATTTACCTGAAAACCATTTTTATGACAACGTTGTATTTTACTCCTTTTATTCTGATGATTACAGGGTTGGTAACATCAGTGCTACTGGTATTTTTATGCTGGTTTATTATGGGATTGGGAATGTCGGGACTGGGAATGGTAACCATGCACGATGCCAATCACGGTTCTTTTTCGAAACACAGGTGGGTGAACCGGTTGTTTGAAAATTCAATGTATCTGCTTGGCGGATACCCGCCCAACTGGCGCTTTCAGCACAACACGCTTCATCACGGATTCACCAACATCGAAGGGCATGATGAAGATATTGCCCCGCCCGGGATTTTAAGATTTTCGCCCCACCGGCCACTCAAAAAAATACATCGTTACCAGTATATATATGCCTGGTTATTTTACAGTTTAATGAGTATTTCGTGGATTATTACAAAAGATTTTAAACGATTTAAAAAGTACCAAAAAATGGGTGCGAAACTAAGCAGCAAACGTAAATATAACAGATTACTTGTTGATATAATTATTTCGAAAGTTGCTTATTATATTGTATTCCTGATAATTCCACTGTTAACAATTTCTGTGGCATGGTACTGGATACTTGCCGGATTTTTGATAATGCATTTTACTAGTGGGTTGGTATTAAGCAGCATTTTTCAAACCGCTCATGTTGTGCCGTCATCCGAATATCCGGTTCCCGACACAAATGGTGAACTGGATAATAACTGGGCAGTGCATCAGTTGTACACTACTGCTGATTATGCCCCAAAAAGCAGGATTTTCTCATGGCTGATTGGAGGATTAAATTACCAGGTAGAACATCATTTATTTCCAAATATAAGTCATATACACTATCGGGAAATTTCAAAAATTGTAAAATCCAAAGCAAAAAAATACAACTTGCCCTATCATATCAATAAAAGTTTTGCAAGTGCTGTATGGCAACATATTAAAATGCTCAAGTTACTTGGAGAGGGCCAAAATACTTTTAAACTTACCTATTCTGTTGACAGGAATAATAAAGTAATGGCGGTTTAAACATACCGAAACATTTGAATAACCTTAATTCTTCGGGCAATTTATAAAACTGGAATCCAGTTTGCCGATTTTCAAAATGTGTGAATAATGTAAATTCTTGCATTAATTGTGTAACACTTTCATAATTGAGTGGGAGTAACTTTGATAAGATTATCTTACAGAAATCATGCAATCGAAGGAAATTGAAATATCGAAATCAAATATTCTTCTCGAAATTCCAGAGTATATGCTCAATTCGTTGATTAGCAAAAGCATTATCCGAAAAGCTACCTATAAAAAAATTGGTATTGTATTCGTAAAAATTTAAAAAAAATAAAATCATGTCGAAATCAAAAGAAGGAAAAGAGAAAAAGAACAACAAAAAGGAAGCTGTAAAAAGCCTGAAGGAAAAAAGATCTTTTAAAGCAGCTAAAAAGGCCGAAAAGAGTGGAGTAGGAACAATTTAAAATGTTAATAGATAATAAATATAAAGAAGGTTCAACAGTATGCGCAACAGTAAATCCAACACAGGAACTGCTTATCAGGCGTTATGTTGACCGGATTTATTATTGTAAGATTCAAAATGATTTGGCTCATAAAGAGCTGGTTTATTTTGAACGTGAACTCATGAACTGCCCTGAGAAAAAGTCGGAAAAATTGCTTGTCAAAGCATAAATAATAAATAAAATGAAAATTGCATATATCGCCACATATCCGCCCCGCGAATGTGGTATTGGCACCTTTACAAATAACCTGTTTAAATCGATGCTGGCTGATAAAAAAGGAGCAGGTGTTGGGAATGAAGGTTTTATTGTAGCGTTAAACGATAACGAACTGACATATAAATACCCCGAAGAGGTTAAAATAACCATCAGGCAGGATTACCAGGAAGATTATCTGAAAGCAGCAAAATATATTAATTCAAGCGGTGCCGATCTCTGTGTGCTGGAACATGAGTTTGGCATATTTGGCGGACAAAGCGGGGTATATATTCTTCCTTTGCTTCACCGGTTGGAAATTCCACTCATGGTTACGCTGCACACCATTCTTAAAAACCCGTCATATAACGAAAAAGCGGTATTAAAGGAAATTTGCAAAATGGCAAACAAAGTTGTGGTAATGAGCCATAAAGCCATTCAGTTTCTTACCACAATCTACGATGTTCCTGAAGAAAAAATTGCACTGATTGAACATGGTGTTCCCGATATTCATTTTAGCCCCGAAAAATCGAAAAAAGAGTTTAAACTCGAAAGCAAAATTGTATTGCTGACTTTCGGTTTTGTTGGCCGAAACAAAGGCATCGAAACTGTAATAAAAGCATTACCCGGACTTGTTGCAAAGCATCACAACCTAATTTACATTAAATGGGGTATCCGATCTTCTCCCGCAAATATTTATCTTTAGTGAATGAATTATCCGGGAAATCAAATGGAGTTTGAAGCAATGTTTAAAACTGAACAAGATTGCATTAATTATCTCGTATCAATTAGGTGGCCTCAT
>JBGSRA010000116.1:0-56152 GCA_041737765.1 Draconibacterium sp. | reverse complement strand
TACATTGGTACGGGGAATCTATTTTGTAAAAATAGATACAGGAGAAAGCAGGGTTGTAAGGAAATTGGTAAGGCAATAATCATCAACTCAGTAAAATTATAGAAGCTATTTTATACGTTGAGATATTAAATTAAAACACAACTTATTGATTGTAACTAAATGGGAATCAACCTGGTTTATATTTAATAAGAGTTACCCAGGGAAGCTCAAAAAACATGTTTAAAATTGTTTTGAAATAATAATTTAAAGCCAGTAGCAATTAATTATTCAGAGTTTTTTATTGCCCTGGTAGACCTAAAGTCACCAGGGCAATAATTTTACTGGAGAGAGTTAATCCTCTCTTCCAATACTTCCTGACTTCTGACACTTTTGAATTTTTACAAAAAAATATGTAACAAATAGAGTATATGATAGATACGATTTTAAAAAGTAAATTTTACCGCACTTGCAATCAATTTTCCATTTTTTCCATTTTGACACACCAAATTTGATTTTAAGGCGTCTAGAATTTCATAATGAAAAGCCAAGTCGTTTTTTAAAGATTTATTCAATTCTTAAGACCTTAAACTTCAAATACATAAATCAAGGAAGTATGCTACCGCACTAAACGTCAGAAGTCAGGACAAACTAAGTTGCTCGCTTAGCTCAGCACACAAATCGTAGTTTATAAATTATTTTAAACAGAATAGCTCGGTTATCTGATAAGAAGCAGTGATTATTAGATAAATAACCATAGTTATAGTATGTTAACATTCAGTAATTGAAAATACCGTAAATTGAGCATATATTTTTTTCAAGGGAAATAAAAAACCAAAACTTACAACAATGAAAACCAAAATCACCTTTACAATGCGTTTTACTGATTTTATTTATTCATCAACTCAAAGCTCAGGAAACTACCTCATCAATCGGTGGACATTTAACAGTAACAAGTGGTTCAGTTAGCAATTCGATAGGGCAGCTTAACAATTTGTATTTAAACGAATCCAAGGGTACAATTTTCCAGGTGTGCAACAACCATTCGAGATTTTTCTGGTTTCTGAAATTGATGAGCCAAAGTTTACTAAGTAATGTTATACTCTGAAAAGCTCTTAAATGTTATACCGTAAGACGCTTTAATATAGTGATTTATCTCATATTAAGCGGCTATATTTTATTATTTTAATTCATTAATCTTTAAATTAAACATTATGAAAAAAATTGTGTTTTTAATTTTAGTTGTGTTTTTTTGTGTCAGCATTTCTCAAGCTCAGACTTACAAAAAAGTCAAAGTAACTACAAAAGATGGCCTAGTTACAAAAGGAAGTAAAGCTACTCTTAGCGATGAATCAATTTCATTTATGATGAATGGGAATCAAAAGACCTATTCACTATCCGAGGTAACGCTTGTTCAGGCTCGTGAAGGAAAAGCTGGCAAATGGGCTCTTTGGAGCGGGGGGGGATGTCTTGGTATAGGTATTCTCGTATCAGTGACACAAGGTGGTTCGCCTAATGAAGTCACTGGAGAAAATAACGCAGATACAGGTACATTATTGTTAGGATCGGTATTATGGGCTGGAATATTTGCAGGTGCAGGAGCTTTAATTGGGAGTGCAACAGATAAATATGAGAATGTTTATATTTCTCCCAAAGCAACATCATTCATAAAGAAATTTGATCTTAATTTATCATCGAAAAAATTTTCAATGGATAATCCTACTAAGTATAATCTTACGTTATCTTATAAATTTTAAGTAACAACCAATTTTCTTAAGCTACTTCTGCCATGTGTATTAAAATTACACTTCGCAGAAGTTGTTTGTTTTAACTACGTCAATTTAAATCTTGAATAATTGAAAATTAAATAACTGAATGTGTTGTCAATAAAATTTGAGTATTTGGTTTGTCTGACTTTCCTGTTTTTTCTTTTCAGTAAAGCAAATGCTCAGAATATAGAGGAGGTCATTGATTTTGGCGATTCATTAGTCAGTGTACATAAATATAATTTTGCTTTAAATGAATATCAACGGGCTTTTTACTTTTCCAACATTGATCATAAGGCATTAATTAGTAACAAAATAGCCGATTGCTATCTTTTAGTCAATGACTTAAAAATGGCGCGCGCTTATTATGATTCTACCTCATATTATTCAAAAAATGACAGCATTCAAATTGAATGTGCATTTCGTAAAATAATATGTTATATGAAAGAAAAAAATTATGGATATGCTTTGATTAAACTTGACGAACTTGAAATTGATTCAAATGAATACTTTAAGTATAAAAAGGACCTTTATATGGCTATTTCTTTCTTCGGATTAGAAAACTATGATCAGGCTTTTCATTTTTTTTATAAAACGATTGATCCTAATGATATCACTAAAAAAAATCTATTAGATAAATTGTTTAATGAAAGGGAAAAATTAAGGCTTCCGAATCCAACAGTTGCAACCTTTATGAGCGCTATTATTCCAGGTACAGGTCAAATTTATGCTGGTGAATTTTATGACGGGATAAATTCAATATTGCTTTTAAGTGGTCTTTTTTATATTGGAATTAATGCACCTTATATTAATTTTTTTATCCTTATGCCTTTTATTTACAGATATTATATGGGAGGGATACATAATGCGAATCGAGATGCCAAAGAAAGAAAAAGGGAAAAGCAATATTATTGTTATTATGATTTAATGATAATATTTCAGGATGATGCATATATAAGGACATTTTTCAATTACGATACTGAAGTACATAATTATAATGAACATGTTAAAAATTCCAATTCCGATGCGAATTTGCTATTCGCATTCTCTTTTTTATTTTATAAGGAATATATATCTTCTCAAGATGTTGATGCTTGTGTTTTTTATCCTTCATGTTCAGTCTATACTATGGAATCA
The DNA here is from genome assembly GCA_041737765.1 of Draconibacterium sp. Taxonomy (GTDB): domain Bacteria; phylum Bacteroidota; class Bacteroidia; order Bacteroidales; family Prolixibacteraceae; genus Draconibacterium. The sequence goes on along the minus strand of JBGSRA010000116.1, from coordinate 53,273 downwards.
ATCGAAAAAAAAGGCGCTGTGAAAGGTTTGCTTGAAGGAATTGACCGGATGCTAAGATGTCATCCGTTTGTTAGCAAACAGGATTATCCTTACAACATGACAACAAAAAAGTATGATGATGGCTTATAGAAAAACAGTTTTATGTTTTTATGTTTTTTTCATAGCTATATTTAATTTATATAGCCAGGATTTGCTAAATTATTCGAATTCTTTAAAATATGCAAATTACCTATTTCAGAACAAACAGTATCAGTTCTCTGCCATTGAATATGAAAGGGTAATCTTCTTAGCTCCAAATGATACATTGGCTAAATTAAGGTTGGTACAATCCTATCGTTTAATGCAGGATTTTAAAGGTGCCAAAGATAAGTTGAATTTTTTTTGTCATGATGATCTCATTTTTTATTCTGAAAACTTCGCTATTGAAAATCTCAACATACTATTTCATACCCAGCAATACTCAACTGCATTTAGTTTTTTACAAGAAAATAAAACCATTAACCAACTTGAAGGTATTGAATATAAGATAGGAGCGTTATTGATGCAATATAAATGGACTGAAGCCAAAACTCTTGCGGAAAAGCATCTTCATTCTATTCATAAACCACCAAAAGTCAATGATTTATATAATATTACATTACAAGGACTGGATATCAAGTATAAAAATAAAAATTGTGCAGCTCTATTTTCTGCAATAATACCGGGTAGTGGTAAAATTTATACTAAACATTATAAAGATGCCCTTTTTTCCTTTTTATTTGTTTCCGCTTTTTCATGGTTAACATACCAGTCAGTTAGCGATAATGGATTAAACTTTAAAAGTGTTGCTTTTGGGTCAATTGCTGTTTGTTTTTATTCTGCTAATATTTATGGGTCATATAAAAGTGCCGATAAATTTAATCAAAAAGCAAACCAAAATGCCACGCGTGATGTTGTAAAAATTCTTTTTGATGATTAGCAACAGGCTACATTGCGATAAATAATAAGAAATTAATTGAAGCTAATATGAATTCAAAAAAATGGGATTACGCACTATAATAGCTGTAATTTTTTTTATGTCATTTCAAATTACAGGATTTACATATGACAATGAAATCGATGTGGAATGTATTTTTACATTCATTTATAATCAACAATTTGATGAGGCCGATTCAATGTTGTTAGCACAAAAAGGAAAGTTAGACCCATTTTATTCGCTTATTTTGAAAACCGATTTGCTTTGGTGGAAATACATCAAAACACATTCGAAACATGATTCTACTAATTTAGAAAACATCTTGGATAGCTTCATTATAACGGATACTGAAACAACTGTAGGTAAAATAAGTCGACTTATTAATTCCTCATATCAACTTCGTTATGATTTAAAAAATTACAAGTTCGTCAGTGCATTTATTCTACGGTCAGATATTAAAAAGCAAATTGCAGAATTAAAAAACGAGAAACTTCCCTTTTATGATGTGAGTTCAAAATTTTTTGATTTTTATCTTTCTTTGTTTCAATATTCAGATAATTCAATAAATCCTTTTTCGATAAATATAAAATCAAAAGCATCTTTAAATTCACTTGTTACTCTTGAAAAATATTCTTACGACGAAGATTTGATTCTATCAACCTTGGCTCACTATTTTTTAGGTAGAATCTATACTACGTTAGAAAAACGGACGGAAGAAGGACAAACTCATTTTAAGATTCTTGCCGACCGATTTCCAAAAAATAGTTTATTTGACCAATTGTCAAAAGGATTAAACCCAAAATTTTAATTTGAAATATTCCTGAATCGTCTAGTCAGAATGACTTCGACTATGCTGACTCATGTAAAACAAAAATTCCCTTCCATCCAACACTATTTCGAAATTGAAATCGAATTAAAAGAAACGGTTGTAAACAAAAGGAAAGAGAAGGGATCGAAAAGTGGAAAGAAGTTTCCCCCAAAATAAAGAGAACAGTAACCGCCATGAAATGGTCGGTAATAGACGGAGTGTACTTAAATGCAAGGAGTGGTATAGATATATTATAAGCACTTCGGTGGTAGCAACCTGGAGGATATTATCTGGTAATTTTATAATACCATACGCGAGGTAGAGGCAACATTCCGCATAATGAAAATCGACCTTTATTTGTGCCTTTGCCATAAAAAAGATGAAAGTACTGTCTCACCTGCATCTGAGATTGTTGGTATACTGGTTGGTAAACACAGCCCGCCACCAGCAAATAACCATAGGCATCAACAGCGTTTGGAGCTAAATTGGATTTACCATGAATACATAGAAACTGTTACAATTTTAGCACAAAACGTAAAAGATAAAGTTATTATGATACGCAACTGCTCGGTGCTAAACCAAAATGTTCGGAATATCTATGTTGCACTAAAGTACATTTACACAACTTTCGTGAAACGAAAATCCGTGGTACAAAAATCTGAGCTCGATCACTGCCAATTCATTGAAAAACAGTGGATTTTATCTGACCAACTGTAACGTGAATTTAATTCACAGCTCAATATATTACTTCAACCCCGCAATCCTCTCTTCCAAAACTTTTATCTTCGCCTCGGCATCAGCCTGTTTGGCTTTTTCAAGTGCAACAACCGCTTCCGGGGCGCTGCTTACAAAACGTTCGTTTTCGAGTTTCTTTAAAACAGAGGTCAAAAATCCGCGGGTATATTTCAGTTCTTCTTTCAGTTTTTTCAGTTCCTCTTCTACATCGATAAAACTGCCAATTGGGATATAAAAGTTGGTTGATTTTACCATGAATGACGAAGCTCCTTTAATTTCTTCAATCACCATTTCGAGAGACGAAAGATTGCCCATTTTTACCACCACACTGTTAAACTGAACTTCAAAACCTTTGTCTCCCTGCTGAACTTTCAGTTCCAAAGTTTCCTTTTGTGCAATGTTTTTGTCGGAACGAATTTTCCGGATTCCTGAGATAGCTTCTTTCACATTTTCAAACCCAACCAGTAAATCAGCATCATATTTTTCCGGTTTCGGAATCTGGCTGATCATAATGCTTTCGCCAGCTTTTCTTTCGGTTAACATTTGCCAGATTTCTTCGGTGATAAACGGTGTAAACGGGTGCATCAGCCGCAGCATCTGGTCGAATAGTTCAACGACTTCAGCGTAAGTTTTTGCATCGATTGGTTTTTGGTAGGCTGGTTTAACAATTTCCAGCAACCATCCCGAAAACTCGTCGCGAACTGTGGTATAAACAGTCATTAAAGCTTCAGAAATGCGGAATTGCATGAACTGTTCATCGAGTGTATTAACCACTTCTCCCAGTTTATTCCTGAACCATTCGATTGCTAATTTTGAATGTTCAGGTTGTTCGATATTTGAATCCACTTCCCAGTTTTTCACCAGGCGGAATGCATTCCATATTTTGGTGGCAAAACCTGCTCCCTGTTGCGGCAGACTTTCGTCGAAAAGCAAATCGCCACCGGCAGGCGAGCACAGCAGCATTCCAACCCTCACGCCGTCAGCGCCGTATTTGGAAATCAAATCGAGTGGGTCTGGTGAGTTGCCCAGCGATTTCGACATTTTACGGCGTTGTGCATCACGCACCATTCCTGTGAAATAGACGTTTTTGTAAGGTAATTCATTGCGGTATTCGTACCCGGCAATAATCATTCGGGCCACCCAAAAGAAAATAATATCCGGCGCAGTTACCAAATCGGTGGTGGGATAGTAGTATTTTATTTCGTCATTCTCAGGTTCACGAATTCCGTCGAAAACCGAAATTGGCCACAACCAACTCGAAAACCAGGTGTCGAGTGCATCTTCATCCTGTTGTAAATCGTTAGCAGTTAATTTATTATTGCCGGTTTTCATCTTTGCCAGATTGAGTGCCTGTTCCGAAGTTTCTGCAACAACAAAGCTTCCGTCTGCAAGATAATACACCGGAATCTGGTGACCCCACCACAACTGGCGGCTGATGCACCAGTCCTTTACATTGCTCATCCAGTGGTTGTAAATATTTTTGAATTTCGGAGGGTAAAACTGAATGTTATCGTTCATTACATTTTCGAGCGCGGGTTTCGAAAGCTCTTCCATTTTCAGAAACCACTGTGCCGAAAGTTTAGGCTCTATTGGAACGTGTGTACGTTCTGAAAAACCAACTTTATTTGTATAATCTTCTATTTTGGCAACATTTCCGGCTTTCTTCAGTTCCGGAATAATTTCATCGCGAACAGCAAAACGATCTTTGCCAATAAATAATTCAGCCTTTTCGCTTAATGTTCCGTCATCATTAAAAATATCGATTGACGTAAGGTTGTGCCGCATCCCGATTTCGTAGTCGTTAATATCATGAGCAGGTGTAATTTTTAAACAGCCGGTACCAAATTCCATATCAACGTAATCGTCTTCAATAATTGGAATTGAACGGTTTATCAATGGTACCAAAACCCGTTTTCCTTTTAAATGAAAGAAACGTTCGTCTGCAGGATTCACACAAATCGCTGTGTCACCCAAAATGGTTTCAGGACGGGTGGTGGCAATAGTTACAAAACCATCACCGCCTTCTAGTTTATATTTCAAATAATACAATTTCGATTGAACTTCCCTGTAAACAACTTCTTCATCAGACAATGCGGTTTTGGCAGCCGGATCCCAGTTAACCATCCGAACTCCGCGGTAAACAAGGCCTTTGTTATACAAATCAACAAAAACTTTAATAACCGATTCGCTGCGGGGCTCGTCCATGGTAAAAGAAGTGCGGTCCCAGTCGCAAGAAGCGCCCAGTTTTTTCAACTGTTCCAGAATGATGCCGCCGTGTTTGTCGGTCCATTCCCAGGCGTGTTTCAGAAATTCTTCACGCGAGAGGTCGTATTTATTAATTCCTGCTTTTTTCAGTTTGTCAACCACTTTTGCCTCGGTGGCAATGGAGGCGTGGTCGGTTCCCGGAACCCAGCAGGCATTTTTGCCGGTCATGCGGGCGCGGCGCACCAAAATATCCTGAATGGTATTGTTGAGCATGTGCCCCATGTGGAGTACTCCGGTTACATTGGGTGGCGGAATCACAATGGTGTAAGGTTCGCGTTCATCGGGAACTGAACGGAAACATTTGTTTTCCATCCAGTATTGGTACCATTTGTTTTCAACGGCTGCAGGATTGTATTTGCTTGCAATTTCCATAAAAACGAAATCTAAAAATTTGAGGTGCAAATGTACAAGGAAAAGTTCAGAGTTTAAAGTTCAAAGTTTAACGATTAGGTTTAAATAAAAAAAAACCTGACGAAGAAACATCAGGTTTTTAAAAAGAATCAGGAAAAATTATTTTTTAAGTTTCACTGTTCTTGATTCGCCATCGCGCGTAACTGTGGCGGTATTGTCACATTCACCCGTACCGTAATCAATTGTCCAGCTGACATCTCCATTGGAAAAAGCTACTATTCCACTTACAATTTGTTTGCACGAAGCTTTGAAAAGCAAAGGTGTCGCTTCTGCTATTGTTTTTGTGATTGTGGCTCCCGAGGGGCGGGTTGTAATTACTTCTCCCCAGGTTTTTGTTTCATTATCGGCACGCACACCGGGAATTCCAAAAATTTGTTCGCGGGTAAGATTTGCTTTTCTGGTTAAAACTGTGTTGTCTTCAAAAGTAACTTTAATATCCTCTTTAATTTCAGCAACTCTTGAAAGATTTTCACGGTTTAACGTTATCTTTTTAATAATTTTCCCTTCGATTTTCTTCCCTTCAACAATAAAGTTTTCGAAAGTTTTAACTCTTTCCAATGTCAGGTTTTCGAATGCTGAACTGGTGATAATTATTTTCCCCGACCTTGTTTTATCATCACGTCCAACACAACCCGTACCGAAATCGAGAATCATTTTTCGCGGATTTGAAGTTTTATCGTAAGTAATTACCGGACAATTGTCATTCAAAAACAGCCGATCTGCACCGCCTGATTTTAATAAATCCAATTGAAAATCAATACCTTCTTCCGTCAGTTCGTCAAGTTCAACCAACAGGTTTTCTGCCAAAACTTCCTGGTCGATTTGTTCGTTGCTCATTGGTTGTGCTACTTCTTCTTCCTGGCACGAGATTGAGCCCAGTAAGAAAATGACTGCAATTGCTGCTAATTTTAATTGTTTCATTTTTTAAACATTTTATGGTTTTACAAAATAAATTTTAATCACTGTTTTCTTTGAAGAAGTTTTACGTGGAAAGTTAAATTCAGCAATGAAATTTCTTTAAAAATTTCAGATCGTTATTTAACTTTTACAATTTTATCTCTTCAAATTGAAAAAGGAAATAAATTCACCGGATGGTTGAAATATCGGACAATGAAATTTTACTGGCATTGAAAAATCCGGCAACGCGGGAAAAAGGATTCACGTTGCTGATGGAAAGATACAAGGAACGTATTTACTGGTACATCCGGCGGATGGTTGTTTTACACGAGGATGCCGAAGATGTTTTACAGGAAACTTTTATAAATGCATACAGGTATGCCGGATCTTTTAACGGGCAATCGAAAATTTATACATGGTTGTATAAAATTGCCACCAACGAGTGCATTGCACTTTTCAGAAGAAGTAAAAGAAACGATTTTAAAATGGTTGAAATTTCACAACAATATGAAAACCTGTTATCAGAATCGGGTGCCGAAACAAGCGAGAATATTTTGCTGAAATTTCAGGAAGCTATTCAGCAATTGCCCGAAAAGCAGCGGATTGTTTTTAACCTGCGCTATTATGACGATTTGAGTTACGAAGAAATGGAAGAGATTACAGGTTCTTCGGTGGGCACACTGAAAACCAATTATCATTATGCAACTGAAAAAGTAAAAAATTACCTCAGTAAAAATTAAACAATGAAGAAAGAATTTGATTTTGACAAAATAGGGAAGCAGATACCGTACAAGGTTCCACCTGGCTTTTTCGATGAAATTACAAACCGTACGCTTGAAAAAGCAAAAGTAAGGGAGCGCAAATCTGGAATCAGGAAGTTTTATTCAGTTGTTTCGGTGGCAGCTTCGTTGTTGATTATTATTCTGTTTTCTATTGTGCTAATCAATAAGCAAACAGAGAAAAAGTCTGAAGAACTGGTGATTAATGAACCAGTTAAACAGGAGAAACCTGTTGAAGACTCTGTTCCGGCTCGTTCAGAAAAAGCTGTTAAAACCGAAACAGAAGCCGGAGAAACAGCTGTCATTAAACCGGAAACGCTTGATAATCTGTTGGCTGAAATGACAAATGAAGAATTGGGTCAGTTAGCCGATGACTTAGATGATGAACTTTTTATGGATGAACTAACAAACGATTAAAAATGAAAGCAACAATAAAAATATGGTTTTTGACAGGAATTTTACTGTTTCCTGTTTTTTTAATTGCTCAAAATCAGCGTCCTGCTTTCAGGGAAAGGTTACTGAATGCACGGTTTAACGAAATCAGTACGCGCCTTGAGCTGGAACCTGCAAGGGCTGAAAAACTGAAACCTATTTATTTCAGATACGAAAGGGAAAAGGCATCGGTTTTTATTGATGGCGGTGAAAGAATCAGCCCTGAAGAACGCAGGAATTTAACTGTTGAGCAGGAAGAAAAACTCTACCTCATGAGGCTCGAAAAGGCAAAAAAACTGATTGAAATCCGCGAGAAATATTTTCCAGAATTCAGGACAGTACTGTCACCAAAGGAAATTGTGCAATTCAACCGTATCGAAATGGAAATTAACCGCAAAATGGTTCAGCAAATCAGAAAACGGTTAAACGAAAAAGAGGAGTGAGAAAGGTTGGCGTTGTTATTCTGGTTGTCGTGTCGGATTCAGCAATAAAAAAATTAACAATTTACTATTGACTGATTTACTATTTACCATTTCTTTGAAGATACTATTCCAACTTTGTTTTTCAGACTTGGGTTCAGTGTGACTGTCAAACTTAGGTGAATCACTGCTGAAAGGATTGACAAAGAAGTTCAGTTTCTGCAGATAACCGCAATTCTCCAACAATCTCAATCAATCTCTCATTTTCTTCCATTCACTCATTCATGCATTTTTGCATTCACACATTACTCACCGTCTCTCATCATGTTCTTTAATCTTCTGAATAATTCCCGGCTCTGCAGCATCGTACATATCGCGGATAAACGGGTCATTGAATGGCATTGTTCGTTCTTCGAAAGGCATGTCGGCAACCCGGTCGAAAAGGCGTTCTTTGGCAGCCTGAATGTCTTTCCCGTAAATGTGGTACGAGTCGGCCTGCCAGTTCATACGGCCAAGTTTTACAGTTTTCCCCGTTTTTTCTGCAACTCCGGCAGCAATTACTTCTTTGTTAAACTGAATAAACCCGAACATATTCATAAAACTGGCGCCCCACGCATCGTTACTTCTGAAACGGATGTTGCAGTTGAGCCAGTAAACACCCTCTTCATCTTCCAGAATACGGTACCACAACGATTGCAGACAAGGCGGATCGTAGCAGTCGAGATCAAGATTTGGCATCCAGGTTATCATTTGAGCCTGCCTTGTAAATGGTTGTTTCGAGAGTTTATTTATCACTCCCTCAATCTGGTCGATTTTAAACGGACCGGCTTCCACCGATTCTCCTCCCTGAAGTTCCTGCCACACGCCATAATTTTTAATCCGTCCGTGGTAAGTGTATTCCCAACGGGTATCTTTTTCGTCGTTGATATTTTTCACCCAATGGTTTTTAAACCCTTTCAGTTCCAGCACATATTCCTTTAAATCGTCAATTCCTCCCGGAAAAGCCATGTGAATCATCGGATCGGTTTCTGGCTCCTGAATAGTCATGTTCATGGTACAATCTATGCTCAGCGGGTCGCCTGGTTTATCGTACTGAGTTTTAAAACGGGTGCCGTTTTCATATAAACTAATTAAAGCAGCTTCGTAAGTTTCGGCCAGCGTAGTTCCGGAAACAGTAAGTACAGGAATGTTCTTCATCGGAAAATTGGTTTAATTGTGAAAGTTTTAAAGATAAAAGAATGAAACGTTCAGAATGGTTATCAGTTGACTTTATTTTTCAACATTTCATCAACGATTTGTGCAAATTTTGTGAAGTTTCAGGCAAAAAGTTTCTTATTTTTTTAAGAAGTTAATTTTATCTTTGGAATTATTTTTAAAAACTTTTGATTTCGCATTTTAATATTGAACAGAAATTTCGAAATTTAAAATCAATAAATTCAGATAGAATGAACAATTCAAATCAAAATTCAAGAAGAAAATTTTTAAGAGGTGCATTGATTGCCGGAGCAGGATTTACTATTATTCCCCGTCACGTTTTGGGTGGGAATGGTTTTATTGCTCCATCCGATCAACTCACAAAAGCGATTATAGGAGTTGGTGGAATGGGGCGCGGCCATATTCCTTACGAAGGTACCCGAGTGGTGGCCATTTGCGATGTGGATACAAAACATCTTGAATTGGCACAAAGTCAGATAGAATATGATGTAAAGAAATTTCGCGATTTCAGGGAAGTGTGCATGTTGCCTGAAGTAGATATTGTGCACATTGCCACACCTCCGCACTGGCACGGACTGATGGCAGTGGAAGCTGCAAAAGCCGGGAAAGACATCTGGTGTGAAAAACCGATGACCCGTACCATTGGTGAAGGTAAAAGGGTGGTTGAAGCAGTAAATGCCCATGGTAGAATGTTCAGGTTGAATACATGGTTCAGATTTAAGGATAATTTTTATGGGTTGGGAACCGATGTGAAACCCCTGAAAAAACTAATTGAGAGCGGAATTTTGGGTTGGCCCTTAAAATTTACAGTGAGCGGAATTACCGGCTACGACTGGAAATTTTACTGGAGTGGTGAACATAACCTGAACCCAATGCCTGTGCCAGAAAACCTCGATTACGAAATGTGGCTTGGGCCTGCACCATACAAACCCTATAATCCTGAACGTGTACATTCAAAATTCCGGGGTTACTGGGATTACGATGGCGGCGGTTTGGGCGACATGGGACAACATTATCTCGACCCGGTGCAGTACCTTTTGGGAAAGGATGATACAAGCCCGGTACGCATTGAAGTGGATGCTCCGCAGCAACATTACGATGCAGTGGGTTCGTGGCGCAGAATTGAATATACCTACGCCGACGGTTGCAAAATAATTCTCGATGGAGAAAATAAAGACAAGGATGCAGCATATATTGAGGGACCAAATGGTAAAATTTTCCGTGGATTTAAATCCGACATTCCAAATCTCCAGCAATTTTTGGAAACACTTCCTGATCCTGAACCACAAATCGGAATTTTTTCAGATTCTGTAAAAACCCGGAAAAAATTCGCTTTGAATGAAACCAATGGTTTCCGTTCGGCAACCATGGTTAACCTTGGAATTATTGCGGTACGTTTGGGTCGAACTTTAAACTTCGATCCTGACAAACTTGAATTTATCGACGATGAAGGTGCTAACCGGTTGATTAACCAACCAATGAGGGCTCCGTGGGCGATTTAATTTATTATTGATGAATGATTAATTATTATTGAAGAAATGAAGAAAAATATATTCCACATACTAACTATTCTGTTGCTGACTTTTTTTAGTATCGGAAGTTTTGCACAGGACAACCGTACACTCGACACAAAAGTTGCTGATATTCTGGCACAATTGCCTACCAAAGATTTGGTTTACCGCGACAGGACCATAAACGAAATTATTCAGCTTGGTCCCGATGGATTTCAAAAGTTGACTGTGCTTTTGGTTGCGCCCGGTACAGGAGATGACACTGCAGTGCGATTTGCCATTAACAGCTGTTCTAGGTATGCCAGCGAATTTGGCAGCGAAAAGGAAAAAGTTTTTGTTGAGGATCAACTTTTAAAAGCATTAAATGCTCAGCAAAACAAAGATGTTAAAACATTTTTACTTAATGAACTGAATCTGGTTGCAGGAGACAAAACAATTCAGGAAGTAAAGGTTTATTTAACCGACGATTTTTTGGCTGAACCTGCTACTCAAACCATTTTATCGGCTGGTGGGAAAACCGCAGCCGGTGCGTTACTTGAGGCACTTCCAAAAGCAAACGACAAAACAAAACCAACCATGGTAAAAGCATTGGGAGAACTGAAATGTACAGAAGCTATTCTGCAGATAACAGCTATGGTAAACGACAAAAATCAGGCAACAAAGAAAGTTGTGCTTGAAGCACTTGCCAATATTGGTGATCCAAATTCATTCAAAACACTTTTAAGTGAGGCAAAAAGTGCAAACTTTGGTTACGATCCCACCAATGCGGCTGAAGCATTTTTGCATTACACTGATCGGTTGGGAGAAAAAAATGAAACTGAGCTTTGCAAAAAAGCCTGCAACGAAATTTTCAAGGCAAATCAGACTGACGAAAAACTTCACAATTATTCAGTAGCGCTTTCCATTTATACCAAATATTTTGGAAGCGAAGCCCAACCGCTTTTACTGAAAGCTGTGGAAAGCACAAATAAACCTTTCAGGAATTCAGCATTAAATCTGGCTGAAAAAATGCAGGATGTTGCTGCTACCCGCGCCTGGATTGCAAAAGCACAAACTGTTTCTGATGAAACAAAAGGCGAAATTATCGGAATGCTTGGCAGAAAAGGTGATCCTCTGACAACCGGTTTTGTAAAGGAAAATCTGAATTCCGCTTCAGAAATTGTCAGGGTTGAATCAATCAACGCTTTGGTGAAACTGGAAGGACGTAAATCAATTCAACTTTTAATAGAACACCTCGCAAAAGGTCAGGATATAGAAGCAACAAAAACAGCGTTGCTTCAATTGCTCGATCAAAAACACCTGTCGCAGGTTGCAGCTCAACTGGATAAAACTTCAGGAAAAACAAAAGCAGCATTTGTAGATTTGATTGCTGCAAAATCAGGAACACAATATTTTAGTGAAGTTTTTGCTCTGACTAAATCGGCCAATACAGATGAGAAGTCAGCAGCGTTTAACGCATTGAAAAAAGTATCAAATGAAAAAGATTTGGATCAACTCATTCAACTTTTACTTTCGGTAAATAACGAAACTGAAATTGGCCAGGTACAATTGGCTGTTGTTGCTGCAGCCCGCGGTGTTGAGACAGAGAAAACTGAAAAGGGAAAATTGCTTTCGGCATTGAAAACAACAGATAAAAAAGATCGCATTATAACTGTTTTACCCGAAATAGTTGGGAATGTGGCTCTTGAAACTGTAACCGGATATTTTAAAAATTCAAACGGAACAACAAAAGAAGCAGCATTTAAAGCATTAACCAACTGGAAAGATTATTCAGCTTCGGCAGCACTTTTCGAAATTTGTAAATCAAACACCGGCGAATTTCGCGCCCCGGCCTTTGCTAGTTTCATCAGTCAGGTGCGTTCGGCAAATTTACCCGACGACCAGAAATTGCTGCAATACCGGAAAGTAATGCCTTTTGCAGCAACAACGGAAGAGAAAATACAGGTAATCAATTCAATTGGTAACCTGAAAACTTTCCTGTCGCTGGTTTATCTCGAAAAATATCTGGATGAAAAAGATTTGCAGCAGTCAACTGCCCGTGCAATCATGAAAATTGCCTTACCCACCAATGATCATGCAGGTTTCACAGGCGACATTGTCAGAAAAATGCTTGAAAAAGTAGCTTCTGTAATTACCGGCGATGAAAGCGACTATGATAAAATCAATATTAAGAATTACCTCGAAAAAATGCCAAAAAAAAAGGGTTTTGTTTCGATGTTCAACGGCAAAAACCTTGATGGCTGGCAGGGAATGCTTTTGGATGGAAACCCGGTTGCAATTTCAAAATTAAGTGAAAAGGATAAGGCAAAGGCGCAGGCAGAGGCAGATAAAAAAATGGTGGAAAACTGGAGTGTAAAAGACGGAATGATTGTATTCAGCGGGAAAGGTCACAATCTGGTTTCATCAAAAAATTATAAGGATTTCGAAATGATTGTTGACTGGCTGATTACAAAAGAAGGCGACAGTGGAATTTATCTTCGCGGAACGCCACAGGTGCAAATCTGGGATACATCGCGTGTTGATGTTGGTGCCCAGGTTGGTTCGGGCGGTTTGTACAACAACAATAAGGAAAATGTACGTGATCCGCTGAAAGTTGCCGACAACCCTGTTAACGAATGGAATACTTTCAGAATAACCATGATAGGTGAGAATGTCACTGTTTACCTGAACGGCGAACTGGTTGTTGATAATATAAAAATGGACAATTACTGGGATCGCAGTATTCCGATTTTTGAAACTGGTACCATTGAACTGCAGGCGCATGGAAACGAACTGTTGTTCCGCGATGTTTATGTACGCGAAATTAATGTGAAGGAAATCGGGCTCACAGATACAGAAATCAGCGAAGGTTTTGAGTCGTTGTTTAACGGTAAAAACCTCGATGGATGGCAGGGAAATAAAACCGATTATTTTGCACAAAACGGCGAAATGGTAGTTAATCCTGAACGTGGCGGGCACGGTAATATTTTTACCGAAAAGGAATACAGTGATTTTAATTTTCGTTTCGAATTTCAACTGACACCCGGAGCTAACAACGGATTGGGAATCAGGGCTCCGCTTGAAGGCGATGCAGCTTATGTAGGAATGGAATTGCAGATATTAGATAATACTGCTGCCATTTATGCAAACCTGCAGGAATACCAGTATCATGGTTCGGTTTATGGCGTAATTCCGGCAAAACGCGGTTTTCTGAATCCGGTTGGAGAGTGGAATTCGCAGGAGGTGATTGCAATGGGTTCAAAAATTAAGGTCATTCTTAACGGCGAAACGATTTTGGATGGAGATATTAAAGAAGCCAGTAAAAACGGCACGCTCGATCACAAAGAACATCCCGGATTTCTTCGTGAAAAAGGATTTATCGGATTTTTAGGACATGGCTCGGAATTGAAATTCAGAAATCTCAGAATAAAGGATTTAAGCAAATAATCAATCAATTTGGTAGTTTTAATTTATCCGGCAGGGTTTCATTTCTTTGAAATCCTGCCTTTTTTTCAGAATACCAATCTGAGCCTTTCACTTTCTGTTGCGGGGTGCTGAAAAAAAACTGTTGAATTTCGGTTTTTTAATGTTTGTGCAAACCAATCATCAACATATTCAAATACATGACATTTCATGTCATATTGTAATCAATGGAAGCTAAATACTTTTGGCTGATATATTCAGTGCATTTACTAACAAAGATTAAAATGGTGTATTTATTATTGATTACGGTATTTGGGAATATGATTCTTATGATATTTAAGAATTACAGGACGGTGCTGGGAGGAGCTGCACCTGCAATAATCATGTCATTGTCATTAATGATTTTTCTGGTCGGTAAGTTTTCAATGGCAGCGTTTATAATTGCCATTTACATCAACCTGATTCTATTAATGTTTTCTGTTTTTGTTATAGTGCGTGTTTCTCAACAAAATGCTGGTGGCCTCACTGACGATTTTATGGAATACTGGCAAACTGATGATAATGTTCGCATTCCAGTCAGAATCAGCCTTTTTACAACAAGAGTTACAAAAATGATTGTTTGGCAACGTGATAAGGGACGATGTGTAAAGTGTGGTTCAAATCAAAATTTGGAATTTAAGTATAAAATTCCTTGTTCAAAAGGTGGTTCCAATAATCATGAAAATATTCATCTGGTTTGTCAGCATTGTAGTCATTCTTCAATTGAAATTATACAGGACAGCATGTTGTAAAAAGGTTAATATTAATTGTTTCCTGAGAAATGAACATGGTTGAATCAGACAGGTTTCCGCTGTATTTTTTCAAAGATGGTTTAAATATTTTAGAGGTTAGACTTATTTCCTGTTCAGAAATCTGTGTCAAATAAAAATAAAATACCCTGGTAATTCTATGGTAATTTTTCTTGTAAAATCATTTCAAGGGTTTAGTTTTGTATAAAACTGAAATCACTATAATGAACATAAAATACAGGTTGATTTTGATGAATTTCCTCCAGTTTTTTATCTGGGGGTCGTGGCTGCTTACCATCGGGGCGTATTGGTTTCAAAACAAACAATGGTCGGGAACTGAGTTTGGTGCAATTTTTTCTACCATGGGAATTGCTTCACTTTTTATGCCGGCAATTGCTGGAATCATTGCTGACCGCTGGGTAAATGCAGAGAAATTGTATGGAGTTTTTCACATTATTGGCGCAATTCTGTTGTTTATTCTGCCAAAAGTGAACGACCCATCAACCTTTTTCTGGGTTATTCTGCTGAACATGATTTTTTATATGCCCACCATTGCACTCGCCATTTCAATCAGCTATTCAACACTGAACTCCCGTAAAATCGACATAGTAAAGAATTACCCCCCCATTCGTGTATGGGGAACCATTGGGTTTATAATAGCACTTTGGACCGTCAGCCTTTCAGGTTTTGAAACATCGGCTGCACAGTTTAATGTGGCTTCTTTGGCTTCATTATTTCTTGGACTTTACTCGTTTACCCTTCCCAAATGTCCACCGCTTGGCAAAGGAGAAAAGAAATCGTTTGTCAATGCACTTGGGCTGAATGCCTTTTCACTTTTCAAAAACCCTAAAATGGCACTCTTTTTTATTTCGGCAATGTTGCTGGGTGCTTCGTTGCAGCTAACCAATGCCTATGGAGATACATTTCTGCACGATTTTGCAAACAATCCAGTTTACAAGGATTTGGTAGCGGTGAAATATCCAGCCATCATAATGTCCATATCCCAGATTTCGGAAACCCTGTTTATTCTTGCCATCCCTTTCTTTCTCAAACGGTTTGGTATAAAAAAGGTGATACTTTTTGCAATGATTGCCTGGGTTTTACGGTTTGGACTTTTTGCATTTGGCGATCCGGGACCAGGTTTGTGGATGATTGTTCTTTCGTGTATTATCTATGGAATGGCTTTCGATTTTTACAACATTTCGGGTTCTCTTTTTGTCGAAATGCAAAGCCCGCACACCATCAGATCGAGCGCACAAGGCCTATTTATGCTGATGACCAACGGATTGGGTGCATTTTTTGGCAGCAGAATTAGCGGAATTGTTATCGATAAATATTTTCTTCTTGAAAACGGTTCTTTCGAATGGAAAGGGATTTGGCTTGCTTTTTCGGCTTACGCACTGGTCGTTGCCGTTTTATTTGCCATCTTTTTCAGGCACAAACACGATCCGAAACAATTCGAAAGTGTTTATCATTAAAAGGGAATGCGATTATTTCTTTTTTCGTTTTTTCAATTCGTCACGAATAATCGAGGCTTTTTCGTAATCTTCATTTCTGACAGCTTCATCAATCATTTCGTTGAGTTCGTTTGACGAATATTGTGAGTATGTGGATACTTCAGGTTCTGAAAAATCATCTTTATCTGAAAGATTTCTGACAGGCGATTCTTCATCTTCCAAATCCAGAATAATACCCGATTTTTTTAAAATATCTTCAGTGGTGTAAATGGGGCATCTGAAACGCAAAGCCAATGCTACAGCGTCAGAAGTTCGCGAATCAATTTTAATTTCCTTGCCATCCATTTCGCAAAGCAACTCAGAGTAAAAAATGCCCTCTTCCAGTTTGTAAATGGTAACTTCGAGCAGGGCGATGTCAAATGCCATAGCCATGTTTTTGATTAAATCGTGGGTTAGTGGCCGTGGAGGTTTTAATCCTTCCAACTGAATTGCAATTGCCTGTGCTTCAACGGGACCAATGATAATCGGGATTCTTCTTTCGCCATTTTCTTCGACTAAAACCAGAGCGTATGCGCCTGATTGTGTTTGACTTACTGATAATCCCAGGATATTTAAACGAATTTTTTGCATGCTTTTTCAGCCCCTTTTTTTGTGAAAACAAATATAACAATCATTTTTGTTTAAGATTGGAATATGAATTATTTTTAAAAAGTTGGGAGATTAAAAAAGTCATTAGTCATCAGTCATCGGTCATTAGGGTGTGGAATTCTCCTAATGACGGATGACCAGTGATAAGGAATAGTGAATGATGATTAACGATTGCAGATTTTTCCAATAGCCAGTGACTAATGACCAGTGACAAAATAATTTTCCGAAATATTTGTTAATCAATTTAAAACTCCTACTTTTGCAGTCCGAAAAATTTGAATCGTTCAGGCCTGAAAAGAGGAAACCACATGGAATCCCGCCTGCCGGTGTAAACATTAAAATTGAAATTATGTACGCGATTGTTGAAATTGCTGGACAGCAGTTCAAAGTAGAAAAAGACAAGAAACTTTTTGTACATCAGTTGGAGGCCAACGTTGGCGACTCTGTTGAGTTTGAAAAAGTGTTGCTTGTTGACAATGACGGTGTAATAGCCGTAGGAACTCCAACCGTAAAAGGTGCAAAAATTACAGCAAAAGTGCTGGAACAGGTGCAAGGTGAAAAAGTAATTGTTTTCAAAAAGAAAAGAAGAAAAACTTACCGGAAGAAAAACGGTCACCGTCAGCATTTTACACAAATACAGGTTGAAACCATTGTTGGATAACTTAAAAAAATTTACCATGGCTCATAAGAAAGGTGTAGGTAGTTCGAAAAACGGACGCGAATCGGAAAGTAAACGACTTGGAGTAAAAATTTATGGAGGTCAGTTTGCAAAAGCTGGTAATATTTTAATTCGCCAGCGTGGTACAACTCACAATCCAGGTGAAAATGTAGGAATGGGAAAAGATCATACCCTTTTTGCATTAATCGACGGTACTGTTGTATTCAAAAAGAAAATGAAAAACCGCTCGTATGTATCGGTTCAACCCATTGTTGAAGTGGATGTGGCAGTTGCTGAAGCTCCTGAAGTAAAAGCTCCGAAAGCTGCAAAAACTGTAGTTGTTGATGCTCCGGTAGTTGAAGAACAGGTAGCTCAGGCTGAAACAGAAGTTGAAGCTCAGGAAGAAGCTCCAAAAGCTCCGCGGAAAAAGAAAACTAAGGAAGAATAATCTGATTTGATTATATTTTTTAAATCACAAGGAAAATCTCCTGTCTGAAGAGGCAGGAGATTTTTTTTTCTCATGTTTTAGTCATCGTATGACTACTCTCTACAGTTGTGATAGTCATGCGATGACTACTTTTAAAAACTAACTCTTAACAGTTGGGATAGTCATACGATGACTATTTTTGAGAACCAACTCTCCACTGTTGCGATAGTCATGCGATGTCTAGTGGGAAGAAAATAAAAAAAATGAGTTGTTATTTTTTGAAATATAGTTTTTTCCACTAATAAAATAGTCTCCACTCCAAATTCAATAAAATTCATTTGTTAGCTTTGTACTTCAATTTAACAGAATTAAAATGCTCAATTTAAAATTCATTCAGGACAATCCTGAGCTTGTAATTGCGAAACTCAAACGCAAACATTTCGATGCCACTGAAATTGTAAATAAAATTACTGATCTGTATAAACAGAAAAACAAGCTTCAAAATCAGGCAGATCAGGCCAAGGCTGAGATGAATAAAATTTCGGGGGAAGTGGGTTTGCTGATGCGACAGGGTAAAAAGGAGGAAGCCGAAATTGCCAAAGTTCGCACTGCCGAAATTAAAGAGAGCATCAAGCAATTTGATATCGATTTTGCAGCCATCGAAGAACAGGTGTACCAGTTACAGGTGCAACTGCCGAATCTTCCCAGCGATTTGGTACCCGATGGCCGTGGCGCTGCCGACAACCTGGTGGTAAAACGACAGGGAGAAATTCCGGCGTTACCCGAAAATGCGCTGCCCCACTGGGAACTTGCCGCAAAATATAATCTAATTGATTTTGAATTGGGTGTAAAACTTACCGGAGCAGGTTTCCCTGTTTACCGTGGAAAAGGAGCGCAACTGCAACGCGCGCTTATTAATTTCTTTTTAGCTGAAGCTGCAAAAGCAGGTTACGAAGAAATACAGCCGCCGCTGATGGTAAACGAAGCTTCGGGTTTTGGTACAGGCCAGCTCCCCGACAAGGAAGGACAAATGTACCACGCCACCATCGATAATTTATACCTGATTCCCACAGCAGAAGTGCCGGTTACCAATATTTACCGCGATGTAATTCTCGAAGCAAGAGACCTTCCTTATAAAAATACAGCTTACAGCGCCTGTTTCCGCCGCGAGGCCGGTTCGTACGGCAAAGATGTACGAGGATTGAACCGTTTGCACCAGTTCGACAAAGTGGAGATTGTGCAGATTGCCCACCCCGACAAATCATATGAAACTTTGGAAGATATGGTAAAACACGTAACCGGGCTGGTTGAAAAACTTGAATTACCTTACCGCATCCTTCGTTTATGTGGCGGCGACATGAGTTTTACCTCGGCGCTTACTTACGATTTCGAAGTTTTCTCAGCAGCCCAGAAAATGTGGCTCGAAGTTAGTTCGGTTTCGAATTTCGAAGCATTTCAGGCCAACCGCTTGAAACTGCGTTACCGCGATGAAGCTACCAAAAAACCTCAACTGGCGCACACTCTAAACGGCAGTGCACTTGCTTTGCCAAGAATTGTTGCCGCAATATTGGAAAACAATCAAACGTCGGAGGGAATTAGAATACCAAAAGCTTTAATTCCTTACACCGGATTTGAGATTATCAACTAAAATTAACATAAAATATTCATATTCAAGGTTGTTCAGTTTTGGGCAACCTTTTTTGTTCTGATTATATTTCTAAATTTGTAATCCTTGTTTAAAATGGATAACTGATAAATCGAATCAAATAAATCTAAAATGAGAAAACTTGTATTTTTATTTCTGGCAGCAGGATTTACGTTTGTTTTAAAAGCGCAGGTACCAAAAATTGACAGCAGTAAACATCTGCCCCTGGTAACATTTACCCAGCAGCAGGATCATGAAAATATGATGAAACAACTGGGAATAACCGAATTAAGACCAGGTCCGAGCGGAAACGAATCGGACCCGAACCATGCCAATTACGATGAAGCACTGGCAAATCCCTGTCCGCAGTTGTCCGATATTTTAACTACTAAAAACGGGAAAAAAGTAACTACGCCCGAAATGTGGTGGAAACAACGCCGTCCCGAAATAGTAGAAGATATTGAAAGAGAGGTATATGGAAGACTTCCTGTAAAAATACCAAATGTAAAATGGACTGTAAAAATCAGCGATCGCGAATGGGTTGGGTGGACTCCGGTTATCGCCAAACAACTGGTTGGGCATGTGGATAACAGCGAATATCCTTTAATTAATGTTGATATTAACATGATGTTGGTTGTACCCGCCAATGTAAAAGGGCCTGTTCCCGTGCTGATGATGTTTGGCAGGCCATCATTTCCTTCACCGGCACAGCCTTCAACCGAAGACCTCGAAAAAATAAATGAAGCTTTCAAAGAGATGATGATTAAAGGCAATCCCGAAATGAAAGCAATTTTTGAAAAGTATCCTGCGTATTTGCCCATTACAAAACTGGCTGGTCCCAATTTTTTTGCTCCACGTCCTGAAGGAGATCCTTCACCCACGGAACAATTGCTGGCTGCAGGCTGGGGCTATGCAACCATTGATCCCAGCAGTATCCAGGCAGATAACGGAGCAGGTATCACAAGGGGAATAATCGGACTGGTAAACAATGGCCAGCCGCGTAAACCCGATGACTGGGGTTCGCTCAGAGCGTGGGCCTGGGGCGCTGCACGTGGATTGGATTATCTTGAAACCGATTCTTTGGTTGATGCTAAAAAAGTGGGGATTGAAGGAGTTTCGCGTTATGGAAAAGCAGCGTTGGTAACACTGGCTTTTGAGCCCCGTTTCGCTGTTGGATTGATTGGCTCTTCAGGGAAAGGCGGTGCTACTCTCCATCGCCGGGTTTTTGGTGAAGCAGTTGAAAGCTTAACAGGTGGCGAATATTACTGGATGGCCGGAAACTACATGAAATACGGTGCTGAAAAAGCAGGTTTTGGTAAGAAAACAGGATGCGATCTTCCGGTTGATTCACATGAACTGATTGCTCTTTGTGCTCCACGCCTGACATTTGTAAGTTATGGTATTCCTGAAAAAGGAGATGCCAAATGGTTGGATCAGCAAGGAAGTTATATGGCAACTGTTGCTGCAGGTTCGGTATTTAAATTACTGGGAGTGAAGGATATTGGATTATCGAATGATTACCTGACAGAAAAAATGCCTCCGGTAAATACTGGTCTGCTGGATGGTGAACTTGCCTGGAGACAACATGACGGCGGGCACACCGATGCTCCGAACTTTAAACATTTTATACCATGGGCATCCAAATTATTAAAGTATGAAAAGTCATCGGAACGAAGATGAGATATTATTTCAATCTAAGTTTATAATATAAAATTACTTTTAAAACAAATTTTTTCAAGCAGGAACTATGCCGCAAAATGCCGGAAAACGTTTAGTGGAAGCCATTGGCAAACAACTGGAGCGAATTGAATATTTCAGTTCGGCAGAAAATATTTCACCTAATCTGGCTGTTCACGAATTGCGGAAAACCTTTAAACGGATGCGGGCACTGTTAAAGTTTTACAATGATTTTCCGGTTGAATTTCCTCCTGAGTTCAGTACCCAAATTAAATACTTTGGTCGTTCGCTTTCAATAATGCGCGAAACGTTTGTTAATTTGCAACTTTTCGAAAAGGTTGCTGCTACCAATACCCTCATTGCTGAACGAAAAATAAAAAATGCCAAAGAAAAACTTACAGATAGAAATAAGGAAATTATTGAAAGAGGTTTTTTTGAATCGGAAACCTATTTACCAATGCAGAAGTTTGCTGGTAATCTTCAACTACTGATGGAAAATATTGCAATTAGTTTACCTTCTGTAAATCAAATTATTGGGCAACTGGAATATTCATACAAGCAATCATTCGACAACTATTTAAAGTTGGGTCCCGACTCGGATGCCATTATAATTCATGAGTTGCGAAAAAAACTGAAACAACTTTATTATCAGTTCGATTTTATCCGCTATGTACATCCTAGGTTTTTCAGACTGAAAACTTACCACCTGAACAACATAACCGAACAGTTGGGTGAGGACCACGATTTGTTTGTGTTTTTAACTGATCTGATTGAAAACCGGTATGATTTTACCGATGAAGAACTCCAAATTCTTGAAAACCAAGTACAACACCTTCGCGAAATAAACCGAATCAAACTTTTTCCAAGACTAAAACAGTTTTTCAGTGAGCAACCGGAAGTTTTCAATTTGAAATTACAGGAGATTTTTAAAGTGCCTGTAGTTTGAAATTTTATTCGCATTGAAGCGTGGTTCACCCCAATTCCTGATTATGATTTACAATCGCTGAATATTCATTCCCCCATTCACCAAAACCACCTGTCCGGTGGAATAGGGAAGCATTCCCGTGGCCATTGCAGCTGCTACTTTTCCAACATCTTCCGGGGTTCCCCAGCGTTTTTGAATGCAGATTCCCTGTTCGAAAAGCCTGTCATATTTCTCAGTTACGCCGGCAGTCATATCGGTTTTTATTACTCCCGGCTGAATTTCATAAACCGGTATTTCGAATTCACCCAAACGTGCTGCCCACAATTTGGTGGCCATGGCAATTCCGGCTTTCGAAATACAGTATTCACCGCGGTTAACCGAAGCCACAGTTGCCGAAACCGAAGAAACATTGATGATGCAGCCCGAAAAATCAGCGTTTTCCTTTTTTTGCTGAACCATGTGGTTTGCAAAAAGCTGTGTCAGAAAATAGGGGCCTTTCAGGTTGGTGGTATGCACTTCGTCGAAAATGTCTTCGGTGGCTTCCAGAATGTCTTTTCGTTCGCGTGGAGCAATTCCGGCGTTGTTCACCAGCACATTCAAAGCGCCAAATTCCGAAATCACGGTGTCAAAAATCCTTTGTCTGTCTGTTTTATCCGCGACACTGCCCTGAGCATAAATCACCCGGGCGCCAAACATTTTCAAACTATCCAGCACAGGTTGAACTGTTTTCTGTTCCCTTACCCCATTTATGGCCAGATTAAATCCAGCTTTCGCCAGTTCAATGGCAATTCCCAATCCAATTCCACGCGAACCACCGGTAATTAATACTGTTTTTCTTGTACTCATTTTTTCTGCCTACTTAATACTGCCGCTAAATACTTTTTAATTCTCTGCCACTAAATACTTAAAGGACTTATTTCCACCCAACTCTTTTTTGCCCAGCTTTCCAATCCTTTTTCAGCCAACTGAACTCCTTTGGCGCCTTCCTTTAAATCCCAGCGGAAAGGTTCGTTTTTTACCACATGTTTCAGAAAAAGTTCCCATTGAGCTTTAAAAGCATTGTCAAAATTTTCCTGTTCCGGAACTTTACTCCAGCCCTCGTAAAAGTTAATCGGGTTTGGAATATCCGGATTCCAGACAGGTTTTGGCGTATTTCCGTAGTGTTGCGTCCAGCAGTCGCGCAGTCCGGCTACAGCCGAACCTTTTGTTCCGTCAACTTGTAGCGTAAGCAATTCGTCGCGGCGCACCCGGGTCACCCACGATGAGTTAAAATGAGCAATTACGCCGTCTTCCAGTTCGAAAGTTGCATAAGCAGCATCATCAGCAGTGCATTTATAAGGGTTGCTCTGTTCGTCAACCCTTTCAGGAATGTGGGTGGCCCCCAGACAAAAAACACCTTTCACTTCACCAAAAAGATTATCAAGCACATAACGCCAGTGACAAAGCATATCAACAATGATTCCTCCGTCATCTTCCTTTCGGTAGTTCCAGCTGGGGCGCTGAGCCGGAACAGTGTGCCCTTCAAAAACCCAGTAGCCAAACTCACCCCGTACCGAAAGAATTTTTCCAAAGAATCCATTCTCCATTAGTCGTTTCAGTTTCAGTAAACCCGGGAGCCAGAGTTTATCCTGCACAACACCGTGTTTTACACCGGCTTCCTCGCACACCATGTACAATTCGAGTGCGGTTGCAGTGTCAGTAGCAACTGGTTTTTCGCAATACACATGTTTGCCGGCTTTGGCTGCCTGTTTTACGGCGTCGGCGCGGCGACCGGTTGTTTGTGCATCAAAATAAACCTGGTAATACGGGTCGTTCATTACAGAATCGAGGTCGGTTGTCCATTTTTCAACCCCTGCCATTTCGGCGATTTTCCGGAGTTTGTTTTCATTCCTGCCCACCAAAACCGGGTCGGGCATAATGTATTCAGAGTCACTTACTTTTACACCTCCCTGTTTAATAATGGCAACGATTGAGCGCATCAAATGCTGATTGGTTCCCATCCGGCCGGTAACGCCGTTCATGATAATTCCTATCTTTTGTATCATTTCAATTCTTTTATTTTTTCATTTTTAATATCCAATGTAAAATGTTCAATGTAGAATTTTCAAGTTTGCTTTGAACATTGGAAATTGAATATTCAATATTGGATATTTTGTCATGTAAAATTGATGTATGCATTTTTAATTTTTTGAAGATAGGCTTTCTGGTCGGTTGCCCAGTATTTATCCGAAAAAATTTCCACTTCGTTGTAGCCTGAAAAACCGGTTTCTTCCACCCATCCGCGAATTTGTTTTACCGGAATGCAACCATCACCCATCAGTCCGCGGTCGTTCAGAAAATCAACAGTGGGTACATTCCAGTCGCACACATGAAAAGCAAAAAGTTTTTTATTTGCCCCACAGCGTCTGATTTCGGTTTCGAGTGTGTTGTCCCACCACAAATGGTAAACATCTACTGCAATCCCTACAAACTCGTCGTTTATCTCTTCAGTCATTTGGTTAGCCTGCTCCAGCGTGTTAATGGCCGAACGGTCTCCTGCATACATGGGATGTAGGGGTTCGATTGCGAGTTTTACCCCGGTTGCTTTGGCTTGTGGAAGTATTTTCAGAATTCCCTCTTTTATCTGTTCGCGCGATTTTTCGAGTGGTTGCCGACCGTCGGCTCCGCAAACCAGCACAATCAAAGGCGCACTTACGGCAGCAGCCTGTTCAATGCAAAACAGGTTGTCGTCGATGGCTTCTTGTCGTTTTTCTTTTTCAACCGACGGGAAAAAACCGCCGCGTGCAACTGAAACTACATTCATCCCGAAATCATTAAGTTTAGTTTTGGCTTCTTTGAGGTTTTGTCCTTCCAAAACATTCCGCCAGATGGTAATTCCGTGAATCCCGGCAGCGGAGTAATTTTCAACACATTGCCGCAAATTCCAGGGTTTTGTGGTAAGCGTGTGCACGCAGAGTTTTGAAAAATTTGTTAGTGCTGTTGCCATTAATTTTAGTTTCTACTTTGCCCTATGTGCCTATGTGGTTGTTTTTTACCACAAAGGCACATAGGGCACATAATTATATCAGACTTTCAAAAAAAGAATAATATTTTTCATTTTTAATGATTCTCTGCAGATAGAGCGCCACTTCGCGGGCATGGTAATCTCCCCACATCGAAGATTCGCCGTTGGGTATTTTACTTCCTTTGGGAATAAAATCCCAGCCATTTGGACGATGATAAATGCTGTGAAGAATTAATCCCTGGTGGTTTGGATCAGTACTTAAATACGGATAATCGAGCAATGTATTCATCACAGTTAAACCGGCCTGCCAATACTTTTTCCCAGCTTCAGTTTCACCTTTTTCAGAAAGATATTTTCCCAAGCGAAACAAACCTTGCGCTCCGATTGCTGCTGAAGAACTGTCAACCGGCTCCCAGTCATTAAACGGGTCGGCAGGTTTTTCAAGATAATTTCCCAGTTTATGAAGGTAGGGTGCACCCGTATCCCAGTATGGAATGCCGTCAACCGGTGTGTTTTCGATGTAAAAGTCGCAGGTTGCCTGAGCCGCTTTTCGCATCATTTTTTCAAGTTCTGCCTTTTCACCCGATAATTCAGATGCAGGAATTTTTTCCAAGAGCTCCAGTTCTTCTGCAAAACCCAGCATTGCCCAGGCCAGTCCACGTGTCCAGGTGGAAAAACCGGTGTAACCCTGCTGCGAGTTGGGACAACGGAAATTGCCATCGTTTATATTAAAGATACTTTCGTGAGCTGTTCTACCCCAAACATCATAACTATCACGGCCCTCGCCATAAAAAACCGAGTATTTTGCAGTGGCGGCAATGTGCTGCAACCCTCTTTCGAGCATCGAAATTTTTGCATCACCTTCACCCTGAAAAACATGTCCGAGTAAATGGCTGGCCATTAAAATGCGTACCGAACGGATGGTATCGACAAACAGCGAGTGTGGGCCATTAAACGAATAAATAAATCCTCCATCTTTAATTTTTGTCCAGCGCGCGGCTTGCACTGCGCCCGATATTTTAATTGCCAGCTCATAAAAATTCTTTTCCCATTCGTTCATCGGAATTTTCCCTTCATTCATCAGTCTGAGCAGGTTTCCGTAAGTACTCAGGTTATTAAAACCGTGGTCGTGAACACCGGTGTGACTGATGTGTGACGCCATTTTCTCCAGCGTGTTTTTTCTGCCGTTTTCCAAAAACCAGCTTTCACCGGTGGCGTCGAACTGCAAAATAGCTGAGCCAAACTGGAAACCCTGTGTCCACTCGGTCCATCCGCGGGTGGTGTATTTCCCTTTCACGGTAAAAACTGGTGAACCTTTTGATGCATCGTAGTTTTTGTCGATATTTTTAATCTTTTCGCCCGAAAGTTCCCAGAATAAGGCCAATTTCTTTGAGAGGTTTTCGGGTTGAAGCTGGTAATCGATATAAATCATTGTAATAGATTGAGATTTTTAGTGATTAATAGTGATCGATAGAAATTGATTGAGATAAATATTCATAATTAATATTGTTTCATAAAACTAAAACAGCTTGAAAGATACAAAAGGGACGAACTATTTACAACTCCACTTTCTTAATTGCCGATTTGTCTTCACAAACATTCAGCATTTCGACACTGGTCATTTTTAACACCGGATGAACAAAATCAGGGGCAATTTCACGTAACGGAACCAACACAAAAAGCCGTAAATGCAAGACTGGGTGCGGAACGGTTAAATTTTCAGTTTCGATGATTTTATCATCAAAATACAAAATATCAATGTCCATTTCGCGCGATTTGTATTGATCGCCATTTCGTTTTCTTCCAAACAGGTTTTCAATATTGTTAATTTTCTGAAGTAGTTCAACTGCGGATAATTTGGTTTCAATAATCAAAACCTGGTTCCAGAAATTCTCCTCAGCCTGAAATCCCCAGGGAGAAGTTTCGTAAACCGACGAACTTTTGGTAACCACACCTAACTCATTTTTAATGAATGTGTAAACTTTATCGAAATTATCGTGTTTATTTCCAATATTTCCTCCTATTCCCAAAAAAACCTGATGCATTGAATCGTATATTTGTAATTTTTAAAGAAAGTAATTACGGATAAGACTAGGAAATAAATTTAATGAAATATAAATACACAAATTAATATGAAAGAGTTTTTTAAATATGTTTTGGCAACAATTGTCGGAATAATCGCGGTGTCGATAATTGGAATGATTCTGTTTGGAATGGTTATCGGGGCGTTAATTGCATCAACCGAAAAACAGGTAGCTGTTGAAAACAATTCGATGTTGCTGCTCGATTTGAACCGGCAGATCGTTGATCGTGCACCAAATGACCCGTTTGCGGATTTGGATATTCCAGGTTTTAACCAGATAAAAACTCTCGGACTTGATGATATTTTTACATCGCTTGATAATGCTGCAACCGACGATCGGATTAAAGGAGTTTATCTGAAACTTTCGCTTGTTAATGGTGGAATGGCTACTGTTGAGGAAATCAGAAATGCATTAATTGCCTTCAAAACAAAATGCGACAAACCGATTTATGCCCATGGCGAGCAATATATGATGGACCAAAAAGCGTATTATCTGGCAACTGTAGCCGATAAAATTGTGATTCATCCAGAAGTCTCAGTTGATTTCAGGGGGTTGGGCGGCGAAATGATGTTTTACAAAAATGCGTTGGACAAAATTGGTGTTGAAATGCAGATTGTACGACACGGAAAATTTAAAGCTGCTGTTGAACCGTTTATGCTGGACAAAATGAGCGAGGAAAACCGCGAACAGCAGCTCACTTACATGGGCAGTTTATGGAATCACATGTTAAAGGGGATTTCTGAAAAAAGAAATATTTCTGTTGAAAAACTGAATTTACTTGCCGACCAGGTACAAACTTTTAATAAAGGCAAAAAAGCCGTTGAATCCGGTTTGGTTGATGAAGTAAAATACAAAGACGAGGTTTTGGATGATTTACGCAAAATTACCGGAATTGAAGGTACAAAAGGAGTTCCTGTAATCAGTGCTTCGAAATATGCTGATGTGCCGGATAAAGGGAAAAAATTCAGCCGTAATAAAATTGCTGTAATTTATGCCAGCGGTGATATTGGAATGTCATTTGGCGGCGAATTTATTGATGGTGACAAACTTTCGAAGGAAATTCGTAAAGTGCGTCAGGACAGCAGTTACAAAGCAATTGTTTTGCGTGTTGATTCTCCCGGGGGTACGGTATTTGATTCGGAAACCATCTGGCGCGAGGTTAAACTGGCTGCCGATGAAAAAACCCTCGTAGTTTCGTTTGGCGATGTAGCTGCTTCGGGCGGTTATTACCTGGCGTGCCCAGCTGATAAAATTCTGGCCAGCCCCAATACAATAACAGGTTCCATTGGAATTTTCGGTACTATCCCAAATATTGGCGAATTATTGAACGACAAACTGGGAATAACTACAGATGTGGTTAAAACCAATAAAAATTCGGACCTGCTGACTCTTACCCGTCCGATGACCGATTACGAACGACAAATGATGCAGGCAAACATTGAAGAAGGTTACAGTACCTTTGTTTCGCATGTTGCCGAGGGACGCAGAATGACTGTGGCGCAGGTTGACTCAATTGGACAGGGTCGGGTTTGGAGTGGCGAAAATGCAAAGCAAATTGGATTGATCGACGATTTTGGCGGATTAAAAGAAGCAATCGCATTGGCTGCGGAAATTGAAGGACTTGAAGATTACAGAACAGTTGGTTTACCTGCATTATCAGATCCATTTGAAGAATTCTTTAAAATTGGAACCGACAATATCAGGGCGAAATTTTTACAAAACGAACTTGGAGAAAAATACAGGTATTACGAGTATTTCAAAAAAATGTCGGGGTTGAATGGAATTTACGCCAGGATGCCTTATGATATTTTTATAAATTAATGAGACGCAACTTTTCCAAAGTTCTAAACTTTGGAAAAGCTTAAAATAAACAACAGATTGGAAAAGTGAGGATTGTGAAAATTAAGCAGTCCTCACTTTTTTGTTGTTAAAGCCTGAATTGTGCTTAATTTAAAAAGATGCCTACATTTTCTTATCTTAGCCAAATAAAGGCAACCATTTCATGAAGTATCTTATTTTATATCCTCTTTCCTGGATTTATGGTATAGTAATTTATATCAGAAACCAGATGTATGATTTGGGTCTTCTGAAATCGAAGGAGTTTGATGTGCCCGTAATTTCGATTGGGAATATTACCGTTGGCGGAACTGGAAAAACTCCGCAGGTAGAATATCTGGTTAATTTGCTGCACGAAAAATATGAAGTTGCCACATTAAGCCGCGGTTATAAACGAAAAACAGCTGGTTTCAGAATAGTTGAAACCAATTCAACTGCAATTGAAGTTGGCGACGAACCTTTACAAATAAAAAACCGTTTTCCTGATATTACTGTTTCTGTTTGCGAAAACAGGGTTATTGGAGTTGAAAATCTGCTTGATCCAAAAAACGAAAAAATACCCGATGTGGTGCTTCTCGACGATGCTTTTCAACATCGGAGAATAATTGCAGGAATTAATATTTTACTTATCGATTACAACCGGCAGCTGAAAGAAGATTCACTTTTGCCGGTAGGCCGGCTGCGCGAAGGAATGGCTCAAATGCGTCGCGCAAATATTATTGTTTTTACCAAATGCCCCAACGAAGTAACGCCAATCATGCGCCGTATTCTTCAGAAAGATGTCAGGTTAAAACCTTATCAGAGTCTGTTTTTTACTTCGCTTTACAACGGTAGTTTGGTACCTGTTTTTTCAGCTCCAAAACTCGACAAATCCTTTTATACCGAAAAATCATATTCGTTACTCGTTTTAACCGGAATCGCGGCGCCAAATCTGATTTTTACATATCTGAAACAATTTTCCAGGAAAATAGAGAAACTCTCTTTCCCCGATCATCACTACTACACAGGTTCTGATATACAATCGGTAATGCAAAAATTTGAGACTTTACAATCTGATAAAAAAATAATAGTTACCACCGAAAAAGACTCGATGCGTTTAAAAGATATGACAAATTTGCCCGATGAATTTAAAATGAATCTGTATTATTTACCGGTGAAAGTTAAATTCCTCGATGATGGTGAAAATGAATTCAATAAGAAAATTTTAAATTATGTTGGAGAAAATAAAAGCAACCGCGAACTACGTAACAGAAAGAATAAACGCTAATCCTGAAATAGGAATCATTCTGGGAACTGGATTGGGTGGTCTGGTCAACGAAATCGAAATCATAGATTCCATTCCTTACAGCGAAATTCCCAATTTTCCAATATCAACTGTTGAAGGACATGCAGGGCGACTGATTTATGGCAAGCTTGGTGATAAAGAGGTACTTGCAATGCAGGGACGATTTCATTATTACGAAGGTTATTCGATGAAGGAAGTAACTTTTCCGGTCAGGGTTTTGAAGTTTATTGGTATCACACACCTTTTTGTTTCGAATGCGAGTGGCGGTTTGCATCCCGGCTGGCATGTGGGTGAAATTGTAGTCATAAACGACCACATCAACTTTTTTCCCGAACATCCGCTTCGTGGAAAAAATGAAAAGGAACTGGGGACCCGTTTCCCCGATATGAGTAAATGTTATGACGAACGTTTACGTAACAAAGCAAAATTAATTGCATTGCAACATAACATTGATGTTAAGGAAGGAATTTACGTAGGCGTTTCGGGACCAACATTCGAAACTCCGGCTGAATATAAAATGTACCGTTTGCTGGGCGCTGATATAATCGGAATGTCAACAGTTCCTGAAGTTATTGTTGCAAGGCACATGAATATTAAGGTTTTTGGAATTTCGATTGTTACAGATAGCGGTGTTCCGGGCGAAATAGTAGAAATAACACACGAAGAGGTGCAGGAAGTTGCAATGAAAGCCGAACCCCGGATGACATTAATTATGAAGGAATTGATCAAAAATATTTAATCGTAGAGACGCACGGCCGTGCGTCTTTGCAAATTAATAATCTATGGATTTACTGATTCTTTCGCTGGCACCGGTTTTGATAATTGCCGGGTACATCTATTTTCGCGACAAATACGAAAAAGAACCGCTGCGACTCCTTTTGGTTGCTTTGCTGGCTGGCGCTTTAACAGTTATTCCCATTCTTTTTGTCGAACGTTTCCTTTCAACTTTTACTAATTATTTTTACGGATTAATGGCCGCAGCCTGGAAAGCATTTGTAGTTGCAGCTTTTACCGAAGAATTATTCAAATTTCTCGCATTATACATGCTCATCTGGAAAAGCCGCGAATTCAACGATAAATATGATGGAATTGTTTACAGTGTGTTTATTTCGCTGGGTTTTGCAGCAGTGGAGAATATTCTGTATGTATTTGGCGGTGGTGTTTTTACCGGCATTGCCAGGGCAATTACTGCAGTTCCTGCCCACGCCATTTTTGGTATTACCATGGGTTTTTACTTCGGAATGGCCCGGTTTTACCCCAAAAGGGAAGATCATTTAAAACGAAAAGCGCTGCTGATTCCGATTTTACTTCATGGAATTTACGATTTTATCCTTTTCACCGGCATCGACTGGTTGTCGGTGGTATTTATCGGTTTCCTGATTTACCTTTATTATTCGGGACTGAAAAGGGTACGCGAGTTGCGCAAACAATCGATTTACAACACCGACTGGAATTTAATGAACAACAAATTTTCAAAACCCAACAATCCTTAACTGCATTTTTCAATTATCTTTGAATCATGGTTATAAAGGATCTCATACAAAAAAACCAAACTGAATTTACTAATTTGTGCAAGGAGCACAATGTTAAAACAATGTTTGCTTTTGGTTCATCAGTAGCAGGTAATTTTGATTTTAACAAAAGCGATATTGATCTGATTGTTGAGATTGATGAATCTGATCCAGTTAAAAAAGGGGAAAAGATTTTATCTATTTGGGATAAATTGGAGGCATTCTTTAATAGGAAAGTTGATTTGCTAACCAATCCAAATATCCGGAATCCTTATTTGAAACAAAGTGTTGATGAATCTAAAGTCTTAATTTATGGAACTTCAAAGTAAAAAGTATCTGGATGATATATTATTTGCAATTACGCTGATTGAGGAGTTTACATCGGGAATAAATTCATTTGCAGATTACGAAAAGGATTTAAAAACCAAAAGTGCAGTTGAACGACAATTAGGAATAATAGGAGAAGCAACAATCAAATATGATAAGTTAAATACAGAAGAATCCCTTGAAAATGCCGTTCAAATAATCGGACTTCGAAATAGGATAATACACGCTTATGACAGTATTAATAATACTGTTATTTGGGCTATAATAGTAAATCATGTGCCAAAATTGAAAGCTGAAGTTCAACATAAATTGGCTTTATGAAAACAATTGCAATTCCAACTTATTCCGATATTGAACATGCTCATCGGATTGTTCAAAAATATGCACACCATACTCCCGTACTCACTTCAAAAAGTATTAATAAAATTACAGGTAGCAACCTTTTTTTTAAGTGCGAAAATTTTCAGAAAGTGGGTGCTTTTAAGTTTCGAGGAGCATGTAATGCCGTTTTTTCGTTAACCGAAGATGAGGCACGAAAAGGAGTTGCAACACATTCTTCCGGAAATCATGCGGCAGCGCTGGCATTGGCAGCAAGAATGCGGGGAATTGCCGCCAATATTGTAATGCCCGACAATTCGCCGGAAATTAAAAAGAAAGCCGTGGCCGGTTATGGTGCAAATATTACGTTTTGCGAACCTACATTGCAGGCACGCGAAACCACACTGGCAATGATTGTGGCCGAAACCGGCGCAACAGAAATTCATCCGTACAATAATTTTAACGTAATTGCCGGACAGGGAACTGCTGCAAAGGAACTGATTGAAGAATCAGGAGATTTCGATATTATTATGGCTCCGGTTGGCGGGGGAGGTTTATTAAGCGGAACTGCGCTTTCTGCCAAATATTTGCTGCCATATTGTAAAGTAATTGCTGCTGAACCCGCGGGTGCTGACGATGCTTTTCGCTCATTTCACGAGAAAAAAATTATTCCTTCCGTCCATCCAAAAACCATTGCTGATGGTTTACTTACTTCATTGGGCGAACGAAATTTTGCCATCATCATGCAAAATGTTGACGATATTGTAACCGTTTCGGAAGAAAAAATTGTGGAAGCCATGCGAATGATTTGGGAACGTATGAAAATCATCATCGAACCTTCTTCAGCCGTTCCGCTTGCTGCCATTCTGGAGGGCAAAATCGATATTCAAAATAAAAAAGTGGGTATTATTCTTTCGGGCGGAAATTTGGATTTGGGGAAACTTCCGTTTTAAGCATTCTTTCTCCTTCTCCTTTTGGGGGAAGGTTGGGATGGGGGCTTCTCAATACATCGGACTAACAACATGTGCAAGCGATTCGCGTAATTTGTCCTGCCACGGACGTTTGGTCCATTCTGACAGTTTTATTTCGCGGCTGTTACGTAAATCGTTTAAAAAATACCTCAATAAATTACGGGTAAATTTTCTTTCGTAGATAAAGGCGTTTATTTCAAAATTGGTTTCCAAACTCCTGAAATCGAGATTGGTAGTACCAATTGTCGAAAAAACATTGTCAATCATTAAAGTTTTGGAGTGGATAAAACCGTTTTGATAGAAATATATTTTTATTCCAGCTTCAAGAAACGGTTCAACATACGAAAATGAGCACCATTTTGGAACGATTGCATCCGATTTTTCAGGTATAATTATTCTAACATCCACACCACTCAAGGAAGCAGTTTTTAATGCGGTAACTATGGTTTGTGGCGGCATTAAATAGGGTGTAGTCAGATAAACATAGTTCTTTGCACTTAAAATAGCCGAAATATAAGCCTGTTCAATATTCTCCCAGTCGGAGTCGGGGCCGCTTGCCGAAATCTGCACCGGGGTTCCATTATCCTCTGTTAACGGGGTGAAATATTTTTCACCAGTCAGGTTTTCGTTAATTACAAAATACCAGTCGGCAGCAAAAATTATCTGCATAGTTGCCACTGCATCGCCGGTAATTTGCAGGTGTGTATCACGCCACGGGCCAATTTTTGGTTTTCCCTCGATGTATCTGTCGGCAATATTTATTCCGCCGGTAAAACCAATTTTACCATCAACGATTAATATTTTCCGGTGATTTCTGAAATTGACCCTCGAAGTTAACCGCGGAAACCGCACTTCCATAAAAGGGTAAATCTCAATACCTGCATCCCTTAACCGATCGAAAAAACTTTCTTTTAAATCCCAGCTACCCACGTCGTCAATAATAATTCTCACCTCAATCCCTTCCTTACTTTTTTGAATTAGCAGGTCTGTTAACTGGTTGCCAATTTTGTCGTTGTCGATAATATAGTATTCGAGGTGAATGTGATGCCGCGCATTTTTTATTGCATTGAAAATGGCTTTAAATGTTTCAATTCCATCATTCAGTATTTTACATTCATTTCCGGTGGTTAACAGCGAGTCGGAGTTATTGAGCAGTAAACGGATTAAATTCTTTTTCTCTAAAACTTCAGGACTGAGTTGCAAATGAGTATGTTCGATTTCGCGTAACTGTTTGGAAGACATTTTTCTTATTTTACTAAGACTTTTTACCCCTCTTCGCGAAAATAGTTTTTGCTTGCGGTACTCTTGTCCGAAAAAAAGATAAAAAACCAGGCCGATAATCGGAACAAGCAACAAAACCAGTATCCAGGCAATAGTTTTAAATGGCGAGCGTTTTTCCAAAACAAGCATAACAGCAACCGGAATTGCAGTTATCAAAAAAACAAGTGAAAATATTTGCCAAAAACCAGTCCAGTTCATTTGTTAAAATTATTGCTTTTCTAACCAAATTTCATGAATTTTGCCGTCAAAAGCAATTTAGATAATTAATTCGTAAACACAACCGGATTTTTACATGAGGGAGGAAAACAAAAATGAAACAATTGTTTATTTTATTGACAGTTTTAACTTTTTTTTGGGCATGTTCGGGACCAAAAGCAGTAGTGGCAGAAGCTGAAAAAGAAGAACCCAAAACTACAAGCGATAGCGTATCGTATGCCATTGAAACTTTCGACAGTAAATTCAAAACGTGGTATGATTTGCAAAAAAGCCAGACCACAAACCGTTCGCAACAGTATTATGAAAACTGGAACAGAAAGTATGTAAAAGAATGGAATCACATATCAAATCAAAAGGATAAAAACGATTTTTTTGTTCCAATTACAGGGTATAACCGCACCAAGGATTACGGTTTTCAAATTAATCACCAGCTTTTCTATTATTTTCAGTACGTTGAAAATGTGCTGAAAATTCAAATCCTGCCCAACGGACCTAACGTAGTCAGCGATTAACCGGGTTTTTATATATTAAAAGCTGGTCTCCTTCGATTTTTTCAGAATGAATAATTGTGCCTGTAATTTCGGGAGCCTTTATTCCGCTTGTAAAAAATTTATTGCCAACAAACCTGAAAGCTTCGTCCCAAATATTCGCCTTTATAAAACTTTCCAGCAATTGTTTTCCTCCTTCTACAATCAGCGATTGGATATTTTTCTGATAAAGTGTTTTTAAAATCTGTGGAATAATGTTTTTATTAAAATCGATTTTGATGAATTCAAGATTCCCTGATTCCTGATTTTTTACAGAATTGAAAATGATGGTTTTTACAGTTCCATCAAAAAGATTCAGATTTTCAGTAAGCCGCAAATGGTTGTCGAGTACCAGTCTGACCGGATTTCTACCTTCACAGTGCCTGACAGTCAGAGAAGGATTGTCTTTTAAAGCTGTATTTGTTCCAACCAGAATTGCATCTTCCACAGCCCGCATTTGGTGAACCCGTAGCAATGATTTTTCACCTGTTATCCAGGCTGGTTGACCAAACTGGTTTTGGTTTCGGTCAAAATCAATAAAACCATCAGTAGTTTCGGCCCATTTCAGAAAAATATATGGCCTCTTTTTTTCGTGAAAAGTAAAAAACCGTTTATTTATTTCGCGGCACTCCTTTTCAAGTATTCCAACCTGAACATTTATCCCGCATTTCATCATTTTTTCTATTCCTTTTCCGGCAACCTTTGCAAACGAATCGATGGTGCCGATTACTACGGTTGGAATCCTTTTTTCAACAATCAAATCAGAACAGGGTGGTGTTAAACCGAAATGCGCACAAGGCTCCAGCGAAACATACAGTGTACTTTCTTTTAGCAATTCAATGTTTTTTACCGATTTAATTGCATTAACTTCGGCATGTGCTTCGCCATATTTTTCATGATATCCTTCGCCAATAATACAGTCGTTGTGCACAATTACACAACCCACCATCGGATTTGGAGAAACATTCCCTGCTCCTTGTTTTGCAAGTTCGAGGCAACGGTTCATGTATTTTTCTTCTGTTTTCATTTCGCGTGGAAAGTATAACTTTACATAGTCAAAAGTAGAAAATGAACGCGACTATTCAATATATTAAATCAGAATTGGGTGAATTGTACCCTGTTTCGGAAATTGAAGGTTTTACCCGGATAATTTTTGAATCGATTTGTGGCTGGAATTTTACAGACCAGGTTGTAAAAAAGCATGTAAAAATTCAGGAAACAGATTTCAGCAGGATTGAGGAAATCGTTTTGAGATTGAAAAAATTTGAACCTGTTCAATACATTTTGGGAGAAACCGAATTTTATGGATTGAAATTAACGGTAAATCCTTCGGTTTTAATTCCACGACCCGAAACCGAAGAACTTGTACATTGGATAGTGAAAAGTAATATACCCGAAAACAGCAAAGTACTTGATGTGGGTTCCGGCAGCGGTTGTATTGCGCTCGCCCTGAAACGCCAGTTAAAAAATTCTGATATCACGGGGATTGATATTTCTGAAAGTGCACTCGAAGTGGCACGGTTGAATGCACTGAAAAACAAACTGGATGTCGATTTTCTCCAGGCAGATATTTTAAAGTGGGGAGAAACTAACTGGGATGAATATAATGTAATTGTAAGTAATCCACCATACATAAGGGAAATTGAAAAAACACAAATGTTGCCCAATGTTTTAAATTACGAACCACAAAATGCCCTGTTTGTTTCCGATGGCGATCCGCTTGTGTTTTACAGGTCTATTGCAGCTTTTGCAAAAAAATATCTGGTCGGAAACGGGAAGCTTTTTTTCGAAATAAACGAAAACCTTGGTGCTGAAATGATACTTATGATGAGGGATTTTGGTTTTTCCGATATTGAAATCAGGAAAGATATTAATGGAAAAAATCGCATGATTTGTTGCCGGAAGAGTTTTAACTGACAGGTGGTTACAAAATTCAATTGTAAATTTATAACCAGCTAAAAGCAATAAAATTATAACTGTCCTATTTGAATTAAAAATTTTAACCTCTTTTTTTTATCTTGCAGAAAATTTTCCGAAGAAAACTGAAATTGAAAAAAGCCATTTTATACTTGTTTTTATTGTTTAATTTTTTAGTGATTCTGGCGCTAATAATAAGCTATCTGTCAGTTTACATTCCCCCCGATAAATTTTGGGTACCCTCATTTTTTGGACTTGCATTTCCGTTTATTGTTGTTGCGAATATCATTTTTGTAGTTTTTTGGGGAGTTGTGAAACCCCGGTTTATGCTGCTTTCTCTTTTGGCAATTACAATAGGTTTGGGATTTATTAACCGCTATGTTCAAATAGGTTCAAGAAAAACAGAGGAAGCCGGAATTAAAGTAGTTTCGTACAATGTTCAGAATTTTGCCGGCAATAAAATAACAGATCAACAGAAAAGAGTAACCAAAATAATCGATTTTCTTAACGATCAAAATGCCGATATTATTTGTCTTCAGGATGTTGTGTTAGGCAACAACAGGATTTTTAGTGTTAAACGAACAGTGAACAATCTTAAATCAATTGAACACTATCATTTTGCCAGATCGGGTGCATCTTTTGGACAGGTAACTTACACCCGATACCCAATAATCAAAATGGGGGAAATCAGATTTAAAAAATCACCCAATATGGCCATTTATACTGATGTTTTAATTGGTGCTGATACGGTTCGCATTTTCAATGTGCATTTGCAATCCTACAAAATTGATCCCCGGAAATATGAAATAATCGATTCTCCCGGAATAGTTGAAGAAGAAGATATCAGGGAGATACGAGAAATTGGGGGAAAATTGAAAAGAGCTTTTCAGATGCGGGCTGAACAGGTTAGGGAAATTAAAAAGATAATCGATAATACACATTATCCGATAATTATTTGTGGCGATTTTAATGATACTCCGGTTTCATATACCTACCAACAAATGCGGGGCGATTTAGATGATGCTTTTGTTGGTTCGGGAAAAGGATTTGCGCGGACATACATTGGTAAATTGCCCAATTTCCGTATCGATAATATTTTACACAGCGATAAATTTAAATCGTACAATTTCAAGGCAAATAATTTTCGGGCATCCGACCATTTGCCGGTTTCATGTCTGTTAATCAGAAAATAGGTTATTATTTGCCAAGAATCGATAAAGCTGCAATTTTATCTTTTACCAGCTGGTTTACAAGCATTTCAATATTGTCGAATTTCTGTTCATCCCTTATTTTTCCAACAAATTTTAAGGTAATTTCATTTCCATAAATATCGTCTTCGAAATCAAAAATATTTACTTCGATGCTGCGGTTATCGGCATTGTTATTAAAGGTTGGGCGGGTGCCAATGTTTAACATTCCGTTATATTCGGTATTGTTTAATTCAACTTTTACAGCGTACACACCATAACCCGGAATAATTTTATGTTTGTCTGACGCTTCAATATTGGCAGTTGGAAATCCCAGTTTACGGCCCAGTTGTTTACCGTTTACAACAGTGCCATGCAGCGTAAACTGGTATCCGAGGTAATGATTAGCCTTTTCGATATCGCCATTTTGCAGTGCATTCCTTATTTTTGTCGAACTCACACTATCTTCTTCAATTAACAGGGCATCAAGTCGTTCAATTTCGAAATTAAATTTTCCGGCACAATTTTTCAGGTATTCAAATCCTCCTTCCCGGTTTTTCCCGAATTTATGGTCGTAACCAACTACCAAACAGTGAGTACCAATTTTTTCGACAAGAATTTTCTCTACAAATTCAGAATAAGTTAACTCCGAAAATGATTTGTCGAAAGGATAAATAATAAGGTGGTCGATTCCGTGTTTTTCAAAAAGGTTAATTTTTTCGCGAAGTGTGGTCAGCAGTCGTAAATTGGTTTCGTTTGGCATTGTAACAAGGCGCGGATGAGTATGAAAAGTAAATATCACAGTTTCACCATCGTGCTGTTTGGCAAATTCCTGCAAACGAACAATCACTTTCCTGTGTCCGAGGTGAACACCGTCGAAAGTGCCAATCGTAACCACCGGTTTTCTTGCTTTAAATAATTCTAAATCTGTATGTAATTTCACTTTGTTATTCGAATATCGGCGAACATATATTTTTTTAACGAGAATGTGAACTTAAAAATAAGAAAAACACCCAAAAGCAAATTCCTTAAAATATGTTATTTTCATTGATACTGTTTTTGATATAGTGGATTTTGTTAATTTTACGCCCTTTAAAAAAGAGAAACATGATTTTTAATCGGTTTATTATTGTTCTTATTCTTTCAGTAATTGTTTTTAGCAGTTGTCAGAAAAAAAACCAATTTTCGATAAGCGGAAAAATTACCCATGCTGAAGGCGATACCATTTATCTTGAAGAGTTGCTGGTTTCATCGACAAAACCTGTTGGGAAACAGAAGATCGACGAAAAGGGTGAGTTTGAATTTAAAGGTGAAACTACCATACCAACTTATTATGTGTTAAAACTTTCGGGTAATAAGTTTATAACACTTTTAGTCGATTCGGTTGACCAGGTTTTTATTGAGGCCGATGCCGCTAATTTTGGCAGGGAATATGTCGTTCAGGGATCAATTGGGTCAATTCAGATAAAAGAACTAACTGAGAGTTTAAACCATACCGAG
Organism: Draconibacterium sp.; assembly: GCA_041737765.1. GTDB lineage: Bacteria > Bacteroidota > Bacteroidia > Bacteroidales > Prolixibacteraceae > Draconibacterium. The sequence goes on along the minus strand of JBGSRA010000116.1, from coordinate 13,255 downwards.
CATAAACTCGATTCGCTTAGACAACTGAGAAATTTAAATGTTAATAACCCGAGTTTCGAGGAATTAAGCGCTCAATGGAATCAGGAATATATCAGATTAATTGAAGAACAATCGAAATTCTCGATAAATTTTGTTCTCAATAATCCATTTTCGATGGCCAGTGTGTATGCCTTGTATCAAAAATACAGGGATCAAAGTTTTGTTATAAAAGACCTGCAAACCATGCGCACGGCAGCATCGGCATTAAATGCCATTTATCCTAATTCAATTCTTGTAAAAGCTTTATACGAAAATACGTTGCAATATTTGCGCGACGAGAAAGCAGCACAAATGAAAAAATTCATTGAAGAGGAAGGTGTAAATAGTCCGGAAATTGTACTGCCCGATTTAAACGGGAAAGATATTGCACTTTCATCGTTAAGAGGGAAAGTTGTTTTATTGCATTTCTGGGCGGCAGAAGATCAGGGTTGCCGGGTTCTGAATCCATTACTTGGCGAAGTTTATCAAAAATATAAACAAAAGGGACTCGAAATTTACCAGGTAAACGTGGGGGTTAACCGAAGTGAATGGTTAGATGCCATCGACCAGGATAAATTAAATTGGATTAATGTTGGCGATTTGGAAGGAAGCACAAAAGCAGTACTGAATTACAATATCCAATCGGTTCCGTTTAATTACATTCTCGATAGGGAAGGAAAAATTGTGGCCAAAAACCTCACTGGTCCCGATTTGGATAAAGTTCTTGCACGAATCCTGAAATAAAAACCTGATTTCAATACAGTCCGTAACAATCAATAAAATTATATTTTGATAGGAAAAGGGAAAATATATTTTATTTCCGATGTTCATCTTGGAGCGCCTGCTTTTAAGAATAATCGTGAACGCGAACTGCTTTTGGCGCGCTGGCTCGACGATATTAATGAAGACGTTGCCGAACTTTATTTAATGGGCGATATTTTCGATTTCTGGTGGGAGTATAAAAAGGTTGTACCTCGTGGTTTTACTCGTATTTTAGGACGAATTGCAAACTTAACAGACCGCGGAATTCCGGTTTATTTTTTCCCTGGTAATCACGATTTGTGGGTATTCGATTATTTACCATCAGAACTGGGAGTAATTGTTCATCATAATTCAATTGTGAAGGAAATTGGTGGAAAGAAGTTTTTTCTGGCCCACGGTGACGGTTTGGATGCCGGGGATGTTGGCTACAACAGGCTGAAAAAAATATTCACCAATAAAAATCTGCAGTGGTGGTTTTCGAGGTTGCACCCCAATTTTGCCCTGCATATTGCGCACAAATGGTCGGGATCGAGCCGAACCGAAAAGCTTAAAAAAGAGGAAGAAGAATTTAATGTTAACAATGACGGAATGTATAAATTTGCTCAAAGTTTTTTGAAACAGGAGTCGGTAGATTATTTTATTTTTGGCCACCGTCATCACATGGTAGATTTTCAGGTAAACGAAAACACCAGATTTGTGCTTTTGGGCGACTGGATTAGTAACTTTTCGTATGGAGTTTTTGATGGTGAGAAGTTTGAGTTAAAAAGATATAAGGAATCAGAGCGAATATAAGAAGTTGGATTACAATGAGAAAGGAAATTTATACCCGGATTATAGGAACTGGAAGTTACCTCCCCCCAATTATAGTTAGAAACGATTATTTTCTGGAACATGAGTTTTACGAACCCTCTGGAAAGAAAATAACCGACAAAACCAATGAGGAAATAATAAAGAAATTTTACGAAATTACCAATATCGCCGAAAGGCGTTATGTTGCCGAAGGGCAGGTAACATCTGATATTGCAGCAATGGCCGTGCAGGATGCCTGTGATTCGGCTGCAATTGATAAGGAAAGCCTTGATTTTATAATTGTAAGTCATAACTTTGGCGACATTCTGCCGGGAAATGTGCGAATGGATGCTGTTCCTTCGCTCGCAAACCGGGTAAAAATGAAACTAAAAATCAATAATCCTGCATGTTTCTGTCATGATGTTATTTCGGGATGCCCCGGTTGGACTCAGGCAATGATAATAGCCGATGCATATATTAAAAGCGGTTTTTTGAAGCGTGGTGTAGTTGTGGGCGCCGATGTTTTGTCCCGAATTTCAGATCCACACGATCGCGATTCGATGATTTATGCCGATGGCGCAGGTGCAACAATTGTTGAAGCTATTGAAAGCGAAGAACCAACAGGTATCCTCTGTCATTCAAGCCGCTCCGATTCGGCTCAGTACGGTTCGTTACTTACTCTGGGCGGTTCGTATCATCCCGATTTTCAGGGTAACGAATTGTATGTTAAGATGATTGGGCACAAATTGTATGTTTATGCAATTAGCACAGTACCGAAAGTTGTAAAGGAAAGTCTTGATAAAGCCGGGCTTCATCTTACCGACATTAAAAAAGTTTTTATTCACCAGGCCAACGAAAAGATGGATGAAGTGATACTGAATAATGTTTTTAAGTTGTATGAAGAGCAGGGAGATGTTATGGAAATTATGCCTATGAGCATCAGTAAACTTGGAAACTCATCAACTGCAACTGTACCAACTTTACTCGATTTGGTTGTAAAGGGCAAAATGAATGGCCACCGGGTAAACCATGGTGATTATATTGTTCTTTGTTCTGTTGGCGCCGGAATGAATATCAATTCGATTGTTTACAAGTGGTAAATATGAGTTTAATGTTCAGTGTTTAAAGTTTAAAGGACGTATTGTATTAAATTCTTCCATTCATGCATTCTCGCATTCATGCATTCATGCATTACCACTGAATCGGTTGCAATCCGTTTTTCACCAGAAACTCATTTGCTTTGCTGAAATGCCGGTTGCCAAAAAAACCGCGGCTGGCCGATAAGGGTGAAGGATGCACCGAGCTCAGGACCAAATGTTTGTTTTGATCTATAAATTTGGCTTTGCTAATTGCGTAGTTTCCCCATAAAATAAAAACAACATGCTGTTTTTGTTCGTTTATTTTATTAATTACAGCATCGGTAAATTGCTCCCATCCTCTATTCTGATGTGAGCCAGCCAGGCTTGCCCGCACTGTTAACGTGGCATTGATCAGCAAAACTCCCTGTTTTGCCCAGCCGGTCAGGTTTCCGCTTCGTGGAATTTCTTTTCCAACATCATTTTGCAATTCCTTAAAAATATTCCGCAAACTGGGTGGAAAATCAACACCATCGTTTACCGAAAAACAAAGACCGTGAGCCTGACCCGGGTTATGATATGGATCCTGCCCTAGTATCACAACTTTTAACTGGTTGAACGGACATTGATCGAAAGCATTAAAAATGAGTTTTGCAGGCGGATAAATGGTCTGAGTTTTATACTCGTTTCTTACAAATGAAGTTAATTCAGCAAAATAACTCTTTCCGAACTCTTCGGCCAGCACAGGTTTCCAGCTTTCTTCGATACGTACATCCATGGTTTGAAATTTGAAAACCGAAAGTATAAAAAGGTTTGGGTTTTTTTGAAAATTAATTACCTTGATTTTGCTGGCAGGAAAACTGTTTTCCTTCAGACGATTTACAACAGTCTTTTACGGTAACCATTTACCTTGTCCGTCCCGTAACCCAGCGATTCGTAAAGACTATGTGCCCCTGAACGATGAACGCTTGAAACAAACAAAATCATCGAACAGTTTCTATTGCGGGCTTCTTCTTCCATTTTTAACATCAGTTGCCGGGCAATTCCACGTCTCCGGTACGCGTGCAGAACAGCCACATCTTCCAGAACCATAAACGGATTGCACTGTCCGAACAACTCATGGCATACCACACCTAAAACAGAACCCACAACCCGTTTGTCTTCACGGGCGCATAAAATCACGTAATCCCGGTTAGTTTCTATTTCACCGAAACGCAAGGTGAGTTTGTCAAAATCGGTATGCGATCCTTCAAATGCGTTTTCATACAATTCCTTTAATCCGCGCAGATCGTTGTGTTGAAGATGACTGATTGTTATCATTATTGGTTTTTAAAATTTCAAGGTAAAATTAGGGGTTGTTTTTAACTTTCCATTCCGGAAAGTAGCTGTTTAAAAGGTCATTTTCATTCTTTTTACCTGCGTCTTTTAACTTGAAAAGCATTGTTTTTGTGATGCTGTAACTAATTGTTATTTTTCTCCGTCACAGCAATATTCAAAATCAGGCTAAATTGTATGGAAAATTCAAACACTAGACGTAAATATTACATCGATTGGATTCGTGTGCTAGCTTTCTTTCTTCTCATTTTGTTTCATTGCGCCATGCCATTTGTGATTTTTGGCTGGGAAATAAAAAACAGCGAAACATCGGCTGGTCTAAGTCGTCTAATTTTGTGGCTTCATCAATGGCGATTACCCTTGTTGTTTTTTATCTCAGGGGTTGGTATTCATTTTTCGCTTCAACGACGGTCGGTTTTATCTTTTGCAGGCGAGCGTTTTGTTAGGTTGTTTATTCCGCTTTTGTTTGCCATGTTTTTTACCATTCCCCTACAGGTTTATTTCGAACGTTTGCAAAAAGGCGAGATCAATATTTCGTATCCTGATTTCTATCCGTCGGTGTGGAATTTCATTCCTTACCCCGAAGGAACACTTACCTGGAGTCATATGTGGTATGTTGTTTACTTGTATGTTTTCTGTATGTTGTTAATTCCAGTTTTCGGTCTTTTTAAAATAAAACTGATGCAGCGGTTAAAGGAACAAGCTGAAACATTTTTATCGAATCCGCTTGCAGTTCTGCTTCAATTGTTACCGTTGGTATTTTATTATTACACACTTTATCTTGAATATCCCGAACAGATGAGCTTACTCGACGACTGGTTTTTGTTTGTTTTTTCGCTTACCCTGGTTTTTTATGGCTATCTGTTTGGCGGGAGTGAACGGTTTTGGACGATGTGCGAAAAGTACCGGTGGCATTTTCTGGTAGTTGCTGCAATTTGTATTACCGCGCTTTTTTATGGGTTTTGGTGGGATTTTAGTTTTCCAAAACAACAGGATACACGTTTTTATATGTATGGTTTACTAAATTCAGTGCATATTTGGTTGCTTATTTTAAGTATCCTGGGTTTTGCGCGGAAGTACCTCAATTTCAATAACAGGTTTTTGACTTTTGCAAATCAGGCAGTTTACCCGTTTTACATTCTGCACCAAACCATAATTGTTGCTTTTGGATATTATGTGGTACAATGGCCACTGCACTGGTCGCTGAAATTAGTGGTTTTGGTGGCAACTGTTTTTCCTACATTGTTTGTACTGTATAACTGGCTGATAAAACCATTTAAATTGACAGGATTTTTATTTGGAATAAAATTGAAAAAAAAAGAATAAGAATTCAATGTTTCAAACTTTAAACGATGATATAAATCTGTATCGTTTTTTCAATTGTAAATGAAGCGGTTGTCAAGTTTGCTTCAAAAGCCCAAGGCGAGCTGTAAATTACTTATTGTAAAGCGATTCAGTTTGATGTCTTTTACGTGTTTGTTTTATTCCTTTTTAAAAAGATATTCGCCACCTTGTTTTAAAACCATCGATTTGTCCGCTGCATTAAATTCCATCACTACACCGGCCTGTTCGAATCTGAATTTGTCAATGGCTGTTGCTTCCAGCGGGAATGCCGATTGCCCGGTGGCCTGCGCAACAAGGGTTTCGTTGTTTCTTGAAATTGTAATTTTCAGCGGAATCTGGGTCGATGCATACACACCCACATATTTTTCGAGCGTCTTGGCATCCACTTTAAAGGCTTTGAAATCCAGGATTTCAAAATCGTTTCCGAAAACTGCGGATAAAACAGCAATTGATATATTATTGTTGTTAAAATTTGTTCCGTTCGAAATCATTGCATACGAAATATTTCCATCGACAAAATGGCTGAAAACTGATGTAAAACCATCAATGCCACCCGTGTGTCCAAAACCTGTTTTATCGTTAAAAGGAGTTTTAAATAAACCCATGCCATATCTTTCTTTCACGGTATGCATTTTTTCAAGGCTTTCTTTTGAAACAAGTATTCCGCCAAATAAAGCATCGCTGAATTTTACCAAATCCGTCGGCGTGGAAACAATGCCGCCGGCACCCAGCGGTATGGAAATATCCGTTTCAGTTTCTGTATTCCATTCGCCATTAAACTTGTACGACTTGCATTCATTATTTTTTGAATCGATTTTTCCACCCAGACTTGTGTTTTTCAAACCCGTAGGTTTTGCAATGAATTCGTTTACCAAATCTTTATATGTTTTGTTAAAACTCTTTTCGACGATAAAAGTAAGCAGCACAAAATTTGAATTGCTGTATACCGATTTGCTGTCGGGTTCAAAATCACTGCCACCTTTCACAATGATTTCGAGCATCTCTTTTTCGGTTTTTGGCTGTGTGTTCCAGTCGAGGTATTCTTTGTCGTCGGTAAAACTGTGGATGCCGCTGCGATGATACAGCAAGTTGGCCACAGTAATTTTTTCTGCATTTTTGATGGCCGGAAAATACTTGTCGATGGTCTGATTCAGTTCCAGTTTCTTCTCTTCAACAGCTTTCATCACCAAAACGGTGGTAAAAGTTTTTGAAATGGACCCGATTCTGTATTTCGAATTTTCGTTGGCTTTCAGTTTGTTTTCAACATCGATGTAACCAACCGACCTTGTGTAAATGATTTCGCCGTTGCGCGAAACGGCAACACTTCCCATAAATTTGTCGTGTTGTTCCAGTTGGTCGAAATAGGCATCGAGTTTTGCTTTGTCGAATTGTTGGGTAAACCCTTGCAGGGCTGAAAATGCGATAATGAGGGCGGCAAAAATTTTCTGTTTCATTTTAGTTTATTTTTTGGTTGTGTAGAATCAGACGCTGAATCACAACTTGTGTTACATGTATTTCCGGATTTTTTCTGTCGTTTAATGTACAGCAGCATCTGCGTGAATGACCTTAATTTTTTTCCACTTTCCGCTTCTGAACCTGAAAACAAGAATGGTTGAGAATATCAGGAAAAACAGCACCAGCAAAAACCAGCTGAATGGCACCGAAAGTTTCAGCACATTCATCGACAGGTAAAGCAGCGGCACAAACGACCAATGCGTAGCCACCGAAACAATCATGGTGAAATGCGTGTCGCCCGCACCCCGCAAAGCGCCAACCAACGCAACAACCACGGCTTCAACCAGTACATATAACGCCGCAATCCGAATCATGGTAACGGCAATCGGGACTGCCTCGTCGAACACAGCCGTTGGGTTTTCAGGATGAAAAACCTGAACAAGCTGTTCGGGAATAAAAACAAAAAGCGCCAGAATAACCACCGAATAAAATATACCGGTTTTGATGGCCGAAATGGCTGCATGTTGCGCAATTTCAGGCTTGCCGGCACCCATGTAGCGCCCGGCCAGACTGGTCACCGCAATTTCGATTCCGAGCAGTGGGATAAACGAAACGAGGTCCCAGTTAAACATGATGGTGGTGGCGGTGGCAACAGCATCGCCCTGCGAATGAAAAATGGCTATCATTGTGGTGAACGCCAGGAAATTCAGAAACATTTCAAGTCCGGCCGGCGACCCGTAATAAATCAGTTTTTTCATAATCGGAAAGTTGAACCGGAACGATTTCAACACGCCAAACTCGGTGCGGTTGATTCTGCCTAGATAAACCACAAGCAAAATAATGGTGGCGGCAAAACCTCCGGCCACAGTTGCGATTGCAGCTCCCCGAATGCCCATGGCCGGAAATCCGAACTTGCCAAAAATCAGAATGTAATCGAGAACAACATTTACAACCATGGCCACCAGTGTGGCGCTCATCACAATTTTTGTTTTGCCAATGCCCGAAAAATAGCAGCCCAGCGTGTAGCGCATCATACTGAAAACAGCGCCCAATGCCAGAATATTCATGTATTCAACCTGGTAACCCAGCTGCGATTCGGGAAAATTCATTAAATCGAAATAGACAAAAGCCAGCGGTTTTATCAGCAAAATCACCGGCCAGGCCAGCAGCGTAACCAAAATGGCCTGAAACGCCGCTTTTGTGGCGTTCCGTTTTTCACCGGCACCGAAATATTGCGCCACCAGTGCGGTGGAGTAGCCCGTAAGTCCGACAAAGAAAAACATCAGCATCTGCATGGTAACGCCGCCGCCCATGGCAGCATTCATTTGTTCTGAACCCACGCGGGCAAGAAACAGGCGGTCGGGAAAAGTCATCACGCCATCGCAGGCGGTGGAAATTATCATCGGAAAAGCGAGAATCAGCACCTCCTTAATTCCACCGGGTTCATGATAAGTTGAAAAATACTTTTTGAAAAAGGTCATTGTTGTTCTGTTTTCTGTTGAATTGTTCAGGCAAAAGTAAAACGAAATGATGTTTCAATATCTCTGAAATTTGAGGAAAACGGGAAATTTGCAATTGAACCGGTGGATTTGGTGGTTGAATGTATCAGGTTAATGATTTTAATTGTGATATGCTGATACTGTAAATGTCAAAAGCAGTAACTTAATAAGTTATTCTATCACAGCATCCGAATTATTCAGCATCTCGGTTTCTCGTCTCGAAAGGTTAAGGTCGCTGATAAGTTTATCTTTACGGGGTGCAAAAAGTACCATCGTAAAAACCAGTAATACAGTAATTAAAGGAAATAGAATATTGGCTGTTAAAAGGTAGGCAACAATGGTAAAAAACGCCGGGCCTTCCACCATTGCATATTTTAATATCAGTGCCGATTGATAGCCAATCAGTTTTTCTTTCAGACATTTCAGTTCAACCAATTGTTCCAGCTTTTTCGTGAAAAGCAGATTGCCGGTAAAAACCCCGGCAACAGCGCCTGCAACAGTAATTGCCAGCAATATTTCTTCAAGTTCTTTTAACTCTGGCTCAAAACCCGTGAATTGCAAAGAGATTGCAATCAGCATAAAAAATGCGATGCCTGCAGTTAAAGCAAAATGGATGATTTTTAAAGATGTGAAGTAGCTTTTTGATTTGAGTTGAGCTTGTTCCATTATTGATTTATTGGTTGGATTTAATCTTTTTGTTTTTCTCGTATTTGGTTTTATAGACAACCTGAATTATCACCAGAATCATGGCAATGATGGTTAATACCGGGCCAAGGATTTTCGACCAGCTAAAATTGCTTGTTGTGATAATAACCAACTCTGCCAAAATTATCAATACAGCAGCGATGATTAATCCGATGTTAAACTTCTTCATCCGTTTTTTGCTTTGGAAATTTTGTAAGCGGCTTTTCAGGTTAATTTTTTTCCGAAGATAGAAAAATCCTGTCTGTCGTTGTTTCTGAACTCCTGAAAATTATTTGTTAAATTGAATAAGGTTTTTCCGGTTTATTTTAATTGTATTTTTAACCAACCAAATCATCAGAAAATGGATATCTTTTCAATCATCGCCGGACTGGCAGCCGGATTTCTGCTCGGATTTCTTGTTTTCAAAATCCTCCAACAAAACAGGGAAAAGGAACAACTGAAATCAGCAGTTCAAAATGAAGAACGGCTGCGGGTTTTGGAAGCCGAAAACGCCAAGTTGAGCGCACAGTTAACCGAAGTGACCAAACAGCGCGAGCAACTGCAACGACAGGCAACACTGGCTGAAGCCGAAAACAATTCGCTGCTCGACAAACTGCAAACCCAAAAACGTGATATCGACGAACTGCACAAAAAATTCACGCTCGAATTTGAAAATATTGCTGCCAAAATTCTTGAAACAAACAGCGAGCGAATTACCACAACCAACCGCAAAAACCTTGGCGAAGTGCTGAATCCGCTTCGCGAGAAAATAGATTTGTTTGAGAAAAAAGTGGAGGACACTTACCGGCAGGGGTTGAAAGACCAGACCGACCTGCGCGCTGAGTTGAAAAAACTGTATGAACTGAATGCCCGCATTAGCGAGGAGGCCGGCAACCTGACCAAAGCGCTGAAAGGCGATGTGAAAAAACAAGGCAACTGGGGCGAAGTGGTTTTGGAACGCATTCTCGAACGCTCGGGACTCAACGAGGGTGAACAGGGCTACCGCAAACAGTTCAGCGATTCGACTGAAGATGGAAAACGCATTCAGCCCGACATTGTTATCAACCTGCCCGACAACAAACACATCATTATTGACTCAAAAGTTTCGCTGCTTGCATACGAACGCGCGGTAAATGCAGCCGATGAAAAGGAGCGGCTGCAGGCTGTGAAAGAACACCTGCTGAGTTTGAAAACGCATATTAAGGGATTGAGCGAAAAGCATTACCAAACCGCCAGGCAACTCAACTCGCCCGATTTTGTGTTGCTGTTTATCCCGGTTGAATCCTCATTCGGACTGGCAGTGCAGGAAGACCACGAACTGTTTTCGTTTGCATGGGACCAGAAAGTGGTGCTGGTGAGCCCGTCAACTTTACTGGCCACTTTGCGCACCATCGCCTCGGTTTGGCAACAGGAAAACCAAACCCGCAATGCCATCGAAATTGCCCGGCAGGGTGGGGCTCTGTACGACAAATTTGTTGGTTTTGTGACCGACCTGGAAAAGGTAGGCAAAAGCATTTCTTCAGCGCAAAACAACTATTCCGACGCCATGAATAAACTGCAAAATGGAAGTGGTAACCTGATTGGTAAAGTAGAGAACCTAAAGAAATTAGGTGCAAAAACTTCTAAAGAATTACCAGCCAATTATTCAGGAAACAACGAAACGGATATTACGCCGGATTAAAAGTAACTCTTTCGCCAATAATTGAAGGTTGAATTTTATTGTTTCTGTAAGCGATTTTTCCGTTTACAAAAGTAGTGTTAACCTGGTGAGTAAACTCCAATCCATCGAAAGGCGACCAGCCACATTTGTACAAAATATTTTCAGGTGAGACAACCCAGCTTTTGTTGGGGTCTATTAATACCAGGTCGGCAAAATAACCTTCGCGAATATATCCACGTTTTTCAATTCTGAATAAATCAGCCGGTGCGTGGCACATTTTCTGAACCACTTTTTCAATCGGAATAAATCCTTTTCGGCTCATTTCGAGCATTGCAACCAACGAATGTTGCACAAGTGGTCCGCCAGAAGGGGCTTTAAAATAAGTGTTGTTTTTTTCTTCAATCGTGTGTGGTGCATGGTCGGTGGCAATTACATCAATTTTATCGGCGAGTAAAGCTTCCCAAAGTGCTTCCTTGTCTTTTTTTGATTTTATTGAAGGATTCCATTTAATTTTTGTGCCAAGTGAAATGTAATCCATTTCATCGAACCAAAGATGATGAACACAAACTTCCGCAGTTATTTTTTTATCAGCAACTTTTCCTGGCTTGAAAAGGCTCATTTCTTTTGCCGAAGTAAGGTGAAGAACATGAAGTCGGGTATCGAATTTTGAAGCAAGTTCAGCAGCTTTCGATGATGAAATATAACATGCCTCGTCGTTTCTGATATGTGCATGACGCGACATTGGCACGTTTTCGCCATATCTGCCCCGGGCTGTTTCGATATTTTTCAGAATTGTTTTCTCGTCTTCACAATGGGTTGCTACCAAAGTTGGGGCATTTTTAAATATTTCAGAAAGAGTATTTTCGTCATCCACCAGCATGTTTCCGGTTGAGGAGCCCATAAAAACTTTTATTCCGCAAACCTTGGAAGGATCGGTTTTAAGCACTTCATCAAGGTTGTCGTTGGTTGCGCCCATATAAAAGGAGTAATTGGCAGACGAAACAACTGCCGCGCGTTTATATTTTTCTTCCAGAATTTCCAGAGTTACAGCTTGCGGAATAGTATTGGGCATTTCCATGTAAGTAGTTATACCACCGGCAACAGCAGCGCGGCTTTCGGTGGATAAATCACCTTTATGGGTCAACCCCGGTTCACGAAAATGAACCTGTTCATCAATTATCCCAGGTATTAAATATAACCCGTTGGCATCAATAATTTCAACGTCTTTAAAATCGAAATTGGAAGGAATGCCACTTGGAAATATCTTATTTATTCGTTTTTCCGAAATTAAAACAGAACCTTTAAATTTTAGTCCTTCGTTAATTATGGTAGCATCTCTGATTAAAGTTTTCATTTTTCCGATTTTTCAGGTTACCTGCGATTTTGAAAATTTACGTAAATGGGAGAGTTAAGTTTACAATTTAACAAAGAAGGTTGCAATTTGTACCATTATATATATAATAGAGTGGATTTTACGGATAATTAATGAAATTGCTATTTACTGACTTCATATTTTCTCGACAAGCTTCTAATTTTCATTTTTAATACGCCCCAAAGCGCTTCATTAAAAATGCCACCACTCATTTTCGATGTACCTTCTTTTCTGTCGGTAAATACAATGGGAACTTCAATAATTTTAAATCCGAATTTCCAAGCAGTAAATTTCATTTCTACCTGAAATCCGTAACCAATTAGTTTAATCTTTTCAAATTCGATGGTTTCCAGTACTTTGCGTTTATAACATTTAAATCCTGCGGTTGTATCCATTATTTTCATTCCAGTTACAATCCGAACGTACATTGATGCAAAATACGACATAAGTACCCTGCCCAGCGGCCAGTTAACGACATTGATTCCTGAAATATAGCGCGAACCAATTGCTACATCAGCTCCACCTGTAACTGCTTCGTATAGTCTTTCCAAGTCATCCGGATTGTGCGAAAAATCGCAGTCCATTTCGAAAATGAGATCGTATTTATTTTCAAGAGCCCATTTAAATCCCGCAATATATGCAGTACCCAATCCCAGTTTGCCTTTTCTTTCGAGTATATGAAGTTTATCAGGAAATTCTTTTTGCAGTCTTTTTACAATTTCTGCAGTTCCATCTGGCGAATTGTCTTCAACAATTAATAAATGAAACGAAGTGGCAAGTGAAAACACCTTGCGTACCATTTTTTCAATATTTTCCTTTTCGTTATAAGTTGGGATTATTACCAGATTTTTTAACACTGCTCTATTTTTATTATTACAAAACGAAAGTACACTTTTTTGTTTTTAAAGGAAATCTTTTGATATGCATTTAAGATTAGTTAAGAATTATCAATAATGAGAATCATATTGTATGATTGCTTAAATCGGATACAAATGATTCAATCTTTTGGTTTCTGAGAATTTATCAATTGACTTAACATTTATTTTACATTGAAATAGCCTTTGATTTCCAGTAATTTGATTGATTTATACGATTTATTTTAAATAATTAGGTTAATTTATTTGCGAGTAAAAAAACCTTGATTACTTTTGCACCCGCTTTAGAAGCGAAGTTCATTCAGGATTTGGGGGTAGGTTTTTTATAAGTATTTTGGGGTGTTAATGATTAGATAAGTTGAAAGAGATACGATAAGAGATTTGCG
>JBGSRA010000105.1:0-24162 GCA_041737765.1 Draconibacterium sp. | reverse complement strand
TTTTTATGATTATGGAAACGATGGCGTACTTTCTTTGTCGGAAAGAAATGGCAGTTTGTATGCACAATTATCGGGTCAGCAGGAGTTGGAAATTTTCCCGGTTGCTGAAAATGAACTTATCTGGCAGGTTGTTGATGCAGGTTTGAAATTCGAAACCCAAAACGGAAAAATATATGCCATTCACAGCCAGAATGGAGAATTGATAAAAGCTCCGAAAATCCAGCCAATAAAATTATCGGCATCCGAATTATGTGACATTGCCGGAAACTACGATTATGGCGATGATGGTATTTTAACTATCAGTGAAAGTAATGGAAGGCTTTGGGCAAAATTATCGGACCAAATGGAAGCTGAGCTATTCCCGGTTTCTAAAACTGAATTTTTCTGGATGGCTGTAAATGCAAAAATTAAATTTGAATCTGATGTAAACGGAGAAATTATAAAAGCTATTCATTTTCAGGATGGTTTGAAAACTGTAGCACCGAAGTTAAAATGAAAAAACATCGCCGCTTATCTCTCCCTCGTTTTCAAACCTTTTCCAAAGTTCCAAACTTTGGAAAAGTTAGAACCTTTTAGAACCTTTGGAAAAGTTAAAAACCTTGAAATCTTTAAATAAGTATGAAATGGAACCATTAATTCCGGGGAAATATTACCACATTTACAATCATGCCAACGGAAATGAGCAGCTTATCAGTGAGGATAAGAACTATAGATTTTTCCTGTTAAAAATAAAAGAATACATTGTGCCTGTCGCCGATATTTATACGTATTGTTTAATGCCTAACCATTTCCATATACTTGCCCGAATTAAGGATGAGGAAATTCTGACCGGGCTGTTAAAACTAAAAACTGAATCAATTACAAATCTTCAAACTTTGAAACAGTCAAACCTTGTTCAAAACGAAAAAGAACTGTCAGATTATGTAAGCAAGCAGTTCTCCAATCTGTTTAGTTCCTATACTCAGGCTTTTAATCTGTTGTATAATCGAAGGGGTAGCTTGTTTCTTAAAAATTTCAAAAGAAAAAATATCGATGATGACACTTATTTTGTGAGGTTGATTAATTACATTCATTTTAATCCGGTTGTACACGGTTTCGTAAATCGCCCGGCTGATTGGAAGTACTCTTCTTACAATGCAATCGTTTCGTCAGCGCCAACCTTGGTTTTAAGGGATGATGTTTTAAATTGGTTTGACGGACTGGGCAATTTCATGCACTGTCATTTAAGACCAATGGAAATTTAATTCAGCCTTTTAAGTGCAACTTTTAACTATAACTTTTCCAAAGTTTAGAACTTTGGAAAAGGTTTTTATAAAAAACTACAACACCATGAAAAAAAGAACTTCCCTTTTCCTGTTAATTCTCTCCTTTTTTACCGGTGCAATTTCAGCACAAAATCCGCAGACCGAAGAACTCTCAAAACTTTATGGTGCTATGGAATTTGAAAAAACTATCGAAAAAGCCAGGGAGTTCTTAAAAGACGACCCGCAAAACATAGACTACAATGCAATTCTGGGCAGGGCTTTGGTCGATATCGGACAATATGCCGAGGCAATTCCTTTGCTGAAGTTTGTTGCCGAAAATGACAATAACTGGAGAAAAGCGTGGTCGGTCGGGTACATGTGTTCTGCATATTTCATGCTTTCGGATTACGAAAACTCAAAGGCTGCAGTACAAATTGCCATGCAACTGAATATCACCGAAAACGCCACAAAATATGCAGCCAAAAGGTTGTTGCTGTTTGGCTTCGACTCTTTTTTTGACAATTGGAAAATCAGCGAAACAAAACACATCAGGTTTCACTTTCAGAATATGAACAACAGTGAAATGGAGCAGTTTATGCAGTCGCGGGAAAAAGCATTTGAAACAGTCAACAGTTTTTTTGGGAGCACGTTACCCAAAAAAATCGACTTCTTTGTGTGGCATTCAAAAGACGATGCAATGAAAATACTTAAAGCCAACCTTGGTTTCGCCGATCCGCAGTATTGCGTTATTCACTCGCATTTTCAGCAAACCCGCGGACATGAACTCACGCATGTAATTTCGGGGTATTCAGGAAAAATACAGAAAAAAACAGGTCTCATCAACGAAGGAACCGCTGTTTGTTTCGACCTTTCAAACAATAAAAGGGAAGAAATGGTAAAATCCTGGGTACAAACCAATAACCAGAAAATTGACCTGAAAGATATTTGGGCAACCTGGAATAAATATCCGCAGGAACTCTCCTACCCGCTTGCCGGATTATTTGTTGAGGAATTGATAACGAAATTCGGAAAGGATAAATTCCTGATCTTTTTTGCCGACCAGACTTACGAAAATGCCAAAACCATATTTGGTGATGAAATTGACACCTTCATTAAAGCATTCGAAGAAAGGTATAATGGATAATGGGAACAGAACCAGGTCTGCGGCATGAACCAAGTCCTTTAAACCTTTTCCAAAGTTTGAAACTTTGGAAAAGTTAAAATAACAACCATAAAAAAACCATCTTTTGACAATCAGAACATTTTGGAACATCCTCCTTAAAATTCTTGGTATTTGGCTTATTCTTTCAGGAATGAGTATAATTCCGCAGTTTATCTGGGCTTTCTCGCTTTTTGTAAACCAGCCGGATGACAATATCATGGGAATAGTCGCCATTGCCGTTTTATTGCTTGTTTCTGCTGCAATGTTTATAATAATTCTGTGGCTGTTTGTTTTCAGGTCTCACTGGATTATCAACAAACTTAAACTCGACAAGGGCTTCGATGATGAAAAAATTGACCTGAACATCAGGCTAAATACCGCGTTAACTATAGCCGTTATCGTTATCGGCGGACTCATGTTTGTGGATGCGCTGCCACAGTTGCTCCGAAATATCTATTCAGCTTTTCAGCACGACGAACTGGTGAGGAAAGATCCCACGACCCCGTTGCTTATCATGTATCTGGCAAAAACAATCATTGGTTACCTGTTAATGACCAATAGCCGGATAATTATCGGGTTTATTGAGAAACACAGCAAGTTAAAAGAAGCAGAATAATTCTGAAGTAATTTAGCGGCACTCCATCTTTTTTAAAAAATCCAACTTCTTTTGGGACAATGGTGACTCCGGTGACATAGTCACTGATGTCCAAAAAGTCCCAAAATAAAATAACAAAAACAACCCCATTTTAACCAACCATTTGCTAAAAACGTTATTTTTAAACCACAACAACAGCAAAATTAAATCAGCAATAATGAATAACGAAAATCCGCAACAGGAAGGTTTTATACCTGCACATGGCGGTTATCGTCATTTAATAACCTACCAAAAGTCGGAAATTATTTATGATGGCACGGTATATTTTTGCAATCAGTTTTTCAGGAAATATGATCGCACAATCGACCAGATGGTGCAGGCTGCACGCAGCGGCAAACAAAACATTGCCGAGGCAAGCATGGCTTCGGCCACCTCAAAGGAAACCGAAATAAAACTTACCAATGTGGCCCGCGCCAGCCTGGAAGAACTGATGTTGGATTACGAGGATTTTTTGCGAACCCAAAAACTGCCACTCTGGGAAAAAGAACACAGGCTGGTGGCAAGGTTGCGTGAATTAAACCGCAGTGTGCCAAATCCCACTTACGAAACTTTTAAAAAAGCCATTGAGCACGAAAGCCCCGAAATATGCGCCAATACAATGATAACCTTAATAAAAATCACCACCTGGCTTCTGAATCAGCAGTTAAAATCGCTTGAAAAAGCATTTATAAACGAAGGTGGATTGCGCGAACGAATGACACGAGCCAGAATAAACAACAGAAACAAAAAAACATAGCAAAATTTGCAGGACGTTGGCAACACCAAAGAAACTGTCGTTGAAATCCCCCCGGGGTCCCAAAAAAAATTAGCTCCGGAAATCCGCTGGGCTGACCCGATGTCAACTTGAAGTTACATTATTTAAATATTTGTTTTATAAACGATTAACATAACACTTACAAGTTGTTTAAAACTTTTTTAATTTTGCAGCAAACAAACCCGTAATGAAATTAAGGACGCTGTTAATATTTGTTTTTGTGCTCCAATTGTGCTCCAATACCCAGGCACAATACAAGGTAATGGTAAGTACCGACTATCCACCATATAATTTCCTTAACGAAAAAGGACAACTGGAAGGATTTAATATCGACATTTTAAATGCCATTCAGAAATTGTATAATGTTAAGTTTGATGTAGAAGGAAAAGAATGGAAAACCGCTAATATTTTACTCGAAGAGGGAAAAATACAGGCTCTTTCAGGTACTCATTATTACAGAAATCCCGATGAAAAATACAATTACACCCGTTCGGTTATCCGCACCGCACATTGTTTTTTGTATAACCGGAAATTCCGTGGTAAAATTTCGTCAGATGTAATTAGAACAGAAACTAGTCCATTAATTGTACTCTGGCAGAATGATGTGCTTATTACATACATCCGCTCAATAAATCCGAATACCCGTTTTGTTTTTGTCGATAATTACGAAGATTTGCTGAATGAACTCGAAAGAAGCGATGTTACCTGCGCATTTTCGCAAAAGTTTTCGAGCATGTATTTTGCCTCAAAAATGAATAAATCGGACATACGAACCGGTAACGAAGAGGTTCTGGAACGAAACATGGAATTTAAAATTTCGAAGAATGCTCCTGAACTGGCCAAAATGTTGAACAACGGCCTTGAGGTAATAATGTCGAACGGGGAATACCAGAAAATTTATAACAAGTGGATTGACGATTACAATAAACGGGGAAATAACTGGACCTACTTTATCAGATACTTTATTCTTGCCGGCATTTTTGTGACAATATTAATTCTGATTTTGTTGGTTTTTAACTACATGCTGAGAAACAGGGTGAGAAACAAAACCAGGGATCTTCAGCTTCAGCTTGAGTTAAATACGAATATCACCAAAGAACTGGAAAAGCAAAAATTAAAAGCCGAACAAAGCGATAAAATGAAATCAGCATTTCTGGCCAACATGAGTCACGAAATCCGCACACCCATGAACGGGATTATTGGATTTACCGAACTGCTGAAGTCGCACGATTATTCGGCCGATCAGCAAAAACAGTTCATTGAAATCATTCAGCAAAGTGGCGATAGAATGCTGACCACAATCAATAATATTATTGAAATTTCGAAAATTGAATCGGGTCATGAGGCAATACATATCAGCGAAACCAACATTGAAAAAACCATAGAAGAATTGTTTCAGTTTTTTAATTTGGAAGCCAAAAGAAAAGGAATTAATCTTTTCATTGAAAAGAAGGATGTTTCAAGTTATCAATCATTTTATTCTGACAGTTACAAGCTAAATTCAATCATTACCAACCTGATAAAAAACGCATTAAAGTTTACACTGAAAGGGCATGTTAAAATTGGCTATTCACTCTCCGATGAACTGTTCAGCTTTTATATTTCCGATACTGGAATTGGTATTGAAAAAGAAAAATTAGATGCCATATTTAATCATTTTGTTCAAGCCGATTCTTCCATTTCGAGCCGTTTTGAAGGTTCGGGACTGGGATTATCGATTTGCAGGGAATATACAAAAATGCTGAAAGGTGATATCAGGGTTGAATCGGAACACGAAAGAGGTTCAACTTTCTATGTTAATATTCCAAACCAGATACAAGCAAATTTGACTCAATCAAATCCTGAATTAACCCGGAAAAATGGAAAACCGGCTATTCCTTCGGGCTTAAAAATAATTGTTGCCGAAGACGACAAAACATCTTTCATCCTGCTGAAATACATACTCGAAGGAATATCGGCAAATATATTACATGCAACTACAGGGTTCGAGGCAATTGATTTGACCAAAAACAATCCCGATACCGATATTATCCTGATGGATTCAAAAATGCCTGAATTGGACGGCATTGAAGCTGTTAAACAAATTCGTGAATTTAACCAGAAAGTTTTTATCATCGCTCAAACCGCTTATGCGCAAGACAATTACAAAGCCAAAACCATTCAGGCTGGCTGTAACGAATTTATCGAAAAACCTGTTGACAAGAATAAATTGATGAATCTTATTTTAAAGGGAATTCAAAAAAGTGAGGTAAAGATTATTGGTTGACAAACATTTGTTAATAATGGCCTTTGTAACCATGGCCCAACAAAAAACCAAACCTTATTTACCTTATTATTTCAATATTAAATTGGAAGGATTGTTCTGAAAAACCAGAGCAATCCTTCTTTTTAAATCAGACTAAATCTTTTTACCGATATAAAAAACATACCCGTAAAACGCTTTGTACCTGCTGTAAAGTTCAGCTTCGCGGCGTTCGTTGGCAATTAGGTCTTCGGCGGTTTTGTTTCCGGCGTGTTTCTTCAGAAAGGGTTCCTGAGCCGCGGCCTGCGGGACATAAAAATGGTCGGTCCAGCAGTTTTCGGGCAGGATAAATGTTGCCACCGGAATGTACCCTGCCTTTTGCAGTTGTGTCACTTTATTCGGAATGGTATCGATTCCGGGATACGCCTCCTTCCAGAAATTATCAATTTCAGCTGGTCTTTCAGCGGTAAACCAGGTTGCTTCGCTTACAGCAATATAACCTCCCACTTTCAGAAATCTGCGCCACTCTTTTAATCCCCTTTCAAACCCGATGTTGTAAATAGCGCCTTC
Source organism: Draconibacterium sp. (assembly GCA_041737765.1). GTDB lineage: Bacteria > Bacteroidota > Bacteroidia > Bacteroidales > Prolixibacteraceae > Draconibacterium. The sequence continues at coordinate 17,535 of JBGSRA010000105.1, read as the reverse complement.
ACTCCAGATCAGGTCAAATTCCTCATCGCCAAAAGGGAGATTGTCCATCGAACCTACTTCACCCTTTACTTTTTCACTCAATCCCAGTTTTCGGGCGTTGGCGTTAAAAAGGTCGATAAATAGGGGAAACAGGTCGATTCCGGTAATATGTCCCGGTGCGTTTTGTGCGAGTACCATTGTTTGTCCGCCTGTGCCACAGCCAATGTCGGCAACGCGCGATTCGGCGGTAAGGTTGTCAATAAAACTTAGTGATTTTAAAGTTACTTCGGGACTTCCGGGCCCCTGTCGTTCGATTGCTGAGAAATATTCGCAAATCAGGTTAAAATCGAACTCGTGAATTGATTTATTTTCGTTACTCATGATATTAAAATTTAATGCTGAAACCCATTTAAAAGCAAAACATTTTACTTTGCAGAATTTCAAATTGTTTAAAATAAATATGTAAAAATAACTCCGGCAGGAATCTGCCTGAGTATTCAAATGGATAACCGCCGGCCAAAGCCAGGGGTTATTTACTTCACACTATCCGAAATCAAAAGTAACATCCAATGTTTTTATTGTTGGCAAAAGTAATTATTTATCGCGCCCATTTAAACCTATAACCAAAATTAAACTCCAGAAATTCTGCCTCTGTAAAATTAATTGCCCTTACATTTATACCTGCCGATAAGTTTTTATACACGTCGAACCTCACTCCCAGCCGCTGGTAAGTTTGTTTAAAACTGCCATAATTCCTGTGTCGTGCATAAATACCGAATCCACTCACCAGCGACAGCCTGCCGATGATTACTTCGGGCTGAAGAATCAGCCCGACAGTAATATTTTCAAACGAATAAGGTCCGGGTGAGCCATCAGGCAGGGCATTCAGTCCCCACCAGTAATTAATATCGGTTCCAAAACCAATACGGGCAGCATTTGAAAAACGGTTAAAATAAATTGCGCTGATACCTCCCACAGCAAAATAATTCGTGTCGAGTTCGTGTTCAATTAACTGGTGGTCGCCATAACCCAGCATCAGAAACAATTCATCCGACCGCTCCAGTTTTCCGGCATGTTCCACTTTTCGCGAATCGGGCTTCCCTCCGAAATGATATTTCAATTCGGCCGATGGGGCATAAATATTAAACCCGTTGTTGGGTCGCTCAAATCCACCGTTTGAAAAATGGATAAATCCTATTCCTGCTCCCAGGTCGAGGTTTTTGGTAACCTGATAAAAAGCATTTAGTCCAAGATTCAGGTGAACCGTCATTCCACCGCCAATCACCAGGTTTTTAGGATTGGTAATTGAATCGTATTTTACCCAGTTAAAGGCGGTTCCGAACTGCATCTCGTAGTAAAGCTCAAACTTATTTATCCTGAAAACCGGAATTCCCAGCACTCCGTAAACTGAAACCGGATACCCAATCTCCTGAGGATTGTAAAAATTCCCCACCGATAAACCAAATCCATAATACGGAACGCTGAAAACCTTTTGCCAGTCGGTATAACCCGGGTTTTGCCAAAGTACTTTCAGCGAATAGTTTTCGTATTTTTCCAACGGGTGTCCGGCCAGATTATCGCCTTTTACAAAATCGGTGGTGGGCATTATGTTTCCCCGCTGGTAATTGCCCGAAATGCTGAAATATTGTTTTCTATCCTTCAGTTGTAACGAATCGGGTACATTATCCGAAGCATAACTTAAAAGCGTTAAAAACATAAACCCGGCTACCACCGGAATAAGAATAAGTTTTCTGATACCATTGTTATTTTCCATCGTTATTGCAGCAATATTTTGAGTTTCTGACCTTTCTTAAAATCGCTTATCAACAAAAAAAGTCTGTTTACTCAGGCATCAAAAATCAAAAGAAAAATCTGCGCAAAGAAAAAATGATTTTCAAATGGCAGAAATAATTCCATGAATAACAAAAACGGAAGATTGAACAGGATTGTATGAACAAAAAAAAAATGTGCAAAATATCGCCGGCTGGCAAGGTTTCGCAAACCTTACTTTTTTGCTTCAACCCCATAGTATCAGCCTGGAGATTTGGTGCGCTCATAAAACCGTTGTTATTAACTTCACACAATCCGAAATCAACAGTAACATCCTATGTTTTTAGTGAGGAAAAAGGTAAATTATTTTTCAAAAAACGAATAGGGGTTGGAAACAAATACTCATTTTCGGTTTTCTGTAAGTTCTTTTTGGTATTCTTTTATTTCTCTTTCAAAGCCTCAAATTAGTTCTTCGTCACCCAGTTTTACAGGTTCATCATTTAATATCGGTGTAAATCTCCTGAGTTTTTCAATTTTGCTGTAATTTTTTACAACAATCACTGTCAAAAGATAAATACAAAAGATTATAAGCGATAAACTATAAACATCAAAAAACAAAAAAAACACCATGAAAACAATTTACACCTTCGGAAAAATTTTAGGATACTTTTTACTTTCGCTGTTTTTGCAGCAACATGTAAGTGCACAAACCGCTGTTTCTCGCGATTCGCTTCTGGCAGCCGCCAAAGACATCATCGGCCAGACTACCTATTGCGGGCTTGTAACCGTTGATGTATCAGGTCAGCCACAAACACGCACCATGAATCCGTTTCCTGTTGGCAACGACTTTGTTGTATGGTTTGCCACCTCGCGTACCAGCACAAAAGTAAAAGAGCTGAAAGACAACCCGAAAGTGAGTGTCTATTTTGCCGACCACGGCAAGGCAATCGGTTATGTGAACCTGAGCGGCACTGCCACAGTGATTGACGACAAAGAGTTGCTGGTGAAAATGAAACGCGAGTACTGGAACGGCATTCCCAACTGGCAGGACATTTTTGTTTTAATCAAAATCGAACCAAAATCGATGCAGGTAATCAACTACAAATACGGCATAAACAACGACCCTCAAACATTTAAAGCGCCAACCATTCAGTTCTGAGCTGAAAAAGTTGAACCATATTTTGGCCGGCACACAACTATTCTTTGTATTTTGCAAAGCAGTGCCGACCTTTCTTTTGTTAAGGTGGCATAACAAATATTACAAAAAACTGCATGATGAACCTGAATGAAATTGCACTTCTGCGACTTGTGAACCAACAAATTGTATCGTCAGCTTTTAATTCAGTTACTGAAATTACCCGCTGGATGGGAGCTATTCAGGCGCAGGATTACGCCATGTCGAAATGGGCATTGGGCGTCCGTTTGCCGGGTTCAACCGACAAAACAGTGCAATCAGCCATCGACAGTGGCGATATCATCAGAACGCATGTATTGCGGCCCACCTGGCATCTCGTTTCCTCTGCCGATATTCACTGGATGCTTGAACTGTCGGCGCCACAAATCAAGAGTTTGTCGAAATCAAGAGACAAGGAACTTGGGCTTGACGAAACAGTTTTTACCCGGAGCAATTCACTCCTGGAAAAAGCTTTGCGCGACAACCAGCATTTGACCCGCGAAGAACTTGTAAAATTGCTGGCGGCTGGCGGTTTCGATAACGACAATAATCGTGTGTCGCACCTGTTAATGAGGGCCGAAATTGAAGGAATTATTGGCAGCGGAATTACAAAAGCCGGTAAACTGACCTATGCAATACTGTACGAAAGAGTGCCAAAAACTAAGGCATTGAATCGTGACGAAGCTGCTGCCGAACTTGCCCGGAGATATTTTATAAGTCACGGACCGGCCACTTTGAAGGATTTTGTCTGGTGGTCGGGATTGCCTGTAAAAGAGTGCCGGCAGGCCATTGAAGATATAAAAACCAGTTTTGTGAGCGAAACTTGTGGTGATGAAACGTACTGGCTGGCTCCATCGTTAATTGTTCCCAAGTTTGAAAAGGACGTCGTTTTATTGTTGCCCGCTTTTGACGAGTTTATTATCAGCTACAAAAACAGGACAGCATCACTGCCCTTTGAAAATCACATCAGGACAGTTTTAATCAATGGCATTTTTCGGCCGGTAATCGTTCAAAACGGACAAGTAATTGGCATCTGGAAACGCACGTTGAAAAACGACAAAGTAATTCTTGAAACTGAATATTTTGGCTCGCCCGGCAAAACCACAAAAATGCAGGTAGATAAAGCTTTTGAAGGTTACGCGCAGTTTCTGGGAAAAAAAGTGACCGCGGGTTAAACTCACCCCGACGAGTCCTGGTTTTTCAAATTCACTCATCCATTCATGCATTGATTCACTTCCCCATTCTCGCATTTACCTATTCACCCACTCACTCATTAACTCAATCACCCTTTCCCAATTCACTCATTCACTTTTCTTCGCCGTTCATCTTTAAAATTCGCCCGTTCAGCGGAAAAATTTTCCGGTTTAATTTTTAAATCTCAAAATTTGAGCAACAATTATTCAGAAAACAGAAAACATGAAAGCCAGAAACAACTATTTATTGATTTTGCCATTGACCGTATTGTTCAGCCTGTGCGCTGCTGCCGTCGAAGCCAAAAGTGTTGATATTGCCAACCCGGGAAAAATTACGGGACGTATCAACCATGAAAACACCAACCTGCCGCTTGAGTTTGTAAATGTGGTGTTGTATTCAACGCCCGATTCAACACTCTTTGCCGGAACACTCACCAACCAGTTTGGCGAATTTAACTTCTCGATGCTCGATTCGGGACGTTATTACATCGAACTTACATTGCAGGGGTACCAAAACCAGCAATTGGGACCGCTATCCGTTTCAGCCACCGGAAACAAAATAAACCTCGGTGAAATTTCATTACATCCGGCAATTCAGGGATATTCAGCAAGCAGAATTGCGAGGGATAAAAACAGAAAAGTAAAAACTGCAAAGTCTGAAATTCCGGTATTGACTGCTGAGAGCGAAACGATACTGGTTGATAACAGTTTGAAGGCTGCAGACAGAATAAGAAAATAGTATTATAAAAAAATCAAAATCAAAAACCATGAGTCAGTTTTTTACATCAGCTTCCGGTCTCGACGCCCGTGGCGTTGGTCCGCGTATCATGCTCCGCACCTTCCCTTTTCTGCTGGCAGCCATTATCACAGAAGTTTGGTTTGCATCATTTATCGAGTTGTCAATTTTGAAATATCAGGCAGTAAAAACTGCCGGGTGGATTTGGCTGGCAATTGGAATTGTGATGTTTGTATCGTCAATTGTGCAATTCTCGCGTAATTTCCCCAAAGGAAAATTGCTCACCACCGGCATGTTTGCCTGCTCGCGCAATCCCATTTATTCGTGCTGGATTGTACTGATTCTCCCCGCCATTGGACTTATTTGTAACAACTGGCTGTTTTTACTTTCGGCAATTGTAATGTGTATTGCCACAATCATACTTGTAAAGGAAGAAGAGGTGGAACTGCTGAAACATTTCGGGAAACAATATGCCGAATACAGAACCCGCGTGGGTTGTGTCATCCGGTTCTTTGGAAAAACGACTTATGAAGCGTGAATATTATTTTGATTTTCTGAGGGTGGCGCTTACCATCCTTGTAATCATACATCATACGGCAATCGGCTATGGCGCTTCGGGTGGCTGGTGTTACATCACCCCCGAAACCATTCAGGGCTGGCCGCAGCTTGCACTCTCGGTGATGTTAACTGTTAACCAGGCGTATTTTATGAGCCTGTTTTTCTTTATATCGGCATATTTCATGACCGATTCGTACGAAAGGAAAGGATTTGGCGGATTTTTGAAAAACCGGTTTATCCGACTGGGCATTCCGCTGGTAATTTATTGCACGCTTGTAAACCCGGCATTACTTTATTATATCGATGTACATAGAGGATTTGACCCGGGAAATCTTATTAACTATATTACAACCAGCAACATAAAACACCCGACAACATCACACCTTTGGTTTGTTTTTTCGCTGCTGGTATTCGAAACATGTTATGCTTTGTACAGGAAATATTTGCAACCGAAAATCAGATTCTCCATCACCAATTCCATCCCCCAAAACCGGCAAATTATCTTGTTTGTTGTCGCAATGGCAGTAATTGCTTTTTTTGTGCGTACTGTTTACCCAATTGGAGGGAAAAATTTTATTGGATTACAGTTTGGCTATTTTACGCTGTACACTGCTTTCTACCTGCTCGGAATTTTTGCCCACCATAAAAACTGGCTCGAAAAAATGTCGTTTAAAACCTCAATTGGCTGGTTTTTAACAGCAATGTTGGTAATTCCGGTGGTAATTCTGGCTTGGTTGTCCATCATCAGGGAACCTGCCCTTATGAATGAATTTATCGGCGGATTTCACATCAGGTCGCTGGTTTTGACAACATGGGAAGCCATCGTAAGTACCGGATTCATCCTGTTTTTCCTGCTGGCAGCCAGAAAATACCTGAACCGTGAAAACCGGCTGGTCACGCTGCTTTCGGTAAACAGTTATTCTGCTTATATCATTCACCCCATATTTGTGGTTGCATTAACCATTGTACTCGAATCGGTGCCGGCACCGCCAATCGTAAAATTTTTAGCTGTTTGCCTGTTGGCGCCAGTATTGTGTTTTGGAATATCCTATCTGTTAAGATTAATACCCGGAGTTAAAAAAGTTTTATAATGAACAAATTACAAATAAAACCACTTACCGCTACACCAGTTGAAATGATTCACAAAGCTTTTGTGGATGCTTTTTCAGATTATGAAGTAAAGCTGGAAATGCCTTTGGAAAAGCTGGTTGAAATGATGAAAACCCGTGATTTAAATCCCGATTTTTCAGTAGGTTGTTTTGATGGCGACTTACTGGTGGGCTTTATATTAAGCGGTTATCGTGAAATAGATGGGCAGAAAATTTGTTACGATGGCGGCACCGGCGTAATAAAAACATACCAGCGAAAAGGCATTGGCGAATTACTTTTGAAAGAGCTTTTGCTGATTTTGCACGAAAAACAGGTTAACCGTTTTGTGCTCGAAGTTCTAGAAAACAATTCACCAGCTATTAAACTGTACGAAAAACAAGGCTTTGTAAAAACTCGCAAACTCGAATGTTTTGAAATTGAAAAACATGAACTTCGGCCTGTTCCTGACCGTGGCTTTGGAATTACGGTAACCAATCCTTCCACGCTAATTCAAAATGAAGAACTTTACAGGCTTTATCCGCCTACATGGCAAAACGAAAACCTATCGGTTTTAAATGTGAGCGAAAACTATACCTGTGTTTCGCTTTCCTGTTCAGGAAAAATGCTCTGCTATGGTTTTATCCACAAAATCAAAGGCGATATACCGCAAATCGGAGTTTTGGAAGAGTGGAAACAATGGGGGTTGGAAGCACATTTAATGTCAGAGCTGGCAAGGCAAACCACTGCGGAAAAGTTAGTTGTTTTGAATGTGGAATTTGGCAACTATTTGTCTGAGGTTCTTCAAAAACTTGGTTTTAAAAACTTTGTCAACCAGTGGGAAATGGCTCTGGAATTTTAATCCAATAAATGTTGTGATGATTGTTAAATTTTTAATCGTGTTGCTTTTTATCGTCATTGCGGCGATGATTATCTTGTTCTCTGGAAGCGGGAACCCAATACCATTTACCGATGAATTCGGAAATCTGTTAAAGGGAAGTATTTCTGAAAAAATCTTCGTCAACATTAACGGTATTGAACAAGGCATGTTTATCAAGGGAAAGGACAAAACAAAGCCGGTGCTGCTTTTCCTGCATGGCGGACCGGGGATGCCCGAATACGCGATTAGCCGGAAATATCCGGTGGTTCTTGAAAATTATTTCACTGTTTGCTGGTGGGAACAGCGGGGAGCGGGATTATCGTTCAAAAATGACATTCCGCCGGAATCAATGACCTTCGACCAACTGATTTCGGATGTAATTGAAGTTACAAATTACCTTCGAAACCGTTTTAAACAGGAAAAAATTTACCTGATGGCACATTCGGGCGGCACGTTCATCGGAATTCAGGCAGCCGCGCAGGCTCCTGAACTTTATCATGCCTACATTGGCATGTCGCAAATCACGAATCAGCTCGAATCGGAAAAACTCGCGTACAACTACATGATAGGGCAGTTCACCAAATCGGACGACAAAAAAATGCTGAAAAAATTTGAGAAATATCCGGTTACCGAAATCAATACCCCATCGTATTACGTTATGCGCGACGAACCGATGCACAAACTCGGAATTGGCACAACACGACAGATGAAATCGGTTATCAGCGGTGTTTTCTGGCCGGTAATGCTGAACAGGGAATACACTTTCAGCGAAAAAATAAATATCTGGCGGGGAAAATCATTCACCACAAAAACCGCCGGACTTTGGCAAAAACTGATTGTAACCGATTTAACCAGAAAAGTGAAAAGGCTGGAAATTCCGGTGTATCTGTTTCATGGAATTTATGATTATACCACTTCATATCCTCTGACAAAGGAATATTTTGAAAAGCTGGAAGCACCGGTGAAAGGTTTTTACACTTTCAAACAATCGGCTCACAGTCCGCTATTTGAAGAACCAGAACGAATGCAAAAAATCTTATCGGAAGATGTACTTAAAGTTGAAAATAACCTGGCAGATATAATCCGGGAAACAACAAATTTTACGAACCTGAAATAAATCAAAAATTGAAAACTAAATTAATTTTGCTTATCCGTTCAGCTGCCTATAATTTAATTGTCAGCAAATTGACTCACCCTCTTCTCCCTCTCTACTCGTAGAGAGGGACGATTCGTCAGCAGACAAATCAGGGTGAGTAAAAAACATAGAACTATTCATTTTCAATCTGTTATTTCGATTATTAATTATAACTGGTAAACTTCTGATAATCATTAAATTGAATACAATTATGAAGAAGAAATATTTAAATGAAGTAGCATCCAGACTTCGTCAGGAAAAGAGAAACTCGACAGCTATTTTAACAGAAAACGACATGCAACACCTGCCGGAACCGGTAAAAAGATACATTCGTCAGGCTGGTTTTGTGGGAAAAGAAAAAATCTCAAACGTTTTTCTGAAAGCCAGCGGTCAAATCCGTTCATCCGAAAAGTCGGGCTGGATGCAGTTTACATCGGAACAATACAATTTTTTTGAATCCCCTTTCCGTGCATTTTATATCCGTGCAGTAAAAATGGGAGTTCCGGCGGTTGGACTTCACCTGTACAAAAACGAAACAGCAACAATGGTCATCAAACTGCTAAATCTGTTTAAAGTAGTTGATGCAAAAGGCCCCGAAATGAACCAGGGAGAAACGGTTACAGTACTGAATGACATGTGTTTTATGGCGCCCGGCAGCCTCATCAATAAAAATATAACATGGGAAACGATGGATGCAGGCCAGGTTAAAGCCACGTTTACCAACGGACAAATCAGCGTTAGCGCCATTCTTACTTTCGATGAGGAAGGCAAACTGGTGAATTTTCTCAGTTTCGACCGTTTCGAAACCGATGGAAAGACTTACACAAATAATCCCTGGGAAACCCCGGTTACCGAATACAGAAAAATTGGCGATTATTTTCTTCCTGCAAAAGCCGATGTGATTTACAAACGTCCTGAAGGCGATTTCTGCTACCTCGAATTCAGGCTTGAAGAGATAAAATACAACGTAATGTCGTTTAGTTAATAATGAAATTTATTGAGAAAATATTTCAAACAGACTTCGACTACGCTCAGTCTGACTGTCACCCTGAGCGCAGTCGAAGGGTGTTTTTACATACTAAACGTTACTAAATTATAACATCATAAAATGAAAATCAAAGGAAACATACACCAGTTAAAGATTGACTTTAACATACAACTTTCGCCCGAAAAAGTACTTCCGCGTTTTGTAAATGTACTGCTGATTTTTGGCGAAAAAATTACACTTGTCGATACAGGAGTAAAGGACAGCGAGGAAAAAATATTCAGTTATATTGCCGAAAATGGCCGCTCGTACAGCGAAATCGAAACAGTGATTTTATCGCATTCGCACCCTGACCACATAGGCAGTGCTGCCCGGATAAAGGAACTGACATGTTGTAAAATTCTTGCGCACCACGCAGAAAAAACCTGGATTGAAAACATCGTCACACAGGAAAAAGAGCGGCCCGTTCCCGGGTTCAGCAACCTGGTTGACCGGTCGGTAACAATTGACGAATTTATTGCAGACGGGCAAATTCTTGATTTTGGGAATAACCAAAGCGCAAAAATAATTCACGCTCCCGGACATTCTGCCGGTTCGGTAAATCTCTTTTTCCAGAATGAAAAGGTATTGTTTACCGCCGATTCCATCCCACTGAAAGACGACATACCAAACTACGATAACGCCCGGCAGTTGCTTGATTCGCTGCATTTAATTGAAAATAACATCGGTTACGAAATACTTTTAAGTTCGTGGACACCCGCTTTTTCGGATGCAACCGAAATAAAAAAACTAATTGCAGAAGGAAGGTCGTGGATTGAAATGATTGACACTGCTGTAAAAACAAACTACCTCGGAACCGAAACTGCACCACTGGATTTTTGCCGGGCCACCGTAAATCAGCTCGGTTTGCCTCCTTTTCTTGTCAATCCCATAGTTGACCGCTCTTTCAGAAGTCATTTATGATAAATGAAATTTGCATGAAAGCTTATTTATAAAACCACAACTTAATTACGTCAATGAAACCAATTCCATTTTTAGTTACCGACTGGACCGAAATTCAATCCACAGAACATAAAGGAGAAACAGGCACAGCTTTCTGGAAAACCCTGAATTTTGATGGACTTCGTGTTCGTATTGTTGAATATTCGTCCGGCTACCTTGCCGACCACTGGTGCAGCAAAGGTCATATTGTGCATTGTTTGGAAGGCGAAGTTGAAAACCAGCTTAAAACCGGCGAGACAAATTTACTCACGCCTGGAATGACTTACATTGTTACCGACGATGCAAGTGAACATCGTTCTTTTAGCAAAACCGGGGTAAAATTGCTGATTGTGGATGGTGATTTTCTAAGTTCAGAATAAGAAATTCATAAAATCCCCATGAATTCTTCCCCTTCAGCTCTTGATTTTCAGTATTCATAACCCGGTTTCAGTGTTTCAACCTTTATTTATTTGTCTGATAGTAAAGGTGCAATAAATTGGCTCAAAATTTTGAATTCATAAATCGAAAGCTATTTAACAATGACGTCAGAACCAGTTTTATCAATCCATAAGTTTGGCCGGATGGCAGTTTACCTCAACATTTTCGGGATAATTTTTTCGGGACTTGTTTCTCCGGTACTCGCCACTTTGCTGCACCCGCAACCACGCTGGCAAAATCCTGAACTTTTTATCCAATCGTTTCACCCGTTGCAAACCGCCACGTTTTTTTGTGGTTATTTTTTGATAATCGGGTCGCTGCTTACTTTTGTTGCCTTGTATTTTAGTTCCGGGCAATCAAAGAAAATATGGGCGTTTTCGGCGCTCGTAATCAATGTGGTTTTTACTGCGGTGGTTTTCCTCAATTACATTATTCAAACCACTTATGTTCCATACCTGGCTGCCAACAATCCACCCGAAACAACTCAGGTTCTGGCTGTTTTCAGCATGGGTAATCCGGGTTCGTTTGCCTGGGCGCTCGAAATGTATGGCTGGGGTGGCATCGGGTTGTCGTTTATTTTTATGGCTTTCATTTTCGAAAAAGGTAAACTTGAACGAATACTTAAAATTCTCTTTCTGGCCAACGGAATTTGCAGCGTTACCTCGGCACTGATGACTTCCTTCGACATGAACTGGCTTTTTTCACCCGCCGGTTTTGCAGCACTGATAATATGGAATTTGCTGGTGCTTATCATCGACATTTTCCTGCTCCGTTATTTTAAATCATTCACAAACAACTTTTAAAAATTTTAGTCATGATTTTGTTACTAATTTTTACACTGCTGATTCTCGCATTTACGGTTTATATCTTTGTCATCAGGCCATGGCACCTGCATTGGGGAGCCAATGCCCAGGAAGTGAAAATGATTTTACCGGGTGATGAAATCATATCAAAACCCGATTTTAATGCTACAAGAGGTATTTCGATTAACGCAACCACCGATAATATCTGGAAATGGATAATTCAAATAGGTTCAAAACGTGCAGGCTGGTACAGCATCGATTGGATGGACAATGCCGGGATACCCAGCAGTAACAAGATTTTGCCTGAATTTCAACATATTGAAAATGGTCAGTTTATACCATTTACACCCGACCAGAAAAACGGAATGTGGGTTAGCGATTTCAGGGAAAATGAATACATTCTTTGGATTGATAAAAAAGGGATGGCAACCTGGTTGTGGTACATTTATACAGACAGTGACAACAATACACGACTTTTAACCCGGCTGCGAACAAAATATGTCTGGAAAGGATTCTGGATAATTTATTACCTGATTTACGATTTTGGCGATATTGTAATGATGTCGCGCTGTATGAAAGGAATTAAAAAACGGGCTGAAAATTGGAAAATACAAATTCAAAATCGATGACGGTTTAAATGTACAATAAAGAGGGTACAACATTTTTTCCAAAGCGGATGTATGAAAAAATCAATAAGCTTATTTTTCCTGATATTCCTGATTATCGCGGTTGGAAAGGCACAGGAAAAAACAAACACCAGTCAGTCTTACTTTTCATCAGGGTTCAAACAGATAAAAGAGAGCGCCAATTTCGGACTGGTGTTTAATGGCGCAAACATTAAATATGGCCATTATTGGGCAAAAACAGAAAACAACAAGATTTTCAGTATCGAAAACGAAATCGGGGTCAGCATCCCATTTTCAAAAGGAATTCCGGCACTCGATATTTACCTGAAACCAGCCGAGATTTCATACCTTTTCTGCACTCCCGGAAACAGTTTTGCTATTGGTCCACTCGGAAAACTCGAATACAATTATACGCTTTACCCGCAGTTGCAATCGGCTTTCGACTACTGGTTTACCAATATCAGTCTGGGAGTTAACACCCTGTACAATTTTACTGTTGCCGGTCAATCGCTGAGTGCCCGGTTAAAATTTTCAGTTTGCGGTTTTACCTCGCGACAACCCGATTATCGCAATCCTTACTGGTACGACATCGGCTTTAAACACGCCATCAAACATCTGAATGCTGATTTTGAGTTTTCAACCCTGAACAAATTCAATACAACCGATTTTGAATTGTCGTGGAAACCAAAACCTGCTTCCCGCATCACATGGGCCTATTGTTTTAACTATTCGGGGTATTTCGAAACACCTGAAATATCCCTGGTTTGTCACAACATTAAACTCACTTTCAACCCGAAAAACCAATAAAATGAACAAGAAATACCTGCTTTTACTGATAATCCCGTTGCTGAGTTCGTGCCTTCAGGAGGATGAACTGAAGAAACCTTTTGTTTCTTTTACACCGCCAGAATTACACGACGGATGGATTTTATCTGCTCCTGAAAATGAAGGAATCGATGCTCAGAAAATAGAAGAAATTTACACTGATTATCATGCCGTCCAGGACATCTGGCAGGCGCGCAGTCTGCTGGTATTCAGAAATGGAAAACTGGTGGCCGAAAGCTACACAAAAGACGACTCCGACCAAATCACGCCCCGTGCCATGTGGAGCTGCACCAAGCAAGTGGTTGGACTACTCACAGGAATTGCGCTTGAAAAAGGTCTGATTCATTCCGTAACCGACAGCATTGGACGCTACTTACCCGAAACAGCAGATTATCCTGAAAAAAAGAAAATTACCATTGAACAGTTGTTAACCATGAAATCGGGTATCGGCTACAGCAACGATGGTTTATCGGGGCAATCGGATGATATTTTACGACAACTGCCGGCCAATATCACTGATTTCATTTTAGGACTTTCTCTTGCATACAATCCGGGCGAAAAAGCTTTTTACAAAGATTGCGACCCGCAGCTTGTTGCGTGTGTTATTCAGCAAACCAGCGGAATGAAAACGCGGGATTGGGCGAAGGAAGTGCTTTTCAATCCGCTGGAAATTAAAAACATGGAATGGATGGATTACAAAGACGGAACCACACTGGGCGGATTTGGTATCATGTCAACACCGCGCGAAATGGCAAAATTCGGTCAGCTTGTTCTCGACAGCGGCATGTGGAAAGGCAATGAAATTGTCAGTAAAAAATGGATTGAGGAAATGACAAAGGTGAGAATTGAAGATATGTATTCATTCCAGTTTTGTTATTTGTGGTGGAAGGACGAAAGCCGGAAAATGACTTACATGCACGGTCATGGCGGACAATTTGTGTGTATTATTCCCGATAAAAACCTCGTTGTGGTGATGACTGCTGAAGTTAACACACAGGACGATTTTCAATTCGGAGAAGAAGCATTTGAATGGGTGGATAAAATTGTGGAAATTAGCGACTAAAAAATATCAATAACTTGAAAAACTGGATAATTTGAAATTATCAAAACAAAAATGATTGAAACAGAAAGACTTATCATCAAACCACTGACTTACAGCCAGCTCGAAAAATATATTCTGAACGACAATTCTTTGGAACAGGAACTGAGTTTGAATGAAACTTCGCGGTCAATTTCCCCGGAACTGAAAGAAGCGCTCGAACAGACCATTTTACCCAATGTTGCTGATACTTCGAAAAACTATTTGTATTCAACACTTTGGACACTCATTTCGAAAAAGGACAACAAAATGGTGGGCGATTTGTGTTTTGTAGGTGCGCCAAATTCCGAGGGAGAAATTGAAATTGGCTATGGTACGTATGAAATTTTCGCCGGCTTAGGTTTTATGACCGAAGCTGTAAGTGGTATGATTTTGTGGGCTAAAAAGCAACCCGACATTCGTGCAATTATTGCCGATACCGAAAAACAGAATACAGCTTCGTTTCGGGTGCTCGAGAAAAATGGTTTTGTAAAAACCGGCGAAACGGAAACTTTGCTGAAGTGGAGAATTCAATTGAAATAACCAAATCCTGCTGCTTTTTTTTTATCAAATTTACTCCGGTAAACGTTTTATAAATTCCGCTACTGCTACTTTTTGCTGTTAATCACAGGCACCATGTACAATACACTGCAAACCAGCATAGTTCCAACCAACGGCAGAACAGGTTTGTTAAAAAAGAATTCGGCAGCTCCCCTGATAACGAAAAAGGCGGACGAAGCAATCAAAAATGCACGGCCCAGCTTTGTCGTCAGAATTTCATTGCGGTAAACAAGCATTATAATACCCAGCATCAGGAAAAAGGTAATTACGCCAATGTTAAGCAACTGTATAATTTTCGAGAGAAAAGGTTTGATATGAGCAAAGTCGGGGCTTTTACTGAAGAACCTGAAAAAGGTCATGTGAAAAGCGCCAAAGATAAGGTAAAGAATACCGCCGATTGTAACCAGTGTTTTGTTCATTTTTTTTGTTTTTAATAATGAAAACAAAACTATTGCAACCGGATAAAACACGCAAAAACGAAACGATGAAGGCGATAATTCTGGTCGTGAATGGCTGACATTTAGCTTTTAACCGGAACTAATTCTTTGCATTTGCTCACTTGGTTTTTTGAAATCTAATGTATTCCATTTTTAAACTTTTAATGTTGACCATACCCATTTGTCATTCACAATTGCTTATCTGGCATTCAACATCTTTTTTAAATTTCTGTTGTCAATTGTTTTTAATTTTACACAATAAATAAAAACCATGGAAAACTTCGTCACAAAAATCCGCCAAACCCTAATCGAAAACGCCGACGAAAAAACCCGCCGGCAAAGCGAACATTTCTTTAAAGAAGAAATTACCGTTTATGGGGTAAAATCAGCCACAGTTCAGAAAATTGCCAGGGAGATTTTTGCTGAAATCAAAGACTTGCCAAAAACTGAAATATTTGCCATGTGCGAAAAACTATGGCAGTCGGGTTACATGGAAGAGTCGTTTGTAGCGTGTGTCTGGTCTGAAAAACTCGGCAAAAAATTTGAACCTGCCGATTTTGAAATTCTCGAACGCTGGATAAAAAACTATGTAAGCAACTGGGCATCGTGCGACACGCTTTGCAACCACACCATCGGCGATTTTGTGATGATGTACCCCGAATTTATTTCGAAACTAAAAGAATTTGCGCACTCCGAAAACCGCTGGGTAAAACGCGCTGCCGCTGTTTCGTTGATAATTCCGGCCAGAAAAGGCCTGTTCTTGAACGACATTTTTGAAATTGCCGATATTTTACTGATGGACAGCGACGACCTGGTACAGAAAGGTTACGGCTGGATGTTGAAAGCCGCCAGTCAGGCTCACCAGCAAGCTGTTTTTGAATATGTGATGAGCAAAAAAGCAGTGATGCCGCGAACTGCACTTCGTTACGCCATCGAAAAAATGCCGGAAGAAATGAAAAAACAGGCGATGCAGAAATAATGGGTGTCGCGGATTCCAATCCGCGATTTTATTAACCGGCGAATCGGAATTCGCCGCACCCTTAAAAGAAAAACATGGAAATTCAAACATTAAAAAATAACTTACTCGAAAGCTATTCGCCTGCAAACCTGAATCTTATTTCGGTGGTTTTGCTCAATCTTTACAAAAACCAGCAATTCGGCACATTACAAAAAATTGCCGATATCATTTGCGATTTTGTACAGGTTGAAATTGATGATAACGGCAAAGGTTTTTCGAAACTGATGCTACTATACCACCCCGACCGCGGAGAATTTCACAGAACAGAAATCTCAAAACTGGCAGAAGCTGAGAATTTTGATGCACTGCTTAATTATTCGCACATCCTGAAACTTGAACGCATCGAAGAAATGGCCAGCGCCCTCGAAAACCTTGAAGATATTGACTATTCGCCGGTGTATGCCTGGGATTTCGACGATGATGGATTTACAGTAAAATCAGATTCGGGTAAAAAAAATAAAACAGTGAATCTGAGTGACAGGAAAAACAAACCCGTTACTTTTTACGAAGCCGTAAAAATCCGTCAGTACGGAAATACAAAAATCAGTTTTCCGGCCTACTACCTCGAAGATATCGATGAATTTGAATTTGCTGAATCAGATATTGCCGACCTCGACGGAATTCAGTATTGTATTCATGCAGTAAATGTCGATTTATCCGATAACCGGATTGCTGACCTGCGTCTGCTCGAAAATCTCGGAATGATTGAATTGCTCAATCTTTCCGATAACCGGATTTCGGATATCGACTCGCTGGAATACCTCACCAACCTGCGCGAACTTAATCTTTCTAACAACCGGATTCAGGATATTTCGCCCCTTTTTTCGCTCGAAAATCTGGAGTTTGTCGATTTAACAGGAAATCCGGTGCCGCCAGTTCAAATCAAAAAACTGAGGAAAATGGTAAATGCAGTTGAATATTAAAAAAAGAAACAAAAATGAAAATCCTTGCCATTGAAATCGAACTCAAAAAACTGAATGCGAATTCAGATAAAGAAATTCTGATAGAGGAAGCTCTGGCAGTTCTTGAACTTCAGCAAAAAGATATTTTGTGCGAGATTTATTTCGACGAAAAACACTGCGCGGTGCTGATTCTGGAATGCAGCAATAAAACTGAAGTGGAGAAAATCCTTTCAGAATTGCCGCTGGTAAAAACCGGATTTATTCAATTCGAAATAAAAGAGTTACATCCTTACACTGGATTTTCGAGGCTGATTGGGTGACGGGTGCGGCGGTTTCCGAACCGCCGAAAAAAACGCGGTTCGGAAACCGC
>JBGSRA010000082.1:0-37201 GCA_041737765.1 Draconibacterium sp. | reverse complement strand
GGGTCGGGAACTGTAACATATGTTTGGGAATATCAAAAGCCAGGTTCAAGCAGTTGGTTTCAGTATGATACACCTACAAATGTAACAATGACCAATAATTCAGCTACAATTCCATCTATTACCCTAACTCCTCCTTTTGACACTCCTGGTACATATACATTCCGGGTCCGAACAACAAGTCCCAATGAAATTATTTCCAGTCCAATAACCTTGACAGTTCCTGACCAACCAAATATTGATTGTTTTATAACTGCTGTCATTCCAAATATAAAAAGTGAATCGGGCATTTACAATGTGCCAACTTATATGTTTTATGATTTAGACCGTATGGCTTATTATGATGCAGACGGAGGGTATGATCCTTATCTTTTCTATCCTCATGAGAGATTTGGGGCAAGACTTGAAATAATGAATTCAACGAACGAATTAAAGTACCAATCTGTACAATATAAAATTGTAAAACCGGATGAGAAGGAAATTTTTTCTGATTTTATTCCAATTGCATTACAACCAAATAGTTCTAAATTTCTGGATTTATGCATTGGGTTAAAAGAAAATGTTGTCAGTGGCGATTATAAAGTGTTTTTCAGAATTAGTAATGCTGATTGGAAATCCCTACCAGATTTATATTGCAAAGTTTCTGATGATTTTAAAAATATTCAATATGGAAATATTAATGAGCATGGTTTAAATTCATGTTATGAATGGCCTGAGGAAATTGAGATTGAAGAATTTAGAAGAATTAGTTACAATGCATTTATTAAAAATTTGCAAGTTCTTGGAGACCTAGGTGGAGCATTGACAAAAATAGATAATGGTGGAAATGTAATTAGCTCTGGAAATTTTAATAGCGATTTTTACACACAGTTTAAAGAAATACTTTTTAAATCTGCTAATTGTAAAATTCAGAACGCAGATGAACTTGTTGGCCAAACTAATTTTGATGTTGTATGGAAGAATCAACCTATAACTCTATATAACAGCCCATATTATTTCAACTTTGATAGGGTTACTTGTATTGTTGATATTATTTCAGAAGTTGAGGATCCCGCTTTTAACAATGAATCGGAGTTTGATTTTACTGAAAATAAAGTGGATGACCAAGGCAAACATCATCTTACTGGAATATGGTACGAATACGGTGTTGGGAAAAATATTATTTCCAATACAACTAAATCAAAAAGAATTTCAGTAAATCATCAGGCTGATATTGATGTGTCATTCAATGTTAAATTTGAATACGGACCATTTGAAGATAAACCTGGCATAATTGGCGGCGGTATATACTGCATTAATGAGTGGTTAATTAATCAAAGTGACAAATATTGGATGATGTTGAGTTTTGCAAGTGATCATGAAGATTTTAAGGGATCATATTTGAAAGATATAAATGCATCGCTTATTTTAAATGAAAAGGGTCAAGTTAATGTCACAATCAATCCCAGAGAAGACGGTAATTATAAAATTGATATATCCAATGGAATTAATTTTTTTGATAATTTGAAATGGAGCTGGGAAAGAAGAAAGTCTGACGCTGTAGAAGTTAAAGCTAACGATGACTATGTTTTTACATTCAATGTTACTCCAAATACGAATGTTGAAGAATTTTCATTTTGTATTTGGAAAGAATCCTGGATTCCCGGAATCTTCTTTATTAAGGAAAAAGTAGTAGAGCCATTGTATGCAAAAGGAGAGTTCCTTAAAATAATTGATAAACTGCCATACAATGAAGACTTCAGGAGCTTTGATAATATCCCAATTGTAAATAATGGTGGAATTAACATTAATTTCTCGGGATTACCGGAGATAATTAAAGCGGGTGAAAAACATGTTTTAAAAATTGATATAAAGATTGGAGAAATCATTACTAATTCTAATGAGGAAATTTCTCCGGATGAGATTTTGGGTAGTGGCTGGAGTCAGTTATTATTCCATGTGAATAACGAGAATATTGAAATTGTTGACACAGAAACTAAAATCAATGTAAAGGGAACAACTGGTTTACAGGGGGCTGTATATGGACTGACAAGTTTAGTAATACTTGGAATTGGCGGAATAGTACCAGCAGCATTAGGTGACCTAATAATTGAAGAAATTGGCAAGGTGGCTTTAGTGGCAGGTGTTGAATTTTTAGAAAGGGCAACAAACAGAATAGAAGTTGAATACACCAATGACCTTAGTTATAAAAACGTGGGAGAGTTAAAGTTAATTTTAGGCGAAGGAGAGAGTTGGAGTAATATGTCATCGATTTCTGAGATTCATTTAGAAATACCTTTGATTTTTAAAAAAGAGGGAGAGCAAACTTTTTCATTTACCTCAGATTTACGATATAATGGAACACAAACTAAATTTGATAATCTGATAACTTCCACTTTGGAAGGAATAATGTTTGAAGCTAGAAAACAGTTTTTATTAAAAAAGACTGTTGAAAAAATGGAAATCCAACCTCCAACTGTAAAATACAATTCGATATCAAATTTCTGGATTAATTCAAATAAACTTTTAGATATTGATTTCTCTGACAACATTGCCCTAAACAATGTCTGGTACCAAATCGATTCAAAAGATAATTCAGATAATTGGCAATTATTAACAAGTGATGGAACAACTGTGTTACCCGGTTCGCAAAACAATAGTGGTACTTCGTTAACCACCGAATGGAAAATCCTCAATACCGATTGGAACGACCTCTCAAACGGTATGCATTACCTGTACTTCAAAGTAACCGACGATGCCGGAAATACATATATTACACCCGACCAGGCTTCTGCATTTGCCTTTGGTAAAGATATTTTATCTCCTTCTGTTTTCTTTACTTCACCGGATGATAACCAGGTTTTCAACGAACCCGATGTAACAGCTAACTGGGCTGTTAGTGATGTGGTTGGTGGGTTATCTTTGAGCGGGATTGACAAGAATTATTTTGCGCTCGATCAAAATGCCATTTTCAATATGGTTGAGGCAAACGTACTTTCTCATTCCTTTTCAGGATTAAGCAATGGCAACCATACCATTTACCTCAAAACAAAAGACAAGGCAGGAAATGAATCAAGTCCATTGAAAGAATTGCATTTTTCAGTTCATGTACCAGCAGTTTTGGAGCGTACTTCCGGCAATAACCTTAATGGAATAATCGGAAATGCGTTGAGCAAGTCGTTTGTTATTACCGTAAAAGATGCTGATGGTTATAGTGTGCCGGGTATTCCGGTTAGTTTTGCAATTCAAACAGTACCAACTGGTGCTACCGGTCAGACGCTTAGTAACACCACTAACACAACCGATGCAAACGGACAGGCAAAAAGTAAGTTAACATTGGGGAATATAACCGGCGAATATCTTGTAACGGCAAAATCGGAAGGATTATCAGGAAGCCCGGTAACTTTTAAAGCAACAGCCACCGAATCTCAAACCAGGATTCTGGTTACCAATCCTGACGCCACACTCAACTTTGGTGATGTGGAGTTAGATAATTCACCGGAAAAGACTATTGAGCTTCAGAATAATGGCTCTGCTACAATTAATGTAAGTAACCTAACGATTACCGGAACCGATGCAACTATGTTTTCAATCACTGGTCCATTAAGAACTTCATTTGATATTCCGGCAGGAGAAACTGTGTCCGTAAAATTGCAGTTTAAACCAACCAGCCAGGGAAAAAAAAGCGGAACTTTAACTATATCAAACAATTCTGACAATGCGCCAATAATAGAGATTGTTCCGTCCGGATCAGGAGTTTTACCAGTCCCGCTGTTAACCGTTGCAACCGATGCACTGAGAAATGGCAGTACAGATGGCACACCTGTTTTTGCACCCGGAATAGGAGGTAGAGGAATGGCGGCCTCGTTTAATGGTAGTTGGAGAATTGTTGCAGATAATTCTTCCCCTGCTGATTTATTGCTAAAAGAAAACTGGACCATGGCTTTTTCTGTATTCCCTCAAAATGATTCACACTGGGGAAATGGATTTGTACAAAGGATTGGTGACGAAGGAATATGCAACAGGCGTGGCATTCACTTATTCACTGCTAAACAGGATGGGACTGCGGATAAAAACCTTGTGGTTTATGATCGCACTTATTTTGACCAGAATGGTAAATATACACTTGTCATATTGGATGCCCTTCAATTTGACCAATGGAACAGGCTGGTAATTGTTCATAGGTCAGATCAGACTGGCGATATCTATGTCAATGGGGCAAAAACACATTCAAATATAAGTTTAAGTATCGATGATGCCGGAACTAAAAAATTGTCAATCGGGGGTAATTACCTGAATGATGGTTGCTATGGTGCCGATTTTGCCAATAATGTTATGCTCGATGATTTTGTTCTGTTCAAAGATGCATTAACAGAAACCCAGGTTTCACCTGATAATTTGAATAGCCCAATTGGCTTTAGCGGAAGTGAACTGGCAAGCTATATAAAGTATGATTTTGAAGATAATTCAGTTGCGGACAAGTCTTCGGCAGCAATAGGTTCTTTCGGAAATGTACTGATGGGAAGTAATTCCAATATCCAGTCTTTTACGTTAACAGGAATGAACTTAAAGGATATTGTAACAGTAACGGCCCCCGATGGTTTTCAAATTTGCAATTCTCCTGATGGCAATTATTCTGGCTCATTGGATTTTACACCCGAAAATGGTCAAGTTAGTGCTAAAGTTTATGTGAAATTCTCGCCTTCAACTGCAGGGAGTTACGCGGGTAGCCTTTTAATAACATCAACCGATGCAAAGTCTGCTGGACTAAGTTTGAGCGGTACTGGCATTTCAAATTTGCCTGTTCTTTCCACAACCACTATTTCAGAAATTTCGCAAACAACAGCTATTGGTGGAGGTAATATAACTTCTGATGCCGGAACTGAAATAATTGAGAGGGGTATTTGCTGGAGTACAACAGAAAATCCGACAATTGCCGGCAATAAAACTTTTGATGGAACTGGCACTGGCGCATTTACAAGCAATATCACCGGTTTAACAGCTTCAACAACTTATCATATTCGGGCTTATGCAACCAACTCTGCGGGAACGGGTTATGGGGAGGATTTGACTTTCACAACAAATAAAGAGTCAGAACTTGCCGAAACTTTTACAGATTCAAGAGACGGAAAGACTTATAAGTGGGTTAAAATTGGTAATCAGGTTTGGATGGCAGAAAATCTGGCTTTTCTGCCTGCAGTAGTTCCTCCTGAAATTGGTTCTGTTACTAATCCAAATTACTATGTATATGGTTACATTGGTACTGATGTAAATGCAGCAAAAGCAACAAACAATTATTCAATATATGGCGTTCTATATAACTGGGAAGCAGCAAAAGCTGCGTGTCCTCCAGGTTGGCATCTGCCAAGCGATGGCGAATGGAAGCAGTTGGAAATGTATTTAGGCTTGAATCAGTCAGAAGCAGATGGAGAAGGGTTTCGGGGAACCGACCAGGGTTCACAAATGAAAGCTTCAAGCGGTTGGAATAGAAATGGTAATGGAACAAATACCAGCGGATTTGCGGCTTTACCTGGGGGCTACCGTTACATCAATAATACAATTAACGATATTGGAATCTATGGTAAGTGGTGGAGTTCTACCGAGTACAGTACAATAAATGCCAGGAGCAGGCTTTTATTCTGCGACTCGGGAAATTCATACAGGGGTTACGATGGAAAGATGGATGGTTTTTCTGTTCGTTGTATCAAAGATAATGCTAAACCCACAGCCAATGCTGGCCCCGACCAAACAGTAGCGGAAGGCAATTTAGTTACGCTTGATGGTTCAACTTCATCCGACCCAGAAAACGATGTATTAACCTATAAATGGACTGCTCCCGAAGGAATTACACTCAGTTTAACTACCGATGCAAAACCAACATTTACAGCGCCTGAAGTAACAATTAGTACAGAGTATATTTTTACTTTGGTGGTAAATGATGGAACCTCTGATTCGCAAGCAGATGAGGTTAGTATTACTGTCAAAAACATAAGTTTAGATGACGGATTGGTAGCATTTTATCCATTTAACGGCAATGCAAATGATGAAAGCAGTAATGGAAACCATGGGATAATATATAACGCAACCCTGGCAAAAGACAGGTTTAACAACGATAACAGTGCATATCAAATCAATGGTTATGATTCTAAAATTGTTGTGCCCGACAGCCCAATGTTTAATTCAAGCAATCAAATGACGTTTTCTATCTGGGCAAATCCAACATCAACCTGGACTTATAATGCACAACATATTTTAAGTAAAGAAGTAATTAATAATTATGGATTTTCAATGGGATTTGATCAAAACGACACTGAGTATGGTGCCGGGAATTACAGCATTTATTTACAAATAGTTAAACCTTTGGGGTACGATTATATTTATAAAGTTATTTCTCCAGCAGAACTGGCTGATTGGAAAAATATTGTTGGAGTTATTACTGAAAATTCAATTAAGTTATATCTCAATGGTGAAGAAGTAGCTTCTAAAATTGTTGAAGGTCTGCAATTTTTAAATTCGGGTCCAATAAATTTTGGAGCCCGCGATAGCAGATCAGATCAAAGGTTTATTGGTTTTGTTGATGATATTTGTATTTGGAATCGTGCCCTTAATGATTCAGAGATTGATTCACAGTACAGAGCTCAATCAAATGCAGATAAATTGCCAGTTGCCAATGCTGGGCCCGATCAGACTATCTATGAAAATGATTTGGTTACTTTGAATGGCTCTGCTTCAACTGATCCCCAAGGCAAATCACTAACTTATTATTGGACTGCACCCAACGGAATAGAACTTAGTTCCAACACAATTGTAAGTCCTTTATTTACTGCTCCTGATGTTGAGTCAGATACACCCCTTACTTTTACTTTGGTCGTCAATAATGGGATAACAAATTCTGAACCCGATAATGTTTCAATTACCGTTAAAAATAACGGCGATTGTCCACGTCATTTCCGCACCGTTTGGGAAGGCACTTCGGGAGTTGACCACATGACCATTAATGTAATAAATGCTAAACTGGATGCCCTCGACCTTGAACAGGGCGACGAAATTGGAGTTTTCGATGGCAACCTTTGTGTTGGATATGGCAAGGTAACTAGTACTATTGACGATCATAATCTTTTGACCATAACAACATCGCGTAATGATGGTTCCGGAAATGGTTATGCAGTTGGACACGAAGTATCGTATGTAATTTGGGATTGCAGTTCTTCAGCCGAATACCCGGTACAGATAATTCAATGCTTCAACAATACAATAACTCCGGTTTTATGTTCACCTTTTACGGTTGGTTTAACTACTTATGTATCGCTTGAAGCCTTTACGGTTGAATCGCAACAAGTAATCCTAAACGCAGGCTGGAATATAATGTCACTAAGGGTTGTGCCCGAAAATGTAAATCTGAAAAATATTCTTCAACCTCTGATAGATGCAGAAAAGTTAAAAAAAGTGATGGATGAATCGGGCAAAGTAATCGAAGACTGGGGCTATTTTGGAGGTTGGCAGAATTCGATTGGCGATCTTAAAAATACTGAAGGATACAAGATAAACGTAACATCTCCTGCAACGCTAGAAGTCCAGGGAATACCAACACAATTTCCGTTTGATATACCTTTGAATGCTGGTTGGAACATCATTTCATGGCCATCATCCAACGAACAAAACGGGATTGACGTATTCCAAACTTTGATAGATGCAGGAAAACTGAAAAAAGTGATGGATGAATCAGGTAAAGTAATTGAAGACTGGGGCTATTTTGGAGGCTGGCGGAACAACATTGGCAATTTTAAACCCGGCGAAGGCTACAAGGTAAATGTAACTGCCGCATGTACTTTAACCATAAACGAAACTGGCACAAAATCGGAAGTAATTATTCCCGTATTGGTAGTTTCCAGCCATTTTATTCCTGCATATAATGGCAACGGCACCGACCACATGAATATTAACCTGGTCAATTTATCAGAATCAGGAATAATAGAAGGGGATGAAATCGGAATCTTTGATGGCTACGTTTGTGTTGGTTCTGCTAAAATTTCAAATCTTCCGGCTATTGCTATCGGGGCGTCAGTCGATAATCAAAATTCAATAAGTATTCCAGCATCGCTAAATGATGAACTTGGAACAAATGCCAACGGATTTACTGAGGGTAATTCTATTTCATTGAAACTTTTCAGAAATGGTATGGAGTATCAATTGTCATTGCAACCGGTTAATCAGGGTAAAACTGTTTTTGAAAAGGGAAGTTCACTTTTTGCACAAGTTGATTTGGCAACAGCCCTGGAAGGATTACAAGCTAATGCATTAAATGAAATCAGCTGTTATCCAAATCCATTTAGCGATAAGATTACCATTGAAATCAACCTTACTGCAGATGCAAATGTACAGGTAGAAGTTTTAAACCAACTTGGGCAAAGTGTAAAATTTGTTGCAACAAAACAAACATTGTCGGGTGGATTACATAAATTTTATTGGGATGGAAGCAATGCAAATAATCAAAAGGGTTCAACAGGTATTTACTTTTTAAAAGTAAACATTGATGGATTGATTAAATACAATAAAATAAGCTTTTCCAAATAAATATAATGCTCAAAAATAGTTGATAATCAAAATATCTTGGTCAACTATTTTTGAGCTCTTTTTTGTGTCAATCTACCTTTTTAAACAGTAAAATTTCTGAACCGGTATCGTCAAAGAAAGTAAGTTTCAGTTTTTCAATTTTGTATTTTCGGACTTTACTGATGGCTTTATTAAAGTTGTCCGGAATGTCCATGTTAATGCACATTTTCATGGTTGCAGCTAAATTTCCAAATTCAAGGATTCCTTCTTCAACATTTTTGATTGATCCTGAAAACTGGTTGCAACCATCGGTGCCCATAATTTTCATTTCGGTAATATTTATTTCAATTGACGGATTTATTAAAACCGTATTATTTCCGGGTGAAAGAATTGGTTTGCCTTTAATGGCTTCCAGTACCCAAATGTCGTGAAGTACAAAAATAGGGTCGGGCTTTTTCTCCAATACTTCCACAAGTTTGTATTTTATCGACGAACCGTCAGCAGGTATTTGCGACTTGTCGAGCTTTTCTTCGGTTACAAGCAATTTGCAAAGGTTCCCGCTTTGAAAACGGAAACCATCTATTTCGTTGTAAAAATTTTGCCATTTTCCTGGTTCAATAACATCGTTCTTCTGAACCTGCATACATTTCATGGGGCCAACGCCGGTGCAGTCAATCTTTGCACCTTTTACCCACATTATGTATGGATTTGTTGCTATCTGTTTTTGTGTGGCGCAAGAAGTTATTAGAAAAAATATTGTCAATATCAGAATGTTTTTCATTCGTATAAATTTTTTGTTTGGTGCAAGTAACTATGAAAATGAAATATTCGTTGAACTTCTTATGAGTGAAAATTACCTATTTCGATGCCAATAGTTTAATTCGTTCTTCAATAGTCCCTTTTTCGCCAAGCCTGATAATTTTTAAAATTGAACTTGCCAAAAACCTAGGATTAATTATTAAACCAACCTTTTTCGCAATCTTTAAATCCCTGGTTTCAATTAACTTTTCGATGTTATCTGCAGGTGAATTTGCAATTATTTGGGCAAATTTCCATGCACCGTTGCGGGCAAGTTTCATGCTAAAATCAACCATGAAATCGTCGGCCTTTCCTGTTTTTTGCAGTATTTTTTTGAGCCTGGGCCACATTTCTGCCAGGTCGTTTTGAACTTCATTAACAAGCGAAGAAAGTATTTCGTTTATTTTTTTAAAGTCATTTTCAAAGTCGCCGATATTTTTGTTTTTTGAAACTTCGGCAGCAGCAATTCCCAGGTCGAGATTAATGTGCGCGTTCATTCCAATTAACAAATGTTGCAGAACGATTGGCCAATAATTATTCGATAATTCGAATGTTTTTTGCCACGAATTTGTGACCACTTCTTTTTTTTGCCAGGCGTAATAAGCATCAATGTAGCGTTTAGCAAAAATTACATCGAGTTTTTCCATGAGGGGGCAATCATCAAAGTAATTGTTTTGTATTCCTTCTTTTACTTTGGCAGTTACGTTACGGTAAAGGGCTGCAAAATAGCCCAGTGGATTGTCGTTTTTTTCTGTATCTAAAATAATTTCATCAAGGATTGAAATTACCTGGTCGATAGAATTTATTTGCAGTAAAATCATAGTTTTGATTTACAGTTTCACAAATCTGTCATTCCAAATATTTTCGTCACTAATGATTAGAATGAAGTAATTACCCGGTGTAAAATTTTTGATATTAATTTTTGTATTACCACTTATTTTTGATTCCAAAACTGTTTGACCGGTAGTATCGGTAATTTTAATTTTATAATCAGTTATTGAATTATATTGAATATTTAAAATATCAGATGCCGGATTCGGAAAAATAACCGGTTGATTGGTTTTTACAATATTAATTGCCGTTACATGACAGTTTATGGCGTTCGAAACCGGCTCAATTCCTGTAGATCCACCTGAGCAAACTCCGCAAATATCATACGAAGCGCTTCCGTTGAGGGCGCCGCTGCAGTCGTATTTTGCAGGGACAAATGCCGCCAGTAACCTGATGTAATTGATTTGGTAACCGCAACTGTTTTCGGTAACCGACCACGAATTCAGCGGCCACGAGGTATTGAAATCCTTGTACGATTTCTGTTTGGGCTGGTCTTTGGGCGGTGAAATTGATTCACTTAAACAGATGGTATTATTATTACTGCTTCCACAACCACCAGGGCAACAACCATCCCAGTTATAACTTGGGTTTGGGCCACCGGTTAAAAAGCCAGGCGCCGGACCGTACTGCGATTTTCCAACCCTGTCCCATTTTGCGCTGCCATTGGTAAACCATGTGTGGTAAAATTCATTTGCAGTATTTTCTGCACCATATTGGTACATGTTAGAAAGATAAACCATATTAAACGGATTAACACCGTGCAGATAATGAACAAATCCTTCAGCAGCCTCACCTGCAAGTGCATTTCTGGCAGCATTCACATTGTAGTAAATATAAGTGGAGTACATCAGTCCCTGCGCCGATTTTACCGCATTGCTCCCCCAGGTGTAATCCTTGATATGCGCCCGATAGGGGTCCTTTTTGCCTGTAATGGCGGCAAAATTATCAGCGGCATCCATTGCGCTGCGGTATTTAATCAGGATATTATTTTTTACTGTTGCAGAAATACCGGGCAAAGTTGTATAATATAATAGTGTTTCCTGGTTTGTGGTTTCAAACGGGTAAGCGAAATTCCATTGCATCAGGTGGACATTGTTATAATTGCTTTCGAAAAAAGTTTTGTACTGCTGTTCGCCGGTTATTTCGTATAAATAGGCTGCCGCCTCCATTTTGGCCATAAACCGTCCGTAATCATCGGTCTCCTGGTTTCCGGCTGCAAGTCCGGCTGTATTGCCTGAATTATTGTGGTAAATCACATTTGGATTTTCAAGTGCCCATTTCCAGGCTTTCAGCGCCGAATTTATAAGTGAATCGGCATAACTTTTCATTCCAACCGAACGATAGACTTTTGAAGCGATAGCAAATGCCGCTGCCGAATTTAAAGTTCCTGATGTATTTGGTGTTCCATAATAAGTTGCCCCTTTTGCAGCCGATGGCGGACTGGCGTGAGAAGCCCCAACCACGCTCAACATACTGCCATCGGGCCGTTGCAAACGCAAAAGATGGTCGATTCCCCATTTGGCTTCATCCAGAATATCGGGAATGTTGTTACCCGATTCGGGAATATTATAATTGTCGCCCCAGACACCCGGGTTTTCAAGAAAAGCTTTCATAAAATCGGTTACATAATTGGCTGTCCAACTGGTGTATTTGTTAAAATCGCCGGCATCGTACCAACCTCCTGAAACATCGGTTTCAGTGGAGGCATCTGATTTTTTCAGGAAATCGCGGGCTTTTTTGTCCTGTAAATGACTGGCGGCATCGGCCCACTCAGGGCTGGCATAAGGCGTTTCCTTGGCAAATCCGGAACGCTGATAAAAAAAGGTTCGCACGGCCTGAATAAGAACATTTTCGTAAATGTTCTCTCTTATTTCGAATTCAAACGAACGCAGGTTGCTGTCAACATCAAGGACGTAATATTTCCCTTCATCTTTTAGTGCTGAAAAATCGAACCACCACGCTTTGTCGCCCGACGAAGCATCAGTATTCCCAATTTGCCAGATAACAGGAGCGCTGCTAAAAACCTGTTCTTTGGTTTCGTTGTTCACTACTGCATAAACGCTTCCGGGAATGAAAGTTTCAAGAGAATCGTACCCAATTACCGGATTTCGGATTACTGCCACCTTTTTCGAATTGGGCAAATAACCAAACTGGTCAACAGTTATAAATTTTGAAGTTTCAGGTGCCTGGGCTTTGGAATAAAAGCTGATTGTAGTAAAAACAAAAATTGAAATTATTATTTTAGTCAGAACGGAAATATTACCTGTTTTCATTTAAATTGGTTTTAAGTGACAGGCAAAAATAACAAACTAAAACTTTTACCGGCAATTCCGGCTGACAAGTTGCATTAAATATTAGTAGATTGAATAGAGTTATTTTGGGGTTAGTTTTTCAATTTCATTCATAATTTCATTGGCTTCGGCGTATTTTTCATCGCTGGCTTTACGGTTGATTTTCGAGAGATCAAAACTCTCTTTCATCAGTTTGTCGTATTTCTCGTTCAGTTTCTCAACTTCTGTTTTCTTTTTAAATAATCCAAACATTGCTTTTTCTTTTTAATTTGTTTTCTGCATTACAAACAGCGCGGGATTGGATTTGTTTTATGATTTCAGATAGTTACTTCATCAAAAACTCCAGTTTCCCGCCTTTTTGCAAAACTTCGTGCGTAATTACCGGTTCAATTTCTTTTCCGTTTAGTTTTACTTTCGAAAATGAATTTATGTTATTACCAGGTTCGGCTTCAAATACAAACTTCTCTCCGGGGTAGTATTTTTTGTCGAGGTTAAAAGTTATCCTTTCGAAAATGGGTGAGGAGAGCTGGTATTCGCTGCTGCCGGGGCAAACCGGGTATAAACCTGCTGCGCCAAAAACATACCAGGCCGACATTTGTCCGGCATCGTCATTGCCCGAAATTCCTCCTGCTCCAAGGCCGTATTCGGTTTGAAGCAAATATTTTACGGTCGTTTGTGTTTTTGCCCAGTCGCCCACAGTATTAAAAAAGTAGGGAATTTGGTGACTCGGTTCGTTTCCGTGCCAGTATTCCTTGTTGTCGATTAAATGGTTGAGTTCCGTTTTAAATTTTTCCCTGCCGCCCATCAGTTCCATTAATCCTTCAACATCGTGCGGAACATAAAAAGTGTAATGTTTTGGTGTTCCTTCGGTAATGTAAAACATATCTTCGGTGGCATTAAATTCATCGGTAAAACTTCCGTCAGCAAAACGTCCGCAGGCCCAGCCTTTTTCGGGGTCGAAAACATTCTGGTAATTGAGCGAGCGCCCCATCAGTTCTTTGTAATCGTCAGTTTTCCCCAGTTTTTGTGCCACCTGAGCCACACACCAGTCGTTGTAGGCATATTCAATGGTACGCGAAACCTGCTCTCGTTTATGGAAAGCTTCCAATACCTCGTCTTCAACCGGTATGTAACCCAACTGCATGTAACTTGTGAGCGCCCGGCGGCCTTTCCCATCAATGTAATCCTCAATATTATCCGGCGATTCGAATGCATTTTTACGCATGTATTTATAGGCCATTTCAAGGTCGAAATCAAATCCTTTCATTGCAGCATCGGAAATTACTGCCGCACTGTGATCGCCTATCATTGCCGAAGTGTAGCTGTTCCACATCGGGAAAATAGGCAGCCAGCCTCCCTGTTCGGCTTTTGCAATGAGCGATTTTATCATGTCGTTGTATTCGTTTGGCGCAATAATGCTTAACAGCGGCATTTGCGCTCTGTAAATATCCCAGTTCGAAAAATCGTCGTAATATTCAAAACCGTCAGTTTTATGCGTGGTTGAATCGTCAGCAAAACCGGGATATTCACCATTTACATCGCTGAAAAGCCTTGGGTGAAACAAGCTGTGATACATTGCTGTGTAAAATTTGGTGTAGTCTTCTTCGGTGCCACCTCCCACATCAATTTTACCAAGAATATCGTTCCATGTTTTTTCGAGGTCGCTTTTTGTTTTGTCAAAATTCCAATCGGGTATTTCGGTTTCAAGGTTTAACCTGGCATTTTCGAAACTTGTAAACGAAGTGCCGATTTTCATAAAAATGGCATCTTTGCTTTCATCTGGAAATGATACATACGCACCTATTTGATTTTTATCTTTTTGTTCGGTTGCACCTCCCATTATTTCCATATCGGAAAAGGTTCCGTATTTGTTGAATTCACTGCTGAATTTTGCTACAAAATAACCGGCAATTCCGGCAGATTTACCAATTCCGTTGTAAATACGGCGAACCGGATTATACCCAGTTATTTCCTGGTTTTCAACATCAATTTTTATGTATCCTTCACCTTCATCACTGTTAACATCAATAATAATTGTTGGGTTTTTGGGGTCATTCCAGGTGAATTTAAAGAATCCGGCGCGTTTGGTTGCAGTAATTTCAGTTAATACTTTAGTCTTTATGAATTGTGTTGAAATATAAGCTGGTGAAATGGCTTCATTATCAATTTTGTATGTTGTTTTTCGTTGTGCCGGCAGATAGGCAAAACTTTCAGTAATATCTGTAGGGAAAACAGTAAATGAGCCGTAATCTTGCGTGCACGAACCGTTTAACCAGTGCGATGCCCTGAAACCCTGCAATGAATCGGTGCCAAAATAAAATGGTGCTACACATTTTTTTTCGGTTGACTGGGTTTGTGGTGTCCACTGTGTCATTCCAAAAGGAGCTGTAACAGCAGGAATAGTTTGTCCGTTGTTTACCTTGTCGCCTGGACGAAGTTTTACCGACTCGGTTGTTGCCGGCGCTGTGCCGATAAAAGGATCGACATATTGAATGTAGTTTTTAGATTCTTTGGGTGCGCAAGAAATAAATACTGTAAAAACCAGCGTTGAGATTAAGAAACTACGATAATATTTCATTTCGGATTTTTTGTCTATAAATTCATAATATGGTAAAAATATTAATTTTATACAGATTACAATTTTGTTTTTATTTCAGGTGTTTAATGTAATCAGTTAACCATGTATTTATCGAAATTAACGATAAAATACTCTTTTGAATCTGCAAAACGCATAAATCAGGCACCAACAGCATAAAAACATCAACAAATCGACATTAATAAGCTTTGTCGTGCAAAACCAACCATTTGTATTCGCTTGTTCGTTGGATATTGAATAAAAATAAATGGCGTAAGTATGATGCATACATTTGGTTCATAAAACAATTTAAAACAGTAATATCATGAAAACAAAACTTTTTATTCTGACAATTTGTGTTGCTCTTTTAAGCCTTGGAGCTTCTGCAAAAATTAAAGACGGACAAGCCTTAGCAGGAAACTCTTTAACCGAATTTGGAAAATATACCGTAATGGTATCTGATGCGCCAATGGTAATTAACGGTGAAGTAGTTAAAACCTACGAACTTATGTACGAAAACACCAGTAATCCAATACATGTTGGAATGGTACAGGAAGATAAGTGCAGAACTTTTATCGTTCGAACCGACGATTTTGAAATTCAGTATTCATGCAACAAAGGTGTATTTGGGGTTAAAAAAATTGAAAGCAGGTTTCAAACTTTGCCAAAAGAAGAAATGGACGCCAAGTTGGATCGCGTAAATTACTTTTCGCAGAGGGTAATTAGTACAAACCAAAAGTCGGAAGAAGAATTACTTGGACTAATTGCCTGCTATTTTCCAAAACTGGTAAAGGAAGATTATCAGACAAATTTTTAAGATACTTTTTATTAAACAGCGCAATTTTTTCATAGAAGTATGAAATCAGGCCCTCCGTTGGTGAACGGGGGGCTTTTGATTTTAATTTAAGGGGTAAAAAATATTAGTAAATATCAGTAAATTCAAAAACAATTTTGTGGTTATTTGTAATTTATCAAGTCGTTCAATGTCAAATTTTTAGAACTAAAAGGAATTTCTCTATTGTACTTGTAATTTATTATATGGAACAAATTCTACTAGTAACACAATGAACCAGTTTTTATACAACAACAGCCTTAAATACCGATTGTCGCGACACATTTTGTTTTTTGTGCTCATGGTTTTGGCGTTTGCAGTTATTTTATTTCTGCAAAACAAAAGCGAAAGTTTGTATAAAATGTTGTGGATTACTTTTATTAATGGTTTGTTCTTTTTTAGTTATGCATACATCACCATCTTTTTATTGATTCCTGAATTCCTGTTAACAAAAAAGACAATCTGGTTTGCACTGATTTTTATTTTGATTGGTATTGCACTGTCATCGCTTAAACTTGTGGTTTCCGACCAGATATTTTATTCATCCATTTCTCCTGAAAATATTGAAAAAAGGGGGTTGTTGAATTTGCGTTTTATCGTGGTCAATGCAAAAGACATGACTTTTATTGTCGCTCTTTTTTGTATAGCCAAATACATTAAAGATTATTTGTATGCCGAAGAAATAAGGAAACTTGTAATACTACAAACAAAGGAAGCACAGCGAAAACTGTTTCAATCGCAGTTCGATCCACATTTCATGTTTAATACCATCAATAATTTATATGCCATTTCGTTGCTAAATCCGCTTAAAACAATCGAGGTAATCAGCCGCATTAAAATTGTGCTGAACTACATTATCGAAGAAATTCAGAAAGAATATGTCGATTTGAAAGGCGAAATTGAACTGGTAAAAAATTACATTCAACTCGAAAAACTGAGGTATGGCAGCCGTTTAAAAGTGAATTTGAATGTTGATGGAAATTTGCAGCCGCACAAAATACCACCAATGATCCTGTTTTTTCTGATTGAAAACTGTTTTAAACATGGCAGTAGTCTGGATGCTGGTTCTCCGTGGATTAATGTTGAAATAAAGGTGGAACCGGAGAAAATCAGACTGGAGGTGGAAAACAGTAAACCTTCGAGCCAACCGCCAAAAAGTAAAAACAACAACCAGTTAAAACATTTGCGTAAACGGCTGGAAATCATGTATAATCCATCGGGTTATAAATTGGAAGTAAGCGACAATGAAAATTCGTTTAAAGTATATCTCGAATTAAAACACGACATTGAATACAGGGCAAATACATATCGATAGGAAGGATGTAATACTTCATTCGGCATTTTGGCTGATTTGGATTGTCTCTTTCACCATAATTCAAAGTATTGGTGGTGGTGCAAACGAATATTTTGTGTGGCTGATGTATTACATTATTACACTACCAGTTTTTGTGGTACACACCTATTTGGTCGCGTACTGGCTTCTTCCCGAAACTTTCTTCAAAGGTAAAATCTGGCTGGCATTTGCCGGTGTATTTGTATTTCTGATTATCTTTTCGATTATCGAATTAATAGTGAGTAACGAGTTGGTTTTTAAAGTTTTCGACAAAAGTAAAGCGTTTTCCCCCGGATATTTGAACCCTTCGAATATCATTATCAGCGGTATTGGAAACCATTACATAATACTGGTTTTCTTAGCAATAAAAGTTGGTCAGTCGTGGTATTTATCGCAAAATCAGACAGCCGGTTTATTACAAATTAAAATGGAGACCGAACTCGAAATTTATAAATATCAACTTCAGCCAAAACTTATTCTTTCGCTGGTGGAAGAGCTGGATTTGATATCACAAAAAGAGGCAGAAAAGTTGCCGCAAATGATTATAAATACCTCCAATTTTTTAAATCATTTTCTTTTCGATGTTAAGGATGAGTTGATTCCACTTAACCTGGAAGCTAAACTCACAGGCGAATTTCTCGACATTCACAAACATGCCATTGGCAGCCGGTTAAACAGCAGTTTTATCGTTAACGGAAACCTGCAGGCACACGTTTGTCCGCCGCTTTTATTGATTCCGTTTATAAACAGTGCAATAAAACTGGTGTACGAGTGTAACAATTCGTTCGAAAGTACAGTCATTATAAAAGCTGAAAAAAAATATCTGCTTTTAACATTTACATTCTGGAGCGAAGATGATTTTAAGTTGATAAACAATGAAGTAACAGAAATAACACGTAAACGTTTGATATTCAGCTTTCCATCGAGGCACCGGATAATTGAGAACGTAGATGCCAATTTTGCTGAAATCAGTTTAGAGATTTTTAACTAAATAGCTGTAACAAATAAAGTAAAAAGTTACATATAAAGAAGATTACAGAAAACAAAACAGAAAATAAAGCCAAACGGTGTTTGCATTGAAGCATTCAGTTTAAAATTTTTGATGATGAAAAGCTTTGAAATAAACACACCAATGAAAACAAAAAAACAAATCGATGAAAACAAAATGCCTTATTATTGATGATGAGCCTCTTGCCCGCGATTTAATGCGAAGTCATATCAGTAAACTTGAAAACTTTGAAATTGTTGGCGAATGTGGCGATGCGATGAAAGCCATGCAGGTATTGCGAGATCAGAAAGTTGATTTAATGTTTATGGATATTCAAATGCCACAAATTACCGGCATAGAATTTCTGAAAATATTAAAAAATCCACCCAAAGTAATCATCACAACAGCTTATCGCGAGTATGCTATCGACAGTTTTGAACTCGACGTGGTTGATTATCTTTTAAAACCAATCACATTTGAGCGGTTTCTGAAATCGGTGAATAAATATTACCAGGTTTCTCAGGAAGAAATCCCGGTTTCAGCGCCGGTTTCAGATGTAATTCAATCTGACGAGGCATTTATTTACGTGAAGGAAAACAAGCGGGTGATAAAAGTAAATCTGAACGAAATTTTATACATCGAAGGGCTAAGCGAGTATGTTCAGATTTATACCGACAGGAAAAAAATTATCACCAAAACGAGCATGACCAGCCTCGAAGAAAAATTGCCAAATGACGGATTTTTGCGAATCCACAAATCGTTTATCGTTTCTTTGTCGCGAATTGAGGCGTTTACAGCCCATACAATTGAAGTTCCCGGCAAGGAATTACCGATTGGGAGAAGCTATAAAAATACGGTTTTAGATGCACTTCAACTGAACGGAAGTGTTGCTGAGTGATGGTTTACAAACATTTCCCATAACTTTAAAATCCCTTTGTCGGTTTGTAACGATTTAACTGGTGAAAGATTTAAAAAAGTTGTGCGCACCAAATTTACCGATTGCAGGATTTCACTGGTTTGCTTTGAAATGATTGTGTTTTTAATAGCGAGAGTTACAACTGTTTTTAACGTGGAAGCCCGTACACGAATGGTGTGTGGTGATTGTTTTGCCGGATGTATGTGAATATACATATCCGGAGAATTACCCAGTTTTATTATCCATTCCGATGAATCACTTAAAACTATCTTCCGGTATTCTCCCGGATAAAGCCATTTTGAAAAAGCCGCTTTATCGTTAACACCAATACTGAAAAAATATTGATGACATTCAGTACATATATTTTCAACGGTTAAAAAACCGGTATAAAAATCGAGCAGGTTTTCGCCCATTAATAAAATTGAAGGTTCAACCTGTTTCCAGTCAAGGTTTTTCCATAATTCAATTTCTTTTAGCAGAAACCGAAAATGATGTTTATGTGCATTAAATGTTACCGGTGCCTCAATTTTTTCAATCATTGTCAACCTTTTTAAAACAATTGAATAAATTTACATCAAATCGACTAAAATGACAGTTTTACCAATCCATAATTTTTTTGTTTATAACGATGAAATCAAGCCGGCTAAAGATTTTATTCCTGGTGAAAACGAAGGTGGTATTTATGAAGTTTTGCGTGTTGTAAACAGTATTCCGTTGTTTTTGCAAGATCATCTTGAGCGGTTTTACCATTCGGCACAACTGGCCGGAAAAACAGTAACATTTTCCCAAAATCAAATCAAAGTTTTGCTGGAGAAATTGATAGAAAAAAACGAAATTTCAGAAGGTAACATTTTGATATCTTGTAAAATAAATCTGAAAGCATTTTTTATAAAACACAGTTACCCGACTGCGGAAATGTATAATAACGGAGTCTCATGCGGAATTTTAAAGGCTGAACGGGAAAATCCAAACGCCAAGGTTTTTCAAACCAATGTACGTCAACGGGCTGACCAAATGCTGGCAGAAAACGGATTTTACGAGGTTTTACTCGCCGATCATTTCGACAATATTACTGAAGGAAGCCGGAGTAATGTTTTTTTTATAATTGGAAATCAACTTGTTACTTCTCCAGGGAGCAAAGTTTTACTGGGTATTACCAGGCAAAAAACCCTGCAAATGGCTCACGACCTGAAAATTCAGATAAATGAAAGAGAAGTGAATTTTAATGAACTAAAAATTTTCGATGCCGCTTTTA
Source organism: Draconibacterium sp. (assembly GCA_041737765.1). Classification (GTDB taxonomy): domain Bacteria; phylum Bacteroidota; class Bacteroidia; order Bacteroidales; family Prolixibacteraceae; genus Draconibacterium. The sequence continues at coordinate 16,853 of JBGSRA010000082.1, read as the reverse complement.
TTACCGGTACATCTCCCAAAATTTTGCCTATCCGGCAAATCGATGAATTTACTTTTAATCCACACAATGAAATTGTCAGGCTTTTAATTAAAAGTTATGATGATTTGATTGATGGGTATTTGGGGCAATCTTTAACAACAAGAATATGAGCAATATTAAACTATTCGAAAGTAAGCAAATCCGCTCAGTTTGGAACGAGACGGAGCAAAAATGGTATTTTGTAGTAGAAGATGTTGTTTTGGTTTTAACAGATAGCAAAGATCCAAAGCAATATATAAAACGTATGCGTCAACGTGACGGAGAGCTTGCAAAAGGGTGGGTACAAATTGTACCCTGGTTGAAATGAATTATATCTGTAAAGAAATTTTTGCAATCAAGACCTGTCTTATTCAGCAGTTCTTTTGAATTTTAAAGAAAATCAATTGAAATAACATAATAAAATAGCTAAAGTGAAATTTAAAATCGGAGATAGTGTAATTGTAAAACAGGGAGTTAAAGAACCTGATTTTGAGGAATTTGAAATTGGTGGTTGGAAAGGAAGAGTTGTTGAAATTGATGCCAAAACAAACAAGGAAAATTTTTTGATTACGATTGAGTGGGATTCTTTAACATTGAAACAGATTCCTTCAGATTACATTGAACAATCAGAAATGGACGGCTGTGACTGGAGTAGTATCATATTGTATGAATCGGATTTGGAAATATCGACTCCATCAGATAAGAAAGACGATGTTGAAAAGACCAAAGATAAGTTATCCGATAAGTATCAGTGGGCCTCATTTGGAGCACAGGGATTAAGGATTTCAAAGATACTTGAAGGTATTAATCCAAATAATGAAATGAAATACCTGAAAAAATGGGTTGAGCATCTTGACAAGGAGCTAACTTTTCCAATACAGGCAATTGTCTCAGAATCGGAAGATAATTGGTTGATTAAAAGTGGAGATGAAGTCGTAATAAAATCATTGCCTCATATTGTTGATATGTATGGAATTATAGCATCGATAAGACTCAATGGAATGAAATATGAGTTTCCGCTATGTGATTTGGACGTGATAGACAAAAGTCATGCTAATTTCCAATTAATTGATGACTATTGTACCTGGTTTGCAAACAGATAAAGGATGAAAAACAAACCACAATTGAAAAAACTTACGCTGGCCGGTTCATTTGCAATCTATATTCCAGCCGCCATTTTAATGTTTGGGTTAACCAAATATCTGATTCCTTTTCTAAGCGAAATAACCGGCCAGGAAACCATCTTATTCTGGTTTATTGTCGGGGGGATTGGGATTTTCGTCCCCTTAATAATTACAGGATTCGTAATTTTAAAATTCGAAGGAATCAACATTACAAAACAAACATTTTCAGAACGTTTGCGATTTAGAAAAATTACTAAACATGATTTACTTTGGTGTTTTGCCGGTTTGATTGCAGTTGGCGTTTTCAGCGGAATTATAATGAAAGTTCTGGAAATTGTGATTGGTCAGTTTGATCATTCACCCGCTTTTATGTCGTTTGAGCCACTTTCGAAAGGCAGGTACTGGTTATTAATTGTATGGTTTCCATACTGGATTTTGAATATTCTTGGCGAAGAATTTCTTTGGAGAGGAGTAATGTTGCCCCGGCAGGAAATTGCTTTTGGAAAATACACATGGCTGATTCACGGTTTTGGCTGGGGTTTATTCCATGTAGCTTTTGGCTGGCAACTGTTAATCACGCTGATACCTTTAATTTTTATTCAATCGTATATTGTTCAGAAAACCAAAAATTCATGGATTGGCGTAATCATGCATGGTGGTTTAAACGGACCAAGTTTTATTGCAATTTGTTTTGGTTTGATTTAAAATAGAGATGGCATCCTGTTCAGAGATGCCATCCTTATTTTCTTTATAATCTGTCCATTAAAATCTGTTCAATTTCCTGGTAACCGATATCGGCTTTTTCACCTAATTTATACTTTCTTTTTTCGAAACGGGCAACAATTTTTGTTACCGATTCTTCTGGAACATTATAATCGGGCAGGGTAGTGGGCAAGCCAACTGATTCGAAAAATTCAATGGTTTTTGCAATGGCAGCATCAATTTTTTCATCATCGGTACCCGTTGTTATTCCCCATATTCGTTTGCCGTACTGCAAAATCTTGTCTTTCTTTTCGTTACGTTTAATTTTCATAACTCCAGGCAAAACTATGGCAAGCGTTCTTGCATGGTCAATCCCGTGAAAAGCTGTCAGTTCATGTCCAATTCCGTGTGTGGCCCAATCCTGTGGAACTCCAACGCCAATCAGTCCGTTCAAAGCCATGGTTGCACTCCACATAAAGTTGGCTGCGGCATCGTAATCTTTTCTGTCGGCAAGAACTTTTGGCCCTTCTTCAATTAGGGTAGTTAAAATGCTTTCCGCAAACCTGTCCTGCAATGGCGAGTTTACATCGAAAGTGAGGTATTGCTCCATAACATGTACAAAGGCATCAACAATGCCATTGGCAACCTGTTTGTCGGGCAGGGTAAAAACACATTCGGGGTCGAGTATTGAAAACTGTGGCATTACTTTTAGCGAGCTGAAAGCCATTTTTTCAAGAGTTGAAACCCGGGTAATTACAGAGTTTCCATTCATTTCGGAACCTGTAGCAGGTAAAGTTAATACAGCACCAAGCGGAATAGCGTTTTTAACAGGTCCTCTTTTGGCCAGAATATCCCAAGGATCGCCATGTTCGTACAATGCAGCTGCTGCAATAAATTTTGTGGCATCCAAAACCGAACCTCCACCCACCGAAAGCAGAAATCCGATGTTTTCGGATTTTACCAGTTCCACTGCCTTCATACAGGTTTCATAATGAGGATTTACTTCAATTCCACCAAATTCAATAATTTCAGCGTCTTTCAGGGCATTTTTTACCTGGTCGTAAACACCATTCTGTTTAATACTTCCGCCACCGTACGTGAGCAGGATTTTTACGTTTTTAGGAACTTCGTTTGCCACTTTAGAAATGGTGTCTTTCCCAAAAATTATTTTTACCGGATTTTTATAATCAAAATTATACATCGTATTTTGTTTTAAATTTTAACAATTTTGCTGGCTGATAAAAGTATTTTAAAATGACGGAAAAATCAAACGATGAAAATCAGATTCCTGAATTCAAACAAATAATTTCAGGTTACAGTGACGAAGAGCTTCGTAAAGTGCTGAAAAAAAGAAAGCTATATCAGAAAGAGGCTGCAGAATTTGCAGTGGAAGAAGCCATTAAAAGGGGATTAATTTTTTCGGAACAGGATTTATTTGCACCCGAATTTCAGCATGAACCGGAAAAATTCACTCTGTTTCCGGTGGTTGAAAACAAAAAAGCCCGCGAAAAATTCCGGAAAAGTATTACCCGCTCTTTAATTATTTTAGGTACGTTACCGATGGTTTGGGGTGGAATGATGATTTTCAAAACGCAAAGCATTGAAGGAATTCTGATTTTTCTTTTTGGTGTTTCATGGAGTTTAATTTCCTTTAAACTGATGCAATCGGTAAACATGAAATTGATTAATTTCTTGTTTTTACTGCTGATAGTAGTTGTAGGATATTTTGTAAAAATATTTGTTACAATGAATTACCTTAAATGGATTGATGTTTTATTTTCTGCAATTGTATTGGGTTTTATTGCTTACAGCATCGGATTCCTTGGCAGGTTAAAAGATTAGTTTAAACTTCAATAAATACCGGTAAATCGTTTGTTAACCTGTTAAATGAGTGGTTTTGTCGATTTTAAAATACAGTTTTTGTGCGAATCACCTATTTTTAAGCGTTTAAATTTTGAAATAATCTGGTCATGAAACGTAATCTTGGTTTATCAGCATTGTTTATTTTGGTTTTTTCGGTTAGTGTTTTTGCACAGGAAGAAAAAGATTGGGCTTCCAAAACATATACTATTGGCGATTTTTCGGAGGTTGTGCTGGATGGCGCGTTTAAGGTGAACCTGATTCAGGGTGATGATTGTTCGGTTATAGTGAAAGCTACTAACGAAGATGTATTCGATAATATTAAAATTAAAAGATACGGTAACGAGGTTTCCATAAATATGGATGCATCGCTTTTTGAATTACGCCGTGTTAGTTTGTATATTACTTCTAAAACTCTTGAAAAATTAAAGATTGAAGGGGGAGTAAATCTTAAAACCAACGGTTTTCTCGATCTGCAAAATCTTTCGGTACACATTGAAGGCGGTGCAAATGTTGATTTGAATATGAAAGTGCAGAATGTTGAAGTTTACGGTGAAGGTGGCTTTTTATTCGAATTGAAAGGTGTGGCAGAAAGACTCGATGTAACAATTAAAGGGGTAGGACATGTAAGCGCCAGTGAGCTGAAAACCAAAGATGTAAGTTTTGTTGTTGCCGGATTTGGAACAGGCAGTGTTTATGCAACAAATACTTTGAATGCAAGAATTGAAGGTGTTGGAAAGCTTCGGTATAAGGGAGATCCAAAAGTTACACAGTACATCGATGGATTGGGATCGGTAAAGGAATACTGATAATTTAACAGGAAGCAAATAACAATATTCAAATCCCAAAACTCAAATCCCAAAACCCAAATCCCAAGTATCAAAACCCAAGTATCAAATATCAAAATCCTAAAATCTCAGGCTTAATTTTGTATCGTTTAATTGAATACAGAATCCTGAATATCCAATATAGGATACTCAATAACTTTTTATAATGTGTACAGACGCAAAATTTTGCGTCTTTCTTCCTAAACACTGAATATATTCCGTCATATCTTTTTTTGTTTACAAACATCTTTCACGGCTTTAAAAATTAATTAAATTTGTGGTTCGTGTTCGTACACGGAAAAATTATTAAACCAGCTTTTAATCTAAAACTCGAAATAAAATGAAAAGAATCGCATTATTTTTTATTCTGTTTACAGTAACTGTGGCAAGTTCCTTCTCTCAAACTGACGGTTGGATCAACCTTTTTAACGGCAAAGATTTAACCGGTTGGAAACAGCTAAACGGAGAAGCAAAATACACTGTAGTTGATGGTGTAATTGTTGGTACTACGATTTTAAATACTCCTAATTCGTTTCTTTGTACCGATAAAAACTATTCCGATTTTATTTTCGAAGTCGATTTATTGGTTGAACCAAATATGAATTCGGGTATTCAGTTCAGGAGCGAAAGTAAAGCTGATTTCAACAACGGACGTGTTCATGGTTACCAGTGTGAAGTTGATCCTTCTACACGGGCATGGAGTGGCGGCATTTACGATGAAGCCCGCCGGGGTTGGTTATATACCCTCGATTTAAATCCTGAAGCCAAACCAGCTTTAAAAATAGGTGAATGGAATAAATATCGAATTGAATGCATTGGTAATTCGATTAAAACATGGTTGAATGGTGTAGCCTGTGCACATGTGATCGACGACATGACACCAACCGGATTTATTGCTTTGCAGGTTCATGGAATTGGCGACAGCAAAGAGAAAGTTGGACAACAAATTAAATGGAAAAATATCAGGATTAAAACCGCCAACTTAAAACCATCGCCGGCAGAGGGAATTTATGTGGTGAATATGATACCCAATAATTTAAGTGATGCAGAAAAAGAGCAGGGTTTCGACTTGCTTTTTGACGGTAAAAGTCTTGACAACTGGAAAGTGGCTTCAAACGGTAAGCCTGTTACAAAAGGCTGGGAAGTCATCAATAATGAACTTGTTGTTAATGCAAATAAGGAAATTAAGGGTGATGGCGATATCTGTACAAAAAAAGAATTTGGTCCTTTTGAACTAAAATTCGATTTTAAACTAACTGAAGGCGCAAACAACGGGATAAAATACGGGATTGGAAACAACGGGCCAAACCTTGGACTCGAATACCAGATTCTGGATGATGAAAAACATCCCGATGCAAAACAGGGTGTTGTTGGAAACCGCACACTGGCTTCGCTTTACGATTTAATCCCAGCTGAAAAGGAATCCCGTTTTGTAAATAAAACAGGAGAATGGAACCAGGGAAGAATAGTTGTTTTTCCGGATAACACAGTGCAGCATTGGTTGAATGGCAGAAAAGTGGTTGAATATAAACGGGGCAGCGCTATTTACAAGGCACTTGTTGCACGTAGTAAATATGCTGAATATAAAGATTTTGGAATGTCGCCCAAAACTCCAATTCTGCTTACAGATCATCATGATCTTGTGTATTTCAGAAGTATTAAAATAAAAGAATTATAGTCATGGCAAACAGAAGGAATTTTTTAAAGGCAACCGGTCTGGGAATTGCAGCAGCTGCAGTTCCGGGACTTGCAACAGCTTCGGTTTCTCAATCAGATGGTGCAAAATCCAATTTTGGTTTTCAATTGGGAGTCGCTTCCTATTCATTGCGCGAATTTTCGCAGGAACAGGCGCTGGATATGACTTTGCGGTGCGGAATTAACCGTATTGCATTTAAAAGTATGCATCTTCCGCTCGATTCAAACATGGAGACCATTGCAAAAGCAGTTGCTCTTTGTAAAGAAAAAGGTATTACACTTTATGGTGGTGGCGTAATTTATATGAAAACAAAAGCTGAAGTTGACCAGGCTTTTGAATATGCAAAAGCTGCCGGAATGGAAATGATTATCGGCGTACCCAATCACGAATTACTGGAATATGTTGAAGGCAAAGTGAAGGAATACGATATAAAGCTGGCCATTCACAATCACGGTCCGGGCGATTTGGTTTATCCCAGCGCCGAAAGTGCATACATAAAAATCAAAAATCTGGACAAGCGAATGGGATTGTGTATTGATATTGGCCATACAAAGCGCATCAACCGCGATCCGGAACAGGATGTTAAAGATTTCTTTGATCGTGTTTTTGATGTTCATATTAAAGATGTTACTGCTGCCACTACCGAAGGTAAAACCTGTATTATCGGTCGTGGAGTAATCAATTTTCCTTCATTTCTAAAATCGTTAATTAAATTGGATTACAAAGGAATTTTAGCACTTGAATACGAGGCAGAGAGCAAAGATCCGCTTCCGGGAATGTTGGAATCGTTTGGATATGTGCGTGGGATTCTGGCTACAATGTAAAAAACTAAAACTAAATAAACATGAGTTCGAACCGAAGAGATTTTTTAAAAAAGGTTTCCGCAGGAGCAGCGGGTGTTGCTGTAAGTGGAACAGTTATGGGCATGTCGGCTAAAAGTTACGGCAGAATAATTGGCGCCAACGAAAAACTGAATGTCGCAATTATTGGTTTAGGCCGCCGTTTGGGGGCTTATTATGAACCAATTTCGTTAAAAGAGAGCAATGTTGAGTTGATTTACCTTTGCGATGTCATGCAAAGTCAGAGAGAAAAAGCTGCTGCAAGTTTTGCAAAACACATCGATTATAAACCGAAACTTGAAAACGATATCCGCAAGGTAATTGACGATAAAAATGTGGATTTGATTTTTAATGCAACTCCGGATCATTGGCATACTCCGGGCGCAATAATGGCAATGAAAGGCGGAAAGCATGTGTATCTCGAAAAACCATGCAGTCATAATATGAATGAAAATGAGCTGGTGGTTGCAGCCTCGAAAAAATACAACAGGGTGGTGCAAATGGGAAATCAGCAGCGCTCATCGGGTCATACTCAGGAGATTATTAAAGAAATTCACAACGGAATAATTGGAGTACCCTATCGCGCAGTAGCATTTTATCTGAATAAAAGAGGTGATGTGCCTGTTCAGAAAAAGGCGCCTGTTCCTGCCGGGCTAGATTGGGAATTATTTCAGGGGCCTGCACCACGTCGCGAATACACAACAGAAACCTGGGATTACAACTGGCACTGGTATGGCTGGGCATATGGAACCGCAGAAGCAGGAAATAACGCAACACATGAACTGGATGTTGCACGCTGGGCTTTAAATGTTGATTTGCCGCAGCGCGTTGATGTTGAAGCAGGGAAACGTCATTTTTTTAACGATGGCTGGGAAATGTATGATACCATGGATGCCACATTCCGCTTCGATGGAGATAAAATAATAAAGTGGGATGGACGTAGCCGATCAGGACATGATACTTACGGGGTAGGTGACCGTGGAACCATAATTTTCGGGAGCGAAGGAACCGTTTTTGTCGATCGCGGAAAATATATTTTGTACGACCGTGGTGGCAAAATTTTAAAGGAAAGTAAAGGTAATTCAAGCGAAGCTGGCACTGCACTTGGCGGTGGTGGTGACATGACTACCGGACATGTTATTAATTTCTTCGATACCATTCGCGGAAAAGCAAAACTAACAGCTCCAATTGACGATGCTACAAAAAGTATGGCAATGGTTCATTATTCGAATGTTGCCTACCGCATTGGAAAAGGCTTTGATATTGACGATAAAACCGGAATGATGTTCGACCGCGATGCCATGAGACTGTGGGGACGCGATTACGAACCTGGCTGGGAGCCAACGGTGTAGAGTTTAAGGTTCAGAGTTTAAGGTTCAGAGTTTAAAGTTTCTGAATTTTTTTACATTCTTCAAACTAATAGATCAATATAAAAATACTACTCTCTGGTTTTATCCAGGGAGTTTTTTTATTCCATTTTTCTTATTTAATTTAAAATTATTCATATTTTAACCCTGAATCTAAATCAATAAAAACATAATTAAAATGAAAAGATTTAATCTGCTTGCCGCTATCTTACTATGCAGTATTCTGTTAAATGCCCAGCCTGCCCGTCAGTTGGTTCAGATAATTGTAACACCCGATAAAGCCGACTGGACATACAAAACCGGTGACAAAGCCGGGTTTACTATCCAGGTTTTCAGGAATAACGTTCCTCTTGAAGGAGTTGAAGTAAAATACAGCATTCAGCCCGAACAGTTGAAAGCAATTGACGAAGGGAAAGTCAGTTTAAAAAAAGGAAGTGCCACCGTTGAAGCTCCTAAATTCAAGAATCCCGGGTTTTTAAGGTGCAATGTGTCTGTCGAAGTCGATGGTAAAACCTATTCATCATATGCCACTGCCGGTTTTGATCCCGATAAAATTGAGCCAACAACAACGCTACCAGCCGATTTTCAGGAATTCTGGGATAAAGGAAAACAGGATTTGGCTAAAATTCCGATGAAACCTGTGATGACTTTGTTGCCCGAAAGATGCACCGATAAAGTAGATGTTTATCATGTGAGTATTAATAACATAAAAGGAAAAATGTACGGTATTCTGTGCAAACCGAAAGCTGAAGGAAAATATCCAGCAATTTTACATGTTCCGGGAGCCGGAATCCGCCCGTATTATGGTGATGTTGCAGGCGCTGAAAAGGGATTTGTTACTTTTATGATTGGCATTCACGGTATTCCGGTTAATCTTGATCCGGTGGTGTACACCGATTTGGCTTCAGGGGCGCTGGAAGGCTACCAGGTTACAAACATGGACGACAAAGACTTTTATTATTACAAACGTGTTTACCTGGGTTGTGTTCGCTCTGTCGATTTTATTGAAAGCCTCGGTTGTTTCGATGGCAAAACCATTGGGGTTACCGGTGGTAGTCAGGGTGGGGCTCTTTCAATTATTGCTGCCGGTCTGGATAACCGTATCGATTATCTTGCAGCATTTTACCCTGCACTTTCCGACCTGACCGGTTATCTGAACGAAAGGGCAGGAGGGTGGCCGCACATGTTTCGCAACGCTTTTACTAACAAATCCGAAAAAGTGGAAACATCAAAATATTATGATGTTGTAAATTTTGCCCGGTTTGTAAAAGTGCCGGGTTGGTACAGTTGGGGCTACAACGACAATGTTTGTCCGCCAACTTCGATGCACGCTGCGTACAACGTGATTCCCGGGAAAAAGGAACTTCACGTTTTCCAGGAAACGCAGCACTGGACTTTTCCTGAGCAAAACGAACAGAAAAACGAATGGTTGTACAAAGTGCTTGGGAAGAATTAAGAAATTTCCCATATTGAATAAACAATAACCAGTTTTTAAAATAGGTTCTTACAAAAAATTGAAGATTGAACATTGAAAATTCACTATTGGATTTTTATTTTTTTCTTTAATATTTTTCAGTAATTGACCACAACTTTCAAAAACTACTAAACTATGAACAGAATTTTGGGTATCTGCCTTTTAATGATTTTTGGATTTATTGCCAGTTCGCAGGTAAAAATGCAAAAACAGACAGGTGGGTTTTTATTTACCGAAAACAACGAAAACGTTTTATTTTACCAAAAGGATAATAAAAATATTGAAGGGAAATACGAGAGGTGTAACTACATTCATCCACTATGGGGAATTGACGGAACTGTATTAACCGAAGATTTTCCGGCCGACCATCTGCATCACCGTGGTATTTTCTGGGCCTGGCACCAGGTTCTGATTGACGGTAAACAAATTGGCGACCCCTGGGAAATTAAGGATTTTGAACAGCAGGTAACCGATATCGAATATTCAATGAAAGAAGGTAGAATTGCTGAATTAAAAACTGAAGTGCTCTGGAAGTCGCCAATTTGGAAAATTCACGGAGAAAAAAAACCTTATTTAAAAGAAAAAACCAAAATAATAATTCACCCAAAAAAGAGTAATTACCGGAAAATTGATTTTGAAATTCAACTGCTTGCCCTGGAAGAAAACATGAAGATTGGCGGTTCTGCAGATGAAAAGGGTTACAGTGGTTTTTCGGTGAGAATGATACTTCCTGATGATATAATTTTTTCTGGCAAAGATGGTGAAATTACGCCCGAAAATACCGCAGTTATATCGCCCGGTTATGTAAATGTTTCAGGTTCTTTGGGTAAAAACAATAGTTCTGGCGGCGTTGTTATGGTTGACTATCCCGATAATCCGGGATACCCGCAACCCTGGATTCTACGAAAGAAAAACAGCATGCAAAATTCAGCATTCCCCGGAAACACAACGATTCCGGTTTCCACAACAGAACCGATAGTGCTTAAATATTCACTGATTGTGTACTCAGGAAAAATGAGTGATAAAAATATTCAGAAGATCATGAAATGAATATTGAACTAACATCTATATGTTGTTTCAATAATCTGAAATCCAATTGATTGGTAGTAAATCGTCATCGAATCGAGTTCTTCGTCCCCCTTTAATTGCAAATAATGAATTGAAATCAAATCGTCTGCATTCCGAAAAAAAAATGCTCAAGGGGGACGAGTTTTTAACACGTTCATGGGTCAACCTCTTTTTTAATATCTCTTTTGAAACCTTATTCAAAAAACCGGTGTAATAATATTCTGAACAGCAGAAAAGAAATTTGACTTTTTAAGAAATATTTTTCAGTTTTTAAACCTTTAAAAAACAAGCAAAATGCCAATTAAAAAATTAAAAGCTTTTCTTGACGAAAACAATGTAAAGTATTTGACAGTTAAGCATTCAAGTGCTTATACTGCGCAGGAAATTGCAGCCTCGGCCCACGTAGCGGGAAAGAAATTTGCAAAAACAGTAATTATTAAAATCGACGGGAAAATGGCAATGGCGGTGTTACCAGCATCGTACCAGTTGAATTTTAAATTGCTGCACCAAATCTTCGGAACTCAGCAGGTTACACTTGCCACGGAAGCGGAGTTTAAATATGCATTTCCTGATTGTGAAGTGGGTGCAATGCCGCCATTTGGCAATCTGTACGATATGGAAGTATTTGTTGCTGAATCACTGGCTGAAGATGAAGAAATCGCTTTTAACGCCGGGAATCATACCGAAATGATTAAACTCGGTTACAAAGATTTCGAACAGCTTGTTCATCCGCGGGTTTTCAGATTTTCAAAGAAAACTGTATCGTTACCTTACGATCCCAGCGACCGATGGGTGGAAGATTATTAAAGAAAAAAACCTCCAGAGAAATTTTCCCTGAAGGTTTAAATATTTTGTATTAAAGTATGTAAATCTGATGTTTACGCCAGAAAGCTAAGCAAAATACCTGCCGCAACTGCCGAACCGATAACACCTGCCACATTTGGTCCCATGGCGTGCATGAGTAAATGGTTTGTTTTATCGTATTCCAAACCCACAACCTGCGAAACCCTGGCACTGTCGGGCACTGCCGAAACACCGGCATTACCAATCAACGGATTAATTTTATTGCCTTCTTTCAGAAAGAGGTTGATTATTTTAACAAACATCACTCCACCAAAAGTAGCCACAACGAAAGAAGCTGCACCCAATGCAAATATTCCAATCGATTTTAAAGTAAGGAAAGTGGTCGCCTGAGTTGAAGCTCCAACAGTTAATCCAATCAGGATAGTTACAATGTCAATCATTGGGCCTTTTGCAGTGTCAGCCAAACGTTTGGTTACACCACTTTCCTTCAGCAGATTGCCAAAGAAAAGCATACCTAATAGTGGAAGACCGCTTGGAACAATAAAAGTGGTAAGTAACATACCTGCAATGGCAAAAATTACTTTCTCAGTTTTTGAAACTGCACGCGGAGGTTTCATCCGAATCACACGTTCTTTGGGCGTTGTCAGCAGTTTCATAACCGGTGGTTGAATAACAGGAACCAACGCCATGTATGAGTAAGCTGCAATGGCAATTGCGCCCATTAAATCGGGAGCCAGTTTCGATGAAAGGAAAATAGCTGTTGGACCATCAGCACCACCAATAATTGCAATTGCGCCTGATTCAGTCGGGCTGAAGCCAAGTGCCAAAGCAAGACAGTAAGCGCCAAAAATACCTAATTGGGCAGCGGCGCCAATCAGAATAAGTTTTGGGTTCGAAATCAAAGCTGAGAAATCGGTCATTGCTCCGATTCCCAGGAAAATCAATGGTGGATAAATCCCCTGAAGTACTCCAAAATAGAGGTAATTCAGTACGCTGCCTGATTCGTAAACCCCAATCTGGTAACCGGGTGCAAACGCAATATTTCCAACCAGAATTCCAAAACCAATAGGAATCAACAACATCGGTTCGAATTCTTTTGCAATGGCCAGATATATAAATATCAAACCAATACAAATCATAATAATATGACCAATGGTTAAGTTTGCAAAGGCTGTAAACTGAAGGAACTGAACCAGGTGTTCTATAACAAATTCAAAGAAATTACCCATGTCTTAGTCTCCTATTATTATCAGCACATCGCCTTCCATTACGCTGTCGCCTTTGTGTTTAAGTATTGAAACTACTTTTCCGGCTTTGTCGGCTTCAATGTTATTTTCCATTTTCATGGCTTCCAGCATCAGTAGTTTTTGTCCCATTTTAACCATATCGCCTTCACGTACAAACATTTCGAGGATAACACCAGGTAGTGGCGATTTAATACTTCCTGCTCCTTTTGGCCCTGCCGGACTACTTGTTTTAGCCACTGACGGATGACTGTCGGTTGAAGGAACTGCTACCTGACGGACCAGTTTGGGTGTTTTGGTGGTTTTCATGGTTTTGTCAACTTCAACTTTATAAAGTGTTCCGTTAACTTCAATTTCGGCAATGTTGTCTTCAACACTAAGGACTTCTGTCTCGTATTGATTGCCATTTATGGTAAATTTGAATTTTTTCATCTCATTATAATTTATTGTTTTTTATTGGTATTTCCCGATGTACATCGGGAGAACTCGCAGCATAATGTTTCTCTTTTTTGAGATGAAACTTTTATGCTCGTTTCATTATATCAGATTTTATTTGGTGTTTTTCTTAATGTGTAAATTTTGGAACTCCAGGGCGAATAATTACGCGATACTTTTTGTATAGTTAAAACCGTATTTTCATAATCGTGCATTTCGCTCAGATAAAGGTGAATTGTCATTGCGATGGCAGCATTCACCTCGCCCGACATTTCTGCTTCAGAATGTGCAGCAGATGGTTTTTGTTCACTTGTAACTGATTTCTTTACAGCAGACGCTTGCCTGATGAAGAACCGTCCCATGTTTTTATAAATGATAAACAAAATTGCAAGTGCTGAAAATACAACAAACATGGCAATCATGGTCATTCCGATTCCATACGGATCAAATTCAACAAAGCTTTCTCCGGCCGATTTCTTTTTAGTGTAATCATTATTGGCACCGGGCGTCGACTTTTCAAGAAAAACCCATTCATTACTGTCGTTCGAAGGCCTTCCGAAAGTAATATCTGGTTTTTGCCCAACAGGAATTTCAATTTTATCGATAAGTGTTTTACCATTGGCATCAAAAAGCGCCAGTGTTTTACCTTCTTTTAAATCAAAATTTAAATGAAAAATACCTCTGGTTGGATGATTGTCTGCCCAAAAAACCAAATAGTTTCTGGATGGAATTTTGGTTACCGGGTCACCGGTTGGAATCCAGTATTTTGTTGGATTGTTCAAATCATCAGTCAGATAACAACCTCCCATATTTACCGTGTTGTACGATGAATTAAATATCTCAATCCATGCGCTGTGTTCACCAAAATCGTCAACCGCATTCGATTCGTTATAAACCAAAATTTCACTTAACCTCAAAGTATTTGCATTTTGAGATTTTGCTGATAAATTGAATACAACTACCAAAGCGACTGTGACAAATCCGGTTAAAATATTTTTAATTATAGTTCGCATACCTTTTTTACTATAATGGAATGTTTGTATGTTTCTTTGCCGGCATAACGTCTTTTTTTGTAGCCAGTGCCTGCATAGCGCGAATGATGCGGAACCGGGTATTTCGTGGTTCAATGATATCATCGATATAACCATATTCCGCAGCTTTGTATGGATTGGCAAATTTTTCCTTGTAATCTTGTTCGGCTTTTGCAAGGTATTCAGCACGTTCGGTTTCGTCTGCAATCTCTGCAATTTTTTTACCGCGAAGAACTTCGATTGCACCTTTTGGCCCCATTACTGCAATTTCTCCGGTTGGCCATGAGTAATTGATATCGCCACGCAAATGTTTCGAGCTCATTACACAGTAAGCGCCACCATATGATTTACGCAGGATAACAGTTACTTTTGGCACAGTGGCCTCACCGTAAGCGAACAACAATTTTGCACCATGCATAATAATACCACCATATTCCTGGGCTGTTCCGGGTAAAAATCCGGGTACATCAACCAAAGTTACCAGCGGAATATTGAATGCATCGCAAAACCTGACAAAGCGGGCTGCCTTGCGCGAAGAGTTGATGTCGAGAACACCGGCCAGATAATTGGGCTGATTGGCAACAATACCTACTGAAGACCCATTGAAACGGGCAAAACCTACCACAATATTTTGTGCGTAATTGCGGTGTACTTCCAGAAATTCGTTCTGGTCAACAATGGCGTGAATTACATCTTTTACATCATAAGGTTTATTCGGATTGTCGGGGATGATTTCGTTTAACGAATCTTCCAGACGATCGATTGGGTCGGTGCAATTTACCAGTGGTGCATCTTCGAGGTTGTTTTGTGGCATATAGCTCAGCATTTTTCTGATAAGCAGAATTCCTTCCTCTTCATCTTCTGCCACAAAATGGGTAACTCCCGATTTTGAGCCATGAACCGAAGCGCCACCCAACTGTTCGTCGGTTACAATTTCGCCGGTTACAGTTTTTACCACTTTCGGACCTGTAACAAACATGTAACTTGTGTTTTTACTCATGATAATGAAATCGGTGAGGGCAGGAGAATATACAGCTCCACCGGCACACGGGCCAAAAATTGCTGAGATTTGCGGAATAACTCCCGAAGCCATAATATTACGTTCGAAAATTTCTGCATAACCTGCCAAAGCTGTTACACCTTCCTGAATACGTGCACCACCTGAGTCGTTAATACCAATAATGGGCGCGCCAACTTTCATGGCCATATCCATCACCTTGCATATTTTCAATGCATAGGTTTCTGAAAGTGAACCTCCAAAAACAGTAAAATCCTGTGCATAAACATAAACCACGCGTCCGTCGATGGTTCCCTGACCGGTAACAACTCCGTCGCCCATAAACTTGGTTTTTTCCATCCCGAAGTTGTCGCAACGATGAGTTACAAACATGTCGTACTCTTCGAAACTACCTTCGTCAAGCAACATGGCAATGCGTTCGCGCGCAGTAAATTTGCCTTTTGCATGCTGTGCTTCAATTCTTTTTTCACCACCCCCGAGTTTTGCTTCAACGCGCAGGTCGATGAGTTTTTTAACTTTTTCCTGATTATTCATTTTGAAATATTTTTTGGATTAAATAGTTATTTCGAGCAGATTTCGGTTAAAACGCCCAATGTCGATTTAGGATGAAGGAATCCGATGTTCAGGCCTTCAGCACCTTTACGACCGGTTTTGTCGATTAATTGAATCCCTTTTTCTGCCAGCTCATTCAGCGATTCGTTCACGCTGTCAACAGCAAAGGCAAGGTGATGTACTCCGGGACCTTTTTTCTCAATAAATTTACCGATTGGTCCTTCCGGGTCGGTAGATTCGAGCAATTCGATTTTGGTTTGACCCACCATAAAAAAGGCGGTTTTAACTTTTTGATCAGCTACTTCTTCAACAGCGTAGCATTTCAAACCCAATACATTTTCGTAATAAGGAATCGCCTCTTCAAGTTTGTTAACTGCAATTCCGATGTGTTCGATATGTGAAATATTCATTATTAAAAATTTTATATAAATAATTAAAAAAAAGATGTTATAAAATAGTTTCTGTTAATTTAGAACTGTTATAAAATACTATATATCAGAATTTTATATGGACAAAGGTATTTAAACTGTCAGGTTAATGGTTTAAAAAAAAATATCTTTTCATTTTCTGTTAAGAATTTCAGAAAAATTTAATATACGGGAAAAATAGTTGAAAATAATAATACGGTTTTAAAATAACTCATTTGAAAGATGTCGGTTTGAGCTTTCTGAAATTGAATTTCGGTTGCTGCTGGTTGCTAGCTTCTGGTTGCTGGGTTTAGGTTGTTGTAATGTCCATGCCTAAATAACGTTGACTGAATTAGACATTTTTTTATTCTTTTTTTTACTCATCAA
>JBGSRA010000078.1:0-100472 GCA_041737765.1 Draconibacterium sp. | reverse complement strand
CCCCCCCCCCCCCCCCCCCCCCCCCCCCCCCCCCCCCCCCCCCTCCAAACTGCCTTCAAATCCTAATAACTGTCATTCTGAACGAAATGAAATGAAGTGAAGAATCTCATCTCTAAAATGCTTTTTAACCGGATAACTGTGTTGCTGATTAGAAGAACAAATTCAGAATAGTCAAAAAAACCATCGACGAAAGTCCAAGAATAATTGTTCCCAGACTGTGTGTCCGGTAACCCTGTTTAATATTCATACTACTCATTTGAGTTACCACCCAGAAAAAGCTGTCGTTAACATGCGAAACCACTGCAGAACCTGCCCCAATAGCAATAACAACCATGGCCTTTGAATATTCAGAGTCGAGTCCCATCACATCTAACAAGGGCACCACAATTGAAGCTGCTGTTATAATTGCCACAGTCGATGAACCCTGTGCTGTTTTTATTGCAGCAGCAATCAGGAAAGGCAGCCACAAACCAAGTCCGGTTTCTCTCAGATTATCGCCCAAAAGTTCAGCCATTTCAGAGTTTTGCAATACTTTACCAAAAGCGCCACCGGCGCCGGTAATCAAAATAATTATGGCGGCACTCTTTAACGCGTCGCCAACCCAACCATTTGTACTGAGCATTTCCTTATCAAATTTTTTGGGTAAAAGAAACGACATAAAAACACCCAAAAACAGCGCTGTGACCGGATGTCCGATAAAACCCAGAATTTCCTTCAATTGTCCTTCACCAAAAGGGTGTGTTGGAAACTCGGCAACCGACCGCAAAACAATCAGAACAATTGGAATCAGAATTGGCAAAAATGATTTCAATACCGAAGGATGATATTCTGTTGAAACTTCACTTTCTTCCTGTTCAATTTCGGGATTTGGATCGATATAAACTTTCGTACCGGTATTTTTTGCAAATAGAATGGAGATAAATAATCCAAATAAACTGGTAACCATTCCAAAAAGAATAACTAGTCCAAGGTCGG
Source organism: Draconibacterium sp. (assembly GCA_041737765.1). Lineage (GTDB taxonomy): Bacteria > Bacteroidota > Bacteroidia > Bacteroidales > Prolixibacteraceae > Draconibacterium. The sequence continues at coordinate 99,497 of JBGSRA010000078.1, read as the reverse complement.
CTTCCAGGATTCCTGCTGCGGCAATCGGTCCGGGAGTTGGCGGAACCATGGTATGAGTTGCAGTTAATCCAAGCGAAAGTGCAATTGCAGTTCCTGCCAGCGAAAGTTTTGCTTTTTTAGTGAGCGCCCTGTTTAACGATGACAATATTACAAATCCACTGTCGGCAAAAACCGGAATGGAAACAATGTAACCAATAACACCCATGGCAGTGTGTACCCGTTTTTTCCCAACAATTTTTAATACAAAGTTTGCCAGTGTTTGTGCCCCTCCCGAATTTTCGAGAAAAGCCCCGATAATAATTCCGGCAATAATAATAATCCCGATATTTCCGATAGTTCCTCCAAATCCCGAATTTATTGATCCCAGAATTTTATCAAGTGGCATTTTTGTCAGCAATCCAAAAAGAAAAGCTGCAGCCAGCAACGATAAAAACGGATGAACTTTAAACCTTGTGCTGGTAATTACAATAAAAAATATACAAAACAGAAAAACCAGGATAGTCAGCATAAGTCAGGTTATTAGAATTAATGCAAATCCCGTGTGATTTCAGATCCGGAACCTCCCATAAGAAAATCAAAGTCGCAACCTTTGTCAGCCTGTTCCACATGTTCTATAAACATTTTCACATAACCTCTGCTGGCAACAGGTTTTGGCGCAGTCCATTTCTCCCTGCGTTTTTGAAGTTCATCATCCGAAACTTCCAGTGTCAATTTTCGGTTTTTTACATCCAGTTCAATCATATCACCATTTTGTACCAAAGCAAGATTTCCCCCCACCGATGATTCGGGAGAAACATGCAAAACTACTGTTCCATAAGCAGTTCCGCTCATTCTTCCGTCGGAAATGCGAACCATATCTGTAATTCCTTTTTTTACCAGTTTTTGCGGAAGTTCCATGTTGCCAACTTCAGGCATTCCGGGATAACAACGGGTCCAACACCTTTTAAAACCATCACGCAGGTTTCGTCGATATCCAAATCCGGATCATCAACTCTTGCATTATAATCTTCAATATTTTCAAAAACTACCGCTCTTCCGCGATGTTGCAACAGTTCTCCTGAAGTTGCTGAAGGTTTTATAACTGCACCGTTTTCGCATAAATTGCCTTTCAATACTGCGATTCCCGCTTTTTCTTTAAACGGATTTTCAAGTTCAGCAATTACATCGCGGTTGTAACACGGTGTATTTGCACTGTTTTCAACAATACTTTTCCTATTTACCGAAATTGTGTTTTTATGGAGTTGATCTTTTAGCTGGTCAATAATTACGGGCAAACCGCCGGCATAATAAAAATCTTCCATCAAATATTTTCCCGAAGGCATCAGGTTTAAAAGTAATGGCATGTTACTTCCGAGTTTGTCAAAATCATCCAAATCCAATTCAACACCGATTCTACCTGCCAAAGCGGTTAAATGAATAATTAAATTGGTTGAACCACCCACCGCAGAGTTTATTTTTATGGCATTTTCAAAAGCCTCTCGCGTTAAAATATCCGACATTTTTAGTCCTTCCTTAACCATTTCAACAATGCGGTTGCCCGAAAGATGAGCCATAACTTTCTTTCTGGCGTCAACTGCCGGAATTGCAGATGCACCGGGCAAAGTCAATCCGAGTGCTTCAACCATGGTTGCCATTGTCGATGCGGTTCCCATGGTCATGCAATGGCCAGCACTGCGAGACATGCAACTTTCAGCCTCTACCAAATCCTCCCTCGAAAGTGTACCTGCTTTTAATCCTTCCGAAAGTTGCCAGGTAAACGTTCCTGAACCAATATCTTTTCCCCTGAATTTGCCGTTTAACATCGGACCGCCGGGTACAACAATAGTCGGCAAATTTACACTGGCTGCACCCATGAGAGTTGAAGGTGTGGTTTTGTCGCAGCCGGTAAGTAAAACGATTCCGTCAAGCGGATTGGCGCGGATAGTTTCTTCCACATCCATGCTGGCCAGATTTCGCCAAAGCATGGTAGTGGGCTTCATAATAGTCTCACCCAGCGACATAACCGGAAATTCTAGCGGAAATCCACCTGCTTCATAAACACCACGTTTTACGATCTCGGCAAATTCGCGTAAATGTGCATTGCAGGGCGTTAAATCTGACCATGTATTACAAATTCCGATTACCGGCCTTCCTCGAAACATGTGATCGGGGTGGCCCTGATTACGCAACCAGCTGCGATGAACATAACCCATTTTATCATCTTTACCAAACCACTCGGTACTGCGCAGGTAATATTTTTCTTTCATATTGTTTTGATATTGTCTTATTCAATTCTGTTAAATGTCAACTAATATAAAACAAATCGGTTTATTGTGCAGACAGAAATTAAAAAAGTCATTAAAACAAGAAAGTCTGAAGTCTGAAGTCGGGAGTCCGAAGCTAATGTTCACCCGTTGAATTTGCTTCACCGGGTGAATATAACACTGTGAAAAAAAAGAACCGTTCCCTCATTTTCATTGCAGAAGGAACGGTTCTTTTACTTTTGAATTTTAGGGAACCGTTCTTTCCCTGACTAAAATGAATAAGTTAAAAACAAAGCTGCGAGCCTTTTACAGCGAGAGAACGGTTCCTTCTTTCTTTACCTAACAACTTATTCCAGCAAACTGTTTAACAATCCGCCACGGGCTTCTTTTCTCGAAATTGGTCCAGCTGTTGAAAGTTGCGCAATCAGTTTTCGTATTGGCATACTTTGCAACCACACTTTTCCGGTTCCGCGCAACGTGGCCAGGAAAAGACCTTCGCCGCCAAAAACCATCGACCGAAGATTCCCAGCCTGCTGAATATCGTAATCAATCGAAGTTTCGAAACCAACAATACAACCCGTATCAACGCGAAGTACTTCGTTGTTCAGCTGGCGTTCGATAACGGTACCTCCTGCATGAACAAAAACCTTTCCGTCGCCCTGCAGTTGCTGAAGTATAAATCCTTCGCCTCCAAAGAAACCTGCTCCAAGCCTTTTATTAAAAATAATGGAAAGTTTTGTCCCGAAAGCCGCACATAAAAATGCATCTTTCTGAACGATAACGGTTCCTCCAAATTGACGGAGGTCAAGCGGAATGATTGTTCCGGGGTAAGGCGCCGAAAAAGCGACATGTTTTTTTCCCCAGCCCCGGTTGGTAAAATGGGTAAGAAACAGCGATTCGCCTGTTATTACCCTTGAACCGGCTGCCAGTAATTTGTCAAATAATCCGGCCGATGGATTTGAACCGTCGCCCATTCGGGTTGTAAAATCTATCCCGTCTTCCATGTACAGCATTGCTCCGGCTTCGGCAATTACAACCTCCTGCGGATCCAGTTCAATTTCAACCAATTGCACATCGTGCCCTATAATTTTGTAGTCAATTTCGTGTGATTGCATAATGTTTTAAATTCTAAATTATTAATAGGAATAAAGATAATCAATTAGATAATGGTGTATAAGAATAATTACACGAGATTTTTTTCGACCTTTGCAAAAAATTGATTAATAAGATGAAACAGGAATTTAATAAAAGAAAACCAGTTGAAAAAGGTGGCAAACGGATTGGTAAAAGTTTACCTTTAAAAACGACAGGTTTTGGTAAAGGAAAACCGGCCCGCCCTAAAACTGAGGGTGGTGAACAAAAATTTTCGGCTACCGATAAGAAAAAAGTTTACAGAAAACCCAAACCAATGGGAATTAAAAATATCCCAAAGAAAAGTAATACAACAGGTGAAATGCGCTTAAACCGTTTTATTGCCAACGCCGGTGTTTGCTCGCGACGCGAAGCTGACACTTATATTTCGGCAGGTATGGTTTCTGTCAATGGCAACATTGTTACCGAATTGGGTGTAAAGGTTTTACCAACCGACGAAGTTCGTTTCGATGGAACTAAACTGAATGCCGAAAAGAAAGTGTATTTGCTGCTCAACAAACCCAAAGATTTTGTAACCACAACTGAAGATCCACATGCCGATAAAATTGTAATGGATCTGATAAAAGATGCCTGCTCCGAAAGAATTTACCCGATTGGACGTTTGGATAGAAATACAACCGGATTGCTTTTATTTACCAATGACGGCGATCTTTCGAAACGCTTGACTCACCCGAGTCATACCATGAAAAAGGTTTACCAGGTTTCGCTCGATAAACCGGTTACAATGGAACATTTGCAGCAAATTGCCGATGGCATTGAACTCGAGGACGGACCTATTGCAGCCGATGCAATTAGTTATATCAGTCATGAAGAAAAAGATGAAATAGGCATTGAAATTCATTCGGGACGAAACCGGATTGTGCGCCGTATTTTTGAGCATTTTGGTTACCGTGTAAAAAAACTTGACCGCGTTTTATATGCCGGACTGACCAAAAAGAATCTTCCGCGTGGCAAATACCGTTTCCTTACCGAAAAAGAAATTCAGTTTTTGAAAATGCAATAGGGAAGAAAATCTCAAATAACAAAATTCAAATAACAAATAACAAAAAGCAAATAACAAAAATCAAATAACAAATAACAAAATTCAATAAGGCAATTTTCAAACTCTAAATTCTTAATTCGATTAGCCATAAACGAAAATTCAAACACACCTGTTTATGATTTGGAGGAGAGAACATTTCAGTTTGCAAAAAATATTAGAATCTGGATTAAACTTTACCTAAAACAATCTCCAATATTGAGGATGTGAAGCAATTAATTCGTGCATCTGGTTCTGTTGGTGCAAATTATATTGAAGCAAATGAATCGCTTAGTAAAAAAGATTTTATATTCAGAATAAAGATTTGCAGAAAAGAAGCTAAGGAATGTGCTTTTTGGCTTCGGCTAATTTTGGAAACAAATGAGAATATCCTGGAAGAAAAAACCGGAAAATTAATATTACAGGAATCAATAGAACTAAAGAAGATATTTTCATCAATGATAGGAAAATCAAACTGAACGTGGAAAATCAAAAATTTTGAAAATTGCATTTTGTCTTTTTGGACTTTTTTAGTTCTTACTTTGATTTTTGTCTTTTGAAATTTGGATTTTAGTTTTTGGTTCTTATTTGAGATTTGGAATTTTGGTTTTTGGTTCTTATTTGAGATTTGTCTTTTGAGATTTGGAATTTTGGTTATTTCCCCTGTAATTTTACTATTATTCTTTTACTAATGATGTTGTTTTGGAAAAGGAATTCTTACAAATAATAAAACGGAATCAAGGGATTATACACAAGGTGTGTAACATTTACTGCGACGATCAGGACGATAGAAATGATTTGTTCCAGGAAATTGTTGCACAACTTTGGAAATCATTTCCCTCATTCCGCGAAGAATCTAAATTTTCGACATGGATGTACCGCGTTGCGCTGAATACAGCAATTACGTCGTTCAAAAAAACCAAGCGCCGTCCCGACCAAAACAGGTTAACTTACGAAAATTTTCAGGTAAAGGATGAAAATTACGATGCAGAAACTGAAGACGAAATCAAAAATTTACACAGGGCTGTTGCACAACTTACCGGCGTCGAAAAATCGATAGTTCTGTTGTTTCTTGAGAATAAAAAGTATGAGGAAATTGCCGAAATAACCGGAATTACTCAAAATTACGTTCGGGTGAAAATGAACCGGATTAAGAAAAAACTTAAAAAGTTCATGGAAACTGAAGATTAAAAAAGATGGATTTAGAAAATTTAAAAAAGACATGGGAAAAGCTGCCATCTGAAAAACAACTGGATGAAAATCAGTTGCGAAAGATGCTCGGCAAACAAACAAAAAGTTTGATTGACAGGATTGATCGTAATATTAAAATCGGGTTGATCGTTTTATTTGTATTGATTTTGATATTTGCACTCGACGATTTTCTGTTGTCACCATTAATGATTGAGAGTTTAAACGAAAATATTTCAATCCCGCCCTGGCTGCTATTTTTAAGCATATTTAGTAATGCACTCATTTTTACAACCTTCATTTATTTTGCTATTAAATATTATAAAGTAAAAAAAGCCTGCGACACAGTTTGTGATTTAAAGGAAACCCTGAAAAAAATAATCGGAACATTGGAAATTTACCAAACCATGTTTTACCTGGCATTGGCCACGCTGCTTGTGGCAATTGGTTTAGGATTTATAACTGGCATGTACACCGGCTTTTCAGATAAAGTGAGGCAACTCGGCATTCCACTATCGGAAGTAGAAACCGGAGGATTGATTGCCACTATTTTAGTAGGCCTGGTTATTTTGGCGATATTGGTTGGAGGTGTTTTCCTTTTTTTACGCTGGGGATTCAGAAAATTATACGGTAATTACATACACGAACTAAAACTTACCCTTAAAGAACTCGAAGAAATTAACGAATAATCTGAAGCATTGCATTACTTTAAACTCAGTTCGTTATTTTTGTACACTCAAACTTATTATATAAAATATGACATTAATAAAATCGATCTCAGGAATTCGGGGAACCATTGGTGGAAAACCCGGCGAAGGTTTAAGTCCGCTTGACTTAGTAAAGTTTACAGCTTCGTACGCAACCTGGGCTAAAGAAAAATCGGGAAAAGATAAAATAAAAGTTGTTGTAGGTCGCGATGCCCGTATTTCGGGAGCAATGGTTAGTTCAATCGTAATTTCCACGCTAAGCGGAATGGGTTGCGATGTGGTGAACATTGGCCTGGCAACAACACCAACTACAGAATTGGCAGTTACAGCCGAAAAAGCTGATGGTGGTATTATTCTCACAGCCAGTCACAATCCAAAACAATGGAATGCCCTGAAATTACTCGATTCAAACGGTGAATTTCTGAATGCCACAGAGGGTGAAAAAATACTTCGGATTGCCGAAGCTGAAAATTTTAATTTTGCCGAAGTTGATAAATTAGGCGTTGTTACCGAAAAAGATTACATCGGTTATCACATTCAACATGTATTAAATTTAAAACTGGTTGATAAGGAAGCAATTGAAAAAGCTGGATTTTCGGTGGCAGTTGATGCAGTAAATTCGGTGGGAGGAGTTGCAATGCCTGCATTATTCAAAGCATTGGGAATTAAAAAAGTGGTTGAAATCAATTGCGAACCAACCGGCCATTTTGCCCACACACCCGAACCACTTCCTGAAAATCTGGTTGAAACATCGGAAATTGTCAGAATCAGTAATGTTGATGTTTGCTTCGTAGTTGATCCCGACGTTGATCGGCTTGTTATTATCAATGAAGACGGAACGATGTTTAACGAGGAATACACGCTGGTTGCAGTTTCCGACTATATTTTAACTTACACTCCCGGAAATACAGTTTCCAATCTTTCTTCGAGCCGGGCATTGCGCGACGTTACCGAAAAACATGGCTGTACATACAAATCGGCGGCGGTTGGTGAAGTAAACGTGGTTGCAAAAATGAAAGAAACAAATGCCGTAATTGGTGGAGAAGGAAACGGCGGAATTATTTATCCTGCAAGTCATTATGGACGCGATTCGTTGGTGGGGGCAGCTCTGTTTTTAACACATCTTGCAAAAACCGGTTTAAAATGTTCCGAACTACGGAAAACATATCCCGATTATTTTATGTCGAAAAATAAAATTGAACTCACTCCTGAAATCGATGTCGATGCCATTCTTGTGAAGATGAAAGAGAAATATTCAAACGAACAGGTTACCGATATTGATGGAGTGAAAATCGATTTTGCCGATTCGTGGGTTCACCTTCGTAAATCGAATACAGAGCCGATAATCAGAATTTATTCGGAAGCAAAAACAGTAGAGGAAGCTGCCAGTTTAGCCCAAAAAATGATTGAAGAAATCAAGTCAGTTATTTAGAAACTTTCGCTTAACATTTCGTTATCATTAGGCTGTCGAAAATTAAGTTTTCAATAAGTTTTTGTTTTTCAGATAGTTACTCTTTTCATAATCGAAAAGGTTAAATACCTTTGTCCTGAAAACCGGAAATGAATACCCTTTTACATTCGTTTCCATAAATTCAGAAAGCAATGAAAAAGAAGAAAAATATAGCCATTGTGGCACACGATAACCGCAAGATAGATATTATTCAATGGGCCAGTTATAATTGGCAGGAGCTAATACAGCACGATTTAATATGCACCGGAACCACGGGAAAACTGATTGAAGAAACTTTAACCGAAAAATGTCGCGAAAATAATGCTGTCCCTCCAACTGTTACCCGGTTAAAATCGGGGCCGCTAGGAGGCGATCAGCAGTTGGGTGCATTAATTGTGGAAGGTGCAGTTGATATTCTGATTTTCTTTTGGGATCCCATGCAGCCGCAACCTCACGATGTTGACGTGAAAGCGCTGCTCCGGATTACAGTATTATACAATATTCCAACAGCATCCAACCGTTCCACCGCCGACTTTCTGGTCTCATCACCTTTATTCCACGAGAGTTACCAGCCTATTCTTAAAGATTACGGATCGTATATCAAGCGCGATGTGGATATAAATTAAGTACCGAAAAATTCTATATTTTTGCTTTGACCGAAAATGTAGAATAGTAATCTTTTAATTTTCCAGGAATTCAATTGAGGTCAAATTCCCGGGGGTAAAGTACCATGAGAAAATTATGTCATCTGCTTTTTACGCTTTTAATTGTTGTTAATTCATCGGTTTTAAGTGCACAGAATATTTTTTCAGAATTTGAACATCTTTTTACCCCTGCCCGAAATTATGTGGTTTACCGGGCCGATACGGAAATTATAGTCGATGGAAAGACCGTTGAAAATTCGTGGAATCTCGCTGAATGGTCGGAAGAATTTGTGGATATTGAAGGAACAAAAAAACCGGAACCCAAATTCAAAACCCGCATGAAAATGCTTTGGGAGGATAAGTATTTATACATTCTGGCTGAATTGGAAGAACCTCATATTTGGTCGTATTATGAAAAACACGATTTAATTGTTTTCGAAGAAAACGATTTTGAAGTTTTTATCGACCCCGACGACGATACACATAACTATTTTGAAATAGAAATAAATGCGCGGAACACGATATTCGATTTATATATGGCAAAACCATACAGAAACGGTGGAATCCCGATAATTACATGGGATACGCCCGGATTAAAAAGTGCGGTTTTTGCTGAAGGGACCATTAATAATCCGACTGATACCGATAAAAAATGGACAGTTGAAATGGCCATTCCTTTTAGTGCACTTCGTTTGGGTGTTTCAACTCAAATACCCAAAGACAACCAGGTTTGGAGAATCAACTTTTCGCGGGTACAATGGCAAACCGAAATTGCCGACGGAATTTATAAACGAAAAAAAGATGCTACCGATAGAATTATTCCCGAAGACAACTGGGTTTGGAATGCTACCGGACTGATAAACATGCACTTTCCCGAAAGATGGGGAATGCTTCAGTTCTCAACCAATCCGGTGAACAGCCAGAAAGTAGTATATCAGGATTCCAACAACGATGAGCTTAAAAAATACTTGTGGCTGGTTTACTATAAACAGAAAAAATACCAGGGAGAAAAGGGAAAGTATGCAAAAACACTTTCTGAAATCGACATTCCTGCCACTTTTACTTTTGATTCAGGCGAAAAACCAGAGTTGAAACTTTATGCTACAGATTTTCAGTTTGTTGCAGAACTGATTTCGTCTAACGGAATAAAATTTACCATAAATAACGATGGCTTAATTCAGAAAAATAACCAAAAATGAAAAAAAGAGATTTTATAAAATCGACCATTCTGGGTGGCGTTGGATTACTGGCATCACGCCCGGTATTTGCAAACGCTGAAAACAACACTGCAAAACCACAATCGTTGAAACATTGGGTTTGGGAAAATCCAAACGACAAGGAAAATGATGAAACGCTGAAGAAAAAATACAGTAGTTTTTATGAATCCGGAATCAGGGGTATGTTTTTCGAACACGACAGCGAGCGGCATTTCAGGGCTGCCAAAAAAGCCGGGTTGGAGGCACACCGTTGGATGTGGACCATGAACCGCGGAGAAAAAGAACTGCTCGAAAATCATCCCGAATGGTACGCAGTGAGCCGGAATGGCGAATCGTGCGCCACCAAACCACCTTACGTAAATTATTACCGCTGGCTTTGTCCGTCGAAAACTGAAGTTCAGGAATACCTTAAAAAACAGGTTGCTGAAATTCTTGAAAAAGATTATATCGATGGAATTCACCTCGATTACATCCGTTTTTGCGATGTGATTTTACCCGTAAATTTATGGGGAAACTATAAAATTGAACAAACAAAGGAACTGCCCGAATACGATTTTTGTTACTGCGAAACCTGTCGTGGAAAATACAAGGAAAAATACCAGGTCGATCCGCTTGACATTGAATTCCCCGACCAAAGTTTAACCTGGCGGAAATACCGTTACGACAGGATTACAAATGTGGTAAACCAACTGGCAGAAGTTGCAAAACAATATAAAAAACCAATAACAGCAGCCGTTTTTCCGACACCCGAAGTTGCGCGGAGAATTGTTCGGCAGGACTGGACCAACTGGAACCTGGATGGAGTTTGTCCGATGATTTATCATGGTTTTTACAAGGAACAGGTTGGTTGGATTGGCGATGCAGTTGATGAGGGAATACATTTTTTGTGTGGCAAATTTCCACTGTACGCCGGACTGTTTATCCCCGATTTTAAATCGATGGCCGAATTGGAAGATGGAATTAAATTCGCTTTAACAAACGGTGCATCAGGAGTTTCGCTGTTTGGCAGAGTTGACGAAAAAGTACTTGCCGTTTTGAAGAAATTCAAATCGTAATCATTTAATATTGATTACCGTTTTAATGCCGGTAATTTGATTTTTTTCGCAAATTGACTCACCCTCTTCTCCCTCTCTTCGCGAAGAGAGGGACGATTCGGCGGAAGACGAATCAGGGTGAGTAAAAAATACGAGACTATTAATTTTCAAACTATTGGCTATTATGTATGTACAATTGTGCATAATCAAATCATTTAATATCGAATTTTATTACATTCGCGCCCTGAAAATGATTGTTTAACCATCCGCAGGTTCCATCACCCTGCGACTAAAAAATTAAAAAAATGAATAACGAACTTTTATGGTTTGCAGAAATCCTTGCAAACTTTTTATTCATCATTCTGGCATATAAATTATTTGGGAAATGGGGACTTATCATGTGGATTCCCATTTCGGTGACACTGGCCAACATTCAGGTGGTTCAAACTGTCGAATTGTTTGGTTTTGTCGCCACGCTTGGAAATGTGGTTTATGCTACATCGTTTTTAATTACCGATATTCTTTCGGAGAATTACGGCAAAAAGGAAGCTAATAAAGCGGTGTGGATTGGTTTTTTCAGCTTAATTGCGGTAACCGTTTTAATGAATCTGACACTACTTTTTGAACCCTTAAAAGGCGACGAATTTGCCCAAACCACGCACCAGGCAACAAATACTATTTTTAGCCTCATGCCCCGTCTGGCATTTGCAAGCCTTACGGCTTACCTGCTTTCGCAGCATCACGATGTGTGGGCCTTTCATTTTTGGAAAGGCAAATACCCGGCTCAGAAACATTTGTGGATCAGGAATAATGTAAGTACAATGATTTCGCAGCTCATTGACAGCGCGGTTTTTGTGATCATTGCCTTTTACGGCGTTTTCGAAACCAAAGTGTTATTCGAAGTTTTTCTTACTACCTATTTTCTTAAGTTTGTCGTTGCCGCTGCCGACACTCCCTTTGTTTACTGGGGAAAACGAATTCATCAAAAAGCAGCTTACTGGATAAAGCCTGAGAACTAATTCATGCAATTCATGCATTTTCATCTCATAAATGAATTCGTTTTTGAGTAATACCGAAAAGTAATAATCCGACACAAGTAACAAAGCCACAAAAGTCTCACCAGGAATATATAAATGATATTCATCACTTTGTGCGACTTAGTGTTTTGATGTCTTAGTGGCATTTCAAATTTTTAATCTTTTGGAGTAAACTATTTTTTCAGATTGAATTTTGCCTTTGCCTATTGCCCTTTGCTCCTTGCCCTTTGCCTTTTTGCCTTTGCCTTTGCCTATTGCTTTTGCCTATTGCTTTTTGCTTTTTCTGAAAGAACAATTATATTTACAATGTACATTCAACCAGTAAAAATATTTGCCATGAAAATTTTAACAATCACCGTTTTTATAGTTTTTGCAGTAACCAGTGTTTTTGCACAAACCACCGAAAAGAAAAGCAAAAAGCAAATAAAAGCCGAACAAAAGGCATTGAAAATTCAACAGATAAAAGATTTAGTGGATAGCAAGACTTTTGTTTTTAGAGCAAAATCAGTGATTCCCAAAAATGAGAAAACAAGAACCCTGACAACCGATTTTGGAATTGAGGTCAGAAATGATTCAGTTTTTTCATACATGCCATATTTTGGCAATGCCTATTCACGCGATTATACCAGTTTTAAAGACAGTCCGATGGGTTTTATGCAACCTTACGAAAGTTATAAAAGGACAAAAACCAAATCGGGTTACGATGTCGATATCACGGTTAAAAACGTGCACGATGTTATCGATTTGGCATTTCATATTTCGAAAACTGGTGATGCCTCAGTAACTGCGTCGAGTATTAGTCGCCAGGCGATTTCGTACATGGGCGAAATACTGACACCCCTGCCGAAAGAGGAATAGTTTCTCCATTATACTGCTTCTCAGCAGAGCTGACAATGTCTCACTTTTAAATCAGTTTTTTGATTTAAGACAGAGCTTTGGGGAAGAAACCAAACAGTATTGGAAATTTTCTTATTCCAGTTGGGTTAAAAGTTCATTATCAGAAATAAGGCTCTTTTCCTTTTCGAAGTTTTCGGCATCTTTCATCGATTTGTAGCAACTTGCAAGCAGAAAATGGGCCATGTCTTTGTTCTGACAGCTTTCGGTACTTACAAAATCTTTGGTGAAATTTTTCATTGCTTTTTCGGGATTGCCATAATAAATATCGTTTAAAGCAAGATAAAGTTCGATTGTTTCTTTTTGTTTCGGATCGGCAGCAGATTTAAGCGCTTTTTTGAAATATTTTGTCCCTTCAGGTAAAAAAGTGTTTTTCAGGCTCCGGTTTTCAGTTTTCTTACCAAGTTTTTGATATTCAACAGCAACCCTGATATTTGCATCCGTTTCTTTCTCATGGTCTTTCAGCAAATCGAGGCTGGCATATAATTGTGTAACATCGGCAGGAATCGCGCTAAACACCTCAATATATTCCCCCGCAGAAGAAAAACCAATTTTATCCCAGAGTTTTGTTCCGTCGGCCAGGGCAATAACAACCATTGGAATTCCTTTTACACCATAAAATGTAGCAGTGGTTTTATCGGCGTCAATATCAATTTTTGCTGCAACAAAGTTTTTCGCAAATTTCGACGATACATCCGGAGTCCATAATTCGCCATCCATTTTGTTGCAAGGTTCGCACCAATCGGCCCAGAAATCAATTACAAGCAGTTTCCCGGTATCTTTTCCGGTTTTCTTTGCTGCATTTAAATTGTTGATCCAAAAGATTTGTGCATTCAGAAACAGCGAGAGAAAAAGATTAAATCCAAGAAGTAATATTGCTTTCATAATCCTATTTTTGATGTATAATTTTCAAAAATATAAAATAACCAGAATTTGGATATCTTCGTGATTCATATTTACCAACTAAATTTTAATAAATCATACAATGAAAAATCTGATTTTAAGTATTTTGGCAATTGTTGCAATTGGTTTCTTTACCAGCGGGTTGAAAAACAGTTCATCTCAACATGAATGCAGTTTTAACAAGGATTCAATGAATGTTGTAATGCGGTTTGAGATAAAGGTAAAACCCGAATATGTTTCGTTTTTAAAACAATCGTTTGACGAATGCCGGGCAAAAGTACTCGAACAGGAACCTGGTTGTCTGGACTATTCGCTGTTTCAGTCGTACAACGACAGCACTTTATTCTGCCTCACCGAGGCTTGGGCAACCAAAGGCGCGCACAATGCACACATGCAACTGGCGCATACAAAAAAACATATTTCCGAAACCCAGGGAATTCGCGACCCCGCATTTAAATCAAAAACCGGTTATACTTATTGGGTTTGCCCCGGGGCAAATGGGAAATGAGAATTTGATAGTGGTTGCTTGTGTTGGATACCAAGGTGATGTAATTGCGCAGTAGCGGAGGCGGAAGCGGGGGAATTATAAAACTTATTGACAACTAAGTGATTTAATAAAAATAGGAAAACCACAATGAGATATTATTGCCATTTGGATTCATCTTTAAACTTCGAAGACACCAATCTTCAGTTGTATTCTTTGAAAAAAGCAGCTGACGAGTGGAATGAACTCATTAATAAAATTAATGAGGTTGGCATTGAGAATGTTGATTTTTTGAAAGAGCGATTGACTTTCATTACTAGTTGTTTGGGACTTTCTCTTTCACAGTTAATCGGACAAAACAGTACTAGTCTAAATAAAGATTGGACGGAACCACCTAGTAAGTTGTTCCCGATATTAATTAAAGGAATTGATGTAAAAGATGTTACAAAGGCAAAACTTGAAAAAGTGTTTGCGAATTTCTTAATTTATTATAATGCAATCCGACATTTTGGAGAGTCCAAGTACAAATCAGTTGACGAACTCACACTTTCCAAATTAGATTGTTTTCGAAGTATGACAATAGAAATTTGGGATCTTGTAATTTCTACATATCGTTTGAAAAAGGAAAATGAAATTGACGAATTTTCATCAATCAGTGAGGTCGTCTATTTTGAGGATATTCGTTAAACAAATAATATACAAACTTTAAAAATCCAAATCAGTTTATGACCCCCGCTGGTGTGGGACTGCTACTCATGACTTGCTTTGTAAAAACAAAAATCAATTGTTCTGACAGACAAGGCACAAATTGCAAATTTGCGCCAGCAGGAGGAAATAAGGATTTGATAGTAGCTGTTTTTGTTGATTAACAACACGATGCAATCGCGCGGCAGCGGCGTTAGACCTAATACTTTCTTTTTATTCTATTAAGGAAGCTGGATTGAAAACTTTATCACTTCTCCCAAATATTTTTTCATATGTTCTGTAATCATTATCTGAAAAAAAAGAATTATTGCTCCAAACAAGGTAACCATTATTTTGATATGAATATTCAACTATGATCTCGGTAGCTTTTTTTAATTTCTTGTAACAAGCATCGAATTTTTGGGGATTATCATATTCTTCACAATACCTAATAACATATGTTGCAGCATCGTGCAACACTGCAACCCTGTACATGTAATCCAAGACTTCTTTTAATTCATCAGTTTTATCCTTTTCCTTTATTAATTCTCGCACTAAAAGCCTACATCTTTTTCGCACCTCTCCTAGAGACGTTAGTGGAATTAAATCAATTTTTGTATAATCTATATTGGAATGGAATTCAATATTACCAGTCCAACGACTTGCTTTACTGATTAAAATTTGAACCTCATCTGTTTTATTAGAAATTTGCTGTAAAATTTCCAATCCTCTTTTAAGGTCACGCACTTGCATTCTCTCTATCAATAAAGTTGCAAGTCCAATTTTTGCCTCTTCGTTGTTAGGTTCAATTCTTAATGCTTTATCAAACATCTTAATTGCATACTGTAAAGGCGTTATTTTATCATTATTCTTACTTCCGTACCAATATGAAAAATTACTCCAACCTTCCCCAGTGATAACAAATAATTTCGGACTTGAAAATTCAATTGCTTTTCGTTCAAAAAGAAATAAGTCATTTTGCATTCTTTCAGACCATTCTGGCCAATCATCAGACATTGCTTTCGCTCCATAGGAAACTGACCCTGTCAATGTTATCGCCAATGCTGCAAAAGCGAATTTTGAAAAAAATATTAGTTCTGCTTCAGTGTATGAATCAAGTCCATTTAATGCTAATGTTGCAGAATTTATTAGTTCTACTTCATTATATGAATCAATTCCATTATAATTTGCAGGAAGTATATTATCTCCCAAAACTTTAGTTTCACAGTAAGGGGTTATTGATAATGAATGAGAATTCAATTCCTTATTATTTGTTTTTGATTTCTGAGGTTGATTATTATTCTTAAGAGAATTAACTTTTAATTTGGCACTACTGTAACATTTGTCGCAGATTATTTTTTCTTCTCCTTTGTATTTTAGATGATATTTTTTTGACCCTTTCCGAAATGGTGTGTCACATTTGTTGCAGTATGATTTTTTCTTTTTTATACTAAAAGACTGATCAATATAATGATAAAGAGAAAACCGAATATCCAAAAGCCAATCATAAATAGATTTTAGTTTTAACTGTGCCATATATTTATTTTAGGATATTATTTTTCTTTTCCCCTGTTCCCGCGCAATTGTATCAATTTGTTTTATTTAGTCAAAATGCCATATGATAAATCGTACAGCAGCGAACGGTGCCTGCCAGCAGACTGCCTACTCATCACGCTCCCCAACTCTCCCTGTCCAGACTCCTGTAATGAATTGCTTCCGAAAGATGATGCGGTTGAACATCTTCTTCGCCAATTGTTGCAAATTTTATAAGCTGTGCCATTCCATTCTATTAGTCATTTGTATTATTTATAGCCGATTCTGTTTCTGGGGGCAGGTTTTTCCTGTTTTTGCATTAACTCATCGAGATAATTAAAAACCAACTCAATATTTTTATCCTGATTTTGAAGCTTCTTTTTGATTTCTTCAATGTCTATTTTCAAAGAAAGCGTATCCATCAGCATCGACCGCATTTTAATAAAAATTTCTATTAACCTGATACTAACCAGTATTGCTTTTTTACTTTTTAAGACGTTAGCCAATTGAAGAACTCCATGTTCAGTAAAGACTAATGGTAAATAGCCACCAAGATGTTGTTTTGAAGGTATCGCATTTTGCGATACCATGATTTCAACTTCTTCTATAGTTAATTGAAACATAAAATGGACAGGAAATTTTTCTGTATTTCGCCTAACCTGTTCTCTCAAACGAATGGCCTTTACGTCAAATAATTCCGCGAGATCGCGGTCGAGCATTACTTTTTCACCTCTGATAAAGTATATTCTCCTTATAATATTTTCATCAGGTAAGATTATATCATTTCGTTTATTTTCAGTCATATAATTTTTGTACGTGTTGATTTTACATCCAGATGAAACTTAGTGCTTCCCATTTTTATGCTCCCCAACTCTCCCGATCCAGACTCCGGTAATGAATTGCTTCAGATAAATGGTGTGGCTGAACATCTGCTTCTCCCTCCAAATCGGCAATGGTACGCGAAACTTTCAGGATGCGGTCGTAGGCACGTGCAGAAAGTCCCAGTCTTTCCATGGCATTCCGAATAAGGTCGTTGCTGGTTTCATCCAGAACCACATGTTTTTTAATGAGTTTCGATGTCATTTGCGCGTTGGCATAAATCCCCTTCTCTTCGGCAAAACGGTCTTCCTGAATTTTACGCGCATTCAAAACTCTTTCGCGCACTGTTTCACTGTTTTCAGAAGAATTCAGCTCAGATAGCTTTTTAAACGGCACCGGAACTACTTCAAGGTGAATATCAATTCTGTCGAGCAGTGGCCCCGAGATTTTGTTGAGGTATTTTTGCACCACACCCGGTCCGCAAACACAATCTTTGGTGGGGTGGTTGTAATATCCGCAAGGGCAGGGATTCATCGAGGCGACCAGCATAAAACTTGCAGGATATTCCACCGAAAATTTGGCACGTGAAATGGTAATTGTCCGGTCTTCAAGCGGCTGGCGCATTACTTCGAGCACGGTGCGTTTAAATTCAGGGAGTTCGTCCAAAAAAAGCACGCCGTTGTGTGCCAACGAAATTTCACCGGGTTGCGGGTAATTACCTCCCCCGACAAGGGCGATGTCAGAAATTGTATGGTGCGGACTGCGAAACGGGCGCTGTGTCATCAGCGAAGTTTCCTTGTCCATGTTCCCCGAAACCGAATGAATCTTTGTGGTTTCGAGCGCCTCTTTCAGGGTAAACGGGGGAAGAATTCCCGGAATTCGTTTGGCCAACATGGTTTTTCCGGCACCGGGAGGACCGACCAAAATAATATTATGCCCACCCGCCGCTGCAATTTCGAGGGCGCGTTTCACATTTTCCTGTCCTTTTACATCGGCAAAATCGAGAGAATTGCTATTTACTTTTGCATTAAATTCGGCACGGGTATCAATAATAGTTTGCTCCAAAGTGCTTTCGCCGTTTAAAAAGTCGATAACCTCTTTAATATTTTCCGCACCATAAACTTTTAAAGTATCTACAACTGCGGCCTCGCGCACATTTTGCTTTGGCAGTATAAATCCTTCGAAACCCTCTTTTCGTGCATTAATTGCAATGGGCAAGGCACCTTTTATGGGTTGCAAAGTCCCATCCAGGCTAAGTTCGCCCATTAACACATATTTGCTGAGCAAATCAGCATTGATTTGATTGGAAGCCGCCAGAACACCCGCTGCCAAAGGCAAATCGTAAGCTGAACCTTCTTTCCGGATATCGGCCGGAGCCATGTTGATGATGATTTTATACTTCGGCCATTTGTAACCATTTAACCGCAAGGCCGACTCAATGCGTTGCTGACTTTCTTTTACAGCGCTGTCGGGCAGGCCAACCAGCAGAAATTTTATTCCTGTTGTAACATCAACTTCAATGGTAATGGTAGTGGCATCGATTCCAAAAACTGCACTTCCGAAGGCTTTTACTAACATGAAAAGGGTATTTAATTGAAAAACCTAAATTTAGAGAAATTAAACTGAAATGTGAAACTGGAAAGAGAGTAATATTTCGGCGAAATTTTGGATTAAAATCAAAACTCAAACTAAGCAAAATGTTCCTTAATTATTAAAATTTCTTCAATTTCAATCGATGATTTCGCGCGAATTTGTCGAATGCAATGGATGAATTCGCGCGAATTTATCGAACACATTGTATTAATTAGCGCGAATTTATCGAATGATATTTGTATATTTGACAAAAATATATTCGGATATGATTTACAGAAGCATTGAAAAACAGATTATTGAAAGGCTTGAGCAATCAAATAAGATAGTAATTTTGTATGGAGCCAGACAGGTTGGAAAAACTACAATAATAAAATCAATATTGAACAACAGATTTGGGAAAACATTAGAAGTGAATGCCGACCAGTCAAAATATCAGAAAATTTTATCAAGTGCTGATTTAAATCAATTTAATAGATTGGTTTCAGGGTACAATTTACTTTTTATTGACGAAGCACAACGAATCCCCAACATTGGATTAAACCTGAAAATTATTCATGATAACATCCCCGGGCTCAAAGTTATTGCCACCGGTTCATCATCGTTTGAACTTGCCAATAAAATCAGCGAGCCATTAACAGGAAGAACCTGGACTTATACTTTGTTTCCGATTTCGGTTTTAGAGTGGCGCAAATCATTAAACCCCTTTGAAATTGACGAAAAATTGCCTGAATTTTTAGCTTTTGGAATGTATCCCGAAGTATTCAGCTACCCAAATGACGCTGACAAGAAGGATTATCTGAAAGAATTAACAACCTCGTTTCTTTACAAGGATTTACTTGAGTTAAATCAAATTAAAAATTCAGGTAAAATATTTGATTTGTTGCGTTTACTCGCTTATCAGATTGGTTCAACAGTATCGTACAACGAACTTGGGCGACAACTCGGAATAAGTACTGATACGGTTATTTCTTATATCGATCTGCTTGAAAAGGTATTTGTAATTTACAGATTATCAGGGTTTAGTAAAAATATGCGCAAAGAAATCGTTAAGAATAAGAAAATTTATTTTTATGATGTAGGTGTTAGAAATGCAATTATAAACGATTTTACATCGCCTGAAATCCGCCCGGACAAAGGTGCACTCTGGGAAAATTTTATTATTTCGGAGCGTATAAAACGTAACAGTTATCATCGAAACCATGTAAATTCGTTTTTCTGGAGAACGTACACCGGAGCCGAACTCGATTACCTTGAACAGGGTGATGGCAAACTTTCGGGATTCGAGATTAAATGGGGAAATAAATTTGCAAAAGCTCCGCAATCCTGGATTGATAATTATAGTGAGGCTGAATTTAAATCTGTTAACATGGACAACTATCTTGAATTTGTGGCAGAATAAGTTAGAACTATTTACCAAACTCTTTCCATGACATAATATCGCCCAAACTTCGTGTTTGACTTTCGTTACCTCCGTAAACCAGTGTTTTCGTGAGGTTTATAAGCCCCGAAACATTTTCCCACCAGGTAAGTCCTTTAAACATATCGGGCATTACGGTTTGTCCGGCTTTTATTTCCACAAGGTTTAACTGCTGTCCTTCCTGAATTACAAAATCAACCTCGTGCCCTGCCGAATCGCGCCAAAACCAAACATCCTGAAAAGTATATTTATGATGGATTCGTTTTACAAATTCGGCAATCATCATATTTTCGAACAGATTTCCTTTTACTGGGTGAGTTAAAATCTGTTCGCGTGTGGAAATTTTTAGCAAGTGACAAAGCAATCCGGTATCATAAAAATAGAGTTTTGGCGTTTTTACAATTCTTTTACTGAAATTCTCGTGATACGGAAAAAGCTGAAATAGGATGTAACTGTTTTCGAGCGCCGAAAGCCATGCTTTAGCCGTAGGTTGTGTTATTCCGCAGTCAGCTGCAAGTGAACTTAAATTTAATAATTGTCCCGCACGAGTTGCACACAATCCCAGAAAATTTTGAAACATCCTAATATCCTTTATAGCAATCAGTTCACTAACATCACGCTGAAGATAAGTCTGTATATAATTCGAATAGAAAACACGTGAAGGAATTTCGCGATCGTAAATAGCCGGGTAAAATCCTTTAACTAAATTTTCAAGATAGTCGTCATTTAATAAATTGTATGAATTCAACTCCTGTAAATCGAAAGGAAATAATTTGAAAATCGCCACTCTGCCGGCAAGGCTTTGTGTAATATTTTCCATCAGGTGAAAATTCTGCGAACCCGATAAAACATATCGTCCCATAACAGGACTTTCGTCAACCCGGGTTTGTATGTACGAAAATAGGGAAGGAACGCGCTGAACTTCATCGAGAATAACTTTTTCAGCGTATCTGTCTAAGAATCCATTGGGGTCGGTTTCCGCGAAACTTCTAATATCACGATTTTCGAGGCTGACATATTCATAATCGGGATACAGAGTTTTCAATAGTGTGGTTTTCCCCGATTGTCGTGGACCAGTTAATGCGATTATCGGGTATTTTATCCCATATTTACGAATCGGAATTTCAATTTCTCTATTTAGTATCATAATACATTATTTATCAGCTACAAATGTATTACTTATTTTGAATTTACACAACTTCAACTTTGAAATTACACGACTTCAACTTTGAAATTACATGAATAATTTGCCTTTTTTTTATTGGTTTATTCTACCAAAAACTTACGTGTAAACTGTTTCCCGTTGTTTGTGGCGGATAGCAGATACATTCCTGATTTCAATCCTGAAATATCGAGCCGAGTATTTCCATTTCCCACGGTTTCGGTATTGAATGTTTTTAAGATTCGGCCTGTAATATCCCTGATTTCAATTTTTGTTGTTCCGTTAAATGAATTAGATGAAAAATACAATTCATTTTTCGCGGGAACAGGAAAAAGTTTGAAAGTGCTTTGTTTTTTTAATGATTCAGCACTTGTAACACCCGATTTTGTTAAGGCATTCAGCAACTCGCGATCCAGTTTATATCCCTGGTACGATTCGTATTTACAATCGGTACGATCGCTGTTCATTATTCCAAAACTTCCTGTCAGGTTCCAAAGCGCCCAACCCAGGTTGTTTGCCCTGAAAAAAGCGGTCAAATCGGTAAGAAAATCAACAGTAACCTTGTGAGGAGTTTGATTGTGAACACCAAATTCCTGAACCATAAAAGGAATATTATACTGTTTTGACATTTCAATAATTGTCCTGTAATCGCCAAAAGGCAGTAAATCGTTCCCGTCAGGCGTTGTTAACTCACCCTTTTCAGCCATTTTATAGGTTCCCTGTTTTCTTCCCCATGTATTATCCGATAAATTATAGGTTTTAACAACATCGCCGTTTTTTATTGTAACAGAGTTAATGGTCATCCAATCGCCCGAAACATTTTCAAAGGTTAAAGTTGTTGTTTTTTCGGTTGTTGTACCTTTAAAATCCTTGTTTGAAATATTCTGGTAACCCCACTGAGTTTGCACTATCTTGGTGAAATCGGTCCCCAAACTTGCTCCGCAGACAAATTTTTTCGATAAAACAACTTTGCTACCTGCTTTAACCTGAAGTGTGGATTCGATGGAAACCTGGCCAACATTTACAGTTATCTCTGTTCCCTGTTGGAAGTTTCCCTGAATAACCAACGGACTTTTAAATTCGCTTTTAGACGGTCCGTAAAGGTAATTTGAAATCCACAGCATTGGCCACTGAGGTACCGGCCAGTCTGACGATCCGTTAACCCAGCTTGCTTTATAATGTGTTAACTGAAATGGATCATAAGTATGAATTGATTGTGCAACGTTTGGTTCATCCTTCAGAGAAAGGAGTAAACCGCGACCGTAACCAAGCCCATCGACAAATATTACACGGTTTGGAGTTATTTCATGAATTACATTTATGGCCTTTTTCATAACCGAAACATAAACTTCTTCGGCAACATCGCTGGGTTCGTTTACGAGATTAAAACTTAATCTTTCGGGAGGAATGTTTTTATACCGGTTGGCAAACATTCTCCAGTGATTTACAAAAGCTTTTTGAGCAACTGAATCGGTCCAAAGATTCAGCTTTTGACTGGCAGGCAGATTATCAGCCGCATTTACACAATACCCGGGTGCACGGTGCAAATTAATGCAAACATGTACATTGTATTGTGCGCCCCATTGAACTGCCTGATCGATTTTTACCAACTGGGCCTCCGTAAATACATCCCAATTCCCGGTTTGTGTATAAGTTCTGTAATCGAGCGGAAGCCTCACAAAATTAAATCCGAGATCGTGAATCACACTAAACTCTTTTTGTGTAAATCCGGTATTACTCCACGAAACATCAAATTTACCAAGCAGGTTAAATCCTTTCTGCTGCGAACAGAATGCTTTTAAATCGGGAATGGGTTCACTGGGTTGGGCTTTTACAATGAATACTAAACCAAACCAGCCAAAAATGAAAAGGAGAATGAGTTTTTTAAAGTTCATTACAAAAAAATAAAAAGGTTTATTGGTTTCCCGAAAAATCCTTCAAATAATTCATACTGAATTGTTTTAAGGCACTTTCAAAATAACGTGGTGAAAGTAACGAATTGAAACAGAATTTTAACCGGATGCTAATGCAACTTTTTCCGCTTAACCAGGAAAGAAAGTAAAACCTGCTGAAAATCTTTGTTGATATCGGCTTCGGCAAGGTCGATCTGGTACTGGCCACATTTCACTTTTAAATCTTCGAAATAGGAATTAACCGTTGAAATATAATGGCTTTTAATTTCAGCAGGGTTGAATTTCACGGTTTGCCCGCTTTCCAAATCAACAAATTTATGGGGTCGGTTACTGAATTTAAATTCTCGTTCGAGTGCGTGGTCGGTTACATGAAATAAAATGACCTCGTGTTTGTTGTAACGCAAATGTTGAAGTGCTGTAAAAAGTTCATCGGTTTTCTGATTATCAAGCATATCGCTAAAAATAATCACAAGCGAACGTTTGTGAATATTTTCTGCAATCTGATGCAGAACGCCTGTTGTATTTGTATTTTTCCGAAGATGGGCATTCTCGGGTTTTATCAGTTCCGAAAGTTTTCCATACATCAGTTCAGCGTTAACCGAAGATATTCTGGGATTGGTGTTGAATTCGATTTCGTCGGAAAAAAGTGTAAGTCCAACAGCATCCCGCTGACTGCGTAAAAGATAAATGAGTGCTGCTGCAGTGTAAACCGAAAAAGCAAGTTTATTCCGCAAATGTTTTTCACCTTTCGAGTAAGGGAAAAGCATTGACGAAGAAGTGTCGATAACCAACTGGCAGCGGAGGTTGGTTTCTTCTTCGTATTGTTTTACAAATAATTTATCGGTACGGGCAAACAGTCTCCAGTCGATATGTTTTGTCGATTCTCCCTGGTTGTACAGCCGGTGTTCGGCAAATTCAACCGAAAAACCATGGAACGGGCTGCGGTGCAAACCGGTAATGAATCCTTCAACTACCTCGCGGGCAATTAATCCCAGGTTATCGAACTGGTGAAACTGTTCTATGTCGAAAATATTTTTCAATACAAATAATAATGGCCAAAACTCCAAAAAGCAAATCACAAAAAACAAATAAATTTCAATTACCAATCAATCAAAATCGCAAAATTTCCTGGTATGCAAGTTTTGAAAATTGATGATTTGGGTTTTGGTATTTATTTGAATTTTGATTTTTGCTTTGGTCCTTCAAATATCAAATTTTATAACAATGCATTCAGCTTTGCAGTGAATGCCGTTTTTGGAGCAGCGCCAACCTGTTTGTCAACTACTTGTCCGCCTTTTACAAAAAGAACGGTTGGAATATTTCTGATTCCGTATTTCATTGCCACATTTGGATTTGAGTCAACATCAACTTTTCCGATAACTGCTTTACCTTCGTATTCATGCGACATTTCTTCAACAATCGGGGCAATCATACGGCATGGTCCACACCACACTGCCCAAAAATCGATCATCACCGGTTTGTCTGATTTTACTACCAAATCCTCAAAATTGGCATCTGTAATTTCTATAGCCATAATTTTATTTTTTATTGTTATTAATTCTATTTTGAATCCGCAAAATTAGCTAATTAATTCTATACGTAATATTTAATTCTTCGTCAAAAAGCTTCAAAAAACTATCGGTTAAATTAATCTTTGTAGTTCTCGAAAACATTTGAACATTCATGTTATTCTCCATGTTGTAAATATTAAATTTCAACAACGTGTTTCCTTTATTGTTTACCGCCATCCTTTCAATTCGTTCAACCACCGTTTCAGTAAGTTTGTTAACCGGCAGGTTCAGGGTAATACTTTTTACATGGTTTTTTCTTAATTCCGAAAGCAGTTCGATCTGAGAAATTTTAAACTCGAAACTATCTCCGTTATAGCGTTGTTTAACACTCCCCCTAATCAATAAAAACAGACCCGTTTTACAATATTTATGAAAGTTTACATAGTCCTGTCCGAACAGAAAGAATTCCATCGAATCGGTATAATCCGACAGGGTGAACGAGCTGAAAGGATTTCCGTTTTTTGAAGTCGCTTCGCGCATTGCAGTAACCATTCCGCCAAAAGCAAAATCTTTTCCCTTGTATTTTTCGATATCGTTGTTAATATCTTTCAGAAAAACATCGCGCGAACAGAAACTTTCAATTTCAAGCCGGTAATCGTCAAGGGGATGTGCCGTTAAATAAATCCCGATGAGGCTTTTTTCCTTTTCAAGTAAAATCAGTTTGGCCCACTCTTCCACCTGCGGAATATCGGGTTTTTTTATTGCCTGGCTGCGTCCCATGGCACTGAACAAACTTTGCTGTGCATTTTGATTTTCAAGCTGAACTTTGCTACCATACCTGATGATTTTTTCGATAAAAGAGGTTGAATCATTTTCATCGTCACCGGCAAACAAACTGCTGCGTTTTATGCCGTTCAAATTATCGAATGCGCCTGCAATAGCCAGTGCTTCCAGGTTTTTTTTGTTTACCGACTGAAGGTTTACATTTTCAACCACTTCGAAAATGGTTTTAAACTCGCCGTGTTTCTGACGGGCAATAATAATATCCTGTGCCGCGCCAACTCCTACCCCTTTTATAGCGCCCATTCCAAAACGAATGTCGCCAGCTTTGTTGGCGGTAAATTTGATAAAGCTTTCGTTAATATCCGGACCCAAAACATTCAGTTTCATCCGTTTACATTCCGTCATCAATTTAGTGATGTCGGTTATGTTACTTAGGTTGCGGCTAAGGTTGGCTGCCATAAATTCAGCCGGAAAATGAGCTTTTAAATAGCCGGTCTGGTAGGCAATATATGCATAGCAAACCGAGTGCGATTTATTAAATGCGTATTCTGCAAAGGCTTC
The DNA here is from genome assembly GCA_041737765.1 of Draconibacterium sp. Taxonomy (GTDB): domain Bacteria; phylum Bacteroidota; class Bacteroidia; order Bacteroidales; family Prolixibacteraceae; genus Draconibacterium. The sequence continues at coordinate 73,550 of JBGSRA010000078.1, read as the reverse complement.
CCAGTCTTTCCAGATTTTCTCTATTACATCTTCAACTTTTTTTCCTACTAAATTACATTCATCAATAAACTGAAAATTTGCCTTGCAGCCTTCCACAAACTTTACTTTCAGTTCATTCATTACTTTAATAATTTTTTTACCCATTGCTTTTCGAAGCGAATCGGAATCGCCGCGGGTAAAATTGGCCAGTAACCGCGAAAGCAACATTACCTGTTCCTGAAAAACGGTAATTCCATAGGTTTCACTCAGGTATTTTTCCATCATCGGGAGGTCGTAATCTACTTTTTCCTTGCCATGCTTGCGCGAGATATAATTTGGAATGTACTTCATTGGTCCCGGTCTGTAAAGTGCATTCATTGCAACCATGTCTTCAAACCGGTTGGGTTTCAGATCGCGCAGGTGCTTTTTCATTCCGTCAGACTCAAACTGGAAAACCGCTGTTGTTTCGCCGTGACTAAACAATTCGTATGTTTTTTCATCATCGAGCGGAACATGGTCAATATCAATATCCAATCCTTTTGAAAGCTTTATATTGTCCAGCGTTTCCTTTATAATCGATAAAGTTTTAAGACCCAGAAAATCCATCTTCAACAAACCTATACTTTCAACAAAACGGCCGTCATATTGAGTTGTTAAAAGTTTGGCTTCGTCTTTTGTTGGCATTAACGGAATGTGTTCGGTTAACGGATCACGGCTGATAATAACGCCGCAGGCATGCACTCCTGATTGCCGTACCGAACCTTCGAGTGTTTCGGCGAATTTCAGTGTTTTAACAATCAGGGGGTTATTCGAACTTTTTTCTTTTTTTAAATCGGGACTTTCCTTAAATGCTTTTTCGAAAGTCATTTTCGGGGCATCGGGAACCAACTTTGCCAACCGATCGGCTTCTGACAACGGGAGTTTTAAAACCCGGGCAACATCGCGGATTGCCATTTTTGTGGCCATCGTTCCAAAAGTGCAAATATGGGCAACTCTTTCGGCTCCGTATTTTTCGGTAACATAATCGAGCACGAGCTGGCGTCCGTCGTCATCAAAATCAATATCTACATCGGGGAGTGACACACGGTCGGGATTTAAAAAACGCTCGAAAAGCAAATCGTATTTTATCGGATCGATATTCGTAATCCCGGTGCAAAATGCCACGGCTGAACCAGCAGCGGAACCGCGGCCCGGACCAACTATAACCCCCATTTCGCGCGCTTTATTAATAAAATCCTGGGTAATCAGAAAATAACCCGGAAAACCCATTCTTTTTATAACATCAAGCTCAAACTCCAACCGCAAAACAACATCTTCGGGAATCGGATCACCATACCTTTCCTTCGCTCCAATGGTTGTGAGATGGCTTAAATAGGCAGCTTCAAGTTTTACCCTGACCACCTTTTCAAAACCACCCAGTTCCACAAACGATTGATCGGTGAATTCTTTGCGTAAAATTTCTTCGGTGTATCTGAGCTGATAATCTTCTTCGGTTCCAAACTCCTTGGGAATAGGAAAAACCGGCATAATTGGCGCCGAGTTCAGTTCGTAATCTTCAATTTTTTCAACAATTTCAGCAGTGTTTAAAATAGCTTCGGGTACATCAGAAAACAGTTCATTCATTTCCTGCTGCGTTTTAAACCACTCCTGTTTAGTGTAGCGCATACGGACTGGATCGTCAAAATCTTTACCGGTATTGAGACAAATCAGCAAATCGTGCGCATCAGCATCTATGGCATTTGTAAAATGCACATCGTTTGTGGCAATAATTTTAACACCGAATTTTTTTGCCAGAGCTATAATTTGTTTGTTTACCTGAACCTGTTTGTCGTACACATCTTCGCGTTGCTGAGGCAATTCGGAGGGGTGTCTTTGAAGTTCGAGATAATAATCGCTGCCAAAAACCCGCTTAAACCAAAGAATAGATTCTTCAGCTTCCCTGATTTGATTCTTCATTATTAATGTTGGGATTTCTCCACCCAGACACGATGAGGAAACAATCAGTCCTTCGCTGTATTTTTCGAGTAAAGCTTTATCAATGCGCGGTTTATAATAAAAGCCTTCGTTATTGGCAATTGAAATCAGTTTTACAAGATTTTTGTATCCCCTGCTGTTTTTAGCCAGCAGAATCAGGTGATCGCCCGAGCGGTCGACTTTATCCTTTTTATCAGTAATTGATCTCTCGGCAACATAAGTTTCACAACCAAGAATGGGTCTGATTCCGGATTTTTTACACGAAGCATGAAATTCCTTTATCCCGAACATAGTTCCATGATCAGTCAGTGCAAGTGCCTTCATTCCATCTTTCTTTGCCTTGTTAACCAAAGCATCAACGCTGGCAGCACCATCTAAAATGGAGTATTGTGAATGTACATGTAGGTGTGTAAACGATATCATTTTAAATCTGTTTTCTATTCATTAACCCATTTTGAAAATGGAGGTATAAAGTTATTGATTTTGGGGTGCTGTTTTGGCGTTGTTAATAAAAAAAGGAGGATTAGTTTGTGAACAAAAAAGCCTGGTAAAAACCAGGCTTTTAATCTATATTTTCTGAAATAAGCTCTTTTATATTTTGAAATTCTTCGGCAGTAAATTTCAGTTTTTTCGAAAAATTAAGCAAATCAGCTTCATTTTGCATTGGAATTAAATGAATGTGCGCGTGTGGCACTTCCAATCCCAAAACCAAAACCCCAACTTTTTTACAGGGGATGGCTTTTTTTAAGCCAATCGCTACTTTCTTGGCAAATACCTGTAAACCAACATATACATCATCTTCCAAATCGAAAATATAATCTACTTCCTTTTTTGGAATAACAAGTGTGTGGCCTTTTGCCACCGGGAAAATATCGAGAAATGCAAGATAGTTTTCATCTTCGGCTACTTTATAAGCCGGTATTTCTCCGTTTACTATTTTGCTGAAAATACTTGCCATTTTTTTATACCGATATATCTACAATTTCGAAAGGAATGATTCCCGAAGGAACCTGAATTTCTACAATATCGCCCACCTTTTTCCCCATTAAACCTTTGGCAATAGGCGTGTTAATCGAAATTTTACCTAGTTTCAGATCGGCTTCGCTTTCCGGAACCAAAGTGTATTTCATAGTTGAATCGTTTTTTTGATTTTTAATGGTTACCACATTTAAAATCTGAACTTTTGAAGTTTTAATTTTCGATTCGTCCAAAATCCGGGCATTTGCAATTTTGCCCTGCAGAACTGCAATTTTTGCTTCCAGCATACCTTGTGCATCCTTGGCGGCATCGTACTCAGCATTTTCTGAAATATCACCTTTTTCGATAGCCTCACCAATTAACTTTGAAATTGCCGGACGTTCAACGTTTGTTAACTGATCCAGTTCCTTTTTTAATTTTAATAGTCCATCCTTTGTCAAATATACCACATGGGACATGATTGATCCTCCTTTTTTACTGTTACCGTATAAAAAAAACAGAAAGAATTCCGGATGTCCGGAACTCTTTCCCGTGCAAATTTATATAATTTCCCGAAAATAAAAATTTTCTTACAACAATTGTTCTAAATGAATGAATTAGAATGTTCTAAATATATTTCCGATTTAAAATCTCACTGTAAATAACCGCTTTCCTCAATGGAAACTTCTCTCTCTTTTTTGTTGTAGTTTCGTTTACAACAGGTTGAGTATTTAATTGATTACTCAACAACGTACCTCCCTCATTTGTTGACTCAAAATTATAACCTTGTTCATTTATGAATGGCTTTGATTCTTCGCTGTCAATATTTAAATATTCGGGCTCATTTTTAAGTTCAGGTGCAAATACCTCCTGTTTAAATAATTCCCAAATATTTTCAGGATTATTTTGAACTTCGGAAGTAACAGGCATTTCCTTTTTCTTTTTCAATTGACCTATTGCCCCTGCGCCTGCAATTAACAAAGTTATTATAACAACTACCAGATCATCCATTTCACAATTCCTTTAATCACAATAATAATTCTACTTTTGTTGTTTTTAGTAAAAATAAGAAAATTATGCGGTTGGTATTAAAAAGAAGGAAGTTTTTGTTTTTTTTCCTGATTCTGATTATTTCAGTTAATTCCTGCGATAAAATTCAGGATTCCCAGGTTCCGGATCTCCCCTTTTCTTTTACAATTAATTTAACCATTGCCAATGAATTAGCTATTCCGGGGAATTCAATGTTTTTTCCTGGCGCCGGATATGGCGGTGTAATTGTTTTTTGCGAGATGACTGATGAGTATTACGCCTACGATGCAACCTGTACCCATGAAATCAATCAAACCTGTAAGGTGGTTAATAGTGGTGTTTTGGGAGAATGTTCGTGTTGTGAATCAAAATATCTTTTTGCAGGAGGTGGTTATCCTGCCAAAGGACCGGCTGCAGCGCCTTTGAGACAATACCAGGTTTCGAAAGTGAACAGTTTTACTTTGAGGGTTTATAATTAACAGTGGAGTAAAAAACCATAAAAAAATGGGTTTCAGAAAATTCTGAAACCCATTTTTTTATATCTGATATCCTTTTAATATCTGTAATGTTCAGGTTTATAAGGCCCTTCTTTCGGAATTCCAAGATAACTGGCTTGATCGTCGGTTAGCGTTGTCAGTTTAACCCCAATTTGTTCGAGATGTAAACGGGCAACTTCTTCGTCGAGTTTTTTAGATAAACGATAAACGCCAATTTCGTATTTGTTTTTCCAAAGATCGATTTGTGCCAGTGTTTGGTTGGTAAACGAGTTACTCATCACAAACGACGGATGTCCGGTTGCACAACCCAAATTAACCAAACGGCCTTCGGCAAGCAGATAAATAGCATGACCTTCAGGGAAAATGTATTTATCAACCTGTGGTTTGATGTTTACAATTTCGATGCCTTTGTAAGCATTTAATTTATCGACCTGTATTTCGTTATCGAAGTGGCCAATGTTGCAAACAATCGCCTGATCTTTCATTTTCGCAAGATGCTCAATCGTTATAACATCTTTGTTACCGGTTGTGGTAACATAAATATTTCCATCGCTCAGCGCGTTTTCAATTGTGGTTACTTCAAATCCTTCCATGGCAGCCTGCAAAGCACAAATCGGATCGATTTCGGTAACAATTACCCTTGCGCCATATGAGCGCATTGAATGCGCACAACCTTTGCCAACATCGCCGTAACCGAGCACAACTACTACTTTTCCGGCAATCATTACATCGGTGGCACGTTTAATACCATCGGCCAGTGATTCGCGGCATCCGTACAAATTGTCGAATTTAGATTTTGTAACCGAGTCGTTTACATTAATTGCCGGAACGAGTAATTCTCCTTTTTCGAGCATCTGGTACAAACGGTGAACCCCGGTTGTTGTTTCCTCAGAAACTCCGGTCCATTCTTTAACCACATTGTGCCATTTACGAGGATTTTCAACCAATGTCTTCTTTAATAGTTCAAGAATAACACCTTCTTCAACATTCGATGGTTTTTTGTTTAGAATTTTTGCATCGATTTCGGCTTTGTAACCCATGTGAATCAGCAAAGTAGCATCGCCACCGTCATCAACTATGAGGTTTGGTCCGCGGTCGTCGCCAAAATTTAAAGCCATTTCGGTACACCACCAGTATTCTTCCAGGGTTTCACCTTTCCATGCAAAAACAGGAATACCTGCTTCTGCAATTGCAGCAGCAGCATGATCCTGTGTTGAAAATATATTGCAACTTGCCCAACGCACACTTGCCCCGAGTTCCACCAACGTTTCAATCAACACTGCCGTTTGAATGGTCATGTGTAAACTTCCCGTAATTCTTGCACCTTTCAGTGGTTTCGACTGACCAAATTTACTCCGAATCGACATTAATCCGGGCATTTCTTTCTCCGCTATTTCAATCTCCTTCCTTCCGAACTCTGCCAACGAAATGTCGGCAACTTTGTAATCCAGCTTGTTCATAACAGCTACTGTCATAATTTTATAAATATTATTTTGTTGTGTTTAAAAATTGTGCAAAACTAACAAATTCTAATAGAAAATGGGGTGATAATCAGAAAAATGGATGAAAGAATTAAGATTTTAATTACCCATATCCGACATGAATTTAATACGCATTAACCTGATATCATCTTCAGAATATTCATCTTCTCCAAGTTCGGCGAGCGCATCTTCAATCGAATCGGAATGAGCTTCACGGAAATAATCAAAAATTTCTTCCTGATGATCTTCGTCCAGAACATCGTTAATGTAATAATCGATGTTTAACCTGGTTCCCGAATTTACAATCACTTCAACTTCGGTAATAATATCTTTAACAGAAACTCCTTTTGAGTCGGCAATATCATCAAACGATAGTTTACGGTCGATACTTTGAATGATGAAAATTTTTAATTTCGATTTGTCAGCAACTGTTCTGACAACCATATCATCTGGTCGTTCAATTTCGTTTTCTTCAACGTATTTTGCAATCAGTTCTACCACCTCTTTCCCGTACCTCCGTGCCTTTCCTTGTCCAACACCCTGAATACTTTGTAATTCGTCGAGTGTCATCGGGTATTGAATCGACATATCGGCCAGCGAAGGTTCCTGAAAAATTACGTAAGGTGGAAGGTTATGCTTTTTGGCAATTTTTTTGGTAAGGTCTTTCAACATTGCAAAAAGTTGCGGATCGCCGCTTGAACCTCCTGATGGTGCTCCGGCAGATTCATCAGTACTGTCATCATCTTCATACTGGTGATTTTTCACCAACATAAAACTGGTCGGATTATTTAGAAATTCATGGCCTTTTTCGGTCATTTTTAAAAGACCATAATTTTCGATGTCTTTGTTAATGAGGCCGGCAATCATTGACTGACGGAATACTGCATTCCAATACCTTTCGTCGTGGTCTTTACCTTCACCAAAACAATTAAGTGTGTAGTGATTAAACGACTTTATGGCAGCAGTTTTATTCCCGATCAGAATATTTGCAATATGATCGGCTTTGTATTGTTCGTTTACCTCAACAATTGCATCCAGTGCAAGTGCAACTTCGTCCATTGCTTCAATCTGTTCTTTTGGATTCAGGCAGTTATCGCAATTTCCACAATTATCGGTAATGTATCTTTCGCCAAAGTAATGCAATAAAATTGTGCGTCTGCAAATTGCAGTTTCGGCGTACGAAACGGTGTCGAGCAAAAGTTGTTTCCCGATTTCCTGTTCGGCAACCGGTTTTCCGTGCATAAATTTTTCGAGTTTCTGAATGTCCTTGTAACTATAAAAAGTAATGCACTTCCCTTCGCCACCATCGCGTCCTGCTCTTCCGGTTTCCTGGTAATAACCTTCGAGACTTTTAGGAATATCATAATGTATCACAAACCGAACATCAGGTTTGTCTATACCCATTCCGAATGCAATTGTAGCCACCATTACATCCACTTCTTCCATCAAAAATTTATCCTGATTTCCGGAGCGGGTGGCAGCATCCATACCGGCATGGTATGCGAGTACTTTTATCCCGTTAACACGGAGAGTTTCAGCAATCTCCTCTACTTTTTTACGGCTCAGGCAATAAATAATTCCCGATTTCCCTTCGTTTTGCTTAATGAATTTTATAATCTGATTCTCGGGTTTGTTTTTTGGCCGAACCTCGTAATACAAATTTTCGCGGTTAAATGAAGCTTTAAAAACTTCGGCATCCATTATACCAAGGTTTTTTTGAATATCGTGCTGAACCTTTGCTGTGGCTGTGGCAGTTAAAGCAACTATAGGCGATTTGCCAATTTCTTCAACTATCGGTTTTATCCTGCGATATTCCGGTCTGAAATCATGCCCCCATTCAGAGATACAATGTGCTTCATCGATGGCATAAAACGAGATTTTAATTTTCTTCAGAAACTCAATATTTTCTTCTTTTGTCAGCGATTCTGGCGCAACATATAACAATTTTGTTTTTCCTGCCATTACATCGGCTTTTACTTCCTGAATGGCAGTTTTTGATAAAGAAGAATTCAGAAAATGCGCCACGTTATCTTCGGCTTGCATGCCACGAATTGAATCCACCTGGTTTTTCATGAGCGCAATTAATGGCGATACTACTATAGCAGTTCCGTCTAAAAGTAACGCAGGCAATTGGTAAATTAAAGATTTTCCACCTCCTGTGGGCATTAAAACGAATGTATTTTGGCCATTAAGAACATTTTTAACTGCAGCCTCCTGTTGACCTTTAAAACGGTCGAACCCAAAATACTGCTGCAGTTTATTTGTCAATACAACATCTTTTTCCATAATAATTTCAAATTTCCCATCCCATAATCACTACAAAGGTGATTTCTAAATTATTTAAAAGTAATTAAAAATGACAATAAGTGATTCCAAAATTTATAAATTAATCAATTCGGTAATAAAGAATTAAATATTTCTTCCATATACGATAGTAATAAGTATTTATATTTGTGCAGTTTTTAAAACCAAAAAATTCGATTTTCATGAGTGAAGAAGATAACAGAGAAGAGCAAACCACAAAGAAAAAGGGCAAAAAATCGCCTCAAGGAGAGATGTCATTTTTGGAACATCTTGAAGAATTGCGGTGGCATATTATAAAGTCGGTAATAGCCGTTGCCGTTTTTGCGATTGGTGCTTTTATTTTAAAGGATTTTATTTTCAATGAAATCATATTTAAACCTAAAATGCCCGATTTCTGGTCGAACAGAATGTTGGCAAAACTTGGCGAACTACTTGGTACTGAATCATTAAAAATAAATCAAAACCCATTGAAATTGATAGCTCTTCAAATGTCAGATCAGTTTATGCTGCATTTTACTGTTGCTGCGGTTACAGGGTTAATTCTGGCGTCGCCTGTTCTATTTTACCAAATATGGAGTTTCATAAAACCTGCGCTTTATGACAAGGAAAGAAAACACGCCAGCGGGGCAGTTTTTTTTACATCGTTGCTTTTCCTCACGGGAATTCTTTTCGGGTATTTTGTAATTGTGCCACTTTCAATAGATTTTCTTTCTACATACAGCGTAAGTCCTGAGGTTGAGAATCAAATCAATATGCGTTCGTATATCAGTACTGTCACTTCTATTACATTTGCTTCCGGTTTTATTTTCCTTTTACCTATTTTTTCATACTTTTTGAGTAAGGTTGGTATTTTAACACCAAAATTTTTAAAATCTTATCGCCGGCATTCTTATGTAGTACTTCTTTTAGTTTCGGCAATTATCACTCCTCCCGATGTTTTTAGCCAGATAATGGTGGCTATTCCGTTGGTATTTTTATATGAAGCAAGTATTTTTATTTCGTATTTTGTGGTTAAAAAACGTGAAAAAAGACTGGCAGAATCTTAAATCTGTTTGAAAATCTCGTTATTTGCAACTATGATTTTACGAGCTGAAAATATTGTCAAAAAATACCGCAAAAGAACTGTTGTTAAAGGTGTCAGTTTTGAAGTAAAACAAGGCGAAATTGTTGGGTTACTGGGTCCAAATGGAGCCGGTAAAACAACTTCCTTTTACATGATTGTTGGATTAATTCAACCGCTTTCAGGAAAAATATTTATTGACAACGAGGATATCACAAATCAACCTGTTTACCGGCGTGCAAAAAAAGGAATTGGATATTTGGCGCAGGAAGCATCGGTATTCAGAAATCTTAGTATTGAGGATAACCTGAGAGCAGTGCTGGAAATGACAAAATATACCAAACAATATCAGAAAGAAAAGCTGGAAACCCTAATCGAAGAATTTGGTCTTCAACACATCAGAAAAAGCAAAGGAATTCAACTTTCGGGTGGTGAACGCCGCAGAACTGAAATTGCCCGGGCACTTGCCATCGATCCAAAATTCATACTTCTCGACGAACCTTTTGCAGGTGTCGATCCAATCGCGGTAGAGGACATTCAGCAAATAGTTATGAAACTCAAGGAAAAGAATATTGGTGTGTTAATTACCGACCACAATGTTCATGAAACACTTAACATTACAGATCGGTCGTACCTGCTTTTCGAAGGCTCTATTTTAAAGGCCGGTACAGCAGAAGAGCTGGCTGCCGATGAAGTTGTGCGCAGGGTTTACCTGGGGCAGAATTTTGAACTTCGTTAAATAAATCATCATTTTATTGATTTTCATCTTAATTCGATTTGTTGATTCAAAAAACATCATTTTCTTTGCACCGCTAAAATCAAAAAAATCTGTTCAACAAGAATGGGTTTAAATTAGTAAAAAAAACCTGAGAAAATTTGGTGAATTACAAAAATGAAGTATTTTTGCAGTCCCAAAATTATTGGGAATACATGATGGCCCGTTCGTATATCGGTTAGTACTCAAGATTTTCATTCTTGCAAGAGGGGTTCGACTCCCCTACGGGCTACTTTTAGTTTAAAGAAATAAAACAAAAATAATGGCATACCACAAGTCAGCATTAAAAAGGATTCGTCAGAACGAAATTAAGAGGTTACACAACAGGTATTATGCAAAAACAATGCGTAATGCAGTAAAAGTTTTACGTAACACTACCGATAAGGAAGAGGCTTCAAAACTGTATCCCGAAGTTGTTTCTATGATTGATAAATTAGCGAAACGCAATATCATTCACAAAAACAAAGCTTCAAACCTTAAATCGAAGCTTGCCGTTCAGATCAATAAAATGTAAAATAGAATTTCAACATATTTTTACAACCTCTCCAATTTTGGAGGGGTTTTTTTATGTTTTAAAGTTAGATTTTGCCACTTTTGAAAATCAGTTTTTTATGGCTATTTATATTGAGAACTCCGCGGCAAATGAACGAATACAAAAAACTTAACATCAAAGACTGGGCTGTCGAAGATCGGCCTCGCGAAAAATTATCAAAAAATGGTTCGCGTTCCTTGTCCGATGCCGAATTGATTGCCATTTTGATTGGCTCGGGAAACCTGGAAGAAACAGCTGTTGAATTATCGAGGAGAATTCTTGCTTCGGTTGATAACAACCTGAACGAACTGGGCAGAAAAGGTGTTGAATACCTTCAGCAATTTAAAGGAATTGGCGAAGCAAAGGCAATTACTATAGTTGCAGCACTTGAACTTGGCAAACGAAGAAAAGAATCGGATGTTTTTTTAAAAAACAAAATAAACGGGAGTAAAGATGCTGCCGATTATTTTCTGCCTTTAATTGGCGATTTAAATCACGAGGAATTCTGGATACTGCTTCTCGACAGGGGCAATAAAATTCTGGATTCTTTTAAAATAAGCCAGGGTGGAATTTCGGGAACAGTAATCGATGTTCGGATTATTCTGAAACCTGCAATTGAAAAACAGGCAAGCTCAATAATCTTATGTCACAACCATCCTTCGGGAACGCTGCAGGCATCGGATGCTGATTTGAAAATCACCCGGAAAATTTCCGATGCAGCCAAATTAATGGATATCTCAGTCCTCGATCATGTTATTATCGGCGATAATAAATATTTCAGTTTTGCAGATGAAGGAATATTGTAATAATTGAACAGCAGAAAAATGATTTCTATTTATTCAGAAGAATTTACTCCACGGATTGAATATATTACCAAATTGATTTTCAATCAAATACTTCAGGTTGAAATAACATTTACAACCGATTCAACCAGTTGTCTGAATTCAGAATTCCCTGTTATCAATTATTCGCAAAAGAAATTTAACGACGAAATTTATATCAAACCTCATGGACTTCTTTCTCAGTCGGGCGTAAATCCTAATGAAGTTAATCCGGTTAAATTCAATAACGAAACCTGCTTTTTTGAAAGCTCCTCAGATTCAATATTCCCATTCGATCTTTTTGCTGGGTCGTTTTATTTGGTTACCCGTTACGAAGAATATCTGGCGACTGATTTTGATAAGTTTGGAAGATACCCTGCAAACAAAAGCATCATTTTTAAATATAACCTGCTGAAAAAACCGGTGATAAATATCTGGGCAAATTTATTAGCTGACGAAATCAAACGAAAATATCCAGGATTTCATTTCCCGAAAAGAAAGTTTGAATTTATTTCAACCATCGATATCGATAATGCGTGGGCCTATTTAAATAAGGGATTTGCAAGAACTACCGGGGCGGTGTTCAAATCGGTTTTAAAAGGTAATTTCTCCGAATTTTCATCCCGTGTAAAAGTTTTATCAGGTCAAGAAAAAGATCCGTACGATACTTATGAATTTCTCAACTCTGTTTTTAAAGGAAATGAGAAAAAAGTAAAATTCTTCTTCCTTTTGGGCGATTACGGGCAATATGATAAAAATATCCAGCATGAAAACAGGAATTTTCAAAAACTCATTCAAAATATTTCGAATAAATATGATGTTGGCATTCACCCGTCGTTTGCCGGATTTGTGCATGGTTGCCACGGAAAAGTAATAAAAGAAGCCGGACGATTGAAAAAAATAACTGGAAAAGAAATTTCGAAAAGCCGGCAACATTACCTGAACCTGAAATTTCCGAAAACCTACCAGAATCTTATAAAAGCCGGAATTTCTGAAGATTATACAATGGGATTTGCAGATCAACCCGGATTCAGGGCGGGTATTTGTACTCCATTTTATTTCTACGATTTGCAAAATGAAACAATAACAAATTTATTGGTTGTTCCATTTCAGGTAATGGATGGAACATTGCAACATTATTTATCGCTTTCTCCTGAAAAAGCAATTGAAGAGATAGAATTGCTCATGAACGAAGTAAAAAAAGTGAATGGCACTTTTGTTAGTATCTGGCACAACGAAACCATAAACGATTTAGGCGAATGGAAAGGTTTTCGTGAAGTTTTTGAAAAGATGAACCAATTAGGATTTAAGTGGGCAAATGAATAATTCGAAACAAATAACATACATAAAACATCGGGATATTGACGATGAAAAATGGAGCAGTTGCATTGAAAATGCCCCTAACAGCAGGTTTTTTGCAAATAACTGGCATCTTGACCGCACAGCAGAGGTTTGGGATGCTTTGGTGCTGGGAGATTACGAGTTTGTGATGCCACTTCCAATCCGCACCAAATTTGGAATTTCGTATATTTATCAGCCGCATTTTTGTCAGCAACTTGGAATTTATCCTGCACCTGCAAAGGAAATTGCCGAACTTTTCTATAACGAGTTATTTAAAAAACACAGCTATTGCGATGTTCATATCAATTCCCAAAATCCAACAGTTCAGACAAATATACAAATGGAATTTTTACCGCGTGTAAATTACCTGCTCGATTTAAGATATAATTACAAATCGATTGCAAAAAGCTATTCGACAAATACAAAACGTAATATTGTCAAAGCCAGCAACAATAATTTCCAGTTTGTTAAGGGAATTCAACTCGAAGAATACATGGCATTTAAACAGCAAAATTTGTTCGATACCATTCCAAAAAAAGAAATTAAAAAACTGAAAAGCACAATCTCTTTTGGGCAATTCAAGGGAATAGGAGAAATTTACGGCGTTTACAGTGCTGAAAACGAATTGTGTGCAGCCGTTTATTTTTGCCGATGGAAAGATCGGGTTATTTATTTCAGTGCAGCAACAAATCAGAAAGGGAAAGAATTGGGAGCGATGTATTTTTTAGTCGATAATTTTATAAAAGACAACGCAGAGCGGGAATTGATACTGGATTTCGAAGGTTCGATGGTACCCGGAGTTGCCCGTTTTTACAGTGGTTTTGGGGCAATTACAGAAACCTATTTTCAACTTAAATTTAATCGTTTACCTTTGCCATTCAGGTGGTTTAAACGAAAGTAAAAATGAAAGTAATTCCCCGGCTTATTAGTAAGCAATTTGGAAAGCTGGTTTCGCTAAATTCGCTTTTAAAAATCAAAACTTCTGTTTTTCAACCCTTTTACCATGTTGTTAGCAATGAAAAATTACCCCACATTTTAAACTACAATTACCGAAATGTTTTTCAGTTTGAAAAAGAACTCGACTTTTACCTGCAACATTTCAAACCGGTTTCACTGGCAGAAATGATTTCTGAAAAATCTTCAGGAAAGAAGATTTTTCATTTGAGTTTTGATGATGGATTAAAAGAGTGTGCTGATATAATATCTCCCATTTTGCTGAAAAAAGGAATTCCTGCCACTTTTTTTGTAAATCCCGGATTTGTTGATAATCAGAAACTTTTCCATAAATACAAAGCCAGCCTGATTTTAAATCAGTTGAAAATATCCCCTGATTTCAAAGCCGACCAAATTTTAAAAGAACAGAATTTAAACGGTGAACAAATACTAAAAGCCACCATTTTGCAGGAAAATATTCTGGATGAAGTGGCTATTTTACTTGGAATTAATTTCGCTGATTTCCTGACAAAACAAAAACCATATTTAACAACCAGCCAGATATTGAATTTGCAAAGCCAGGGATTTTCGATTGGCGCGCATAGTTTCAACCATCCTGAATTCTGGAAAATTTCTGAAATAGAGCAGATGAAAGAAATCAGGGAAAGTATGAATTGGCTTGTTGAATCTGTTAAACCGGCAATAAAAGCCTTTGCATTCCCTTTTACTGATTCAGGAGTGTCGTTAAATGTACTGAAATCGTTGAAAAACGAAAATATGTGCGATGTAAGTTTTGGTACAGCCGGAATAAAATCCGATGAACTTGAATCTCATTTTCAACGTTACCCGGTTGAACAACCCGGCGATTTTCTGCAAAATCTGAAAGCTGAACTGGTCTATTTCGCTCTTAGAAAACAAATCGGAAAAGCAACGGTTAAACATTGAATTCAGATGTAAAAAATCACAGTTGGTTTTAACAAATCGAAATAAATCAACAAGTTAAACCAACCATCGTGATAAATCTCTCTTTAACAATTCCTGAAGTTTCAGAATATCTTCCCTGAAAAAATCAATGAGTTGTTTCCTTGTTTCAGGATTCATTGCCGTTTTAACCATTTGTTTTTCGCCTGACCAATTTTTCTTAATTGTTACAATTAGCTTTTTAGGTACGAGTTTTTTTACAAAATTCACCAATCCACGCGAAGTTTCAAGTTTATATAAAACAGCATTTTTCGGGTCGCCGGAAACATTGTATTTGTAGGAAGTATCGAATTCAAAATCAGGATTCACCTCAATAAATTCGCAGATTTCCTTTAAAATCCGGTTTGGAAAATCATTAAAATCTTCAAAGATCAAAACTTTTACATTTTTAAAATTTTCAATAAAAGCCTTCACCTGCTGATAATATAATCCCGAGTTTTTGTATTGCCACGCCCAAATCCAGTTATTTTGTCTGCGTTCATCTTCTTTTTCAAGCGCTTCTTCAAAAGTCAAAAATTCCCGCTTGTCTCTTTTATAATGATTAAAGCTCGAAAAAGCCCTTTCAACCGGCGATCTCAAAATCATAATAATCTTAACTTCCTTATCCAGTGTCTGTTTTATTAATGGAATTGATTTCTCATGTAAATAAAGATATTCAGGAGAAATATCACCAATAGCCTTTTGATTGTTATAACCGTTAAACAGAGAAGAGTAGTCTTCTACATTTTTGGTTATCGATTTATCGATATGTTTATCTCCCGGGCCATTAAAATTACCAGCCATTTGCGAGAAATATCTTCCTTCTTTTTGAATGTCTGACAGGAATATATCGGGATGTTGCCTCAAATAATGATATATGGACGAGGTCCCGCTTTTTGATGCCCCAACTATTAGAAAATTAGGAAGTACTTTCATTCTTGAATAACTTAATTTTGATATTTTTGGCGAAGTTTTGGCGAAAATTAATCATAACTGGCATTAAATTCAAACTTAATCTAACTTAAATACTAATCCGTAATTTATGGAAATAAAAATTCTAGGTAACAATCACTCCATTTTAGATCAGTATTTGTCCGAAATTCGTGACGAAGTAATTCAGAAAGACCCGCTTCGGTTTCGTGAAAACATGTATCGGATTGGTGAAATATTTGCTTACGAAATCAGCAAGGTTCTCGAATACGAAGTAAAAGATGTTATAACTCCCCTGGGTGTTGCTAAAGTTCCGACTTTAAAAAGTCAACCGGTTTTGGCAACTATTTTGCGTGCCGGACTTTCGGTTCACAACGGATTACTTAAAATTTTCGATAAAGGCGAAAACTGCTTCATTTCTGCCTACCGGAAATATACCGAAGAAGGCGATTTTGAGATTGAATTTGAATACATGGCATCACCTTCACTTGATAATAAAGTAGTGATACTTTCGGACCCCATGCTAGCCTCAGGAAAATCAATGGAAATAGGATATCATGCGCTTTTCAGCAAAGGTATTCCTTCGCATATTCATCTGGTATCCATTATTTCAAGCAGAAAAGGTGTAAATTATATGATTGATAAAATTCGGGCAGAAAATGTAACACTTTGGTTAGGTGCCATTGACGACGGAATGTCTCCGCACTCTTACATTGTGCCCGGGTTGGGCGATGCAGGAGATTTGGCTTACGGCGAAAAAATAGATTCAAAATAAAAATTACCGTTTTACTGATTAATCTGTTCTAACATTATTCTTCCACATTTTCCCCGATGAAATTCCTCGAATAACAACGATATATGTTAGCAATTAATTTACACGATTAAATACGTTCAAAATAAGGCAACCTTGAAAGTGGTGCATCAATTTTCACTGTTTTTCCTCCTTTTATTATTGTACCATCATCACCCTTCCAATTTCCTTCAGGGAAAACCACCTGGCGTGATCTTGCATCTTTTTTAATAACCGGTGCTACCAAAATATCATTTCCAATCATAAACTGGTCGATTATCCTTTCATATCCCTTATTAGGGAAAACATATTCCATATTTCTGAGTATTGGTTCTCCTGTTTTTGCTGATTCCTTAGCCAAAGCAAGAATTGTTTCCCCATATTTTACATGAAGCCTGGCCATATCTGCACAAATCTCCATGTTTTCCTTTGACAGAACCCGCCAGGGCGCAACCGAAAACTGCATCATAGGCATCAACGCGTGAACCTGGGCCGAACGCACAATTAGTTCCTGATCCACTTTTTCAAGATTCAAAAACGATCCAAATTCGCCCCCTCCAATCATATCCGGACAAGAATAAGCATTTCCGATTAATCCCAGATTTATCATATTTGGTATGAGTGTTTCCAGCGCCTCCCACGAATGGCTCTTGTCGTGCAGTCGCTGAACTATTTCCTGCCCGCCGTTTTTCCAGCCAACCCTTAATTCGTTGTATTTAAAATCTTTACTAAAATTAGCCCAGGCATAGGTTTGTTCATTTGATGTTACTTTTTTATAAAAACTATAATCACCAACATAATAAGGCGCATCGCCACCATCGAGTTTAAATCCATCTACGCCGTATTTGTCCATTAATCCATTCAAAACTGATCTGAAATATTCGACTGTACCGGGATTTGTCATATCGAGAAATGCGCTGTAACCATTCCACCATCGAATTATAGCTGGGCTGCCATCATTGCTATTCTTAATAAACAAACCCTTTTTTTCCCCGGCGCGAAATTCTGGAGAATCGGGACTGACCATCGGGCAAACCCACAAAATAGTCCTGAAACCCATTTGTTTTAGTTGATCCATCATCGCTTTAGGATCGCTGAATTTTGCCGGGTTAAATTCCCAAACTCCATAATCGGTTTGCCAGGTATCGTCAATCATAAAAACACCTTTTGGGAAACCATTTTCAATGAGGGAATTAGCATAAATTAATATGTCTTTTTGATTATGATTATACGTAAGTTCTATCCAGGTATTGTATTGCGGATGAGTAAAAAAAAGTTCTGCAGGAATTTTACCTGTGGATGGGAAATATTTCTGGCTGGCAGCCAAATAAGCATCCTTCAGCGTTTTACCTGTTTCGGATAATTCTACTTTACCCAGGTTTTCTGATATTTTCAATTTCCCATTTTCAAATGCAAAAGCAAAAGGTTCTTCCGACCAAATATACCGTCCCTTGTTTGAAAGTAAAAAGGGTTGAATCTGGTTCATTTTGTTATCTCCCAGCAAGTTAAAATTGTATTTAATGGCATTATCAATGGGCATAAGATAGCCATCTGCAACAACAGCACCCCACCAGTTCTCGTTTTCAAGCAACTGAATGGTCAATTCGCTTTGCCTGACCTGGGCAAAGGATGACAAACCAAGCAGAAATAATAGAATTATAGTGAGTTTGAACCGTTTGTAAGTCTGTATCATATTTGTTTTTTTCTGGTTAATTATCTTTCAAAAATATCATTCCATCTCTATTTGGCACATTAAAATTTTTGGAAACTTCATGGGTTACTCCATTTATTAATGTTTCTGAAAACTCAACATTTTGCACCGTCCCGCTAAAATTGTAAACAAGCCATGCATTTTCAAACTCACGGATGTAAAGGTTATTAATTCCTTTGTACAAAGTGTTCAGATTTCCAAGTGGTTTTCCTATTGGAAGATTCCAGAAATCATACCAGTTGTGAGCATGATCGGATATCGGAATTGCGTTATCATCGCCAAAAAGTACATACCCATTTGTGAGTGTAAGTGTCATTGTTGTGAAAAAACGCATTAGCTGAAGATTCTCATCTGAATTTCTCTCTTTTATCCTTGTGTCCAGGTCAGGATTGTAAACATCATGAACACGCCATCCTTCAACACAAACAGCTTTAGGTTCGCGCAGATTATTTTGGTTAAAAATAACAGCCTTTTGAATTTCCTGTAATTGAGCGTCGGTGTAATTTTGGTTATACTGAGGTTTATGATTTTCCATAAACACAGCATTCAGCAGAGGTGCAATTTTATTTAAGATTTTTTGATTTGTGTTTCCTATAATCAGGAAGTCGTCACCAACCGCATTCCGAATGGATTTCAAAAGTTCCATTCGCGCATTTAGTTCCACTTCCGAACTCAAAACAGGTTCCCAACCCTCGATTGAAGCATCGTCACTTGTAGCTGATTCACTAATCCAGTCGAGCATAATACCGTCGAACAGTCCACTTTCTTTCAGAGCCTTAGCCTGTTGCACAACCAATTGTTGAACTTTAGGATTTGTAAAATCAATTAAGTAGGACAGCACCTTGTCGTTCGGGTCAATTAACCCGTTTTCATTGGTATCTTCTCCCCATCCGATAATGGGTTTCCCTTCTTTTGTTTGCAACCAGTATTCCGAATCGGGAGGGAAGTCTCCTTTTCCCCTTCTTCCGCTACCTTCATTTTCTTTCGAAAGAAATCTGGCTTCCCTGTACCTTAACTCGACCAACAGTTTTATATCCGGATTTAATTCCCGGAGTTCAGCCAACCTTAATTTTGCACCCGGCAACAAACTTGAATCCAACCGTGTTACAAGCCCTGAATATTGGTTTTGATTCCAATCCCAATGTATGCGAAGAAGTTGCTCCATGCCTCCAAAAACAAAATCATGTTTTGCAAGCATTTCAAGCTCATTCTCTCCGGTTTTCACTTCTGCTTTGGTCCATGCCTGAAACACGGGAACCTTTTTTAATTTGGTTAAATCCGATTTTTTTTCAGGATGTTTTTGACTGAAAGAAGAAAGGATAACGAGGCCAAAAAACACCATCGTAATTCCGGATATTTTATTTATAAAATTCATATAATGAAAAGAAAAAACAGGATTGCTTAGTGCAATCCTGTTTTTTATGATTTAAAAAATTAATACTTAATTGCTTTGTACTTACCCAAAATCTTATCCTTATCTCTGATAACGATTAAATACATTCCGGATGGTTTGCCAGTCAATGATACTATTTCTCTATTACTTTCAACATTAATATCAAGAACAGTAGAACCCACAGAATTTAAAACCTGGATCCTTTGACCTTTTTCCACTCCCGAAACATTTAGTTTGCCGTTCGTTGGATTTGGATATATTTCAACCTGATTGGTTTTGGCAGGGTTGATGCCGGTAAGTTGGCCAAATTTGTACATTACCACAATTTTACCATCAGCAGAGGTTACTTTTACCATATCTGTTCCATTGATATCGCCTGTTGTTTTTTCAGTTCCGTTTTTGTCAACAACTATTGCATTTGCACCGGCTGATGGTTTAATGTTTGTATAGAATTCTGAAATTGGGGCACTCCCCGAAACATCTGAAATTATATAACTTACCTGATCAATGTTATAAACATTCGAAAGTATATATGCCAGGTAAGTTACATCAGGCACAAATTGAGTTGCCAGCATCCCAATGTGATAAACATTTTGAAACTGTCCGTTAGCCGAAGTAACTATTATTTTATCATCATCAGCAATATTACCGTCCATCCTTTCAAAGCCCATTTTGTCGATAAGTTTTAAAATTGCTCCATATGATGGGATCAGATTTGAAATAAACGCCTTTGCTGTTGTGCCCCTTGGAACGTATTGGATTAATAAATCCTTTTGGATCACATCGTATGCAACTGAAGTTATAAATGCATCAGATAAAGATACCTGAGGAATGAGCTGATAAACAATTTTTGTAATACCATCTTCGGCAGTAACTTCAAAATAAGTTTTGTGATTAACAGTTACAGTAACATAAGTTGTATCATAATTCAAAACTGTAAGCGGAACATAAGCTCCTTTATCATCAATCATCACCATTGAAGAACCTACTGGTTTTTGGATATTTGCAATAATTGTTTTAAGTGCTGTCCCATAATCAAAACCGCTGATTGTGCCAATTCCTGCTTCACTACTTAAATTACTCTTTGGTTGGCTAATAATGGTAATTGTGTATTTTGACGAAATAAGTACGGCATCAGAATTCAAACCGTTATCCGTAACGTCGAGTACATATTTGGAAACATTTGTACTGTCGGCTGAAGTAACAACCAAAGTATCATTTAAACTAATTACTGCATCTGGTTCCAATGCAGAACCATCGGCAACACTTTTAACAACCAATCCCTGATTTTCATTAGCTTTATTAATGTTGTTTAGAAAATCTGCAACTGTAGTTCCGGTAACCATTCCTTTTATCTGCTCATTCATTGAATATCCTTCGCTCACTTTATACAATACCGAGCCTACGGTTGACATATAATGTGTAGGTGTATTTACAAAATGTTTACCCAGGTCGTTGTTGACATTTAAAATGTTCCAGGGCCAGCCTACATTTAATTTGTCCCAGGAAGCCATGTTGGTCCATGTCCATTCTGCATCTTCAGGAGTGGTGCCGAAAGAGGCTTTGAGTTCAGGATTTCCTTTGTAATACTGAGGTTTTCTCATATAATTCTGAGGAATATCACCAACCACTCCACCAATCGTCCATACGTTTCCATCTCCCATCCCGAAAGCTTCTATCAATTCAAAATCATATGGATCTGTTGCCGGCTTCAATCCTTTTCGGATAGAATCATTTAAAATCTTAAAAACGTAGATATTGGCAGCATACCAATTCCCAATCGGGGTACCCGATTCTTTGTTAACAGCTTCATTCCATGGATTTTTCCATTTCCCATCATTATTAAACTGAACATCTAATTGCGTTAATGGAGGCCAGGAATATCCCGGTTCATTTGTCGCCCAGTCGGCGTTGATAACTCCCCAGCAGAAAACATCGCCCGGCTGTACCAGTGCATTCACAGCAATATCACTTTCAGCAATGTATGGTTGTACAAGCCAGTCTTCTTCAATTTGCCATTTGTAACCGGGAATATATTTCTGATACCTGTTTAACCAGTTTGTTTCATTTGTATTTCTTATTGCATCAGCTGCATTTCCTGACCAATCCTCAACTATCATATAGTTACTTAAATCGAGTACCTGGTTTCCGGGATTAGAAATTTCTCCAAAACAATTTACATCCCACTGATCTTTGAAAATTATTTCTGAGATAAATGGTTCTGCATAATAAGGTTGAGTATTTTCATTACTTTTTTCTTTTACCAGTTCAATGTTGTACTGGTTAACTGTTGTTCCATCTTCTGCAGTTACTTTAAATGTTATGGTTCTGTCATTTTGGGTACCAGTTAAATTTGCTGCTCTTTTTACTTCAACTATGGCATTAAAGTCAGATGTTTTTGCAACCAATGCAGGAATACCTTGAGTATCAGAAGGAACATTCACCCTGTAGTTATATGTGGTAGAATTAAAATTAGGTATAGTATCTCCTATCCATCCAAAAATTCCTTTGTAAAATTCGGGTATGTCAGGCCAGGTTATTGAAGCCAGGTATGCATTATGGTTAGGACGTATATCAAGTACAGAAATAAAATATTCTTTTACCGATCCATCAGCGGCAGTAACCTTAAGCTTGTCGCCATTCTTCAAATCAGGTTTCCAAACACCATCTTTAAAAATTATTTCCCATTCTGCATTAGACGGTTTTTCCAACACTTCCAATAAACTATCGATTCTTGTTGCATAAGGTATGCCACCCCGTGCTCCCCAAATGGTGTCAATTCCTGATTCATTCTGTGTTACTCTTGGCCATGTTAAAACACCTTGCTCAATATCCATCCGCCAATTACCTGTTGGATCCTGGTTTGACATGGGTACAACAATTTTATCGCTTGCTTTTGGTTCTGAAACAACAATATCAAAAGTGGCCAAATCCAGATCGTTTCCACTAACATAAACAGAAAGTTTATCACCGGTTTTTGCGGCAAAAGTTAATGAGTCTTCAGCAACGGGCGAAACGTTATAAACCCACCCAATTCCGGGTTTTTTAGTAAAATAATTCATAATATCATCACCTCTGCGGATTCCCCAAGGTACCCGGAGTACTTTGTTTGCAAAATCAACATCAATAACGTCTGATTCAAGTGTATTCTCATCCAGATTATAATCACCATGGTTTCCTACTGACCACAGCGGAACCCTCCAGGGACCTCCGAAATATGGTTTTGGAATTGGTATCCATTCCGAATCATCAAGACCAACACCCCTTGCATTTGCAAAATCGGTGTTACCTTGCTTTACGTTAAATCTCCTTACCAAAAAAGCTACTTGCGATGCTCTTGGAAATCCTGCAACATCGTAACCGCCATTATCATCTCCAAAATTCAAGTTTGTTCCTGTTGGACTGTCAAACATACAATTTACCTGATCTACAACAACAGAATCGGTTTCACCTAAATGTTGCTCAATAAAGAAACCGGCACGGCCCCACCACATTTCGTTAAAAGCTCCCCACATATCAGGAGTTATGCTGTCTGTGGAATCACCATTTGGTTCCGGTAAGTGTACCAGTATGTCGGCAATTTCCCACATACCTGGTTTTGTTTCATTTTCAGAATATCCATCAAGTCCTTTCGCAAACTGTTCAGGACCAAAATCAATTGCTGAAGTTAAAACCAAACTTTCACCTGGTTGCAATATTCTTTCAGGAAGCATGAACTGAGCATACGGATAAGCATTCCATGGCGTCGTGAATGGGGTAATAACCCCAATTTTAAACTGATTCAATTGTACTGGCTTATCCCCAACATTGGAAATCTCCAAAAATGCATTACTTGCGTTGTGCAAATTAACCTCTGTAATAATCAGAGATCGAATAGTGTCCTGCGCATTTACAATACTGCAGGCAAACACTAAAAAAAGAAGTAAAATTTTAGATTTCATAATTTTTGTTTTTAAGATTAATAAATGCCTGATTAATTTTGATGTATTATTATTGTAACTGTTTTAAAATTTAAATAAATGCCGGCAACTTTTGTCGCCGACATTTATAACTTAACTAAAGACTTGAAACTTTTACTTATATACTTCTAATTAACTTTTCGTTATAAAATGTAAGTATTGTATAATACCCTGAGAACAAAAGAAAGTACAATCAATGTTACTATTAGAACAAGAATCAGATTGGACCTTTTTTTACTGCCGTTTAATATTTTCACAATATTGATATTTTAATATAGTAAAGGTAAGCTGCTCAAACCAAAAGCGGGGGATATGATTGTTTCCTTTAGGGAACAAAAAAATACTATGATGGAGCAATATTGCTCATTGTAGTATATGTTTTGTTTCAGTAGGTAAGTTTTACTCTATTAATTGTTTTCTTCCAAATCATTTAAGCCTTTTATTTAAATATATTTGAAAGTGCATCAGTCTTATATGCGTTTTTAACTATTTCCAAATATGGAATACTATGAAATTTAGGTTTAGAATAGAATTTTCACAAACTATAAATTGGCGATTATTGTTTCTGTTTTTAATAATAATTCCCAGTTACCTTATGGCGCAAAAACCTATTTTTAAGCATGTTACATCATTAAATGGTATTTCGCAAAGCGAAGTTTATTCTTTTCTGCACGATAGCCATGGATTTATGTGGTTTGGTACTTTGAATGGACTGAACAGGTTTGATGGATACGAAATAATTACGTACAATACCAACCATGAAAATAAATACAGTATTTCAAACAATACAATCAGGGCAATCGCCGAAGATTCTCTTGGGAGATTATGGATTGGGACTGATGATGGATTAAATATTTATGAAACAAATACGCAAAAATTTCATCGAATCAGATTACCTGATGCCGGGGGCTTCCAGGAAGTAATTTTTTCGATTAAACCCGACATGGATTTAATGTGGATAGGGACCAGGAAGGGATTGTATTTGGCAAAGATGAATTCAAACATTGAAGAGATTGAATCTCAGTTAAGAAAAATGTCATTCTCATCCCCTTCCTTTAATTCTGCAAGTATAAATGACATTTTGGTAAGTACTTCCGGTAATTTGTGGATTTGTTCATGGGGACAAACATCAAGTTTTGTGTACCAGGCCAAACAAGAGAAACTTGTGGAAGTGGAAACTAATTCGGAATTGAATGAAATAGGCGGGATTTCGTTAACTGAAGACTTGTTTGGTAACATATGGATTGGCAATTATGAAAATGGAATATTCAGATATAATTCTAAAAATAAATCAATTACCCATTTTTCAATCGATTATAATAACCATTCCCATACTCAAAACAGAATTAGTTCGTTGACTGCTGATTTTGAGGGTAATATATGGATTGGAACGCAAAGCCAGGGAATTTATAAAATTTCTTTTCAAGACGTTTTAAAGGATGAAATTCTTTTTGATAATTTTCAATTTGACCATTTAAATTCGGAAAGTATAAACTCGAATCTCATATACAAGTTATACGTTTCAAAAGATAATATATTATGGATAGGAACAGAGGGAGCTGGTATTAACTTTTACGACCCTAATCAAAAGCAATTCGAAACAATTAAGATTTCACCGTTCTACAAACGATTTTTACCACAAACAGATTTTATACGTTCAGTTTACCAGGATAAATATGAAAATCTATGGCTGGGGACTCACAAAGATGGATTATTCTTTTTTGATGGTAAAATAATGAAAAAAATACCTGGCTTTGAAGACCAGATCATATACAAAATATATCCCTGGAAAGAAGATAAATTGTGGGTATGCTCGAATACCGGAATTACACTTCTCTCTGATAAAACCAATAAAATCCGGAAAATTGATAATGACATTTATGTACATGCCGATATCGTAAAAAGCGAAAGTAATTTATTTTGGGTGGCTACCTGGAAGGGATTAAAACGCATTATAATTAATTCTCCGGAAAACATAAATATTACCCAATACGAATTTCTGAAGAATAATCTTGATGACTCCAACTATCGGGTTATAATATATAATGAATTTAATAATGAATTATGGATTGGAACGGAGGGCAACGGGTTGTTAATTGTAAAGTTAGATAACAACGGGTTCCCGATTTCGAACTACAATTACAAGAATAGCAATGCCCAAAATTCATTAAGTAACAATTATATCAGGTCTATATATCAACAAAATGATTCAATTTTTTGGATTGGAACCTATGAAGGCTTAAATAAGGTTTACAGAAAATCTGCGGATTCGCTTAAATTCGAGGTTTTCAACAAGGGAAATGGACTACAAAGTAACTTGATAAACAGTATATTAGAAGACAGCAATAGAAATTTGTGGATTGGGGCAAACAACGGTCTGATAAAATTCAATACCGGTGATAAATCATCATTAAATTATACGGTTTCAGACGGATTAGCAAGCAATGAATTCACTGAGAAATCGTGCTTTATTAACGGTGATGGAAAAATGTTTTTTGGAAGTGTCAATGGAATAACCACCTTTTATCCTCAAAATATTGGTCAAAGCAAATTAATGCCAAATACAAAAATCACAAATTTTTATTTTCCGGGCAAAGAATCTGTTAATATTGATTTAAAGAATTACAGCAAAGTTAAAAATATCGTACTTACTGACACTTTGATACTTAAGCCTAATAACAATGATTTCCGATTTGATTTTTCTGCAATGATTTTTTCGTCTCCGGAAAAAATAAAGTACAAATATATTCTGGAAGGTTATAATAATAATTGGATTGAAACCGATGCCTCCAATAGATTTGCCTCATTTACAAATCTTAGTCATGGTGAATATATTTTCAGGGTAAAGTCCTCAAACAGTGATGGCATTTGGGAAAAAAACTCCAGGGATATTTATATAAAGATTAAAACTCCTTTTGTACATACTTGGTTTGCTTATATAATATATGGCATTATTCTGCTGTTAACCATTGTATATTTTGCAAATTATTCTGTTATGCGGTATGCCACTAAAAAGAAAATTATGCTTGAAAGTGAGCATAATAAGCGGCTTCACGA
The DNA here is from genome assembly GCA_041737765.1 of Draconibacterium sp. GTDB lineage: Bacteria > Bacteroidota > Bacteroidia > Bacteroidales > Prolixibacteraceae > Draconibacterium. Next base: position 47,067 of record JBGSRA010000078.1, on the reverse strand, counting down.
ACTTGACTTATTAAGAACAAAATTTTTCATTAACCTTTCACATGACCTCAGAACACCGCTTACCTTAATTAGTGGCCCTCTTGAAAAGATAATGCAAAAAAACAAGATTGAACCGGATACAAAATACCAGCTTTCAATAATGCAGCGAAATGTAAAAAGATTACATTATTTGATTGAACAGATGTTAGATATCCGTAAAGCCGAAGTAGGCAAGTTAGTTGTTAAAATCCAAATTCTGGATATTGTTGAATTTATTCAAAATGAATCAAGTCATTTTTTGTTGGCTATTCAAAACAAAGGGCTTTTATTTAATATCACAAGCGATGAGAAAGTTATTCCGGCTCATTTCGACCCGGATATGATATCGAAGATAATCTTCAATTTACTGTCAAATGCAATTAAATATACCGCAAAAGGTGAAATTAACATTAAAATTAGCAGGAAGGCTGAATCCATAGATCGATCTGATAATCCTTCAGCAAATAATTTCATAATGGTTGAAGTTCAGGATACCGGGCAGGGGATTTCACAGGATGTACAAGCGAAGATATTTGAGCGATTTTACCAGATCGAAGCAAAATCAGGGAAAGGTTATGGCATTGGTTTATCACATTGTAAAGACCTGATTGAAGTTCACTCAGGTAGGATTGAGGTAAGCAGTACCCCCGGTATTGGATCTGTTTTCTGCTTTTTCATTCCAGACTTGGAGATTAAAGATGCTTTGCCTCAAAATGAAGCAACCAGAGAGACCAGTTTAGAGGACATTTATGTTGAATCCATTCCAAACCCGGAAAATAATTTGGTACGTCGAAATAATCCCCAATCCGGGAAATCAATATTAATTATTGAAGACAATGCAGATTTGCGCAAATATATATGGAACGAACTGATTCCTGTTTATAGGATTTATGAAGCAAGTGATGGAGTTGAAGGACTCGAAATGGCCAATCACTACCTGCCCGATTTGATTGTAAGTGACATTATGATGCCGAATATGGATGGAATTGAATTCTGCAAACGCATTAAATCAAATATAAAAACCAGCCATATTCCTGTTATTCTGCTTACTGCAAGAGTGGACAATGAAACTAAATACGAAGGGATTACTGAAGGCGCTGATGATTATATTCCAAAACCATTTGAAATGGAATATCTGGTAATTCGAATAAAAAACCTGCTGAATTCGAGGGAAAAACTCAGGGAACTTTTTAAAAGCAATATATCACTTGAACCTTCCAAAATTACAGTTACTTCGGTTGATGAGAAATTTCTAACATCATTAATGAAGGCTATCGAAAAAGGTATTCCGGAACCAGATTTCAATGTAAATTCCCTTGAGTCAGAAATGGGAATGAGTCATGCCAATTTATATAGAAAGATAACGAGCATTACAGGATTTTCCGGAAAAGAAATATTAATGCACATGCGATTGAAAAGAGCTTTTCAGATAATTACTGAAACGAAAGATATGCGGATTTCGGAAGTATCTTTTATGGTAGGTTTTACAAATCCCAAGAATTTTAGTAGGGCATTCAGGAAAAAATTTGGAAAAACGCCATCAGATTTAATTAAGGAAAATTGATAGTATTCAATTCTCTTGAAGCCCTTTAAAACAGATACCCTGTTTTTTAAACTTTGTAACCTATACTATTTCTTATTTTTCCTTTACCTTAAATAACTCTTCTTCGGTAACTTTCTTCACCAGCATGCTGTCTTTCAATGTTTTATTAATTGCGTTGAACGGTGCAACCACAACTTCGTCTCCTTCTTTTAATCCTTCTACAATCTGAATACTTGTATTATCCTGAATACCGGTTTTTACTTCTACTTTTTTAACCCGGCCACCATCCAATACAAACACAACTTCTTGTTTTTCATCTGTTTCGGTTGTTTTTTCGGTAGTTGTTGTTGTTTCTTCTGTAGTTTCGGTTTTTTCTTCATCAACTACTTCCTTTGTACCTCCACCTTTCTTTTTTATGCGGGTTGTAACTGCCGAAATTGGTACCGAAAGTACATTTGCCCGTGATTCGGTAAGAATATCAACCGCGGCCGACATCCCGGGTCTGAACGGATATAAATTATTTGAAGCAGTGTCGATTAAATCGGTATAAGATTCGCTTAACAAAAGAACTTTTACCTCGAAGTTGGTAACCTGATCGGCTGTAGAACCTGCTGAAACTGCGGAGTTGGCGATTTCAGTTACAATGCCTTTAAACTTACGGTTCAGATATGCATCTACTTCAACCAAAGCGGTGTCGAATCTGGTAACTTTTACAATATCGTTTTCATTAACATCAACCCAAACCTCCATTTTATTCAAATTGGCAACAATCATCATTTCTGTACCAGTCATCATACTTGTACCAACAACGCGTTCGCCTTTCTCGATATTTAAAGCCGAAATTGTGCCTGAAATTGGTGCATAAATTTTTGTTTTTGTTAACTGTTCGCGGGCTTCTGAAACAGATGCTTCAGCACTTTTCACCGAAAACTGTGCTGCCTTCACTTCCGATTGTGCAACCTGATATGAAGCCTGTGCTGTTTCGAATTCAGAAACAGGAATGGTATTTTTATCAAAAAGCTGTTTGGCACGTTTATACGAAAGTTCGCGTTCAATCAGTTGTGCTTCGGTCTGTGCCTGTCGTGCCTTCGATGAGTTTAAGGCTGCTTCTGCCCTGTTGAGTGCCGATACATACATTTCGGGTTTTATAACGCAGAGTAAATCACCGGCAACAACTTCATCGCCTTCTTCTACATAAAGTTCAATTACTTCTCCTGAAACGTCGGGACTGATTTTAACCTGTGTTTCGGGCTGTATTTTTCCGTTGGCAGTTATAAACTCGGTTAAAGTTGCACCTTTCACAGTTTCGGTGGCCACGCTAATTGTAAATTCTTTGCCAAACCAGCCCATTTTTTTCCCGACAACGAGTAGTACTATGGCAATAACTAAAACACCAATGGCATAAGGTAAGATCTTTTTGTTCTTCATTTTTAACGAAGTTTTTGTTTAATATGTAGTGATTAATGAGCTAAAATTACAACAAAAAGTAGTTTAACAAGATTTTAATCTCAACATTTATTGTTTAACAAGCATTCTTGCTGTTAACCTGCTGTGTTGTTCAAGATAAATATCCTTTTCCTTTACCATCCAGTCGAGTACTTCCTCGGTATAATGCCTGATGGTGATAAGTGTTAAGTTTGTGTTATACCGTACCGAATAATATGGCGATAACTCACTGAAAATTTCTTCCCAGTTGGCTTCCGGTGCATCAAGTACGAGGTTTAAATCGATGGCGGATTGCTGCATCAACGTAATTTTCACACGGTTTTCCAACAAAAAGTTTACAACCCTGTCGATATCTTCGATACTGATAAACGAAAAATCTTTAGGTGAAAGCGTTATCAATACCTGATTTTCTTTCATAATAAAAATTGGTGGTAATTCAATTTTATGGTCAATGGCATGAATCACAGTTCCCGGTTCTTCCGGTTCAAGAAACGATTTTACATACAGTGGAATTCCTTTGTTATGCAGTGGTTTCATGGTTTTTGGGTGAATTACCTGCGCTCCGGAGTGAGTCATTTCCACGGCTTCACGATACGATAAATCGCTGATTTTAACAGTTCCATCCATTTTCTTTGGGTCGGCACTTAACACGCCCGGTACATCTTTCCAAATCGTAACACTTTCGGCATTTAAAACATTTCCCAAAATGGCAGCCGTAAAATCGGAACCTTCGCGCCCAAGCGTTGTAGTTTGATTGGTAATGGTTGAGCCGATAAAACCCTGTGTTATGTACAATCTTTGTTTTTCGAAATGAAAAATATCATTAACCAGTTCCTCTGTCAAACCCCAGTCAACAGAAGCATCACGGTAAAGATCGTCGGTCCGCAGACAATTCCTGACATCGATCCATTGATTTGCAGTCCCAGTAAAATTGAGATAATCGCTTACAATCTGTGTTGAAACCAATTCCCCAAAACAGATAATCTGATCGTATTCGTAATTATAATCGAACGAAGGTGCCTTTTTAAGTTTTAGTTCCAACTCGGCAAACAAACCTGAAACTGCTTCCGGAGTTCCGTTTTGCTCAAAAAGGCCGTTTATAATTTCAACATGATAATCCTTGAACTGACTAAAAACTTCCCATTTTCGATTGGATTTTTCAAAATATGCTTTTACCAAAGTTTCAAGTAAATTGGTTATTTTACCCATTGCCGATACAACAACTGTTAAATTACCCGATTGGCTGTTAATGATTTTTCCAACATTTTTTACAGCACCTGCATCTTTAACCGATGCCCCTCCAAATTTATAAACCTTCATTTTGTTATAGTTTTCAAAATTTCAGCAAAACTAAAATATTCCATCCAATTGGATATGATAAAAAATCAGTTCAAACTTAAAAAAAACACTATTTTCGAAGTTTGTCAAAAACAGAAAATTATATGAATATTACATCGAAAGTAAAACTGAATAACGGCGTTGAAATGCCATGGTTCGGATTAGGAGTTTTTATGTCGAAAGAAGGCGCGGAAGTGGAAAACGCGGTTAAAACTGCACTTCAGCACGGGTATATCAGTATCGACACTGCCGCAATCTATCAAAACGAAAGGGGAGTTGGAAAAGCGATTAAAGCAAGCGGAATTCCACGTGAAGATATTTTTCTGACTTCGAAAGTATGGAATACAGAACAAGGTTACAAAACAACACTTGCCGCTTTTGAAAAAAGTCTCGAAAAACTGCAAACCGACTACCTCGATTTGTACCTGATTCACTGGCCAAAGGGACAACGCTCGGTTGAATCATGGAAAGCGCTGGAAGAAATTTATGAAAAAGGAAGAGTGAGAGCGATTGGAATCAGTAATTTCCTTGTACATCATCTTGAAGCATTTTTGCCCGAATGTAAAATTATGCCCGCAGTAAACCAGGTAGAGTTTCACCCGGAACTCATTCAGCCCGATTTACTGGAATATTGCCAGAAACGCGGAATACAGCTCGAAGCATGGAGCCCGATTATGAAAGGCAGGGTAAACGATATTCCTGTTATGCAGGCACTGGCTGCGAAATATGGAAAAACTCCGGTTCAGGTTGTGCTTCGCTGGGATATCCAAAAGGGGGTGGTTACCATTCCAAAATCGGTAACACCGGAACGGATTATTTCGAATGCCGATATTTTCGATTTTGAACTGAGTGACGAAGATATGCTCAAAATTGACCGTCTTGATAAAAATGCCAGAATTGGCGGACACCCCGATTTTATTACGTTTTGATTTAAAAATAGCTCCAGACTTTAGTCTGGTGAGGTGAAATAAGTAACATAAACCCGGGCTTCAGCCCTTAATTTCCTTTTTAAATGAAAAAACTTTTCTTTTTTCTTTTTATTGTCAATGCCGTATTTGCTTCTGCCCAAATCCAGAAAAACAACAAAAGCAAACTAACCATCGAAAAAATAATGCAGGATCCCGATAAATGGATCGGAACTTCGCCCGAAAATATGTTTTGGGACGAACAGGGAAAACAGATTTATTTCGATTGGAATCCGGAAAAAGACACACTCGCCTCCCTGTACATTTACAACTTGAAAACGGGGGAAACAAAAAAAGTTTCTGTTGACGAAAAACAAAAACTACCCGGCAGGTATATCGATTATAATACAAAAAAGACGAAAAGCGCATTCATAAATAATGGAAATTTATTCGTTAAAAACATTGAAACGGGAACTGTAAAACAATTAACAAACTGGCTGGAACAGCCATCTTCACCGGAATTCGTGCTCAACGATACCGAAATTTCATTTATAAAAGACAATAATCTTTACTGTATCAATCCCGAAACCGGAATGATAAGGCAAATCACCAACTTTATTGCGGGCGACGATAAAACCGAACCAAAAAAGCCTGCACAGGATAAATGGCTTGAAAATCAGCAAAAACAACTTTTCGATGTATTGAAACAACGCGAAGCAATGAATGAAGCCAGCGATTACAGAGAAAAACAAGAGGAAATAAAACAACCAGAAAAAATTTATCTCGGTAAAAAACGCCTTGGCAACGTGCAATTAAGTACGTCAGGGAAATTTGTTGTTTATTCTACATTTTTAAATCCGCAGGGATCAAAATCAACTTCGGTAACCCATTTTGTAACCGAATCGGGTTATTCCGAAGAAAAAACCGGACGGACCAAAGTTGGCAGCCTTCAAACTGAAATTGAAACGGGAATTTTCGATATGGAAAATAACAAAACCATTAAAATAAAAACTGATAATATTCCGGGGTTGAAAGATTTGCCTGATTACCTGAAATACTACCCCGAAAAAGCCCCCAAAGACAGTACTGAAATTAAAGACCGCGATATTAACCTGATGGGATCGGTTTGGAACGAAACCAAAGATTTGGCGGTGGTTGTGGCGTTATCGAAGGATAAAAAAGATCGCTGGATTCTTTTACTTGACCCGGCAACCGGAACACTCGAATTGCTCGACCGACAGCGCGACGAAGCCTGGATCGACGGACCGGGAATTGGCGGCTGGGGTTTTTCCAACGGCAGTTTGGGTTGGATGCCTGATGGAAAATCAGTGTGGTTTCATTCCGAAGTTTCGGGTTACTCGCATTTGTATGCAGTTGATATTGAAACAAAAAAGAAAACAACTTTAACCAAAGGCGATTTTGAGGTTTCAGATGCTTTTATTTCAAACGACAAAAAGTGGTTTTATTTTACAGCCAACAAAGTTCATCCCGGTGTTACACATTTTTACAGAATGCCGGTTTGGGGAGGTGAGTTAACTCAAATTACCTCGATGGAAGGTGGTAATGAAGTATCAGTTTCGCCCGATGAAAAAACATTGGCAATACGTTTTTCAACTTCCAGCAAACCCTGGGAACTTTATCTTCAGGAAAACAAGGCAGGTGAAAAAGCCAAACAAATTACACATTCAACCACTCCCGAATTTGAAAAATACAATTGGCGGACACCTGAATTTGTTACATTTAAAGCACAGGATGGAGAAACGGTTTACGCCCGTTTGTATCGTCCCGAAGCCATTGCAAAACAAGGCCCGGCAGTGATTTTTGTGCATGGTGCCGGTTATCTGCAAAATGCCCACAAATGGTGGAGCAGCTATTTTCGCGAATATCAGTTTCACAATTTTCTGGTTGATAACGGCTACACAGTTTTAGATATCGATTACCGTGGAAGCGCCGGTTATGGCCGCGACTGGCGTACCGGAATTTACCGGCACATGGGTGGAAAAGATCTTTCGGACCATGTTGACGGTGCAAAAATGCTGGTTGAAAAATATGATGTTTCTCTGGCAAAAATTGGAATTTATGGTGGTTCTTACGGTGGTTTTATCACTTTAATGGCCATGTTTAAAAATCCTGAAATCTTTGCTGCCGGAGCAGCGCTGCGTTCGGTTACCGACTGGGCACATTACAATCACGGTTATACTGCCAATATTCTGAATACACCGGTTGAGGACAGTATTGCATACGCGCAAAGTTCGCCCATATATTTTGCCGATGGATTGAAAGGTTCTCTTTTAATGTGCCACGGAATGGTTGACGATAATGTGCAGTTCCAGGATATTGTGCGTTTAACACAGCGTTTCATAGAATTAGGAAAGGAAAACTGGGAACTTTCCGTTTATCCTGTTGAATCGCATGGTTTTCGCGAACCTTCGAGTTGGGTGGATGAATACAAACGAATTTATAAGTTGTTTGAGGAGAATTTGAAGGAAAACTAAATAGTTAAAAATATTTATTCTACATAAATCTGGATGCCATAAGTTTCTCCAGAAAGTCTGGAAATGAACTTTTTATCGGAGAAAAAAATTACAAGACTTTGCTTGATTTCTGGAAATGGGCTTATTCTGATTTGATTGGAAATACAGAAAGAGGAATGGTTGCAGAATTTATAGTGGCAATGGCTTGCAACACTGATGATTCTGTAAGGGTAAGTTGGGATTCATATGATTTAACTTTGAAGAATGAGATAAAAGTTGAAGTGAAATCATCAGCCTATTTACAGACATGGAAACAAAAAAAGTTTTCAATTCCTATATTTAACGTTCCTAAAACAAAATCCTGGGATTATATTAACAATGTTTATGGTACTGAAAAAAAACGTCAGGCTGATGTCTATGTTTTTGCATTATTAAATCATCTTGAAAAGAATTCCTTAAATCCACTTGATACTAGACAATGGGAATTCTATATTGTAAACACTGATATTTTGAATAAAGTAATTAAGGATTCAAAGCAAATTACCCTAAAAAAACTCATTGAGATTAATTCGATTAAATGCACTTACGAAAGGTTATATGAAAGCATTCTAAAATCAAAAAGTGGGATAGAATAGATTAATGAAAGTCTCCAGTTTTTCATCTTTTCCAAAGTTTAAAACTTTGGAAATGTTCACCCGCAACAAATATAACGATGTTGGCTAAGTTGTAAATATTCAGTACTTTTAAACAAAAGTCAAGTTGAAATTAATGTATCATATTTGGCGATAGCTGGTTATTCTAGTTTTAATTCAAAGTTTTTAAAGATGATTTCTGCCTACTCAAAAAACAATATCTTAATTCGTCTGACGGACGAAAGAATAAATCACATTTTTAAGAATCATCCGGAAACAAAAGATTGTATCGCCTGGTTCATTGAAACAATAGAGAATCCTGATATTATTGTTGCAGGTGATTTTGGTGAATTACTGGCAATAAAATTGTATGAAAAAACTCCGGTTACTCAAAATAAGTTTCTGGCAATTGTATATAAAGAAACCAGCAAACTTGATGGATTCATTTTAACTGCATATTTTAGCAGAAGTATAAACAAAAAAAGACGAGTGATATGGAAACCTTAAATATATCAGAAAGAAAAGATAAAATAAAATGGGATTACGATGCAGAGGCTGACGTGCTTTATATCTCTTTTGGTAATCCTCAGAAAGCAGAAGGAGTTGATATTGGCGAAGGTACAATTATAAGGGTGCAGTCTGATTCAAAAGAAATCATTGGCGTAACTATTCTCAATCCATTGCATCGAACTCTGGCATCACTGACAGGTAAGCAACATTTTGGAACAAGAAAGAAAACAGTTAACGTTACCAAATAGAAGTAAAATCCTGCTCTGTTAACGCTGTATTTTGTTCCTTCCGGTTTTCATCTTTTCCAAAGTTTAAAACTTTGGAAAGTTCACCCGCAACAAGTATAACGATGTTGGCTAAATTGTAAATATTCAGTACTTTTAAACAAAAATCAAAAAAACCAAATTATGGCAACGAACCAAAAATACCCGATTTCGCGCAGAAATTTTATTAAAGTTTCTGCCGCCACTGCTGCCGCAGTTTCTACCATGTCGCTCGGCGGATGTAACGTTGAAAAAGTACCAGCCCCAATGAAACGCAAGTTTGGAAACCTGGGCTTCGATGTAACAACAATCGCATTAGGTGGTCAGGCTTCTATTCAATGGACACCCAATGATGTGGATCCTGTTCCAATTATTTTAAAGGCTTTTAAACTGGGAATTAATTATTTCGATACGTCGAATTTATATGCCAAAAGCCAGTTGCATTATCATGAAGCATTTAAACAACTGAAATTGATTCCGGGAGAAGTTGGTTACGATGAAAAACTACGTGAATCGATTTGGCTCACCAGCAAAACTGCCATGCGCTGGGGAAAACCGGGTTGGACAGAAAGAGAAGAAGTTCAAAACTGGTCGAATGGCGAAAATGTAAAATGTGCTGTTGACGATGTAAAACGTTCGCTCACGCAGTTATTTGGCGATGGAGAAGGGAATTACCCTGACGGCGCTTATCTCAATATGGTTTTGGTGCATACTTTGCACAACACAAAAGAAGTTGATGTTCTTTATGAAGGATTAGAAACGCCGCTAGATCCAAATGGAAATTTTGGTGCGCTGGTAGCTTTACGCGATTTGCGCGATGGCACTAACCACACAGGAATGAATCCAAAAAATGAAAAATTGATTCGGCACATCGGATTTTCAGGCCATGCAAATCCACCGGCAATGATGGATATGATTCAGCGCGATGAATGGGGAATTTTAGATGGAATGCTGGTAGCTATTAATGCCAACGACAAGCAAAAAATGAATATGCAGCACAATGTAATTCCGGTTGCTGAAGCAAAAGGAATGGGAATTATTGGCATGAAGGTTTTTGCCGATGCAGCCATGTATCATAAAAAACCCGATTGGTCGAGGGCCCCCGAAGATGTTTACCGCAAAGTGGGTTCTCCTGAATTGCCCAGCCGCCCATTAATTGAATATGCGCTGACCACGCCGGGTATTCATACTTTAATAATCGGAATTGGACAGATAGATGACGACCCTATGAAATGTCAATTGGTGCAGAATTTTTATGCTGCCCAAATCGAACCCAACGGATTACCGGCAGATGAACGATTGAAAATTGAACAATATGCAGCCAAAGTGAAAGAAGGCAAAACCAATTATTTTCAGGCCATAGAAAAACAGGGACTTTCGGCACCTCAAAATTTGCAACTGACTGAAAATAAAATTGTCTGGAACTCCGCTTTTGCCGATGAAGCGCCTGTTTCGCATTACGAAGTGATGATTGCAGGGCAGTTGGCCGCAAAAGTGGAACACAAACCACAGGTTTTGAAAAGTCAGCCATTTGTTTTTGAAACAGATAAACCAGCAGCAGGAATCGTTGTTGTTTCGGTTGATAAAGCAGGTAACCGGGCCGAAGCGGTTTTAACTTAATTGGAAATTAATCTTTTTATATAATCAGATGAACCAAACCCTTTAAATTTAGTTCATTTGTAAAACCAAAAATGAATAAAATGGCAGACAGACTATCAGATCCTATCGGACGTTTAATGGGGCTTCGCTACAAATCGCACCCCTGGCATGGTGTTTTCCTTGGAAAAGATGCGCCAGTTGAAGTAACAGCTTTTATTGAAGTGGTGCCTACGGACACCGTAAAATACGAAATCGACAAAGACAGCGGATATCTTCGCGTGGATCGCCCACAGAAATTCTCGAACGTGGTTCCGGCATTGTACGGATTTATTCCTCAAACTTTTTGCGGCGACATGGTTGGTGAATATTGCAACCAAAAAACCGGACGGAAAGACATCAAAGGCGATGGTGACCCCATTGATATTTGCGTTCTTACTGAAAAAACGCTTTCTCATGGCGACTTGCTGGTAAACGCACGGCCCATTGGCGGATTCAGGATGATCGACGGAAACCAGGCAGATGATAAAATCATCGCTGTTTTACGAAATGACACGGTTTACGGTCATTTCAGAAGTATCGACGAAGTGCCGAAAATCGTGATTCAGCGACTGGAACACTATTTTCTAACCTACAAAGACATGCCTGGCGAAGATCGCTACACCGAAATTCCTGCAACATATGGCGTTGAAGAAGCTTACGAAGTAATAAAACGCTCGATTGAAGATTATCACAACAAATTTGATAACCTGGGAAAATTACTTACATAGATTTAAATACATCGTACCCGTAACGGGCAATGAGAATGGCAACCACAATCAGGAAGAAAACCCTGATAAACCGGTTGCCATTTTTTATGGCCATCCGGCTGCCAATGATACTGCCGGCAATATTTCCGATTGCCATTACAATGGCAACTCCCAAAAGATAATTTCCCTGCCGGATAAAAACAAAAAGCGCCGAAACATTGGTAGCGCAGTTAATTATTTTTGAATAAGCCGAAGCTGTAACAAATTCGAATCCCAGCAAAACCACAAAACCCAAAACCAGAAAACTGCCGGTACCGGGACCAAAAAAACCATCGTAAAAACCCACTATCAAACCAAGTAAAGAGCCAAATAAAAGCTTTTTATTTTCGGAAAGCGATTTCGACTGAACTGTGCCCAAATCTTTTTTCAGAAAAGTATAAATGCCAATCAGTACAAGAATGACAAGAATAGCTGGTTTAAGTACCGCCGGATTGATAATGCTGACAGTTTTTGCACCGGCAAATGAAGCCACAAATGCAAAAAATGCAACTGTCAGCAACAGTTTAAAATTGTACCGAATATGTCGTGAATACTGAACTGCTGCCATTGAAGTTCCGGCCAGCGCCGAAATTTTGTTGGTTCCGAAAAGCGTGGGGATGGGTGCATTCGGAAATCCGACAAGCAATGCGGGCAATTGAATCAATCCGCCGCCGCCAACCACCGAATCGATAAATCCGGCAACAAAAGCGAGTAAGCCAAGAATAACGAGAGTGTAAAAACTATAATCAGAAAAAACAGACTCCATTATTTAAATATTTTCCCCACCGGATATCGTTTCCAGGTTTTTTCGAGCCACTCGGTATTGTTATAAATATAAGCCAGTTGGGCACGGTGGTTTTTTGCAAATTCCGGATCGGCTTGCCGTTTTTCTTCGAATTTCGCCTTGAATTCAGGATGCTCGTTCAGGTATTTCAGTGCGTTGGCTTCAAAACCGTACGACGAAAAATATTCGCGTTGGTCAAGTACATTGTCGAAAAAATTCCAGCGGAAAAACGAGTCTGAAGCTTTGGGTTCAAACATTTCGAGCAGGTATTTTATTTTCTCCTGGCGAACAGGAATAACAAGGTCACCGGCATAAAACTGAACCTGCTGTTTTTCGCTGTGTGTGCTCACTTTGTCGTGGTAAAAATGACTGTTGTATGGTTTTGCCGGACTGGTAAATTCGTCGATGTAATCCATTGTTGCTTCAATAATTGAATCGTTTTGAAGTCTGGTGTACCCAATTTGCAGCATATCGAGTTTTTCAACAATCAGCCGGTAATATTGCGGCAGAATATAAAATTCGGGAACATCAACAAATTCAGTTTTTTTGTATACATCGAAATATTTAACCTGTGCTGTGTAAGGTTTCGTGAGGTCGTAGCCAAATCGTGGCAACCCGGTAACCGGACTGATTTGTTCTTTAGCAACCTCGTACCCTTTAAAATCAATCATGCGGAATTGCGTGGTATCGGCCACAAAACTCACCGGGTATTTTGTCATTGCCAGCGATTCCTGAATTCCATTTTGCCGGGTTTTTCTGATGGTTTCGCCATTTTTAGCCGTAAATTCGGCCAACACCTGAATAAACTGGTAGCACGATTTTACACGGTCGGGAAAGTTGCGATAAATTTGGTTTTCTGTCATCATTCCGTAACTATGGAAAAGTCCGGCAAACCCTGACGAAAAACGGGATCCTGTGAGCGATGAAACAATTCCGTTTTTCGGGTCGTCATAAAAATAATCAACATACGGAATTAACTCGTACTTCCCCTTTTTCATGCCGTTGTACAATGCCGGAACCATTTCGCTGCGGATGTATTTTTCCATGCCTGCCGGATAAAGCGCAGGCGAGGGTTGAATAAGTGTGATGCTGTACTGGTGGTCGCTCCCGTTGGTGGTGTGGGTATCAAGAAAAACATCGGGGTTCCATTCGGTAAATATTTTGCTGAAACTGCGTGCGTTTTCAGAGTCGCATTTGGTGAAATCGCGGTTCAGGTCGAGGTTGGCATAATTGCCGCGGAACCCGGTTTCGTAAGGTGTGGTTTGTCCCGAGCGGTTGTACGCACTGCGGTTTAAAACACCCCCGATATTGTACACCGGAATAATAACGATGACAGTTTTTTTGAGCAGTTCGGCCATCCCGCCTTTATTTCGCAGCATATCATCGGCAAATTCCAGACTGGCATCAATTCCTTCGGGTTCGCCGGCATGAATTCCGTTGTTAATAAGCAAAATTGTTTTCCCTTGCTTCCGGATTTTTTCGGGATTGAATTCGGGTTCGCTGTTTATTACAAAAAGATGCAACGGTTTTCCGCAATCGGTGAGCCCTTTTTCAAGCAGAACTGCGTTTTCGTAATGTTCATCCAGCAGTTTGAACATATCGATAGCTTCATCATAAGTTACCGTATAATTTTGTTCGTATTTCAGCTTGAGTAAAGCGGGTTTTTGAGCAAAAGCAGCAACTGAAAAATAAAATAACAGGATTATAAGCAGTAGTTTTTTCATTCTTTATAAATTAAAGGCTAAAGCCGGTTTTGGTTTTTGTTTTGCACAGAGCTTAAGCCCTGTGTTAAAATGCAATTTTCAACATGAGGCTTTAGCCCTCAATTTTTCTTGTATTATTTTCTTTCGAGGTTGATATTTGAATACCTGAACTCGTTTTTTTCGTCAAATAAATCTTCCCGGGCAGTTTCTTCCCATTCCGAATAATTAATTTCGGGGAAATACACATCGGCATCAAAAGGCTGATGTACCAGCGTGAGATAAAGTTTTCCGGCCAGCGGATAAAATTGCCTGTAAATCATCCCGCCACCAATAATAAAAGCTTCGTTTTCGTCTTTTACTTTTTCGATGGCTTCATCAATCGAAAAAACCACTTCGCAGCCGGGAAAAACATCATCCGGTTTATCGGTAATAACAATGTGCCTGCGATTGGGTAGCGGCCATTTTGGCAACGAAAGTAAGGTGTTGCGGCCCATAATCAGTGTGTGTCCGGTGGTGATTTCCTTAAACCGTTTCAGGTCGGTGGGCAGGTGAAAAAGCAAGTCGTTGTTTTTGCCGATGGCAAAGTTCTCGGCAATGGCAACTATGATGGATATGTTTTTGTGAATCATACGCTATAAAATTCCAAATTTCAAAAGTCTAAAAATCAAATAAAAATCAAATCTCAAATACCAAATACCAAAAAGTTTGTGATTTGATATTTGGTAATTGGATTTTATTAAACCGCTACATCCCCTTTTATATGTGGGTGCGCCTGGTATCCAACCAATTCAAAATCTTCGAATTTAAAATCGAAGATATTTTTTACATCCGGGTTGATTTTCATTTGCGGCAGCGGGTAAGGTTCGCGGGTAAGCTGCAGTTTTACCTGTTCCAGATGGTTCAAATAAATATGAACATCGCCAAAAGTATGCACAAAATCACCGGGTTTGAGGCCAGTTACCTGCGCCATCATTAAAGTTAACAAAGCATACGATGCAATATTAAACGGCACTCCAAGAAATACATCGGCACTGCGTTGGTAGAGCTGGCACGAAAGTTTGCCATCGGCTACATAAAACTGAACAAGAATATGGCATGGCGGCAGATTCATTTTATCCAACTCACCCACATTCCATGCACTTACAATGTGACGGCGCGAATCGGGATTGTTTTTAATCGAATCTACAACTTTGGTAATCTGGTCGATATGCTTTCCATCGGGTGTTGGCCAGTTTCGCCACTGGTAACCGTAAATATGGCCAAGGTTTCCATTTTCGTCGGCCCATTCATTCCAGATTCGAACTCCGTTATCGGTTAGGTATTTTATGTTGGTATCGCCGGCCAAAAACCAAAGTAATTCGTGAATTATCGATTTCAGGTGCAACTTTTTGGTAGTTACCACCGGAAAACCTTCACTTAAATCAAACCGCATCTGGTGTCCAAACCGGCTGATTGTGCCTGTTCCTGTGCGGTCTGATTTTTCAGTCCCTTCATTTAAAATGGTTTCCAACAGATTTAAATACTGCTTCATTTTTTTCAGTTTGCTGCAAAAATAGTTTTTTGAAAGAATTGCATTCGATTTAAATACATTTAAATATCCACAATTGTTTTGTGATTGTTAACCGGGACATTGAAGTGCACTTGCCGGGATTTGAAAATATTTAATGCAAATTTATTTAACCCCGATATTAGTCTTTAATACTTGTTCCGCATTTTTTGCAGAATACTGCATCATCATCGTGTTTGTCGTATAAACATTTTGGGCAAACCTGAGTATTTAACGGACCAGTGGGTTTCATCATTTCGGCAGTAATAATTCCGGTTGGAACAGCTATAATAGCATAACCCATTATCATTATTATACTTGCCATGAATTGTCCGAATGGGGTCTGTGGGCTTATGTCTCCATAACCAACTGTGGTTAAAGTTACAATGGCCCAGTAAATACTTAGCGGAATGCTGGTGAATCCATTTGTTTCACCTTCAATCAGGTACATAATTGTGCCCATGATTACCACAATTGTTAAAACAAAAAATATAAACACTGATATTTTTTCGCGACTAGCCCACATGGATTTGGCAAGGAAGCGCCCGGCAGATGTAAACCGGGTAAGTTTCAGAATTCTGAAAACCCGAAGTAATCTGAGAATTCGAATAACGATAAGACTTTGAGAGCCAATAATTAATAAACTCAGATAGGTTGGGATTACTGACAGGAAATCAATAATTCCGTAAAAGCTAAAAATATACCGGAAAGGTTTATTCACAATAAAAATCCGGAGTAAATATTCGATTGTAAACAAGACCGTAATAATCCATTCCAACACTATTAATATATCGCGGTATTTGATGTTAACAGAATTTACACTTTCGAACATAACCAATACCACGCTTATCAAAATAACGAACAACAGAACCAAATCAAAGAATTTGCCGGCAGGAGTATCGGCTTCGAAAATAATCTTGTAAAGTCGTTCTTTAATGTTTTTCATTTTGGTTTTTTGTGCGTTTAAATATACAACATTGCCATAAAATAAAAAACCTTCCATCAACAGACAGAAGGTTTTTTGAATTGTTATTTTTAAATTTGTAACTGCTTCAGACAGGTTCCATTTATCGCTTTTACTTTTTCACTTCCCCATTGGCAATCAGCCACTCTGCAATCTGCACGGCATTCAGTGCAGCGCCTTTCTTTATCTGGTCGCCAACACACCAGAAAGTGATACTGTTCGGGTCGGTAATATCTTTGCGGATGCGTCCCACATAAACATCATCTTTCCCCGAAACAAACAAAGGCATTGGATATTGTTTTTCGGCCGGAACATCAATTACAGTAAGCCCTTCAGCTTTTGCAAACGCTTCTTTTACTTCTTCCACCGAAATTGGTTTTTCGGTTTCTACCCAAATGGCTTCAGAATGGGCACGAGCCACCGGAATACGAACGCAGGTTGCGCTTACTTCGGCGTCGGTGTGCATAATTTTTTTGGTTTCCCAGTTCATTTTCATTTCCTCTTTGGTGTAATCGTTGTCAAGAAATACATCGATATGAGGAATGATATTCATCGCCAACTGGAACGGAAATTTCGAAATAGTAGGTTTTCTACCTTCGGCAACTTCCCGTACCTGGTTTTCGAGTTCGGCAATTCCCTGTGCTCCGGCGCCGCTGGCAGCCTGGTAGGTAGCAACACGAACCCTTTTAATCTTCGACAGATTGTCAATCGGTTTTAATGCAACCACCATTTGAATGGTTGAACAATTTGGATTGGCAATGATATTACGCGGACGATTTTTTGAATCTTCGGGATTAACCTCGGGAACTACCAACGGTACATCGTTATCATAACGAAATGCGCTGGAATTATCGATCATAATTGCGCCATATTTGGTAATTGTCGATGCAAATTCCTTCGAAATACCGGCACCGGCCGATGTTAATGCAATATCAATATCTTTAAAATCGTCGCCGTGTTTCAATTCCTTTACCACCAACTTTTTTCCTTTAAAATCATAAACTTTTCCGGCACTTCTTTCAGAACCAAACAAAACCAACTCATCCATCGGAAAATTCCGCTCCGCAAGTACCTGCAGGAATTCCTGTCCAACTGCCCCACTTGCTCCAACAACTGCAACTTTCATCTGTTTAAATCTTTTTAAAATATTATCTAATAGCTATCTTTAATCCGGCCAAAGTTAGTATTTTGCTTTCAATTGTAAATGTGATGATTAGCAATCTTCCAAAAATCTTAATATTCTTTTGTCTTTTTTTTAACAGCACCGCGCAGGCACAGGAAATCTGGCGCGAAAGTTTTGATGTGTCCGGAAAAGGAATCTGGGGTAATGAAAACGTTACTATTCAATCTGATTTTACAGGAATTACAACATGGACTTTGGAATATGCGAACATTAAACTTCAGGATGCTGGTGATTATGCCAAAACCGTTACCACTTCCGGAGGAAGATTTGAAGTGGTCGATATTTCAAGTGAAATAGTTTGGCGTTCGGCGATAATTGATATTTCTGAATATTTGAAAACTGATATTCAACTGACCGCCAGTGAAACCGGAAGTAATACCAACACTTCCCTTAAATATCTAAAAACGTTTTATAAGTTGGATAACGGAGCTGAAATTCCGTTTGAAATCAACAGCGAAAACCGCGGAAACTGGGGTTCGGTTACTGCTGAACAAAACGATTTGATTGGCGAAAAACTGCAAATTGTGGTTCGAATGGCCAACGATTTTTCAGCCGACAAAGTAATTCTGGATGAAGTAATAGTTATTGCTGAAGAAAAACCGCTTGAACCAATTTTGCCGGGAGATATTTTAATCAGCGAAGTGCTTTTTAATCCGGTTGCCGGTGGAAGCGACTATGTTGAAATCTATAACAATTCGCAAAAAGAGATTTCCACCAACCGGTTGTATCTCGCATCGCGCGACAGTAAAATGGAATTGACACAGGTTTATCCGCTTTCAAAGTCAAAAATGATGTTTTTGCCTGGAAATTATTTGGCGCTAACCAAAGATACAAGTGGCGTTATTCCTTGGTTTAATATAGTTTGCAGAGCTTGTTTTCTGCAGATGGAGAAATTTCCGTCGTACAACAACGATTTCGATTACGTGGTTCTGCTTGACGAAGAGATGAATGTAATTGACGAACTCTTTTATTCGGAAAAAATGCACCACCTTTTACTGGCCGAAGAAAAAGGGATTTCACTGGAACGAATTTCGTTTACAGAAAACACCAACGACATCAAAAACTGGCATTCGGCTTCCACAATTTCGGGTTACGGAACACCGGGGTACAAAAACTCGCAGGAAGAAATTGAAAACGTCGGTTCTCCGAAAATAACTTTTAGTACTGAATCTTTTTCACCTAATTTCGATGGCTACAACGATGAATACCAGATTAACTATGAACTGGAAAAACCCGGGTACGTAGCCAATATTTCCATTTTCAATTCGGCAGGCAGGTTTGTGATGAAACTCGCAAACAACGAAATTCTGGGAACCAGCGGAACCATTACCTGGAACGGTGAAGACCAGACAGGAAAACGCCAAAATCTGGGTGTTTATGTGGTTTTAGTCGAAATTTTTAATACTTCAGGTGAAGTTTATCAGTATAAAGATGGGGTGGTTTTGACGGATGTTTTGGAATAAAATAACACTAAAAATTTTATTACATAAGAGTCTTAGGTATTCAACTTTTTTCTAATTTTACTCCATGCAAAAAAACAATCTATACAAAGGGAGTCTTTCAACCATTGTTTTAAAGTTACTGAATGACAACGGAAAAATGTATGGATACCAGATAACCCGTGAGGTTGAGAAGAATACAGCCGGAGAATTGGTGATTACAGAAGGAGCGCTTTATCCGATATTGCACAAACTTGAAGCCAAAGGTTTATTGAGTGTTGAAATAAAAACAGTTAACAACCGTCCGCGCAAATACTATTTTTTAACCGAAAACGGGAAAAAAGAAACTTCGAATCTGTTAACCGATATGAAAGCATTTATCCAGAATATGGATGTTTTGTTAAATCCGAAAATCGCATGAGATGCATAAAAAGCTAACCGAAGAACAGGTAACCAAACTTTTTGCGTTTTGCAGAAAAAACGAAATTTATGCTTACGATTTGCAAATCGAAATTGTTGATCATCTGGCATCGTCGATTGAAGAGCAATGGCAGAAAAATCATGACCTGTCGTTTGGCTGGGCTCTTAAAAATGCCACACAAAAGTTTGGAAAGTACGGTTTGAAACAATTGGAACATAAAGTTAAGAGGCAACTCCGCCGAAATTTCAACCTCATTCTGTGGAATTATTTTTTACGGTATT
This sequence comes from Draconibacterium sp., assembly GCA_041737765.1. Taxonomy (GTDB): domain Bacteria; phylum Bacteroidota; class Bacteroidia; order Bacteroidales; family Prolixibacteraceae; genus Draconibacterium. The sequence continues at coordinate 27,233 of JBGSRA010000078.1, read as the reverse complement.
TCAAATGGCCAAAGTTATTTAGTACAATCGCGCTATTTCTTTCGATTTTTACGCTGCTCCGCATCACGCCAAACAACCATTGGGTGATACTGACAATTGCAGTTTCCCTTTCGGTTTTCAGTATTTATTACCACTATTTTGTGTTTCCCCAAAAGCTTGATATTATTCCACCTCAACAAAAACAATTCGAAATATTGGATTATCTGAAAAATATAAACGCAAAAATGGGGTCGGTTGTGCAATTACCGTTTGTGGCAATGCTTTTTTCGAAACACATGATTTTGCAGTATTCCAACGTAATTTGGAAAGAGGCGACAATTTCGCTGGTATTCTCGATACTTATTGTTTTGCTTTATGGATACTTCTTTTTCCTCCCCAATAAAATCAGGGAATATTTTTACAAGAACTACTTCAAAATAACCACCTAAATTTTTAAATATGAGACGAACTGAAACACAAAAAGAAACTGAAGAACTATTCAACCTTTGCGAAAAATATGGTGTAGTTTTCTACGACGTTCAAATAGAAATAGTTGATCATTTAGCCTTACTAATTGAAGAACAGTGGGAAAAAACGCCCGGGTTAAGTTTTAATAAAGCACTGAATTCTGCGGTTTCGTCGTTTGGCACAAGTAATTTTACCAAAATTACCCGTGAAAAAGAAAAAGAGGTTAACCGAAAATACAACTTGCTGCTTTGGAAATATTTTATTGAGTTTTACAAATGGCCTAAACTGCTTATTACTATTGTTTTTACACTTGGACTACTTTTATTATTTCAAATTACAGATCACACAAAAACGATTTTGCTAATCTATTCAGGATTAGTTATGGTTGGCTTTGCGTTCTATCTCATTCACATTTTTCCTAAGTTCAAAATTAAAGGTAAATCCGGAGAGTTATTTCTTTTAGGAAATACCCAAAGTCAAATAATGTCTATAGGTGTTATTCTATTGCAAATACCAATCCTTACAAACAACATCTTTGAGTGGAATGAAATTGAATCGATAAACAACGTATTTGTATTGGCTGCAATATCGTTTATGATAGTGTTTTTCAGCATTCTGCTTTATGCCAATTTGTTTTTCCTTCAAAAAAAAGTAAAAGAACATTTTAAAGAACAGTTTCCTGAATTCGCCAAATAACCAGCCTATGAAACGAACGATAACATCAGAAGAAACCGAAAAACTGTTTGCATTTTGCCGCCAGCATTTTGTTTACCATTACGATTTGCAGGTGGAACTGGTCGATCACCTTGGATCTTCCATTGAGGAACAGTGGAAAGAAAACCCTGAAATTCCTTTTAACACGGCGCTTTTAAATACATTCAAAAAGTTTGGAATTTCGGGATTCAGCAAAATTAAAGTGGAAAAACAACGAGAACTAGCCCGCAAATACAACCGGTTGCTCTGGAAATACTTTTTTGAATTTTATCGTTGGCCAAAAATCCTGATGACTTTGGCCGGAACATTGGTTTTGTTTACGCTGCTACGAATGATGGATAATATTGCCTGGGTAATTGTGCCCTATTTTGTTTTTCTGGTTTTAGCAGGTTTATATTACTTCTATTTTGTAGCGCCTGAAAAATTAAAAATTAAAACTGTTCCCGGCAAAAAGTTTATGCTGCTTGAATATGTTAATCAAATACAAATGGCTGTCGTTTTGTTAAGTCAAATGCCAATTGCAGCGTTTAATATTACAAGGTTTTTACATGTCCATTCAATAAATCAACCCTGGGTTTTGTTGTTGATTTCGTTTTTAATAGTCTGTTTGAATATTATTTTTTATGGACAGTTTTTCTTTGTGCCTGAAAAAATAAAAGAACACTTTAAAGAACAATTCCCCGAGTTTGCATTGTAACATTTTATAAAATACTTTTACTAACCAAAAGTCTCAATACTAACATCTCATTACTCAATACTGAAATATGAAACGAAACTTCTTTTACTTTGGCTGGCGCGAACTCACCCGTTCAGCTTATTTCAGCAAAAATATGGCGGCTAAAGGAGTGCTGATATTTCTTGCGCTCTATTTTACAGCGGTTGCGCTTTTTATGGGTTTTAATCTCAGTGTTTATATCGAAAAAACATTCCCCGGCCAATCGCAAATCCCGATTTTTAATTCATTGATTTTTGCTTATGTTGGGTTCGAACTAGTATTGCGAATTATGGTTCAAAATCTGCCCACGTTTGGTTTTCAGTCGTTTTTGCTGATTCCTGTAAAACGGAAAAGAATCGCCCGATTCATGCTTAACAAATCATTACTTCATTTTTTTAATGTACTGCCGCTGTTTCTGGTTTTGCCTTTTACTTTCAAATCGGCGGTAAACGAGCTTGAAACACCGGTTTTAATTGCCTGGCTGGCTTCGCTCTTTTTAATGATTTTTGTAAACCATTTTCTGGCTATTTACATCAAATGGCGAACCAACGAGTCGAACTGGTTTTTCTATGGATTTCTGGCTTTTGCTGCCGGCGTTTTCGCAATAGATCATTTTAACATTTTCGATATTACTTCCAACTTCGGAAAAATATTTGATTTTATTGTTTACCAGCCACTTGCAGTAATTTTATTTCCCATTTTGATTATGATTCTGTACTTTTTAAACTTACGATTTCTATTGAGTCGTTTCTTCCTCGATGAACTCTCGCAAAAGAAAAAAGAAAACCTTACACATGATTTTTCATGGTTGAACCAAATAGGCGAATACGGAAAAATGTTGTCGCTCGAAGTTAAAATGATAACACGCAATAAACGCCCGCGCACTACTGCGGTGATGTCGATTCTTTTTATTTTTTACGGATTGATTTTGTATCAGGATAAAGGCAGTGAAATTCCGGAAACTATATTTGTATTGGGCGGCATGTTTATGACCGGAATTTTCGGTATGATGTACGGACAGTTTTTCCCAGCCTGGCATAGCCGCTACTACCCTTTTTTAATGGCTCAAAACGTTAAAATGAAACAGATTCTTCAGTCTGCTTTTTTTCTGATGGCAGTCACTAACATTGTATTTTACCTGCTTTCGCTGGGGTACATGTTTATTTCGCCAAAAGTACTTTACATACATCTGGCAGTGATGCTTTACAATATTGGAGTAAACACTTTCGTAGTTTTCGCATTGGGATTAAACAGCCGCAAATCCATCGATCTGGAGCAACGCGCCATGTTTAACTATCAGGGAATGAGCGCTACCAACTGGCTGATAACTTTTCCTATTTTGTTTGGTCCGCTGGCAGTTTATGGTATTATTACCTTTTTACTGGGAAATATTGCGGCTTATCTTATACTAGGCGGACTTGGTTTGCTGGGTATTATTTTCCATCCGCGGTTAATCGACTATTTCACCAAACTGTACTTAAAACGAAAACATACCATGATAGCAGCGTACAAGTCAACTTAAAGAAAGCCTCCCCCAACTCCTCCGAAGCAGGGGAGTAAGGAAAACAAAAACAATAAATCACTAAAAATCACAATCAATCACAACAAATAACTATAAATCTCAATTCTAATGATACAAATATTAAATCTGCAAAAAGCATACGGCGGAACCACTGTTCTCGACATTGAAGAGTTAAAAATTGAAAATGGAGATGTTTTTGGACTCGTTGGAAACAACGGAGCAGGCAAAACCACGCTGTTTTCCCTCATTCTCGACCTGATTCGTGCAACCCGCGGCAAAGTAGTAATTAACGAAATACCGGTGGCAAAATCGGAGGAGTGGAAAGCAATAACAGGTGCCTATATCGACGAAAGTTTTACCATCGGCTACCTCACGCCCGATGAATACTTTAGTTTTATTGGCGAACTGCGCGGAATGAATGCCAACGACATTTCGGGATTTTTGTTGAATTTCAAGGAGTTCTTTAATGATGAAATTTTAGGAAAAAAGAAATTCATTCGTGACCTCTCGAAAGGAAACCAGAAAAAAGTAGGTGTGGTTGGCGCATTTATGGGAAATCCCGAACTGGTAGTTTTAGATGAGCCATTTGCAAATCTCGACCCCACTTCACAGTTCAAACTCCGGAAAATAATTAAGGATTTTGCCTCAGGAAATGGAAAAACACTGCTGATCTCAAGTCACGACCTCGACCACGTTACCGATGTTTGTACACGAATTGTCATCCTCGAAAAAGGAAAAGTAATCCGCGATGTGGCAAAAACCGAATCAACTCTGGCTGAATTGGAAGAGTTTTTTACAGGTGTAAAAGCTGAAAAATCGTTTTTAAGTGATTAATAACCATGATAAGCAAAGTTTTATTTAAATACCTTGCACCGTTTCAAAGGTTTAAAAAATTGTAAAACAAATAATGAGATCCAAATTCACACTTGTTTTTTTAATGATTCTATTTTTGACGCCAAAAATATTCTCCCAGAAACTTAACATTGGAATTGAAAATGGCATCAATTTTTCTAAAGTAAATAAATCAGATTTTTACCAACCAACGTCCCAACCGGGACCTGTTAATGGCATTTTTGCAAGGTACGAACTGGGAAACTGGTTTATCGTTCAATCCGGAGTAAACCATGCTACTTTTTATTTCGACCAAAACAGTTTGAACAATTACAATTCTGGTTATCATGTATTTTCCCATTCATCTACCTTTAATCCATTTTTAAAATCTTCTTCATTTGCTGCATCAACTTTTAACAGCACAAGTCAATCAAGTGAATTGAAATATAGTTTCCTTCGCATTCCGCTCTATTTAAAATTTAAAACACCGGGACGTTTAAATTTTGAAATAGGAGGAGGCGCTTATTATGCCCTTCTTACAAACGATGAGTTTCGTGGAAAAGACAAGGATTATAATGAAGGATATGGGCCACCACTGAATGACTGGGGATGGATTTTGGCAAGTTCAGTAAATTACGGCATTAACGAAAGATGGAATTTATTTGCTGCCGGACAGATAACTTCGGGGCAAAAAGAATATTTTGATTTCAGCGAAGATGTTGGTGGTAAAATTGGTTCAACCGAACTCACTTTTGGAATTGGTTATAAACCTTTTAAATCTGATAAATATATTTATAAAACCGATTCACTGGGTCAAAGCATAAAAATTCTTCCTCATACCGGAGTTAATATTTCGAACGTCAGAAGCTCTGAAAACAAAAACGAATATAAGCCTTTAACCGGATTGTCAACAGGTGTTACAATGTGTTTTATACTCGATCCAAAGGTATCATTCCTCACGGGTGCCTGGTATGAAAGGAAAGGTTACGGATTAAATTATGTTGGTGATTACAGTTTTATTTATCTGCCTCCTTCGGAATCGAATACTCTGAATTTTACTGAAATACAGTCGGAAGTGAGACTGGATTATGTAACATTCCCCTTTATGCTTGAAATTTCATTTGGCAGAAAAATTCAATCGAATATCAATTTTGGCGGCTATTATTCGTGGTTGCAAAACGCTTTTGCCCAAGGTGAGCAGATTGTTACCTATAACTATGACTACGGATATAACAAAACAAAATCGTCTATAAACCAAAGTTTAGACCATTGGTTTAAGAAGTCGGATGTGGGATTTATGGTAGGCTACCGAATAGATATCCCGTTATTTAAATGGTGTGATGTTTTTATATATGCGAATCAATCAATAGGAGCAAAAAGTATTTTCAACAACCAGGAAGAATTAAGAAATACTTCACAACCAAAAATCGAAGAAGAATTGCGAACCAATTCAACATCGGTTCTGATTGGTTTAACCATTCCAGTATTTCAAAAATAAATCACAATGAAAAAAATCATATATATATTGGTCATTGTAATGATTGCATTTTCCTGTGAAAAATACCCTGAATATGGATATGAAATATTAGAGTCGTTCAATTTTGATGTTATTGGAAATAATCAAACAGCAGAAGATGGCCAATATCTGGATTCCGAAATTGGAGTGCAGATAAATCTGCAATCACTTTTACCTTCATCAGATAAAATATTTCATATGGAATTATTGGTAACTACTGGAGGAGGAAGGGTTGATGAAACGGTTATTGAAGCGAACAGTAATGGGAAAATGGTCACAAAGTGGAAACTGGGAAGTGATTCAAACACCCAAATAGTAAAAGCGAAAATTTTAGATGCTGAAAACCGGTTATACTGTGAATTCACTATACAAGCTACCGCATTTTTTTACAACAACTGGAACACAATTACATCGGGTTATTTAACCCAAATTGAAGATATGACTTTTGATACTATTACCAATCGATCGATTATGCTCAGTGGGAAGGATTTATATAATCGAGGCAAAAAATTTAACGATTGGAAAATAATAAATAATGGTGGGCGGCCAAATCTCTTAAACCTTGAAGTTAATAGCAAGGGTCTTTTGTACGCTACAGCAGCTAATGGGAATCTGTATCTAAGCACAAACTGGGGGCAAACTTGGGAATTTGTTAATAAACCTATTCCTGAAAACAATTCATCTATACATCTCACAATCACGCCCGACGATAATATATGGATTTATAAGTACGAATTGGGTATGTATTGTTCAATAGATGGCGGGGCAACCTGGACAAAAGACTCTACAGGATTAACTTATACTGAAGAATTGGGCAGGGTTTATCAATTTAATGAAAATTCGCATTTGGTCATGGAATCGAACCACAATATTTCTCAAACATTCGATAATGGCATTAGCTGGAAAACAATAAATACTCCCAAATACCCCAAAAACATGTTTGTTACCGATAGAAATGAGATTATTGTGCACAGTCAGGGGGACAGTTTTACACTCGAAAAATCAACTGACTCAGGCTTAACTTACAGAAAAGTTATGTCAGTGAGTTATGATTACACAATTTGGTCATGGGGCACTTTCCAACATTTTGCCGACAAATATTATATAATAGCACCTGGGGGAGGGATTTATCAAACCAAAGATTTTGAGGAATTTGAAAAATTAATTACCGTTGATAAGCAACATGAACTTTTTATCGATCACACCGGAACTATTTATGCGTGTGGTAATATTTATGCAAATGCTGCACCCGACCCAACCCTTGTCTTACCTGGCGGCAATTAATATTTATGAAAAAGTGGTAATTTTATCTGATTGAAAATATTTACCCGGCAAGCTAAAGTCACCCAGTGAAAGTATTACAGATAAAATGGTTAAAAATCAAACAATCCAATATTTCAGTTGGTGAATTACTTTTTTTTTACGTAAATTGTTAACCATAATAAATTTCAATCCTCAATATGGAAATCAGAGACCTGGAAATAAAAGAAGTTTACACAAAAATGGCGCAACTTTGCAGCCGTTCGGAGCAATGTTCGGCAGATATCAGAAAAAAGATAATCGCCTTCGAAATTATGGATGAACTGGTTGAAGAAATCATTTCGAAACTCAGGGCCGAAAAATTTCTTGACGATGAAAGATATGCAAAAGCATATATTTCTGACAAATTCAGGTTCAACAAATGGGGTAAGATTAAATTGCGTTATTATTTAAAAGCTAAAGGATTACAAGACAGCATAATTGAAAAAGGATTACTGGAAATTAAAGCTGACCAATATAAAAAGGTTTTAATTGATACTTTAAAAGAAAAAGCCAAAAAGGTAAAATCAGATAACAAATTCGATAAAATGGGACAAATTATCAGATATGCCCAAAGCCGTGGTTTTGAACCCGAAATTATTCACCTTTACCTTTCTGAAGTAATAAAATAAACGTTTTTAGTTGTCAGGTCGGTTTTCGCCAAAAACATTTTACCTTTACATCCCAAATAAAATCCGATATTAATGATTTTTAAAGACCAGATAAACGATCTTCTGGAGCGCCGGGCTGCGCTGAGGAGGCATCTTTGACTACGATTCAAAAATAACTCAACTTCAGGAAGAAGAACTTAAAACACAGGATCCCGATTTCTGGAATAATCCAAAAGAAGCCGAGGAACAAATGAAAAAAGTGCGCACAATTAAGGTGTGGACTGATGGTTATAATACTATCAATCAAATGATTGAGGATTTTCTTGTGCTTTACGAATTTTTTGAAGCAAAAGAGGCAACCGAAGCAGAAGTGGATAAAGCCTATTCGGAAACAATTGAAGCGGTTGAAAAGCTGGAAGCTAAAAATATGTTGCGAAATGAGGAAGACCACCTTGGGGCAGTTTTGAAAATAAATGCCGGAGCAGGTGGAACCGAAAGTAACGACTGGGCAGAAATGCTTTTCAGAATGTACTCGCGGTATGCCGAAAAAAGCGGGTACAAGTTAAAAGTTGCCGATATGCAAAATGGCGATGAAGCTGGTATTAAAAGCTGCACACTCGAAATCGAAGGCGAATTTGCTTACGGATATCTGAAAAGTGAAAATGGAGTTCACCGTTTGGTACGTCTTTCTCCTTTTAACGCACAAAACAAACGAATGACCTCGTTTACATCTGTTTACGTTGCTCCACTGGTTGACGACACCATAGAAATTGAAGTTAATATGGCCGATATTACCTGGGATACTTTCAGAAGTGGCGGCGCCGGTGGCCAAAACGTGAATAAGGTAGAAACTGGGGTGCGGTTAAAACATGCTCCCTCAGGAATAATCATCGAAAATACCGAAAGCCGTTCGCAACTCGGAAATAAAGAAAACGCCATCAGGTTACTGAAATCTCAGCTTTACGAAATTGAATTGCGAAAAAGGCACGAAAAAACAACTGAAATCGAATCGCAGAAAAAGAAAATCGAATGGGGATCACAAATCCGCTCGTATGTTTTGCAACCCTACAAAATGGTGAAAGATGTGCGAACCGGATACGAAACCGGCAATGTTAATGCGGTTCTCGATGGAGAACTGGATGGTTTTATTAAAGCCTATTTAATGGAATTCGGCGGCGAATAACCTATCTTGATTTTTTTGAATTGGCCGGGTTCAGGGTAATTGTTACAATTTTGTAAAACATTTGTTGACGGTTTGATTTTTTAAAAACCTTTTACAATATTGTGGGTTAAATTAATGCATCAAAAATACAAGCATGAATATTTATTCCGACCAGAACTTTATCAACCGCGAAATCAGCTGGCTTTCGTTCAACGAGAGAGTTTTGCAGGAAGCTGAAGACCCCAACACTCCACTTTTTGAACGCATTCGTTTTATAGGTATTTTCTCAAATAACCTCGACGAATTTTTCAGGGTCAGATTTGCCGCAGTTCGCAGAATGGTTGATTTGGGAAGCGATGAGGAAAACTTACTTGGTGATTTTACCCCGAAGGAATTGATGGATAAAATCCAGAATGTGGTAATTGGTCAGCAGCAAAAAGTACAAATTATCTATCAGGAAATTCTAGGGGAATTAAGGGAAAATGATATTTACATAATCAACGAGAAAGAGTTGAGTCATCAGCAAGGGATTTTTGTAAAAAAATATTTTAACGATAAAGTTTTGCCCAACCTTGTTCCGATTATGCTGAGCAAAAAAAACAAATTCCCTTACCTGCGCGATCGATCAGTTTACCTGGCAGTAAAACTCTCGAAGAAAAACGACCCCAAAGATTATGCATATTCACTAATCCGAATTCCATCGCTGTCGGTTTCTCGCTTTTTGGTTTTGCCAAAAGTTAGCAGCAAAAAATTCGTAATGTTACTCGACGATGTTATCCGGTATTGTTTAAACGATCTTTTCTTTTATTTCGATTACAATGTTCATGAAGCATTTACACTGAAAATGACCCGGGATGCCGAACTCGATATTGATGACGATATTTCGAAAAGTTTTGTTGAAAAAATGGCTCACAGTCTTAAAAAACGAAAGACCGGAAAGCCGGTTCGCTTGATTTATGACAGAACCATGCCCGAAGATTTGAAAAACTTCATTTTCAAAAAAATGAAACTCAATCCCGAGAATGCCATTCCCGGTGCAAGATATCACAACGACAAGGATTTTATGAATTTTCCTGAAATAGGGAAGAAAAAACATTACTACACAAAACTCACACCATTCAGACACAAGGATTTACGCCCGAACACAAGTATTTTACGAGTGCTCAGGAAAAAGGATGTGATGCTTCATTTTCCATATCAAACATTTAATCATTTTATCGATTTACTGCGCGAAGCAGCCATTGACCCACAGGTAAAGGAGATTGGAATTACTATTTACCGTGTTGCCGAAGCGTCAAAAGTGGTTAACGCTTTGCTGAATGCCGTTAGAAACGGTAAAATTGTAACGGTTGTAATTGAATTGCAGGCTCGTTTCGACGAGGAAGCTAATATTTTCTGGTCGAATAAATTACAGGAAGAAGGTGCTTATGTAATTAATGGCGTTCCCGGAATAAAAGTACACAGCAAACTGCTTTGGATAAAACGAAAAGAAAATAATACTTACCGGAATTATGCCTACATCGGAACCGGGAATTTTCATGAAGGGACAGCCCGCGTTTATGCCGATGATGGATTAATGACATCAGATCCCCGTTTAGCAGATGAAGTAGAAAATATTTTTGAATTTCTGAAACACAACTTTCAGCATTTCGAGTACGAACACCTGGTAGTTAGCCCGTTTAAAATGCGCAAATTTTTTACAAAATGTATTGACAGGGAAATAGAACTGGCAAAAAAGGGGAAAGAAGGCTGGATGACTTTAAAAATGAACAGTCTTATCGATCCGGGAATGATGAACAAAATTATTGAAGCAGGTGAAGCAGGTGTGAAAGTTCAGCTAATTGTACGCGGAATTTTTGGACTCCGGATTACTGGTGAACTTTCGAAAAATATTTCGGCCATCAGTATCGTTGACAAATACCTCGAACATTCGCGCATTTTTCTGTTTGGAAACGATGGAGAAGAAAGAATGTTTATTTCTTCAGCCGACTGGATGCCCCGAAATTTAAACCGCCGTTTAGAGGTGGCTTGCCCGATATATAACCGCGAAATCAGAAACGAACTGAAAGAAATGTTGAATATTCAGTTAAAGGACAATTCGAAGGCGCGCATATTGAATGCGAACCTGTTAAACGAGTACAACACTGGGGTTAAACAGGTTTATCGTGCGCAGGAAGACTATTATAAATATATCAAACAGAAACACCACATTATCATGAAAATATACCACAATCCGCGTTGTTCAATAAGCCGGGCAGGATTGCAATACCTCGAGGAAAAGGGGTATGACGTCGAAATCAAAAAATACATTTCCGAAGGTATATCTGAAATTGAATTGAAAGAAATTATTGGCAAAACCGGCAAGGATGTGCACTTTTTTGTTCGTACACAAGAAAAGGAATATATCGACAATTACCAGGGGAAAAATATAGGTGATGATGAATGGTTTAAAATTCTGGCAGATAATCCAAAGTTATTGAGGCGACCGATTGTTGTAAATGGGAATAAGGCAGTTTTGGCTAATCCACCTGAAAACATTGAAGAAATTGAATAGATTTTACTCAATATTTAGTTTCTTTTTAAAATCACGAATATCTTTTTCAAGAGCTATTTTGCTTTTTATGGCTTTAGAAAGTGCCAGTGCATCTTTTACTGCTGTTTTATCAAAGTCTTCAAGAATAATATAGTTCTGTCCTCTCCCTAAAAAAACGGCTTTTAATTTTCTATCGGTATTGTTGGCTATAAACTCTACCACTCCATTGTCTTTGCCATTTCTGTACGACACTTTTTCCCATTTGTATTCCATAAAATCAGATTGATGATTATCGGCATCGCCAACCGGGATTGAATCGGTTTTAGCACTAATATCGCCATCATATACTCTTAGTCCGTAATGATTTATCGAGCCTTTTCCATGATAGTTGCTGCTCAGGTACAAATCGCCGCGTTCGTCGAGATGTACCTGTATAAATGAACGTATTAAGGAACCCTGAATCGATTGCTTTTTAGGAATATACTGGGTAAACCTGTCGAATTCGGTTTTCTGCTTTTCAAACAAATTTTCAAGCCGGTTTATTTGAGCCTGTGTTGAATCAAGTGCAGCTTCATTCTTTTTAAGCAATTCGTAATTGATTTCACCAATCAGGTTTTTAGCGGCATTGGCAGTGTATTTAGCATTCGGGAATAACAGGGCGATGCTGTCCAACTGTTGCAATGCCTGCAAGGTATCCTGCTTTTCAAGTAACGTTTTTGCATAATTCATCTTTGCACGCGCCTTATCTTCTTCAGACGGACCGCAGGCTACAAAAAAAACCGCAACAAAAAGCACTATAAAATGTATTGAAAATTTCATTGTTTTGATTGTTTTGCGCAAAATTACGATTTTATATGAATTAGAATAAAAACCATTTTCAAACCACTCGTTTTAAAACCTTAAAATCTGAACCAAAATATTTAACAATACTTGTAAGAAAATTAATTGAAAGAAAGTCATAATGTATGTATGAATAAGCCGTTTTAATTAATTGGGCTTGCCAGAAAAAGTTTTTAAATAAGACAGATCAAACTGTAATTTGGAAATAGAAGTATTTCAAATATCTTTACATACAAAATGGAAATAAGTTATGCCAAAACTTTATGAATATTTCGGATTAGTGATTCTGTTCTATTCGCACGAGCATGAGCCAATTCATGTTCACTGCAAATATCAAGGCAAGGAGAGTAAAGCTGAAATAGTATTTGAGAACGGTAAATTTGTTGAAGTAAGAATTTCGGATGTATTGGGAAAAGAACCATTGGACAAACAGAACGTAAAGAATTCAAAAAGTTGGTTGAGTTTTACAGGGATGACATAGTAAGAAAATGGGTTGACTTTTTTGTTTACAATAAAACAATTGAATCTGAAATTATAACCAAAAAAATATAGAATCATGGTGATTTCAATTGAAAAAGCAAAATACAAAGGAGATTACATAATTGAGTTTTCTTTTTCAGATGGCGTTAAGAGAAATGTAGATTTCGCTCATTTTCTAAAAAGTGCCAAAAATCCAATGACTAAGAAATATTTGGATAAAGAACTTTTCCAATCATTTACAATAGAACATGGTGATTTGCTATGGAATGACTTTGAAATGTGTTTTCCCATCTGGAATCTACACGAAGGAAATATTTAAAATTTAGCTGAAATATTGTTTTCGCAAATTTCTAATCACATTTATCTCCTTTTTACTGAAAAATCAAAAAAAATCAGAACCCAACATTTGGTTTCATTGATTATTCCTATTTTTAAAACCAAAATCGACTACCATTATGATTACACTTACTCAACTTGAATATATTGTTGCTGTCGATACATACCGCCATTTTGGCCGCGCAGCCGAAAATTGTTTTATAACCCAGCCAACACTTTCAATGCAAATTAAAAAACTTGAGGAAGATCTCGAAATCATTATTTTCGATCGTAGCCGCCATCCGCTTTTGCCAACAGATGTTGGTCAGCGTATTATCGACCAGGCACGAATTGTATTAAAACAAAACGAAGAGATCAATAACATTGTAAAAGACCATAAAAACCAGGTATCCGGATTGATTCGCATCGGAATTATTCCTACGATGGCACCTTACCTGTTACCCCTTTTTATTGGAAATTATAAAAAGAAATACCCCAATATTTTTATAAAAGTTGTAGAGCAAACTACCGATAATATTGTAAAGCTACTGCACAAGGATTTAATAGATGTTGGTATTCTGGCAACGCCGCTTAAAGAGGAGAAAATAAACGAAAAACCCATCTTTTACGAAGAGATGCTTATTTATGCAAATCCCTCTCATCCATTGCACAAGCAAAAAGAAATTACGGTAAAAGACATCGCAACTCCCGAAATCTGGCTGTTAAGCGATGGACATTGTTTCCGCGATCAGGTTATCAATCTTTGTTCGTATCTGGGTACTTCTGATAGTCCTCTCCCTTTTCATTTCGAGGCAGGATCGCTGGAAACATTGATGAATATTGTTGATCACGAAGGCGGATTAACCTTGATTCCTGAATTGGCCAAACTTGGAATGTCGGAAAAAAGACTGTCAAACGTTAAATCTTTTACCAATATAAAACCGCTTCGGGAGGTAAGCCTGGTTTACTCGCGCCATTTTGCAAAATACAAGCTAATTAACTTATTGTGGCGCGAAATTAAAGATTCCATTCCACTTGAATTGCAAGACCCAAAACGTGGAACTGTGGTTGAATGGAAGTAACCAGCCCCTCGATTATCTTTTTATTTCCAGATTTTAATATTTGAAAAATATATTTACCTTTGCGCGCTGTTTAGCGGGCATGGCGGAATTGGTAGACGCGCTAGACTTAGGATCTAGTGCCAAACGGCGTGGGGGTTCGAGTCCCTTTGCCCGCACAAAAAATCGCCGACCTTCTTTTTAGGAGAAGAGTTGGCGGTTGTTTTTAGTTAAAATACTTGAATTTAATTTTTTATCATCATGAACATTACCAGGGAAAATATCGACGCTGTAAATGCTGTACTGAAAGTTGCCATTGAAAAAGCTGACTACGAACAAACAGTTGCCAATCAACTGAAAGAGTATCGTCAAAAAGCAGTAATCCCAGGTTTCAGACCGGGAAAAGTTCCTGATGGCTTAATAAAAAGAAAATTCAGAATTCCTGTTTTGGTTGAAGAGGTAAATAAACTTCTTTCGCAAAAACTCTCGCAATATCTGGTTGAAGAAAAACTAAATATTTTAGGAGAACCACTGCCAAACGAAGAACAACAAAAAAGCATCAACTGGGAAACCGATGAAAATTTTGAGTTTGTTTTCGATATTGCTTTAGCTCCCGAAATAAAACTATCACTCGACAAACAAAACGAGTTTAATTTCTACAAAATAACTGTTACTGAAGAAATGATAGATCAGCAGGTAGAAATGGCACAATCTCAACTTGGCCAGAATATTCCTGATGATTTAGTAAAGGAAAACAGTTCGGTTCGGGGTAATTTTGTGCAACTGAACGATGCCGGTGAAGAAACTGAAAACGGAATCCGCTCGAATGATGTTTTAATAGCTATCGACATGATTAAAGACAATGAAATTAAAAACAGTTTCATTGATAAAAAGATTGGAGATGTTGTTGTATTCGATCCTGCCAAAGCATTTGAGAACAGGCACGAACTAAAACACATGCTCAAAATTAAACAGGAAGAAGCAGATGTTTTAAACAGCAATTTCAGCTTTGCAATTACTGAAATATTAAAGTTTGAAAAGGCAGAATTGAACGAAGATGTTTTCAAAAAATTATATGGCGAAGAAACCGATGTAAAAACCATCGAAGAATTCAGAGACAGGATTAAATCTGAAATCGAAGGAAATCTGGTTTACTCATCAAACCATAAATTTGCCATTGATACACATAGTAAACTGGTTGAACAGGCAGACATTGCTTTGCCTGAAGCGTTTTTAAAACGCTGGTTAATTGCAATTAACAAAGAGTTGACTGTAGAGCAAATCGAAAAAGAATTTGACTCGTTTATTGCCGATTTGAAATGGCAATTAATAAAAGACGTTATTGTTAAGGAAAACGACATAAAGGTTTCTGCTGAAGAAACACAGGCTTTTGCAATACAAATGGCGCGTGCTCAGTACAACCAGTATGGAATTTATGATATTCCGGAAGAGCAGCTCGAATCGTTTGCAAAAATGATTTTGGATAAACCTGAAGAAAATGAACGGATTTACAAAAGGCTTTACGAAGAAAAAGTTATAAAAGCAGTAAAAGAAAAAGTCAGCATTATTGAAAAAGAAATCAGCCAGGAAGAGTTTAACGAAATGATGAAATAACCAGCTCCGTAAAAGGCGCTAAACGAAATAACATTTTGCTGAAAGAATCAGCAATCAACTTTTTTGTAACTTTGTAGTTCATTTTTAAATGACGATTACAAAGTTACTTTTTTTAAAAGCAATAATTAATATGGACAACAATAACGAATTCAGAAAATACGCGGTTAAACATGCCGGGTTCAGCAGTTTAAACCTCGACAGGTATAACTCATTGTACAGCAATTATATATCGCCAACCATTATTGAGGAACGACAACTAAACGTTGCTTCTATGGATGTGTTTTCCAGATTAATGATGGATCGTATCATTTTTTTGGGAGTGCCAATTGACGATTTAGTTGCAAATATTATTCAGGCACAATTATTATTCCTTGAGTCAACCGACCCAACCAAAGATATCCAGATTTACTTTAATTCTCCGGGAGGTTCGGTTCATGCCGGTCTTGGTATTTATGATACAATGCAATATATTACAGCAAATGTTGCAACCATATGTACCGGAATGGCAGCATCGATGGCAGCAGTGCTTTTAACCGCTGGAACAAAAGGAAAACGAACTGCATTGAGACATTCGAGAGTAATGATTCACCAGCCCATGGGTGGAGCATCGGGTCAGGCTTCGGAACTTGAAATTACAGTTCGCGAAATAATGAAACTGAAAGACGAATTGTATGCAATCATTGCACATCATTCCGGAAAATCAATTGAACAGGTTGCGAAAGATGCTGATCGCGATTACTGGATGACTTCGGAAGAAGCAGTTAAATATGGAATGATTGACGAAGTTTTGGTTAGAACAAAAAAATAATGTCGAATAAAAATAAATCGGATAAGTGCTCGTTTTGCGGGCGTGAGAAAAACGAAGTCAATCTGCTGATAGCCGGGATTGATGGCCATATCTGCGACAGATGCGCCGACCAGGCTCATGCAATTATTCAGGAGGAGATAAAAAAAGAGAGCACCTTCGATTTGGCCGCGGCCAAACTTTTAAAACCAAAAGAGATCAAGGAATTCCTCGACCAATATGTTATTGGTCAGGATCAGGCAAAAAAAATACTTTCGGTTTCGGTTTATAACCATTACAAAAGGTTAAAACAAGCCATCGATGCCGATGAAACCGAAATTGAAAAATCAAATATTATTCTGGTTGGTGAAACCGGCACAGGCAAAACTTTACTTGCACGTACCATTGCAAAAATGCTGCATGTGCCATTTACCATTGTCGATGCAACGGTACTAACCGAAGCAGGTTATGTTGGCGAAGACATTGAAAGTTTGCTTACCCGTTTACTGCAGGCCGCTGATTATAATGTTGAAGCTGCCGAAAGGGGAATTGTATTTATCGACGAAATTGATAAGATTGCCCGCAAAGGCGACAATCCTTCCATTACACGTGATGTATCGGGCGAAGGAGTTCAGCAGGGTTTACTGAAACTTTTGGAAGGTTCAATAGTAAATGTTCCTCCACAAGGTGGAAGAAAACACCCGGAACAAAAACTGATTCCGGTTGATACTAAAAATATTTTGTTTATCTGCGGCGGCGCTTTCGATGGAATCGAACGAAAAATTGCCACACGCCTTAATACAAAAGTTATCGGTTACAGTGCCGCTAAGGATGCTGACAGAATTGAACGCGAAAATCTTTTACAATATATTGCGCCACAGGATTTAAAATCGTTTGGCCTGATTCCTGAAATTATTGGCCGTTTACCGGTACTTGCCTATCTTAATCCGTTAGACAAGAATACGCTTCGCAGTATTTTAACTGAACCACGTAATGCGGTTATTAAGCAGTACAAAAAACTGTTTAAAATTGATGGAATTGAATTGGTGTTCGATGAAGATGCTTTCAACTACATAGTAGATAAAGCCATCGAATTTAAACTGGGAGCCAGGGGTTTGCGCTCGATTTGCGAAAGTATTATGAATGATGCTATGTTTTATTCTCCATCAGAAAAAATTGATAAACTGCACATTACTAAAGAATATGCCGAGAATAAACTGGAACATACAAATATTCAACGGCTTAAAGCAAGTTAAAAGTAAAAACTCAAATAACAAATAACAAATTTCAAAAAGCAAATAAACCCCAAATATGAAAACTTCAAATCTCATAACTGTTTGGATTTAAACGCTTTGAAGTTTATTTGAATTTTGGATTATTGTTTTTTGGAATTTTCTCTGAGATCAAGGTTGATACCCTTTATCTTCGAGTAATTTGGTTTGAAATGATGCTGCAACCGCCAATTCATCGCAACGTTCGTTGAGCGGATTGTTTGAGTGACCCTTTACCCACACAAATTTTACGATATGCTTTTTATTAATTTCAAGAAAACGCAACCAAAGATCCGGATTTTTCTTCCCTTTAAATCGCTTATTTACCCAATCGAAAACCCATCCTTTTGTTACAGCATCGGCCACATATTTCGAATCGGTGTAAATGGTTACTTCGCTTCCAGGAATTTTTAGCGCCTCAAGCGCCACAATAACAGCGAGCAACTCCATCCGGTTATTGGTAGTATGTAGGTATCCTGCCGACAATTCTTTCCGAAATTCTCCTGAGAGCAAAACAATTCCATATCCTCCCGGGCCTGGATTTCCGCGGGCTGCGCCATCTGTATATACTGTTATTTGCGGTCGCGACATATTTTAGTTTTGAGTATTTAGTACAAAATAGTAAGTAAAATACGGGAAAACAAAAGTAAATTTTTATCCTTTCACAATTCTGCTTATTTTTCTGATTTTGGACTTAGTACTCTATACTATCATCTATTATTCCAAAAATAAAACCCCGCCATTTTCGGCAGGGAAATTTATTTTAGAACTTAAACTTTTCTTTTATCTCACCTTTTGGGTAAGTTGTGGGGGCTTTCTTTATTGTACAATCTGCATCTCGTCGATTAGATTGGTGGCGCCGGCATAAACATCGATTACCCATAGTACAAACCTGATATCGACATTTATACATCGTTGTAACTCCGGTTCAAAAGCTATGTCCCCACTCATGGCTTCCCAGTTTCCGTCGAAAGCAATTCCTATTAATTCGCCTTTGGAATTGATAACCGGACTTCCCGAGTTTCCACCGGTAATATCATTATCAGTAATAAAACAGGCATGAAGTGAGCCATCTTTATCGGCATATTTGCCATAATTCTTTTCGGTTAGCAGTTGTTTCATGCGGGTTGGTACATCAAACTCATCATCTCCGGGTATTTCCTTTTCCAGATATCCGTCGGTGGTGGTATAATAATTATAGGTAACTCCGTCACGCGGCTCATAGTCAGCTACTTTACCGTAAGTTAAACGCATTGTCGAGTTGGCATCGGGGTAAAAAACCTTGTCGGGTTGCATTTCCATTAATCCGGCTACAAAAAGCCTTTCGCCCTCACTTTTCAACTTTTGCGTTTCACCCGTTTTGGAGCTCATTTCGCGGAATTTATTAAATATGTCGGTTGCAGCAGAAACAGCCATGTCCTTATTTATTGCTTTCAGTGTGGGATTATTCAGAAAAGCCGTTAACTCTTCTTTGTTATCGAAAACCGAATTTTCAAATAATTTTTCAGCATATTTCTTAAAATCACCCTTATATTTTTTCTGAATGGTTTCAAAAAAAGCGGGATAATATTGTTGTGCATTTTTGTCGGCATACAATTTTAGCAACTCGCCAACTACTTTTTGGTCGGTTGCTGCATCATAATCTTTAAAGTAATCGTCCATGCTCCTTTTCATCGAAATGGTTACTCTCTCTATTTTCTCTTTATTTTCTTCGGGTTTTTGAAGAAGTTCGAGCAATGATTGAGCACGGTTCGCAAATGTAAAAATTTCGGGACCACGCAAAAGTGCTTCGCTTAAATATGCCCTTGCCTTATCTGCTTCTACATTTTTGTACGATTCTTCAATCATCGAAAGCGCTTTTCCATATTTTTCGGTGCATTTACTGTCGGCATTTACCCACGTCGAAAAATCCTTTTCAATAGCCAGTTTTTTGTCAATTACCTTCAGGTTTGTTAATCCTTTGTTCTGTCCAATACTGTTTTTGTAATAGTTTGAGCTTCTGAAATATTTATCGGAATACTGAATTCGTGCTTTTTGGCTTGTACTCATGTAATCACCCCAAATTCCAAGCAGTTTTTCACGAACTTCAATACGCACAGTATTGGTAACATCCATAATACTTTTAACTCCAAATGATGTTTCATATCGGGTTGTTCTGCCCGGATATCCCATAACCATTGCAAAATCGTCTTCTTTAACTCCTTTTAAAGAAATGGGAAGAAAGTGTTTTGGCTGGTATGGAATATTGTCTTCTGAATACGATGCAGGTTTTCCGTCGGGGCCACAATAAACCCTGAACATCGAAAAATCGTTGGTGTGACGCGGCCACATCCAGTTATCAGTATCGCCACCGAATTTGCCCAATGCCTGTGGTGGAGCTCCAACCAGGCGAATATCCCTAAAAGTTTCAACCACGAACAGAAAATATTGGTTTGAACTTAAAAAACTGCGTACGTAAGTTTCGTAATGTGTGTCGCCTTTGGCCTTTTTTTCCAGTTCACCTGAGATATTACGTATTATTCTATTTCGTTCTTCACTGTTCATTTGGTCGGTAACACCAGCAAGAACCTGCTCTGTTACGTCTTCCACACTAATGAGAAAAGTAACAGTTTTCCCCGGATTAGGTAGTTCTTCCTTGCGCGACATTGCCCAAAAACCATCCTGTAAATAATCATGTTCAACACTCGAATGTTTTTGAATTTCACCAAAACCACAGTGGTGATTGGTAAGCAGTAAACCATCTTTAGAAACCACTTCTGCTGTACACGATCCGCGATCGAGCGCCACAACTGCATCCTTCAGGCTCGAATGATTGATGCTGTAAATTTCCTCAGCACTTAATTCCAAACCCATTTTTTGCATTTCAGCAATATTCAATTTGTAAATAAGCGAGGGGAGCCACATTCCCTCATCGGCTTTAATCCATGCGGAAAAAAATACAGTAAATAGCAGAACCAAATTAAATTTTCTCATTTTTTACACTTTTTCGATTGAAGTTTGCAAATATAATTTTTCAATAGTCAATGGGGTGTGATATATGTCTTATTTATTAAGAAAATCTTACAGAAATATTGCATATTGTTGGTTAAAAAACGGAGGTGGTTAAAAAATTATAAACCACAGTATTGTTTATCAATTCTTTCTAAATTTGTAACCTTTAAAATTAAACTGTGTGGGAGAAATAAAAAAACGGGCTTTTTTAGAGAAACTGAAAGATCAATATCGGTTGACTATTTTCAACGATTCTACGTTTCAATCGGTTTGGACAATGAAACTCTCACGGTTAAAAGTGTTTTCAGTTGTTAGCATAGCATCTTCGATAATTGTATTTCTGGTTACCTTTTTAATTGCAGCAACCGGATTACGAGAATACATCCCGGGTTATCCCGATGCTGAACAGCGTCAAATGTTGGTTGACACAGCTTTAAAGGTGGATTCTCTGGAAAGTGAACTGGCAAAACGAGATGAATTTTTTAAAGGAATAAAAGCCATTATTTCGGGCGAAACTCCCTCCGATAGTCTAGTAAATGATACAGCATCAGAATTATACGAAGTAAGTTTCAAAGAATACAATCACGATTCGGTTTTTCAGGATAATCTGCTTGCCGAACAATTAAGTTTGTCGATTCAGAGTAATTCTCCAAAAAAAACAGAATTGAGCCAGATACATTTTTTTGTTCCTGTAAAAGGTATTGTTACCAACCATTTTAATCTGTCGTCAGATCATATTGGAGTTGACCTTGTTAGCGATCCAAATGCCAGAATTTCTTCAATACTGGATGGAACTGTTATTTTTTCGGGATGGACGCTTGAAACCGGGTATGTAATGTATATTCAGCACGAAGCTGATTTGGTTTCGGTATATAAACACAATGCTGAATTATTGAAATCAACCGGAGATAAAGTCAGAGCAGGCGAAGCAGTTGCAATTATCGGCAATTCGGGAGAACTTTCAACCGGCCCGCATTTGCATTTCGAGATGTGGCATCGCGGAAATGCCATAAATCCTGAACAGTACATCGATTTTTAAATTATGAAAAAACGAATTGCCATTCTTGGGTCAACTGGTTCCATCGGAACTCAGGCGCTGGAAGTTATTCAACAGAATCCGGATAAATTTGAAGTTGAAGTTCTTACAGCAAATAACAATGTTGATATTTTAATAGCACAAGCCAAACAATTTCAACCCAATGCAGTAGTTATTGCAAATCCTGAAAAATATGCTTTTGTATCGGAGGCACTGAAAAACGAACCCGTAAAAGTGTATGCCGGTTTCGATGCACTGAACCAGGTTGTGCAAATGGAAACCATTGATTTGGTATTAACAGCGATGGTTGGGTACTCGGGATTATTACCAACCTATCATGCTATAAAAGCCGGTAAAAATATCGCACTCGCCAATAAGGAAACAATGGTGGTTGCAGGTGAAATAATTACTAAAACTGCCCTCGAAAATAAAGTTGAAATACTCCCGGTTGACTCTGAGCATTCCGCCATTTTTCAATGTTTGGTCGGCGAATTTTTAAACCCCGTCGAGAAAATATATCTAACCTGTTCAGGAGGTCCGTTTCGTGGCAAAACGGAAAAGGAACTTCGGAATGTTACGGTTGAAAATGCATTAAACCACCCCAACTGGGCCATGGGGGCAAAAATCACCATCGATTCGGCAACTCTTATGAACAAAGGTTTTGAGATGATAGAAGCCTGCTGGTTATTTGGACTGCAATCTTCAAAGATCGATGTAATCGTTCACCCGCAATCGGTAATTCATTCCATTGTTCAGTTTGAAGATGGTTCGATGAAAGCGCAAATGGGTTTGCCCGATATGAAATTACCCATTCAGTATGCACTTGGGTTTCCAGAGCGGATAAAAAATAATTTTCCCCGCTTTAATTTCCTCAACTACCCGTCACTGGATTTTGAACCCCCAAATACAAAAATTTTTCGTAACCTTGCACTCTCTTTTGAAGCAATGAAATCGGGTGGAAATATGCCCTGTATTTTAAATGCTGCAAATGAGGTGGTTGTAGAGGCATTTTTAAACAAAAAAATTACCTTTTTGCAGATGTCCGATATTATTGAACAAGCCATGCAAAAAGTAACATTTGTTAAAAAACCAACAATGGATGATTTAATTCAGACAAATGCCGAGGCAAGAAACAGAACAATGCTATTGACAGAAAATAAAAATAGAGAAATTTTTTAATGGAGACGATATTAATAAAAACTGCACAATTACTTTTAAGCCTTTCGATACTTGTGGTTCTTCACGAATTCGGGCATTTTATGTTTGCCAGGCTTTTTAAAACCCGGGTCGAAAAATTCTATCTTTTCTTTAACCCATGGTTTTCGCTGTTTAAAGTTCAAAAAGGAGAAACCGAATACGGAATTGGCTGGTTGCCATTGGGTGGTTACGTAAAAATATCGGGGATGATGGACGAGTCGATGGACAAGGAAGCTATGAAATTGCCACCGCAACCATACGAATTCCGTTCAAAACCGGCATGGCAACGTTTATTGATTATGCTGGGCGGCGTTCTGATGAATTTTTTGTTTGCAATACTGATTTACATTGGAATAATGTATGCCTGGGGCGAAGAGTTTCTTCCAACGGAAAACGTAAAATATGGAATTTCGGTTAATGAAACAGGCAAGGAAATTGGATTTCAAAATGGTGATAAAATTCTTACTCTTGACAATAAATACATCGAAAATT
The DNA here is from genome assembly GCA_041737765.1 of Draconibacterium sp. Taxonomy (GTDB): domain Bacteria; phylum Bacteroidota; class Bacteroidia; order Bacteroidales; family Prolixibacteraceae; genus Draconibacterium. Next base: position 3,805 of record JBGSRA010000078.1, on the reverse strand, counting down.
TTTCTGCTGTTGTGCCTACAATAGTACTCGACCATGTAAAAACGGTTCAGGTTGAAAGAAATGGTCAAAAAACAGATGTTGAAATCAGTGATTCTGATTTGGCATTGATGCTGAAAAGTAAATCGTTAATGGTTCCGAGAATACCTTTTGAAATAAAAGTAGGAAGAGTCGAGAAAAATTCACCTGCACAGAAAGCCGATCTCCAAAAAGAGGATATTTTTATCAGTGTTGACAGTTTGAAATTTGAGTTTTACGACGAATTTACTGAATACTACAGCGCAAAAAAGGGAGAAAATATAACTGTGGAAATTGAACGGGAAGGGAAAAGAATAACAAAAGAAATTACCGTTTCAGAGGAAGGGAAAATCGGCTTTTTTGCAGCTTCCATTAATCCCGATATGTTAGAATACAAAACAGTTAAATACGGATTTTTCGAGTCTTTCCCTGCAGGTATAAAAAGAGGTATTCGTACAACCGGAGATTATCTGAAACAGTTCAGATTGTTTTTTAAGAAGGAAACCAAAGCTTACGAATCGCTGGGTGGTTTTGCCACCATCGGAAATATTTTCCCCGGAACCTGGGATTGGTATTCGTTTTGGAACATGACCGCGTTTATCTCAATCATTCTGGCAATCATGAATTTATTGCCGATACCGGCGCTCGATGGTGGACACGTAATGTTTTTAATGGGCGAAATAATTACAGGAAGAAAGCCCGGAGAGAAATTTATGGAGTATGCACAAATCGCGGGAATGGTACTTTTACTGGCGCTCGTGCTTTATGCAAATGCCAATGATATAATAAAAATGATAAACGGGACGTTCTAATTAAAAAAATTCTATTTTTGCAATAAATCAATTATTATCTTAATATCATGAATTTATTTGTAATAGCAGGTATAGTGGGGCCCCAGGAAGTTATAGTTATTTTAATCATTGTACTTTTACTTTTTGGTGGTCGTAAAATTCCGGAGTTAATGAAGGGACTTGGGAAAGGAATGAGTGAATTTAAAAAAGCAAGTAAGGGAGAAGATGAACCGGAAGGTAAGACGGATCCCGAAAAAATTGGAAAGTAATATCAATAAGATATACTGCTAAATCCTGTTTCTGTAAACACAGTTACAGGATTTTTTTATGGTAAAGTTTTTGTAGTAAGAAATAAGGCAAAAACTTAAAAATTTTATAAAATGAAACAAAATTTAATTCTGCTGATAGTTACTTTGTTAGCTACCGGATTTTTTCAATCGTGCTCAGACGAATCAACGGTAATGAGGCAAAATATTACCGGCAGACCAAATGAAATTTTAGTGGTTATTGGTGAAGATTCGTGGGATGGAAAACCCGGTGAATTAATACGAAATACTCTTGCACAGCCGCAGATCGGACTTCCACAGGAAGAACCTGTTTTTGGATTGATAAATGTTGCACCGGCTGCTTTCAAAAAAATATTTAAAACCACGCGCAACATTATTCAAATTACCATTTCATCAACTGTAACAACCCCTGTAGTATTAATGAAAGACAATACATGGGCGTTTCCGCAGGCCTCAGTCGAAATAAATGTTAAAGATGCTGCACAGTTTGAACAGGTGTTTACTGAAAACAGCAATAAAATTTTAACTTATTTTATTTCAGCCGAAAAAAAGAGGCTCAATGCTATGTACGAAAAAACCTATGAGAGTACAGTTTACAATCTGCTAAATAATGAATTCGGAGTAACCATGAAGGTGCCTCCTGGTTTTGTTGTTGCAAAAAGGGATACAGATTTCATCTGGTACAAATATGAAACTCCCGATATTTCGCAGGGTATTATATTGTATTCAATTCCATATAAATCAGATTCAACATTTACTTTGAATTATATGGTTGCTTTAAACGACAGTGTACTCAGGAAAAATGTACCTGGCCCAGTTGCCGGAAGTTATATGAGTATCGAAAAACGTTTGGACCAAACTTACTATATCACCGAACACAACAAAAATTACGCTTCCGAAATGCGTGGGCTTTGGCGGCTTGAAAACGATTTTATGGGTGGCCCCTATATTTCGCTGGCTGAACTTGATGCATCGAACCAACGGGTTATTATAGCTTTCGGGTATGTTTATGCGCCAAGCAAAGACAAACGCAATTTTCTGCAACAGGTTGAAGTAATGATATACTCATTGAAATTAAAACAACAGGATAAAAACGATAAAATAAACAGCCAGGTAAAAATGGGAAACTGAAGAAGTTTAGAGTTCAAGGTTTAAAGTTCAAAGTTTAATATAAAGCGATGAAAATTTTGAAATTTTCATCGCTTTTTCTTTTCTCAATACTCATATCTCTAAATCTCATATCTTATTTCAAAATACCGCTTTTACAATTTCCTTTACATTATCAGATACACCGTAGGTGTAAATGTGCAGCGAAGGCGCGTTGTTGGCTATTAATTCCTTCGATTGAAAAATGGCCCATTCGGTACCAACTTGTGCAGCGTCGTTGTTTGTTTTGCATTTTCCAAGTTCTGTTGCCAGTTCCATCGGAATGTCGATGCTGAAAATTTTTGGTAGAACCGTTAGCTGATTCAAAAGATTAATCGGTTTAATTCCCGGAATAATTGGAACTGTAATTCCTATTTCACGGCATTTTTTTACAAAACTGTAATACTTCTTATTGTCGAAAAACATTTGGGTTACAATATAATCGGCACCGGCATCCACTTTTTGTTTCAAATAAATCAAATCCTGAGCTTTATTGGGTGCTTCAAAATGTTTCTCAGGGTAACCGGCTACGCCAATACAAAAGTCAAGAGTGAGGTTATTTTTTAAATCTTCATCAAGATACTTTCCTCTTCCCAAATCTTTAAGTTGTGTAACCAGTTCGTTGGCATTGGCATGTCCATTTTTTTCGGGTTGAAAAACATGCTGATTTTTTGCACCATCTCCACGGAGCGCCAAAACATTTTTTATTCCCAGAAAATTCAAATCGATTAAAACATGCTCGGTTTCGCTTTTTGTAAAACCACCGCAAAGAATGTGCGGCACCACCGGAATTCCGAATTTATGCTGAATAGACGCTGCAATAGCCACTGTACCGGGCCTTTTACGAACAGTACGTTTTACAATGGTGCCATCAGGCATTTCTTTAAACTCTGTCTCATCGCGGTGAGTAGTAATGTTTATATATTTCGGATCGAATTCAACAAGACTTTCAATGGTTTGATAAATTTTACTTACATCGTTCCCTTTTAACGGTGGCAAAAGTTCGAACGAAAAAACAGTTTTTTCAGCTTTATTAATAATATCTATTACCTTCATTCCTTATTCTTAAAAACGTCTTCTATTTTTCGTTCAGCTTTATTTAACTCCCTGTTTAACTGCTTCTCCACCGAATTGTTAAAATGAAAAATCATGTCGAGTCCCAGCATTAACAACATCCCGAGAATAAAAAACAAGATTTTACCACCAAGGTTTTTTGTTTTCTTTGCCATTCTAATTTGTTTTATTTTATTGCAAAATTAAAAAAAGATACCTGTTAATCTGTATTTATAAAGTTCGATATTAAAATTACTGCACAAAAGTTGTGTCTTTGAATATCTTTTTCTTTGTATGAATTAAGTAACAAACCACCCCGATTTCGTCCCATCAATTTTAGCGCTTCATAAAAAAATTGCATTGGGACTCAACCACCCCTTCTATGTTGTAATCCAAATTTTCGGAGCATTATTTTTTGACTATTTTTTATTTCATTTTGCAATTAATTTATCATCAACAAATTAACTTTGTTTTTTGTAAAGAGGAAGAGGACACAGGCTCTGCTGGGGAGCA
>JBGSRA010000076.1:0-42499 GCA_041737765.1 Draconibacterium sp. | reverse complement strand
TTACAATGCACTTCCGCAGAACCACAAGGAAGGTGCAACCATGCGCATTCGCCGCAACAGCCGCATTTCGGTTTATAACTCGTTGTATTTAGGCTGGGGACGTGGTCTCCGGTTCGAATCAACCGGAACCCAAAATGCTGCTTCAAATAACGAAATGACAGTGAAAAACACGATTATCGGTGATGTTTTTGGTGACAAATTCAAAACCGATGGTACAACTTTTACTGCAGCTCAACTCGAAACATGGTTCCTCGAAACAACCAAAATGAATAAAGTGCTAACCGCTGGTAGTGATGCAAAAATCACCGACCCGTTCAATGCCACGGAACCAAACTTCCAGCCAATGGCAGGTTCAGCGGTTTTCAATGCTTCGTACTGGTCAACAACTCCGGCGCTGAAAATAAAGTCGGAAGCAAACAATTTCAGTGCTGTTAGTTATCCAAACCCATTTAATGGTTCGGCCAACATCGAAATAAAACTGACAGAAGATGCAACTGTTAATGTGGTTGTATTTAACCTTGCCGGCGCAGTTGTAAGCGAAGTTTACAATGGCGAACTTTACAAAGGAACTCACCGTTTCAGATTTGATGCAGGTGAACTACCAAAAGGAATGTACTTTGGAAAAGTAAGGGTTGGCAGCCAGGTTCAGACTTTAAAAATGATTGCTCAGTAACCACATTTCTGTTGGTTATTCAGTATAAAAATGCAGTGTTTGATAACGACAATCGTTTATCAACAAAAAGTAAAAGGCCCCGGACGAAAGCCCGGGGTCTTTTCACAATCTGGCATGAATTTAGCTTATCCAGTTCCGATAAATATTTCGATTCACTTTTCAATTCCGGGACTAATTCCCTAAAAAATATTTGAAAGTGATTGTGAAGTAAAAAAATGAAGTAATTTTAAACAAAAAACAATGAAGAAATTAATATTGATAACCGGAATTTGTATTCTGTTTCTGAACGCTGCAAATGCCCAGGAAATAAATGAGGTTGACGGTATTTACTATCAGAACGGCCAGCTTTATACGGGCGAATATACCAGCCGTTTCGACAATGGAATGGTAAAAATGACAGCCAAAATTTCGGAAGGGAAAAAGGAAGGGATTGTTCAGATATTTTTCGAAAACGGTCAGTTAAATGAAATCCGTTCGTATAAAAATAACCTGATGGACGGAACCTGGGAAATGTACAATATCTATAAAGTAAAAGTGTCGGTGGCAAATTACAAAGATGGGCAAAAACACGGTCAATGGCTAATTTACGATGATAAAGGAACTCTTTTGTACGATATGGAATATACCAACGGACAGAAAAGCGGCACATGGAAAAAATTCGACGACGCCGGGAAATTGGTCAGCGAACGTAAATATTGATTTCAAATTGAAATGTAACAAAATTGTAATAATTCTTTAACTGTCCGGTAATAGTATCAACATACTTTTGTATCATAGTTTAATGCTATTTATGAATAAGGTTAAAATTGATACAATGAAAAAAATAATGATTGGCTTTTTGTCGCTCATGCTGACAATTGCCGTTACAGCAAAAGAAAACGAAGCAAAAACAACAACAGCAACCGACAACGCCGCAAGCGTAATACTGTTGGGAACAATTTCTGATGCAAATTCAGGTGAATCGCTGGTTGGAGTTGAAGTAAAAATTGAAGGCACCGATTTGAAAACATATACCGATTTCGACGGAAATTTCACTTTTACCAATGTAAAACCGGGAGAACACAAAGTGGTTGCCAATTATATTTCGTACAAACCAGTTACAAAAACACTTGAAGCAAACGCCAGTAGCAATAAGCTGGAACTTAAACTTCAACCTTCGAAATAATTACGGGTAAAGATTCTCATAATAAAAGTACTTAGGCCGCTGCCATCTGGTTAGCGGCTTTTTTATTATATACCAGTTCTCAACAAACACCTTTGAGTAATTTGTCCTGATTAATTTTTTTGAATCAGACATTTATGCAATAAGTATTCAATTTCTTATAAATCCAGAGGATTTAAATGTTTATAGAAAATTAGATTGTTAAGTTACATACGACCCCGGCTGGGGTCGAACCTCCAACAAGCACGTCTTTTTCTATAAACATGTGATGCCTCCGGCATCTGACAGTATTTGAGAAATGCCTGATTCAATAAATTTTTATTTCCTGAAATTTTTGCTGTTTCCGGCAAGGAATGGATTTAACTGTGTTATCCTGTATAATTATGAAACGTGCCGGTTGAGGAAAATCAACCTTACAAACTGTACAAAACCTTATTTTCTTTTCTCCTCGACCTTAGTAGCCAAAATTCAACACCCGCCCGGTAAACCTTATTAACCTTATTTGTTTTTTTTAATTAGAAAATCAGACTAGAAAATAAGGTTAAAAAGCCGGGAGAAGGGGAAATTTTGCTACTAAGGTTTTTTAAATGAAAATAAGGTTTTTGTTTGCGAGGCTATCGCTTTTACCTCGCGATTGCATCGCATGGTAATGACTCATCGCTGGGTTCCCGCCACAGCGGGACAGGCAGTGCCGACCGCTCGGAGTCCTATTTATTGTGCGTAGTTTTAAAATTTTATGAATGTTTTGTAATATTTACTATTTTCTTCTTGAATACTTAAAAAATATATACCATAATCTAAATCTGAGATGTCAATTTTTATATGATTTTGATAAAAGTTTAAATCTTGAACTTTGATAATTTGTCCTTGAGTATTTAATATTACAATTGATTTCTCATCATAAATTTTTGTACTATTAATTTCTATATTTAAAACATCTTTGCAAGGATTAGGATATAAATATAAAGGATTATCAACCTGCTCTAATTCATTAATTGAAGTAAGTCCTCCATTATTTAAAGTTATTGCTAATTGACCTAAATGTGTTACAAAATAACCTTGATCTTTAGAAAAGAAATATAAATCCATACCATCAGGAGGATTTGCCATAAGAGATATTGGAGAAAAATAAACAATAGTATTATTCAATAAATTGATATTAGAAATATATGCGTCAGCTCCACCACTACTATACCAATATGCAATAATATAAAGTGAACTATTGGAATTCATGACAGCCTTAACATAATTAAACGAAATCCATGCATTTGTGGAATATTCCCATGTATCTCCTTTATTATTTGTTTTATAAATATTCACACTTCCTTGTCCTCCTGTTTTAATTACAATACCAGAATCCAACGAATGAAAATCAAAATCAATAATATTTGATGATTTTTGACTTATACTGTTACTATTCATATAATATAAGTCACCCTGAATAGAATAATATCCTTGATTGGCCGAAAAAAAATTAATTTTATCAATAGGATAATTTCCAAATGTTTTAAGAGTAGTAAATTTTATAGAATCAAATTCTTTTGTTAATAATCCTAATTCATAAATTGAGTCTGCATTCATTCCATAAAAGACAGCATTATTTGGATCTACAACATTTACTTCTGAAATAACTTTATAATTTGGTATTTGAAATATTCGTTTATTATAAAAGTTATTATTTTCGAATATTATAACTAATGCTTCATCGTTATTTGTCCCATAACTTAAATTGAATCCATATTTGCATTCGATGCCTTTTATAATACAATTGTTTATAGTATCAAATTGACTCCAATTTAAACCACTATCTTTAGTAATATAAAAATATGATTGTTTTGTATCATAATTTGAGGCAATTATATAACCTGTATCAGCAGATAAAAAACAAATACTTGGTTTATATGAGCTCCAATAGAAATTCTCTATATCAATATTATTCCATTGAGAATAACAAGAGAAATAATTAAAAATTACAATTAATGTAATCCATATTTTACTAATCAAACATTTCATAATTATCAAATTTTAAATTTGTTACATCTAATTTTTTATTTCATATTCAGCTTAAAATTCAGCTAAATTTTAATGAATATAATTGCACACAACGTCTGTGGAACCCAAAACTTTGGGTTATTTTCTTATTATTACCTGCAATTATATCCCCAAATTGGGTGTGGAAATGTAGTTTTTTGCTAAAGTAATTTATCAGGTGCATTTTTATCGTTTTTAAATTGATGTTCCCAAACATGTTTAAATGGTTTTATGCTTATTCAGCTGGTGCCTTTGAGTCACCCGGTGAATTAATGGCAAATTGTCAATTCAAAAATTTCGCTTAGTTTTGTTTAACGAAATTAAATCAAAACCATTGCTATGAAAACTTATTTCCCATTACTGGTTATTCTGGTTGTTACCCTGTTTGGATGTAAAAAAACCACTACCGAAATCCCTCTTTCTGAGCACCCGCAGCCCATTTTCGAAAGGTCGGTCTGGCAAAATCTAAACGGTTACTGGCAGTTTAAAGCCGATTCTGTAAATGTTGGATTAACCGAAAACTGGCAAACTCAACCCGAAACTTTCGACCAGAAAATACTTGTTCCTTTTTCGTGGGCAAGCCCGATGAGCGAAATAAAAAGACCAAAAGTGAATGTTGGCTGGTACTCCCGTACTTTCAGCATCGAAAATCCAAAAAAATGGGAAGGAAAAAATACCTGGCTGATATTTTGTGCCAGCGATTTCAATACAACGGTTTGGTTAAACGGCAAAGAAATCGGCTCGCATTCGGGAGGTTATGTTCCCTTCGGTTTTAATATAGCCGAAAACCTGGTTGAGGGCGAAAATAAACTGGTTGTGCGTGTTGAAGATGAAGAGTTGCAAAACCGCCCTTCCGGAAAACAATACTACGGAAATGCAAAGGGAATATGGCAAACTGTTTATCTTGAAGCCCGTTCTGAAAACTATATTAAAACCATAAAATTTACGCCCGATATCGACAAACAAACTGTAACCGCCGAAGTTATTTTGGCTGAAAATGCAACAACAGCAACTACTTTTAACATCACTGGTAAAAACAACGCACTTAAATTTGAAGGCGAAATTGCAGCCGGAAGCAACACAGCAACGTTTACCATTCCGGTTGCCGACATGAAATTGTGGGATCTTGAAAACCCATTTTTATACGAAGTTACCGCTTCTGTTAAATCTGAAAATTCTTCAGATGATGTTTCAACCTATTTTGGAATGCGTAAGATTTCGGCAATTGAAATACCCGGAAAAGACTTTAAATACGTGGCTCTCAACAACGAACCACTCTATATGAAATTAACGCTCGATCAGAGTTATCATCCTGAAGGATTTTATACTTTCCCGTCGGACCAGTTTATAAAAGAGGAAATACAGCGTGCAAAAGATTTGGGATTAAACGGACTGCGAATTCATATCAAAGCAGAAATGCCGCGCAAATTGTATTGGGCCGATAAACTTGGACTGCTGATACAGGAAGACATTCCCAATTTCTGGGGAGAACCCGACAGCATTGCAAAAGCAAACTGGGAATACATTGCTGAAAAGGAAATGGAGCGCGATTACAACCATCCATCCATTTTCTCGTGGGTTTTATATAACGAAACCTGGGGATTATTTAGTAAAGATTCGGTTACTGAACACCGGAGCTACACTCCGGAAACACAAAACTGGGTTCGCGAAAGATATAATATTGCCAAGGCAACCGACCCAACACGTTTGGTTGAAGATAACTCCCCGTGTAACTGGGATCATGTGGTTACCGACATCAATACCTGGCATGCTTATTTGCCTGCCCGCCACTGGGCCGGATTTCTCGATACCATTGTAAAAAATACTTTTCCAGGCTCAACGCACAATTACATTGGAGGAAATACACAAGGCAACGAACCGATGTTTAACTCTGAATGTGGCGCAGTGTGGGGTTATTCGGGCAGTACCGGCGATATCGATCTTACCTGGGAATATCATATCATGATGAATGAATTTCGCAAAAGACCAAAAATTGCCGGGTTCCTGTTTACCGAATTTCACGATGTGATTAACGAATGGAATGGTTACTACCGTTTCGACCGCACTAAAAAAATGTTTGGACTCGACGAACTTGCACCCGGAATGACAATGAATGATTTTCATGCCAATTTGTATGTGGTTGCAGGCGTCGATTTCTATAAAAATTATACAGCAGGTTCAACCGTTCAGATTCCTGTTGGAATCAGCGCTGTAACTTCTATAATTCCTGAAACCTTAAAAATTAAATATGCTGTTTACGGCTGGAATTCGCTGGGTGAAAAAGTGGATTACACAACTGGAGAAATTGCTGCCAGCGCCGAACCTTTTGCTTTCAAAAACCTTTCACCTGTAGAAATAACATTGCCAAACGAATCGAATGTGATGATTCTGGCAACCATGCTGGAAGATGCCGGTGGAAAAATTATTCACAGGAATTTTGTTCCATTCAGGGTTACAGACAGCCTGGCCACCAATAAGCTAATTGTTACAAAAGCTCCAACAGAGTTTACCGGTGCCGACTGGAGTATTAAACACAAGGCTACACAAAACGGTAAAAAAGTATGGGGAATGGGTTCGGGTTATTTTGAATACGAATTTACTCTCCCGGAAGGGCTAAACGCTGATAATATAAGTAATATTCAATTCAGGGCCGAACTTGCCGCACGTTACCCGCAGGAAAAATACCTCGAAGATGGCGAGGCCGAAGGAATTGGTATGACCGTCGTTTCTGAAAAAGGCACCATTCCGGGGTACGGCAAAAACAGTTATCCTCAAACCGATGAAAAAATGCACGGTTCGCTGGTTACTATTACCGCCAATAACCAAAAAATTACCCAGTTTGAATTACCCGATGATCCTGCCGACCACAACGGACTCCTTTCGTGGATGAACCAGGAACCGGGATGGGAATGGGGAAGTAAAGACCGCAGCAAACCCTGGTTGCTCGACGAAGCCGGATCGTACGGATATTTGGTTAAAGCAGATTTGGATGAAAATTCAAAAAAATCGGCTTTGGAAACCGGGAAAATTATTATCCGGATGCTTGTTGACGAATCAACATCCAACCGCGGCGGGCTTTCGGTTTACGGAAAGGATTCAGGAAAATATCCGATGGATTTAACCATTTTAATTTCAACAAAGCAATAGAGAAACTAACCAAAAAAAACAATTTCCCAAATTTCTGTTTTTGCTTAAAACTGCAAATTCGGAAATGATTATGTGCAGATTTGTACGATGTGTGCATAGTTTTTACCATTTAATAGCATCAAACTGATACAGAAATGCAAAATTTGCCCCGCCATTATAAATCGGACGTAGTTACATTTTAAAATCTTTTGATTAAAAACATACGGAATGAGATTTGACATGACATTAAAAATCTGCATTTCCGGCCCTCGGTAAATTTTGCCAAAACAGGCAACTTATTAAAAAGAGAAGTGTTTCGCTTCTCTTTTTCAATTTTAACCAATATAGTATTTTATACTAAATTTCTATCTCTGAACTGACCGGGAGTAATTCCTTCAAAATCCCTGAATACACGCATAAATGTACCCATTGAACCAAAACCCGATTTTTCTGAGATATAGTTTAATGAATAGTTTTGAGTTGATTCTTCAATTAAAAGTCGTTTGGCTTCCTCAATACGGTAACGATTGACAAAATCGTTGAAAGTACATGAAAATTCAGTATTTATATGTTTGGAAATATAAGTGCGGTTGGTATGAAGTTTTTCGGAAAGGTGTGTAATTTTTAAATCTGGATTTTTGTAAATAGCCTCTTTCACAAAAAGATCAAGAAGTTTCTCATTCAATCTGATTGTATTATAATTTTTTGGTACAATATCCTTTTCTTTTTGATCATCCAATTCCAAATCAACAACCGTATGATTTTGCATGTAACCCTGCAACCCTATTATAAATAAGAGGATGCTAAAAATAATAGACGGAAAGATGAGCAAAGTTTTTGAGCCCATAAAAAAACTGCGCCCAATAACATTAAATACAATACTCATCACTGATGTAATAACCAGCGAGTATAAAATAAAATTCACCCACAAAATTGAACGCGATTCGAGGTTTGAATAAAAGTTTGCAATTTGCCTGTTGTAGCTGCGAACCAATTTGTGACCATAAATCAAAATAATGATGACCTGAATTGCAAAAATCAACCTGCTGAAAATGTAATTGTACTTTTGAAGCGTCATTAAAGTTGAATAGGTAAAATCGGTTTTGCTTTTTAATAAAAATCCCAGAATATAATCCAACCGTTCATTTTCACTCATAAACTGGTACAACACAAACGAAATCAGTGAAATAATTATCGCAGGTGCGAGAAAATGTAAATTACTCCAACGATAAGAGGTATCAACAGTAAGTAGTTTAATATACCAATAATACAGCGGATAAACCGAAAGTGAAGCGAAATTATAGATAGGATCGAAAATAAGGTATGCCGACACATTTCTTTGAAAAAAAATGGCGTGTGACAGATAAAGCAAAAAAGCTACAAACATAAACACCCCTAAAAAAAATTTGGCCCTGTTATTTTCGCGTTTCGAAATAAGTAAAACAACAGCCCAGAAAAAGGTAACATACATGGGTGTGTAAATAATCAGGTCTTCTGTCATTTCGTTATACTATTTGAAAATTATAAATTTTATTATACATAATTAATGCCTGACCAGTTTAATCTTAAAATTCAGAATTTTCTTTTTTATAATGTAATTTAAAACCGGATACTAATTTGCCGGATGCTAAACAAATCCAGATTCAGTCAAAAAAAGCCGGTTTTTAATTCCGGCCTTCTATTTAAATTTATTGAAACTAAAAAGAATCAACTTCGCGGTATGCCTGAATCAACCTTTTCTCACCTTCAATTCCGGGTAACGAAATGCCATGTTCCATGCCCATTACACCGTTATAACCTTTATCGTGAATGTGCTTGAAAACGTTTAAATAATTAATCTCGCCGGTTGTGGGTTCTTTCCTTCCCGGATTATCACCGATCTGGAAATAAGGAATTTCATCCCAGGTAAGATTAATATTAGTAATAATATTTCCTTCATTTTTCTGCATGTGGTAGATATCGTAAAGAATCTTGCAGGATGGACTGTTTACCGCTTTACATATCATGTATGTTTGTTCCGAAGTACGTAAATATAAATCAGGAGAGTCGGAAAGTGGTTCGAGTACCATTACCAGTCCATGAGGTTCAAGAATTTCAGCTCCTCTTCTTAAAGCATCAATAACATTCCCGTCCTGGATTCCAATGGGCAATTTTCTTTCAAAACCGCCGGGAACAACAGTCATCCATTTGGCATTGACACGTTTTGCCACATCAACTGCCTTCCTGCAGCCATTAAGAAAAATGTCAATATATTCCTGTTTACCTGCGGCAAGGGTATTTTCCATATTACCACCTTTATCCACAACAAAAACTCCCATTGTCATATTAAGATTTGCAAGTGTCTGCCCGATTTTTTCCTGCATTGCTATGTCCCGTCCCATCATTCCATTATCTTCAAATGCAGTAAATCCCTGATCAGCCATAAATTTTATCTGATCAATCGGGTCGTCCCCCACACTGTTTTTAAACATCCCCAAATGTGGGGCATATTTCATTTTGAACTTTGATGCATTTGATGCAACGGTATCCGATGCTTTTGCGCTCATCATTCCGGTCATTCCTGTTAAGGCGATTCCGCTGAGCGCTGCGCTTCTTAGAAAATTTCTTCGTTCCATGGTAATATTGGTTTACAGTTGTTTTTTTTGAATGGGCTAATTTAATGAAATGTTACTAAAACTCAGTCTGAAAAATCAGGTTTTAAAAACAAATCAGTAAGAGTTGCTTTTGTTTCTACGAAAAGAGTTGCTAATTTTATCGTCACAATTTTCTAAATCAACTAAAACGATATAATATGATGAATAGAAAACTCAGAATGGGAATGGTCGGTGGCGGAACCGACGCTTTTATTGGTGCGGTGCACCGTCTTGCAGCTTTAATGGATAACCAGATTGAACTGGTTTGCGGCTGTTTCAGTATTAATCCTGAAATCTCAAAATCATCAGGGAAACTCTATTTTCTTCCCGAAGACAGAGTTTACACAACTTATCAGGAAATGTTTGAAAAAGAAGCATTACTTCCTGAAGGTGTAAGAATGGATTTTGTATCCATCGTAACTCCCAACTTTGTGCATTTCGATCCGGCAATTATGGCGCTGGAAAACGGATTTCATGTTGTACTTGACAAGCCAATGACATTTACACTGGAAGAAGCTTTAAAACTGAGGGAAAAAATTAAGGAAACCGGATTAACTTTTGCTTTAACACATACTTATTCGGGCTATCCGGCAGTTAAACATGCTAAAAAAATGATTGCCGACGGCAAACTCGGAAAAATCAGAAAAATATTTGTTGAATATCCGCAGGGCTGGTTATCATCAAAACTGGAAGATACCGGCAATCCGCAGGCTTCGTGGCGCACCGACCCAAAACGTTCGGGGAAAGCAGGCTGCATGGGCGATATTGGTACTCATGCCCATCATTTGGCCGAATACATGACAGGTTTAAAAGTTACCGAATTGTGTGCCGAACTGAATGTTTTTGTTCCAAATCGTTTACTGGACGATGACGGTGCTGCATTGCTCCGTTTCGACAATGGTGCCAAAGGTGTTTTAATGGCAACACAAATCGCTGCCGGAGAAGAAAATGCGATCCGAATCAGAGTTTATGGCGATAAAGGTGGATTGGACTGGGAACAAATGGAACCCAATACATTAACCTTAAAATGGCTTGGGCAGCCAATGCAGGTTTTAAGGGTCGGCACCAGTCTCGACAGTGCAGTAGCCGCTCACAATACCCGCGTTCCGGGCGGTCATCCTGAAGGATATTTGGAGGCTTTTGCCAACATTTACCGCAACTTCTCGCTCACAATACGCGCTAAAGCAAACGGCCAGCAACCAACTGCCGAAATGCTCGACTTCCCCGGAGTGGAAGACGGAATCCGTGGAATGCAGTTTATCGATACCGTTGTAAAAGCCGGTTACGATGACGAAATGAAATGGGTAAAATTCGGAGAATAAAAACCTGCTAAGGAAAATTTTGAGCTGGTGACTTTGGGTTTACCTGCTCAATTTACAAAGTGAAATTATCCTGTTAAAATTGAAATACAATAAAAATTACTGAGCAGGTGACCTATTAGTCACCAGCTCAGTTTCATAAAGAAATACTTTGAACTTTAAACAAGAAACTTTAAACTGATAAATTATGTCACGACCAGTTACACTTTTTACCGGACAATGGGCCGATCTACCCATTGAAACCATGTGCCAGAAAGCACAGGAATTTGGCTACGACGGTCTCGAACTCTGCTGCTGGGGCGACCACATGGAAATCGACAAAGCCGACCAGGCATACTGCGATGCGAGAAAAGCCCTTTTGGAAAAATACGAATTAAAATTATTCGCCATTTCGAGCCACCTTGTCGGACAATGCGTGGCCGATAATATTGATGAACGTCACAAAAGCATCGTTCCGGATTATATTTGGGGCGACGGCGATCCCGAAGGAGTGCGTCAGCGTGCTGCCGACGAAATGATAAAAACAGCAAAAGTAGCCAAAATGCTTGGCCTTGACACGGTAGTAGGTTTTACAGGAAGTCCAATCTGGCATTTGCTGTATTCTTTCCCTCCGGTTCCACCCGCGATGATTCAGAAAGGATACGAAGATTTTGCCAAACGCTGGATTCCGATTCTGGATGAATACCAGAAATTGGGCGTAAAATTTGCACTCGAGGTGCATCCAACTGAAATTGCCTTCGATATTCATTCTGCGCATTTAACATTAAAAGCGTTGAATCATCATCCGGCTTTTGGATTTAATTTCGACCCCAGTCATTTTGGGTACCAGCATGTTGATTACGTTCGGTTTATCTACGAATTCTCAGATCGTATTTTCCATGTTCACATGAAAGATGCTTACTGGAGCGATGTACCTATGAGTGTTGGCGTTTTTGGCGGCCACATGGAATTTGGTGATAACCGCCGTTACTGGAATTTCAGAAGTCTGGGACGGGGTAAAATCGATTTCGAAAATATCATCCGTGCTTTGAACGATATTGGTTACAAAGGACCACTTTCGGTTGAATGGGAAGACAGCGGAATGAACCGCGAAGCCGGTGCCGAAGAAGCCTGCGATTTTGTACGTTACGCCGATTTTGAACCATCAGACGTGGCTTTTGACGACGCTATGCAAAAAGAAAAATAATATGACCAACAGAAGAACCTTTATTAAAAATTCATCACTTGTAGTAGCAGGTGTTGCAGTGGCATCAACCATGCCAATGGCTGCCTGCAAAGGCGCCAACGAAAAATTAGTGTGCGGCGCAATTGGCGTTAACGGAATGGGCTGGGCCGACCTGGCTGCCTTCCTGAAACAACCCAATACCGAATGTGCAGCCATTTGCGATGTTGACGAAAACGTACTCAACCGCAGAATTGCCGACACAGAGAAAATTCAGGGTAAAAAACCAAAAGGATTTAAAGATTTCAGAAAATTGCTGGAAGAACCCGGAATTGATGTAATTATCATCGGAACTCCCGACCACTGGCATTGTTTGCCAATGGTTGCTGCCTGTCAGGCCGGGAAAGATGTGTATTGCGAAAAACCACTCGGCAATTCCATCGAAGAAATAAACCTCATGGAACGGGCAGCAACCAAATACAAAACAGTTGTACAGGTGGGAATGTGGCAACGCAGTGATCCGCACTGGCGCGATGCTGTTGAATTTGTAAAATCGGGCAAACTTGGAAAAATCCGCACCGTTCGTACCTGGGCTTATCAGGGCTGGATGGAACCTGTTCCGGTTCAACCAGACGGTGATGTACCAGCAGGTGTTGATTACGATTTTTGGTTAGGACCAGCCAAACTGAGACCGTTTAATCCCAACCGTTTTCATTTTAATTTCAGGTGGTATTACGATTATGCCGGCGGTTTAATGACCGATTGGGGCGTTCATATCATCGACTACGGATTATTTGGAATGGGCGACCCTGTTCCGAAATCGATTATGGCCATGGGCGGTAAATTTGCCTATGCCGATGATGCTGCCGAAACACCAGATACTTTGCAGGCACTCTACGAATTCGACGGGCATACCATGTTGTGGGATCACGGTACCGGAATTGACGGCGGTTATTATGGCCGTAATCACGGAGTTGGTTTTGTAGGCAACAATGGAACACTTGTAGTTGACCGCGGTGGTTGGGAAGTGATTCCTGAACAAAAGAAAGGAAAAGATTTGATGGAACGTGTCGATCTTATTCAGGGCTCAGGTAAAGGTCTCGACCTGCATATGGCCAATTTTATTGACGGTGTTAAAACACGTAATCAAAACCTGAATGCCAATATTACTGTTGCGGCTAATACCGCGCGTGTAGCGCATTTGGGAAATATTGCCCACCGCACAGGCCACCGGTTATACTGGGATTCTGCGGCAAGCAAATTCATTGGCGATGATGCTGCCAACGGATATCTCGTACCAACTTACCGCGCTCCGTGGGAGTTGCCAAAAGTTTAGAATATTTATTTTAGTCATACTATCACTTTGAGTGATGGTATGACTAAAAATTAAAACTTTATTCCCCCCATAAAATTCCATACGAACCCATCACAGTTATAAGCCCCATCAGAGAAACTGGTTAGCATCGACAATTCTGTTCCAAAAAAGAATTTTTCCTTATTCAGTATTCTGAAATTAACTGTGTGAATCAATCCAAAAAGGTACTCCTGTCCAAAATCTGAATATTCCATTGGGTAAGCACCAGTTACCTTTGTACCATGCGAATGAGCCATTGATCCCGCTAAAAATCCGCTTTTCAGTTTAAAAAAACTGCCCTTTACAGCAAACGGTGTGTAAACCAGTGAGACCGCTTCGCCATAGTATCCGGTTTGACCGTATTCATAACCAGAAGTGTAATGTTCGCCGGTGTTATATGAGATATCCTCTTTATACCATCCCGAACTGCAGATGAACCGGGGTTCAATCCCAAAATGTTTTGAAAACTGGTAGTTATATGTTGAAGTCAATGCGATTCCCCCAATATCGCCCCAGCCAAAAAATGACGGGCCAACACCTACAGAAATCTCATGTTTAGTTTGTGCATTTAAAAATAACGAAGAAATTAAAAGAATGAAGGCCAGAATTGATTTCATTTTGTTGATTTTTAGTTGATAGCGAAGAAACAAAGTTAAAATTATTGTTGTTCCTGTTTGTCATAATTTTTACTTTTAACACAAAAAACCAAATGTTTTATTGCAATGAATCAATCCCGCCTGTTTTACATCGATAACCTTCGAATTTTCCTAATCAGTCTGGTAGTTTTGCACCATTTGGCAATAACCTACGGATCACCAGGCAATTGGTATTATAACGAATCGGTTATTGGGTTACCCGAAATTCTCCCTATGTCGATGTTTGTAGCCTCCAACCAGTCGTTTTTTATGGGACTGTTTTTCTTTATTTCAGCCTTTTTTATCTTACCCTCAATTAACCGGAAAGGTGTTAAAAAATTTGTAGCCGACCGTGCAATCCGATTGGGTGTGCCACTTTTGTTTTTTTCCTTCCTGCTCAGTCCGCTCACGGTTTTTATTCATCATAGAATTGTGGAAAACAAACCCGAAGCTTTCTGGCAATATCTTCTGCATGGATGGGGATTTAATGCGGGGCCGCTATGGTTTGTTGAAGCGCTGATTTTGTTTTCAATCCTGTTTCTCATTTTTCGTCAACCGTTGGTAAAAATAAAAATGAAGTTTCCGGGTAATTTAAAAATTTTGATGTTTGCTCTTGTAACAGGGGTTCTCCAGTTTGTCATCAGAATATGGCTGCCGGTTGGGTGGAGCATGCCGTTCACCGCATTTCAGTTCCCGTTTTTTGTTCAGTATATTTTTATGTTTCTGTTTGGAGTTGTGGCTTTTCAAAACCAATGGACTGATGCTGTAACACCGAAATTAGGTTACCGCTGGTTTCTGTTTGCTCAGGTGATGATTTTTGTTGGTTTCCCGCTGCTGTTTTTGGCTGGCGGTAGTGAACAAACAGGAATCGTACCATTTATGGGAGGATTTACTTTACAAAGCCTGGGTTATGCAACATGGGAACAACTCACTGGAATTTCGCTTATGTTAGGTCTCATTGGAATTTTCAAACAAAATTTCAACCGGCAGCCGACATTTGCACGCCGATTATCCGATAATGCATACGCGGTTTTTGTTTTTCATACCCCTGTAATAGTTTTGCTTTGTGCTGTTTTTTCAGGATGGATAATTTTTCCGCCTTTAAAACTTATTGTTCTTGCACCAATTGCATTAGTTGCTTGTTTTCTGGTGGCAGGATTAATTAAAAGAATTCCGGGCGTTGACAGAATTCTGTAACATCTGAAAAATTTCAATTACCTGAACAACTATTCATCTGATGACGGGACCAACCGGGCTTTCAAATTTGGGTCTTTCATATCCTTGTCAAGCGGAAACATGGGACGGTTAATTCGTTTGTACCCCAGTCTTTCGAGATCCTGATCCACACCGCCAGGTGTTTGAGCCATTATCCAGCCTTTTCGCATTTCGTACAATTCAGGAACGAGGTAACCAATCTTTACCACTAAAATATCCGTTTCACGCGGATTTAATCCCAGTTTTGTAAAATCTTTCTCGTAATGATATGGTTTGCGCTTTTTGGTAACAATTACATTTACACTGCCAACCTGCACCACAACTTCGGTTTCTGCATCGGGGTCACCGTTATAAATAGCTTTTACGGTTCCATTCAGTTTTACAGGAGGTGCAAACCTTGCATCCACAATTGCACCGGCAAAACCTTCCACTTTTCCTCCAACACCGGCAGCAACAGCTTTTTCAACCAGTTCGGGACCGGGCAGTGAAGCATAAATCAGCGAAGGTCCATTTTCGGTTTTAAATTCAGGGCGGGCAAGAATTTCGGTGATAGTCCAGGTAACATCACCCGCACCGCCTGCTGTTGGATTGTCGCCCATATCGCTTATAATAAAAGGATGTTCGTTGCTGGCAAGTGCCATATCAATACATTCGCTTAGCGAAGCAACCGGGGCCACAAATTCAAATTCGTTTCTCACATTCCAGAAAGCTGTTGCCAGTTCTTCAGCAGTGCGGGTTACAGTTTCCTTATCGTCGCCTGTTACCATTACATATCCCTGATTTCGGGGTTCATCGGCCCAGGCATAACCAATCCAGATGGCAGCATCAATCACACCTTCCTGCGCGGCGGCAGGCGCAACACTGGCGTAAAGACTTTTTCCCGGTTCAATGCGGGTGCTGGTTTTTTCACCTGGCAGCAAAATGGGCACCGGAATCCATGCTTTGTATGCAGGTTTTCCTTTTCTGCTTTCCAGCCTTTCGAGCAGGTTTTCCAAAGCACGTTGTTTCGATTCGAGTGCATCATCATGTGGCGCCAACCGGTAACAGGTAATCAGATCGGTGTTTTGCGCCAGACGCCAGCTAACGTTTCCATGCAGGTCCATCGATGTTGAAATAACAGTTTTCTTTCCCACCACTTCACGTACACGAATAATAAAATCTCCTTCCGGATCATCAAGTCCAACAACGCTCATAGCGCCGTGAATATCAAAAAAAAGTCCGTCGTAAGGCAGGTTTTTTCTCAGACTGTCAAGAGTTTCAGTTACAAGTGTTTCGTAGGCTTCGCGGGTAACAATTCCTCCGGGAATGGCATGGCCCCGCAAAGCAGGAAACCAAGTTGCACGTTTTCTGTCGGCAGTTGTATCGGCCAGAAACGGGTAGTAGGTAAATACCTCCTGTCCGCGACGGGTGCGGAAAGCTTCAATTCCGCTTTGTGCCGGTGAAAACGTACTCGACTCGATGGCCAGACCACAAATAGCAACACGTGGGAGTTCTTTATTCAGTTTAATGTTCTTTTGATTGCAGGAAAACAATAAAACCATTGGTAAAAAGATGATGTAGAGAATAAGTTTTTTCATTTTTAAAATGGATTTATTTGAGCGGTAAATATAAAAAGGATTATGAGGAAAGGAGCATTACCGAAAGGAAATAGCAACTACAAAATAGGTAAAACGTTGCTCACCCGTCTCATTTTTCTTATAAGTTTATAAATAAATGGAAGGTATAAATGCTAAACAAAAATCTGTTTTTTTCAGAGGAATTGAAATGTAAGTTGCAAATAAAATCATCAAACCGGGTTTTATAATTCTCCTATGATTAATGAATGAAATCTGGCTGATAGATTGTTTTTTCTGTACTAATTCTGTAATGATTCGCGAAAATCCATCGCCTTTTCGAAAAACGATTTGTCTTCGCCAAACTCCATGATACGTGTAACTTTTTGACCACATACTGCACATTCACCTTCAATAACTATATCGTTCAGCCAGTTCAGACTAACAGCGTAGTTTACCACACCTTCCGAACAAATACCTCCGCAGGTAGTACAGTAAACGCCATGTTTTAAAAGGTATCCAAATCCTTCCCTTTCCTCCTTGTTCAGCAAAACATTGAGTTGAAAACGGCTGATTTTAATCTCTTTCAGTTTTTTCATGTATTCGAGCTTTGTACTTTGCAAAAATAAGCATTTGAATTAAAAAAATGAAGCAGGATTTTTGTGATTTGTATAAAGGATTTCAGTAAGGAACAGAAAAGTGAGTTGCAATATTGAAAAGATTTCAAAGCCAGAGGTATGTTTCAAATACAAAAATCCACAGAAAAGAGCCTCAATCTGCGCTTAACATTAAATTAAAATCCGGCGCAAAATCCCTCCGTGAAACACTGAATTTTAAATCAATCTGCTCTTTCACAATCATGTCATCAAAAAATGTTCTCTATTTTTAATTCCGAAAAATGTGTTTTTCGTTTAAAAACATTCGAAAAACAAAAGAGAAAAAAAACAAAATCATTAATACTTAAAATTATAATCATGTCGAATGCATTCGAAGTAAAAGTAAACGATTTTATGGCAAAACTGATTGCCAGAAATCCCAACGAACTTGAGTTTCACCAGGCAGTACAGGAAGTAGTGGAGTCGGTAATGCCGTTTATCGAACAGAATCCTCACTACAAACAGGCAAAGATACTTGAAAGAGTTTCAGAACCTGAACGCGTAATTATGTTTCGTGTTCCGTGGCAGGATGACAAAGGCGAAATTCAGATAAACAAAGGCTACCGAATTGAAATGAGCAGCGCCATTGGTCCGTACAAGGGTGGCTTGCGTTTTCACCCCACTGTTAATCTCGGTGTTTTGAAATTCCTTGCATTCGAGCAGGTATTTAAAAACAGCCTCACCACATTGCCGATGGGTGGTGGAAAAGGTGGTTCAGATTTCGATCCGAAAGGAAAATCTAATAACGAAGTAATGCGTTTCTGTCAGAGTTTTATGACCGAACTACAGCGCCACATTGGCCCCAATACCGATGTCCCGGCAGGTGATATTGGTGTGGGTGGACGCGAAATAGGATACATGTTTGGCCAGTACAAACGATTGCGCAACGAGTTTACGGGTGTGCTTACAGGAAAAGGAATAGAATGGGGTGGAAGTTTGATACGGCCGGAAGCAACAGGTTACGGAACCGTTTATTTTGCTGAAGAGATGCTGAAAATGCGCGGAATGGACTTCAAGGGGAAAGTTGTAACTGTTTCGGGCTCAGGAAATGTGGCACAGTATGCCGTTGAAAAAGTAAATATGCTCGGTGGAAAAGTTGTTACCCTCTCCGACTCGAACGGTTATATTTACGATGCAGATGGGATTGACGATGAAAAACTGGCATACGTTCTCGAACTTAAAAATGTGAAACGCGGCCGTATTCAGGAGTATTGCGAAAAATATCCAAAAGCGGAATATGTTGAGGGACAGCGTCCATGGGGAGTAAAATGCGATATCGCCCTGCCTTGTGCTACACAGAACGAACTCAACGAGGAAGAGGCAAAAACTCTGGTTAAAAACGGATGTTATCTTGTTGCAGAAGGAGCAAACATGCCATCAACTCCCGAAGCGGTTGAAGTTTTCCTGAACGCCAAAATAATGTATGCACCTGGAAAAGCTTCAAACGCAGGTGGTGTTGCCACATCGGGACTTGAAATGACGCAAAACTCGATGCGTTTACCATGGTCGCGGGAAGAAGTGGATGCCCGACTGCACCAGATTATGATCGATATTCACAGTACCTGTGTTAAATACGGCACCGAAGATAATTTCATAAATTATGTAAAAGGCGCCAATATTGGTGGTTTTATCAAAGTCGCCGATGCAATGATTGCACAGGGATTGGTTTAACATTTATAAAACAGCTTGGTTTAAAGCCTGCCCTGATTAATCAGGGTGGGCTTTTTTATTTTCCAATGTTTTTTAAAAGAACTTAGTAATCCCGGTTTTGCAAAAAAAATAGTTCCGGTTTTGTAACCATCGATAACAAACCGAAGCAGACTCAGTTAATTATTTCCTTATAATGTGTTAAGGAAATCTTAAAGTTTACTAAGCCTTTAAACCTTATCAAATCAAATTACTCAAAGGTGAAGTTTAAACAATTTTACAGAAAACAAATTTTAAAAATTAAAAGAGTTATGAAAACAAAAGTTTTAGTATTAGCGGTTTTAATGGGTCTGGCAACAGGTTTAATTGCTCAGCCTAACGAAAAAGAAGAAGGAAAAACACGTCGCGGACCAAATCCCGAAATGCGGATGGATGGTCAGAGAGGAATTGAAAACGGGCTTGATTTAACCGATGTTCAGAAAGAGGCATTTAAGAAAAGTATGCTTGCAATGCAAAAACAGCTGCAACCCATCCGTAACGAATTGGGTGAAGCCCGCGCCCGTCAGAAAACGCTTACCACAGCCGAAAAGCCCGACATGGATGCCATTAACAAAAACATCGAAAAAATGGGTTCGTTAAAAACAGAAATGGAAAAAATTCAAACCAAAAATCATTTGGAAATGCGTGCTCAGTTAACCGACGAACAACGCCTGAAATTTGACAGATTCGATCATCTGAAAAAGGAAGGTAAACGGCCGCAAGGAATGAAACATCAACGCGATTTTTCAATGAGATAGGCAGCAACACTTTTCCGTAGTGCCATTTTAAGGCAATTAAAAAACCGTTCCTTCTATATCTATGACAGATGGAACGGTTTTTTTTTATACAGATAAAACAGAGTTTTAATATTTTCTGATCACCCTGTTTCTTCTCCTCATTCACTCATTTCCGCATTCACTCACTCACTCACATTTCTGTTCTTTGCCCTCTGCTCTCTGCTCTTCGCCCTTCGCTCTTTCCTCCCTATTTCCTAACCCGTACCGGATAGGCAGGTCTTTGCGGTTTTTCCACCGGGTTTTTAGCAAGTTGTTCAAGAGCTACCTTTATTGCTTTTTCCAATTGCGGGTCTTTACCTTTGATGACATCTGCCGGCCACATTTCTACTTCGATATCGGGCGAAACTCCCACATTTTCAACTATAAAACCATCTTTGGTCCAGATGGCAAGATTCGGTGCAGATACAGAACCTCCGTCCATCAGTTCCGGAAATCCCAGCGTACCAACCAATCCACCCCAGGTTGTTTTACCAACCAAAGTCCCCACATTGAACTTGCGGAACATCCAAGGCAGCATATCGCCCCCTGAACCAGCGGTTTCATCAATAATCATCACTTTCGGACCCTGAATGGAAGCGCTTGGTGTTTTTAAATCCATTCCGTAGCGCATGTTCCAGTGCGACTGGTAGGGTCGGGTAAGCAGGTCGATATAGTAATCGGCAATTAATCCGCCACCATTGAAACGTTCATCAACAATTATCGCATCCCTGTTTGCCTGCGGGAAAAAATAGCGTTTGAAATACTCGTGCCCCTGGGTAGTTGTATTGGGAACATAAACATACGCAACCCTGCCATTTGTTGCTTCAGTTACCTTCCGAAGATTTCCCTCTACCCAGTCGCGGTTACGCAGAGAAGCTTCGCTGCCAACTGGTTCAACTTTAACCACTCGTGAACCCGAACTGTCTGCGTTGGGACCAATGGTTAATTCAACGATTTTTCCTGCGGTTTTTTCAAAAAAGCTGAATATATTTTGTTCCGATGTAACATTTTTACCGTTAACCGCCAGCAGATACTCGCCCGGCTTTGCATTGATTCCGGGTTCGGTCAGCGGAGAGCGAAGTCCGGGATTCCAGTTCAAACCACCATAAATTTTTTTAAACCGGTAACGACCGTTGGCAATTTCGTAATCGGCGCCCAGCAAACCACCATCAACACGTTCGGCATTAAAACGCTGTTCGCCTCCACCCACGCGGTGATGACCCACCGAAAGTTCGCTGCACATCCACATTATCAGCCGGTTCAGATCGTTTCGGGAGGCAACATCGGGCAGAAAATCAGCATATTTTTCTTTCATTGCTTTCCAGTCGGCGCCGTGCATTCCGGGATCATAAAAATAGTCTCGGTTAATTCTCCAGGCTTCATCAAATATCTGTTTCCATTCGGCTACCGGGTCAATTTTTACTTCAACTGCCGACACATTCAATATTCCCTTTCCTGCTTCCGGTTTCTTGCCGGCATCGGTTATTCCCCATATTTGTCCCTTGTTGTACAGCATTTTTTTCCCATCCGCAGAAAGCAAATAATTGTCAAGCTCCATTATCTCGCTTTCCTTTCGTTCCTTTATATCGTATTTAAAAAGTCGGGATGTTCTTGTATTGTCGTCGCTTGCCACATATAGAAATTCGTCGGCCTTAAACATGCCCAATTGAGAATAGTTGCCTGCTTTTAACGGGATGTTCACAATTCTGTTTTCAATTCCTTCAAATTCAATCGAAATATTTTTTGCAGGTTCTTCAGCCTTATCCGTTGATTTATTTGTGCCATCCTTTTTAGAAATATCTTCTTTGTCCGTTCCGGTTTTTTCATCCGAAATCACCTTTTCCTCATCGCTTTCGCGGGCAAACGGATTCAGAATATCAGCACGTAGCGTGGCCAGGTAAACCGAACTCGACATTCGCATATCGTGGCTGGATTGGTCGAACCAGTTAATTACAGGTCCGGCGTCAGTGGATGCCAAAAACAGGAGATATTTTCCGTCAGGATCAAAAATAGGGCTGTCTGCATCGCTCAAACCGTCGGTTACAGGAAACGACTTTCCCTGTTCGACAGAATAAATAAAAACCTGTTTGAAAAAAGTGGAATTAACTTTTGTGTAAGCAACCCATCGCGAATCTGTTGACCAACAGCCAAAATGATTGCGAAACTGACCGGGAACATAAAGTTCGTCGGCATCTATTTTTTTAATGTTTCCTGTTGCAACGTCCAGCATATAAAAATTTCGCCCGTTATCGCTAAAGCTGATGTATTTACTGTTAGGCGACCATTCGGGGAAAGCATAAAATCCTGTTCCGTTAAGCGGAAATGTCTTTGCTCCTCCTTTTCCATCCTGTGGCTGAATGTAAAGTTGATATTCGCCGGATTTGTCGGAAAAGTAAGCCACCGATTTACCATCGGGTGACCAGGCCGGATATTTTTCGTGAGCGCCGGCAGTTTCGGTAATATTTCTTGGATCGCCTTTTTCTGCAGGTACAGTCACAATTTCGCCCCTGAAACCAAAGACTGCGCGTGAGCCTGAAGGCGAAATATGTGCATTTCGTATATTTTGCGATCCTTTCACAAACCGTGTACGGAGTTCGGTAAGTTCAGCAGCAATACCAACTTGCAGCGTTTTTACCGTGTTGTTGGCAATATCAATAATATGCAGTTTTCCTGCCTGTTCGAAAATGATTTTATTTCCGCTTTTATTCGCCGAATTAATGGGGAAATCTTTGAAATCGGTAAGCTGGTTAATTACTTTTGTGGTGGTATTGTACGAGAAAAGATTAAATTCCCCGTTTCTGTCCGACAGAAAATACACAGAGCTTCCAATCCACATCGGATTCCAGTCGTTGCTGCGGTTTTCGGCCATTGGAATTTTTACTGTTTCATAGTTATCGAAATTAAACACCCAGATATTTGAAACCGTACCTCCCCGGTAATTTTTCCATTGCTGAAAACGTGGAGAAATTGGTGTGTAGGCCATTTGTTTTCCATCGGGCGAATAACCGGCCTGGTTACCATTTGGAATAATAAGTTTAGTTGGAAATCCACCTGCGAGATTGATGGTGAAAAGCTGAGAATACCGGTTTGAAAAATCATCGCGCGTTGATGCAAATAAAACAGCTTTCCCGTCGGGGGTAAAACTACGAACCATGTCAGCCGCCGGGTGCCATGTTAACCTTTGTGGCATACCACCTTCAGCCGGAATGGTATAAACATCGGTATTGCCATCGTATTCGGCACTAAAAGCAATGATTTTGCCATCGGCTGAAAAACATGGATTTGATTCAAATCCGGCATCGGAAGTAAGCCGTCGCGAATTGGTACCATCAATATTAGCTACCCATAAATCGTTGGCATAAACAAATGCAATTTGTGTTGAACTGATTGCAGGCTGCTGCATTAACCGGGTATCGGTAGTGTTTACCGCAAACGAACACCAACTCATCAGCAATAAAACAACCAGCAACATTAAGTGCGGAGAAGTAGTTTTTTTCATGATTTTTTGATATTAATTGTTCGAAATGAAACTATTCAAAATCGTTTGTATCAGACTACAATTTATGAAATTTGTTACAAAAATGTACGAGTCAATGGTCATTTAGTTATTAGTCATTGGGAAAAACTATTCTCGTAATTTTTTATTGGATATTGATTATTCTGAATGGTGATACTTTTTCTCTTCCTGATGACCAATGACAAGTGACGTTTGATTTGCCACCACATTCATGCATTCATGCATTTAAGCATTCACGCATTCTACCTCAGTGCCACCAGAAGACCGCCGGTAATAAATGCAATAATCCACCAAATGTAGGCGTATCGCGAATAAATGTGAATTCCATCGGGAACCAGGCAGTAACTTCCTTTTTGAATTTTCAACCGCCAGATAAGTACCGCATCAATAAACATGGCCAGCAACGATGAATAACCAATAATTCCATGCAAAGAAAATACCCCTTTTGTTGAACCAAGAATCATAAAAATGGTGGCGGTAATATCGAGTGCAACACCCAAGGTCAAAAATACCAGAATCCTTCTGCGGAGAATCTTTTTCCGTTGTTCGGTAATAATGGCGATGGAATATGATGCAAGTGCAAAAACAACGATAATAGTTCCAATACGGACAAGTGGATTCATAACTGAATATTTTAAAGCGGGCTGAAATTAACACAATTTAAACAGAATGCAAAATACGAACTAGAAAGTTGCCACTGGTACCGGGTTACTGCCCACTGTTTTCCATACGACCAGCAACCAGTGATTTTCCTTTTCTCAATTTTTTCTTTTGGCTCACTGCTCCTTGCCCCTTTGCTCTTATCTTTTTGCCCTTTGCTCCTTGCTCCTTGATCTTCCCTCTTTGCCCTTTGCTCTTAGCACTCTGCCCTTTGCCCTTTGCCCTTTTTTCAAAAATAATTTGCATCTTTAACTGGTAAAGCAAACTTTAACCGATTAAAATTCAAACAAAAATGCTGGAAAAAAATAACACTCGCCTTGTTAATGCCTGGGCTTCGTTCGACTGGTCTAATTCGGTTTATAACCTGATAGTTACCACAGCCATATTCCCCATTTATTTTCTGAGTACAACGCAAAGTGCCTTTGGTGGCGAAACGGTTCAGTTTTTTGGAATGTCAGTCGTCAACTCGGTTCTTTATTCGTATGCTATTTCCTTTTCATTTCTTGTTATCGTTTTTCTGGCCCCGGTACTTTCGGGCATTGCCGATTTCAGCGGACGAAAAAAACGGTTTATGCAGTTCTTCACCTACCTGGGTTCAATCTCCTGTATCTCCCTGTATTTCTTTACAGGCGAAAATGTGGAATTTGGAATTTTATGCGCTGTAACCGCCAGCATTGGTTTTGCCGGATCGCTGGTTTTTTACAATGCCTTTTTACCCGAAGTTGCCACCGAAAACAAAATGGACAGGGTTAGTGCACGCGGATTTGCAATGGGCTACATCGGTAGTGTGATTTTACTCGTTATAAACCTTATTTTGTATATGAAAGCTGAAACCTTTGGATTTAAAGACGGAGGCGCTGCCACAAGATTTGGTTTTATCCTGGTTGGCGTATGGTGGATGGGATTTGCTCAAATCGCCTTTCATTACCTTGAAGACAGGGCAACCGGAAAACCTGTTACCCTTGGAATAATGGGAAACGGAATGAGGGAACTAAAAAAAGTGTTCGCGGTGGTAAAAGAAAAAGTTGTGATGCTCCGTTTTCTGATTGCTTTTTTTATTTACAGCATGGGCGTGCAAACCGTAATGTTGCTGGCTCCCCTGTTTGGCGATAAGGAAGTGGGAATGACTGCCGATGAAATGATTTTTGTAGTGCTGATTTTACAAATTGTCGCAATTGTTGGTGCATACTTTTTTGCTTTGGTTTCAAAATTCAGGGGAAATGGATTTGCAATTGGCACCACACTGATTATCTGGATTTTTATTTGTATTACCGGCTATTTTCTGAAAGATAAAATGTCGTTTTACGGTTTGGCCGGACTGCTGGGTTTTGTAATGGGCGGCGTACAGTCGATTTCACGGTCAACTTATTCAAAACTGATTCCGGAAGGAACAAAAGATACCGCCTCATTTTTCAGTTTTTACGATGTTACCGAAAAACTTGCCATTGTAATTGGTACATTTTCGTATGGTTTTATCGATCAGATTACAGGAAGCATGCGCAACAGTATGCTTTTTATGGCGCTGTTTTTTATTGGTGGATTTGTAATCCTTCAATTTGCAAAACTTAAAAAGAACCTGAAACCAGCAGCGATAAACTGATTTAAAAAATGAAATTAACCAAAGAAAATTTTGAGTGCATAAAAGATGATAATTCCGAGGAGGAAGATAACAGGCAGTGGGAGAATACGCAGGTTGTGTTCGATGAATTTGAGGAATATTTGCGAAAAAAAAATTACAGCGATAAACTGGTTCAGCGCCAACTTGAATACAGTTCGTTTTTTGTGATGAGCTATTTTTTTGTTTATGAAGATGTGTTGTCAGTTTTGGAAACCGATGACAGCACCATTCGAAAATTCCTGGGAAACTGGTACATCAGAAAAAACATGTCTCCCAATCTTAAAGAGATGATGGAGATACTTTCAGCACTTTTCGATTTTTTTGAGTTTTTATTTACCCGGGAGTTGATTACTGACGAACAATTCGAAATCATTAAACAGGTTTGCATAGACAAAGTGTGGTTCGAAAACAGGCTAAAAACCTACAATACAAGCGATATTAAAAATTTTAAAGCGTGGATTGACGAATATAATTATGACTGGTAAACAGGTTGCCGGTAACTGGTTTTTAACGCCAGGCTGACGGTATTGCCGCATTCATTTTTAAAAGGATGGAATCGCTCCGGGCGATGCTATCCTTTACCTTGTGACTCTTTAATCAATACAAAAAACCATGTACCATTTACATCAAATATTCTTATTCGCAGGGTTGATTCTGATTTCGGCTTTTGGCAGTACACGGAATGTTAATATAAATGATTTTGGAGCTGTTGGCAATGGCGAATTCATGAATACAACTGCTTTCAGAAATGCAATTGATACCTGCCATTTTACCGGTGGAGGAAAGGTAACTGTACCACAGGGAGTATTTAAAACCGGGACAATTGTGCTGCTGTCGGAAGTAAATCTGCATCTCGAACCCGGCGCTGTAATTTTGGGAAGCACTGTTTTAACCGATTACTTTCTGAACAACCAAAAAGTGGGCCTTATCTGGTGCGAAAACGCACAAAATGTATCGGTTACAGGCCTGGGAACCATCGATGGAAATGGTGATGTTTTTATGAACCTGAAAGAATTTAAAAAGATAAGCGCAGAGGGAAGTCAGTATTCCCGCCAGAAAGATCAATTCAGGGTAATTGCCGGTACGGCGCAGGATGGGCCCGTTGTGCCACTCGAACGCCCCAACCAGATGATAATTTTCTCCAATTGCCGGAATGTAACCATCCGCGATGTGGTTATTACAAATTCGCCGTACTGGACTTTACACCTTGCCGATGTTGACGGAGGAGTTATTTCGGGAGTTAAAATATACAACAACCTGATGGTGCCAAACAACGACGGAATCGACTTAACCAGTTGCAGCAATATCAATGTTTCCAACTGTGATATCCGAGGTGGCGACGATGGTTTTGCAATCACAGGTTACTCGCATCATTTCGATTTGGCGGGGTATAAAGATATAGTCCACCCTTCGAAGAACATCAACGTCAGCAACTGCAACATCGTTTCGCGTTCGTCAGGAATCCGGATTGGGGGTTGGGATCAGAATCACATGAGCAATTATAATTTCAGTAACATCAACATTTCCAATTCGAACCGCGGAATTGTGCTTACTGTGCGCGACAGTGGTTCAATCAGCGACATGCATTTTCAAAATATAAATATTGAAACCCGCCTGCATACGGGCGATTGGTGGGGAAATGGTGAACCCATACAGGTTGCCGTATTGCGCGGAACACCCGGTGTACCGCTCGGAACTATTAAAAATGTGTATTTCAGCAATATTATCGCCAAAAGTGAGGCAGGCATTGTGGTATGGTCAAGCGAAGAGTCGGAAATTGAAAATCTTCAGTTTCGTGATGTTTCCCTTAAAATCAATAACTCTTACATGAACGATTGTGCCGGCGGTAACTTCGATTTACGTCCGGTTTCCGATCAGCAGTTTTCGTTGTTCGAACACAATATCCCGGGGTTTTATGCAAAGGGTGTGAACGAATTGGTTATACAGAATTTCAGACTTGAATGGGACAATCAGCCACAATCGTTTTTCACTTACGGAATCGAAGTTGACGGTTTCAGCGGTCTCAGCATTTATGATTTTTCAGGTACCTCAGCACCTGCAAATCCTGAGTTGCCACCCGTTTTGCTTCGAAACGGGAAAAACTTCCAAACAAATCTTGACAAATCGGTAGTAAAAACCGACTATTAATACCAACCGGATTCTGATCGCTTTTTGGGTATAACAGAAATGTTTTCTTCTCTTGCTTCTATCAGAGAATTTCCATTCTTTACTCATTAGCTGTTGATGCCAGTCTCGAAAGCTCCCAATCCTTCAATTGATAAAGCTTCATCACAGAGTTGATTTTTTATTTTTTCGTTGTTGATTTTACCAAGTGACAGACTGAAATTTTTCCTGAATTGCTCATCGTCCGGAAAAGATTTAACCGCTTTCAAAAAAATTTCGGTTGCCTTTTCGTAATCGCCATCATTAAAATATAATTTACCCAATTGATCGAAGTATTGTAATTCGGGATACATGTTTACTGCTTCTTCTGTATATGTCTTTGCCTTTTGAAAATCGCCCGCTTTTTCATACAATTTACCAAGTTCAAAAAGATACCTGTCTTTTAATTTTGTTTCCTTTTCAGTGGCTTTTTCCATTAACTGTATCGCCTCTTCCATTTCACCAAGTGACTCTTTTATTCTTGAAAGGCCTTCATAAAAAATCGGGTTATCCGGTGCTTTTTCAATGGCTTTCAGGTAAACCGCAATAGCATCATCAATCTTGTTTTGAAATGCGAGTACAATCCCCAGGTTATTTAAATACATATCGTTTTCAGGAGCCATTTCGTGAGCCTTTCTGATATATGTCTCAGCTTTAATATATTCTTTTTGATTAAAATATATTTTCCCGATTTTTTCGTAAAAACCATTGTTGTGCGGAATACCCCTCTCATAAGCTTCGATAGCCTTTTCAGGCTGATTCATTTTTTCATACGAAAATCCCAGATTATCGTATGGAATATAACTTTCTGAATTGAGTTCAATATTTTTTTTGAAGCAGAGAATGGCTTTATCATAATCTTTGTCATCAAAATGCATTAAGCCAAGTTGGTTTATCAGATTGCCGTTTTCTGGTTCTTTTTCCAATCGCTTTTCAATCATTTTCTTTGCTTCTTCTTGTTGTCCTCCACCTTTTAAGGCTAAAATCAGGTTGTCGAAATAAATTTTACTATTTGGGTCTTGATCATAGGCAATGAGATAATAACCGGCAGCTTTTTGCATTTCGTTTAAGGCAAACCAGCAATTGCCAATGTAATTATTAAAAAAGCTCTTTTCCGCAAGTGGTGCCAATTCCAGAGCTTTGGAGAATTCAGTTATTGCTTCATTGTATTTATGCAGTTTTTGTAAGGTTAATCCGAGATTTTCGATATTTAAATAATTGTCAGGGGAAGCATTTAGTGCAAGTCTGATATATTTTTCAGCGTTTATAAAATCATCCTTTCTATAATATAACTTACCAATATCTCCATAAAGAGTTGATTCATACCTGACCCCTTCCAAATAAGTTTCAATTTCTTTTTCCGTTTCTCCCAGAATATGATACACCTCGGCTACATTTTTAATATTGCTGACTTTATGTGGTTCCAGGGTAAGTGCTTTGGTATAAAATTCAAGTGATTTTTCATACTCTTTTTTATCGAGATAAACTTTCCCCAGAAAATTGCACAGCAAATCATTCTTTTGATCCAGATTGTAAGCTTCATTAAAAATCTCTTCCGCTTTATCCAGATTTCCTTCCTGCTGAAATGCTGCTCCCAAAAACTGAATACTTAATAATTCGTCTGGTTCAATTTCAGGAGTTATCCTGAAAATCTCAAGCGCTTTGTTCAGATATTCCTTCGATTTGTTGGTATCATTTAACTCTATTAAAACTCTCCAACCCAACTGAAAATAGTAACGGCCATTATTTGGTTCTAATTCAGCAGCTTTCAGATATGCATTTTCAAAATTTTCGAATTCTTTCTGATCTTTTGGGTCATTTAAAAAGTAATGTTCCAGGTGAGCATTTCCGAGGTTTTCAAAATATACTGCTTTTGGTTTATAGTTAATTGCCTGTTTGTAAAACGTAACGGCTTCGTTGTATTTCTGTTGATTATAGTAAAAAATTCCCAGCCGGTTTAGGAATACATCTTTTTCGCCCGATGAAATCCAGATCGCTTTTCGGTAATTCTCTTCTGCTTCCTGCAGTTGCCCCAGTTTTTCAAGCGAAAAACCCAGGTTTTCGTAATAAACAGATACTTCATTTATTCCGATGGCTTTTCTAAACAATTCAACTGCTTCTTCGTGCTTTACATTTTTGGATAAAAAGAAACCCAAACGGTTTAAATATTTATCCTTTTTCGAATTTTCGAGTTCAATTGCTTTTCTGTAGCTTATTTCAGCATTTGTTAAATCGCCTGAAAATTCAAAAGCCAACCCGATATTTTCGTAATAAACTGATTTGGGAAACAGGGAAATGGCGGCGTTGTAATGCCCGATTGCTTCACTGTTTTTCCCTCGGTTATAATAAAAAATACCCAGCCGGTTTTCATAAATATCTTTATCATTCACCGAGAGCTCAAGTGCCTTTTTGTAGTTTTCTAGTGCCTCTTCGTAATGTCCCAGAATTTCATGAGCGTAACCCCGATTTTCCAAAAACATTGGATCCGGTTTAAGTTCGATGGCAGTATTTAACAATTCAATGGCCTCTTCGCAACGGTTAATGTAGGTAAGAAAAAAAGCCAGCCTGTTGTAATACTTGCTTTTATTGGTAGTAGCTGCTTCAATGGCCCTTCGGTAGAGTGCTTCGGCAATTTTAACATCTCCCGTTTTTTCATAGGCCAGACCCATATATTCCAGTTTTATGGGATCGCTTTGAATAAGAGAAGAAGCCTTTTCAAAATAACGAACCGCATCGTTATACAACTGATTTTTGTAATAAATTACTCCCAACCTGTAATTAAACATGTCGTCGAACCCGGGACCTTTCGATTTTCTTATGGTTTTTAACAACAGAACTCCTTTTCCCATTTCCAAATCCAGTTCTGCAATGTCCAGTAAAGCATCCAGCCCCAGCGTGCTTTGAGGATCATTATTTAAAGCCAGCAGGTAATACTTCTGTGCATTTTCAAGGTCGTGTAATTTCTCATAGGCATTACCAAAATCGTTGTATATATACATTCTCCACTGTGGCCGGTATTTTTCACATATCTTCAGATTTGAAATAAGAGCATTCCAGTCTCCCTTTTTTCTGTTCAGCGCAACAAGCCCCCAATAACCGTCGAAAGATTTCCTGTCGGTTTCGATAGCTTTTTTAAATGCTTCTTCCGCTTTTTGCAAGTCGTTTTTATCGAGATACGAGTAGCCCAAATTGGTGTACCCCTGAATACGTTTTGGATAAATGCCGATGGCTTTTTTGTAATATTTTTCCGCTTTTTCGAAATTTCCGTTTTTCTGATGAATAAAACCTGCATTATTATATGCCGTAAATACAAAAGTGCTGTCAAGCTTTATGATTGTTTCAACTAAATGTTCTACATCACTTTTGTGTTTTCCGTAATATTCAGCATGTTCATTCAGCAAAAGAATCCGATTATACAAATCGGCTTTACCAGGATTTTCCCGGATTCCTTCATTGTACCAGCTTTCGGCTGCATCATACCTGTTTTCAGCCTTATATAAATTGCCAAGTACAAGGTAACTTTCAAAATCTTTTTTATCCAGATCGAGTGCTTTTTGCAAATGTTTACGGGCATTGTCGAATTCATTCTTTTGAATATAATAATCGCCATAAGCCCTTTCCGCCCGCGGAGTCCCGGGGAGCATTTCATTTACTTTCTTAAAATAAGCCAGTGTTTTGTTAAAATCCGAAAAATGGTATAACTGAATCTGTCCGGCTATATAAAATAACTCAGCTTTTATAGTTTTGGGTATATTTTTCAACCCGATAAAATATTCGAATAATGGAAGACTTTCCGGCCAGCGTTCTTCCGACACAAATTTGGTATATTTTTTAATCAGCCTGTAATCCTGATTCTCATGTATTGGTAAATTAATTTTAAGCAAAAAATTTAAAGTATCGCTGTTTGCTTTCGACAGTTCGAAGCCAAAAATCCGGAGCCATTTTTGCCACCCCATTTTTTCATCTTTCCTGAAGAGTTCAATCAACTCTGTTTTATAGTTCTCCCGTTTTAAATCTCTTAACTGCTGAAGTAAACGTTTAACAATGCCAAATTCATTTTCGTAATCCAGGCTTTCTCCCAGGTGGATTTCCAGCCGATCCTCTATTTTATTTAATTTTTCCTGTGCTATGTTTAACTTTCGAACTTCTTCAAGTATATCGGTAATCCGGAACATATCGCATTCTGAACTGGCAGCCTGAAAATAGTTGTCTGCCAAAATCCTGATTATTTTTTCTTTGTTATGCATATTATATTAATCCCTAAGTTTTCGAACTTCCCTTGTAAATCCTTTTCCGATGGAGGGAGTATTCGATTCCGCTGTTCTGGAATCACGAGACGATGTATGGGTTGTTTCGGTTGATTTATTTTCGTAATCCATTTTAGAATCAGCTGATACAGTCCTTCTCATTCGTGGTGAAGAATCGAACGAAACCACTTCTTTCTTTTTGCTCACCAGCCGATGGCCTTGTGTACACATAATATCGGTGGAATTGTAACGCTGTTCGTTGCCGTAATGTGGACACCCGGGGAAATTACAGTATTTAATAATCTCCTCTTCCAGATCCTGTTCCATCACTTTGTCCGTATTTTCTTCCTGATGAAACATGTTAAACGACAACGGAAATGAAGTAAAGGTAAATAACACGGGACTTCCAAATGCTTTTTGGTTAAACTCACCCTGTCCGCCCAATTCATATCTTCCGGCCGATACACACGAGCCAATATTTTTCCCCTGAATAAAATTGTTATAAAATGTTTGTGTGAAACGAAGTGCATGGTCCTCCTGAACCGGGTTTTGCATGGCGATTACAAACGGAATACGTTTTTGGAGCAAACAAATGGCTGTTCCTTTATTGTTGATATAATCCACAATGCGGCCCCCATTGCACACCTGTAAAAACACCAGTTTCGGATTCAGCCTTGAATCCTTTATTCCGTTCGAAAATCGGGTATCACTAACCGGATGCTTTTTAAATAGTCCAGCAATATTTTTATCTTCTTCGGCAAAAAAGAGCATTCCGTTGTTGTCTTCCAAAAAGCCATGCCCCACATAATGAATAATATCGGGGGAGAATGTTTTGTCGTGAGGACCGATTTTATCACCCAGTTCCTTTTTCAGAAAATAAGTTTCAGGTTTGTTTAGCTGTCCGTTATTCAGTTCCTGTTTAAATTCATCGGAACCCGGACTGGGTTGATAAAGGTATTTAATCTGCAAATGGTTATCATCGGGGTACATCTTCTTTAATTCCCTGAAATACTGCAATAACTCATCCATTTTTTTGATACTAATATCTGTAGGGTTCGAAATGAGTAATAAAATTTTTAGGGGAGGAATTATTTCATTGTATTTTTCATCGAGAGCTTCAACAAAAGTAAAGGGAATTTTCCGGTAGAAGTTTATTTTTTTTGATGTACTGGCTGCCAAAAATGGTTCATCATGAATCAATCCTTCTTTTTTAGGTTTAAAATGAATGTATTCCCAGGGTAGTATGGCCAAATCATCAAACTCCTTATCCTGATCAAATTCAAGGTAAATATTGTATGTATCTTCTCCATCTTCATTGCGGATTGAACTTCTGTACCAGTCGTCGAATTCAATAAAAAGATTTTCATCGGCAAAAATGAGGTCGAATAGCAATTCACCCAAAGCCTCGAATTCCTTTCGGTTGAAAATTACATGCTGACCCAGTTCAAAATCCAAATCAAGATACTTGCGTAAAACGCTTACAATCCTTCTGTCTCTTACTTCCTCCTTTACTGTTGGAGCATAATGAAATGACTTCCCTAATCCAAGATAGGCGATTTGAGTTTGATCTCTTCGCTTTATGAACCGGATATAAAAATTCGCCATTTTTTGTAATTATGTATATTAAAATTTCAAATCGTTCATGGCTGAATGAATAATTTTGTCGGTTGGATTCATATCACCCATCATGACTTTCAGACCATCCAGTTTACTCAGTTTTTCCACAAATGCATTTATTTCGTTCACTTTCTCATCCCATATACTGCTGGCCTGTGCCGGAGTGAGATCGGGACATTGCATAATTGAAACCGCAAGATGAATCATTTTGCTTCTCAGGCTATTCCTGTATTCGTCCGTAATTTTATTCTGATTTTTTATGTCGTTGTATATTTCGTTGTATTCATCATGAAACGGGAGCGAAAGTAACTCCTCCCTTTTATTGGAAATACCAATCCTGAACAAAACAAAATCATCGTCACGATACTCTTCAGAAGATTCAAGGGTTTTGCCGTAACACAGTTTATTGTTTTTTATCCAGAATTTGCTTTTGTCCAAATCCTGGGCATGAATTATAGCATGGTATCCGGGGCGGAAAACATGCCCTGCCTCCTGTCCAAAATTATTGTTTAAGCCCAGTAACGGACTGGTTTGCTCAAATCCCATTAAGGTTTCAAATCCACTTAAAACTACCCTCCCTATTTTGGTATATTGCGAAAGCCCTGACGATAAGTCGAGGCTACCCGACACTTCTTCAATCACATTTAACAGTTTTTCGGCATTGTTGGTTTCCTTTACCCGGCAAAGTACCACGCTTAACGAAACATTTCCTCCCCGCCACGGATACATGCCAACTACCGGCGTATTTAAAAACAACATTCCTTTTGGCAGTCTTTGTTCAAACTTTTTAAGCAGCGAAGGGCCAATAACATAAGGAATTTCAAGAATTTTACCATCATAGCTAAAGTTACATACCGAAAATACCATCGGCGAAAAATCCTGATGCCAGAGTCGCTGATACGATAAAAACATTTCGCACACACTCATCATAAAGTAATGTTGTCTGGAGTCAAATTCAGCCGGCTGATTGGGTTCATCGGTTTGCCCGGCTGGAAACTCAATGTAGGTAGGGACAAAAGTTGGTGCACTTTTAATGTTATCCCATAAATTAGTGAAAAACTGTGATAATGCCATTTTTTAATATTTTAAGTGGTTTATTTATATAATGTTAAAAGTCGAATTTCTAAACAATCAGAATTGTGGCAGGTTTAAATTAATCCAATACAGATTTTAATCTCACTGTAATTTGTATTAATGGCCTTATGGACTGTAATTTATTAAATATTTAATCAAAATACAAGTGTGAAAGTTAATTATATGGATCCATTCTTCTGAATTTTGGATTCTGGGTATTTGGATGCTGGATGCTGGATGCTGGATGCTGGTTTCAGTTTTTGAATTTTGATATTTAGATACTTGGTATTTGGATGCTGGATACTTGGTGCTGGATTCTGGATTCTGGATGCTTGGTACTGGAAACTGGATACTGGATAATGGTTTCAGTTTTTGAATTTTGATATTTGGATACTTGGTATTTGGATGCTGGATACTTGGTGCTGGATTCTGGATTCTGGATTCTGGATTCTGGATTCTGGTAAATAGCAGATAACCAGACAGTATATTATTTCTAAGAGTGAACATTTCACCCCCGGTAAAATTCTCCATCGCCGAAATTTATATTTTTTCTATGGTATTCCAACTTCGTTCTTCTTCCTCTCATATTGATAAAGCCATCTCGTTTTGATAGGTTAGGATTTATCCGTCATTTCGGTAATCGGCTGTACAAATGCATTTTAAACCTTCAACTTACAACATGCACGAAATTTGCCATATTCCCGGGCTAAAACATGTTATGAATCTTAATCAGAGAATAGAAATGAAAAGCAAAATTGTAATTGCAATATTTATGGCAGTATTTATCGCGTTTATTGCCTGCCAGAAAGATGAGCCTGTTACTAGCGGTCCATCGGTTTTTGGTGTAAAAATCGAAGCGCTTAACAAAAGCTACTCGCTGCCGGTAACAGATGGCACAAAATCGGCTGACGCAACAAATGCTTCAATCACCTGGGATACCGTTCAACTGGTGGTTTCGCAGATTAAGTTTGAGGCTAATCTGAAAAGCATGACCACCAACCGCGATTCCATCGAAATCGAATACAAATGGACTGGTCCAAAATTGGTGAACCTTTTGAGTGACGAGCT
Organism: Draconibacterium sp.; assembly: GCA_041737765.1. Classification (GTDB taxonomy): domain Bacteria; phylum Bacteroidota; class Bacteroidia; order Bacteroidales; family Prolixibacteraceae; genus Draconibacterium. The sequence continues at coordinate 6,554 of JBGSRA010000076.1, read as the reverse complement.
GGTACTTGGTAACTTTATGCTTCAGCCCGGATTCTACGACGAAATTGAGTTAAAAGTTTATGGAAACAATGAGGATGCAGGTAAAAAACCTGTATTTTACATGTATGGCAACTACACCAATGCTGAAAATTCAAAAATTCCAGTTGCCTTAAAAGTATTTAACTATGTACAGTTTAAAACCGAAAAAGACAGTGTTACGGTTACCGAAGAGAGCATTGACATAACCAGTTACATTCAGTTATATTTAGATAAACTGATGGCAGGGATTATTCCTGAGATGCTTGATAATGCAACACTTACCAACGGTGTAATTGTCATTTCAGCCGACATCAACCGTACGATTTACTATGCGATTCTGGGCAACCTGGTGAAAAATCACAAATGTTACATCGAACACAAAGGCGAAAAGAAAAAGAATAAAAAACACGATGATTAACAATCTGAAATAAATATATTCATTTCAGCAGAGATGTACCCGCAAAGTACGTCTTTGTTGTTTTTTGTGGCTGGTTGCCGGATACTGACTGGATACTGGATACTTGTTACTCGTTGCTGGTAACCGATAAAATCTGCATTTGTTAATCAATTCAAAGGGAACCGTTCTCCAGTAACAAAGTATTTCTGAATTTTGTAACCAATTATAATTCTTGCCGATAAAAGAACGGTTCCTTTAAATCAATAAGGAAAATCTGGAAATTGGTATTGATAATTCATTATTGGATATTCCGCATTTTTCTTCTGCTACTTTTTGCCTGTTTTCCCTTCGAAACTCAACATTTGTTAATCAGCATTCATCATTCTGGTCATTGGTCATTTGGTAAACTTGAAAATTGCCCGCCCGGACGAGACAGTTGGACGGGGTTGTTGACTATTCATTATTGGATATTCCTCGTTTGCCTACTGCCAACTGCCAACTGCCGTTTTCTGCTTTATTTCCCTTCAACATTCAACATTCCGGTCATTCGTAATTGGTCATCGGATAACTGGAAATTGCCCGCCCGGACGAGACAGTCGGACGGGGTTATTGATTATTCATTATTGGATATTCCGTAATTGCCTACTGCTAACTGCCAACTTCCTATTGTCGCTACCTGAATTCCATCTCCTTTCCTTCCCAATGACCGATGACCAATGATCAATGACAAGTTATTTTTTTCTTCCTCAACTCCACTCAGGAAACTGAGTTTTATTCAAATCGAGGGGTGCGATGGTTTGCAGGTCTTTTTTATCCAATTCAAAATCGAAAATGTTCAGGTTCTCAATCATGTGGGCTTTATTCTGCGACCGCGGAATGGCAACAACGCCCCGTTGGAAATGCCACCTCAGACACACCTGTGCAATGGATTTGTTGTGTTTTTTGGCAATCTCTGCCAGCACCGGGTTGCTGAAAATATTGTTACGACCCGCAGCAAAAGGCGACCATGCTTCATGTTGAATGGTTTCTTTTTTCAGTATATCATACAGGTTGTGTTCCTGAAAAAAAACGTGAGTTTCAATCTGGTTGACAGCCGGTTTTATTTTTGCATCCTTCATCATGTCAGTCCACTGGGCCTGTTCGAAATTACTAATTCCAATGGCTTTTATTCTCCCTGCCCTGCAAAGCTCTTCCATCGCTTTCCACGAACCTTTTACATCGCCGCGGGGCCGGTGGATGAGGTACAAATCGAGGTATTCAGTACCCAATTTGTCTATCGAAGTCTGAAACGCCTTTTTTGTGGCTTCGTACCCGGCAAAGTCAACCCATAGTTTCGAGGTTACAAAAAGCTCTTCGCGTTTGATACCGCTTTTTTTAATCCCTGCACCAACTGCCTCTTCGTTTCCATAAACGTGGGCCGTATCAATTAGCCGGTAACCTGCCGAAATAGCATCGGCCACACTGCGCTCGGCAATTTCGCCGCCCAGTGTGTTGGTACCAAAACCAATGCGTGGCATTTTTACACCGTTATTTAGCGCCACCGTGGGGATTGCGCTTTTTGCCTCCATTGCACCAAAAACTTTTGTCGCGCCAAAAGGCAACAATAACGCACCTGCGGCAAAACCAGTATTGCGTAAAAAATCACGCCGTTTCATTCCATTCGATTCCATCTTTTTATCTATTTTTCGATTGTTAGTGTGTTTCAAAGATAACATTTATCAGAGTTCAAAGTTCCCAGTTCAAAGTTCAAAGTTTCGAAATCCCGAAACCCACATCTCACGTCCAGTAACCAGTGTTCGAAACCTTACTCATCTTCGTCACCAAACTCTTCTGCCAGAATCATGGATGTTTCCACAAGGTCAAATTCTTCCGGGTCCCATGTTTCATGTTTTTTCATACCCAGCCAACCGGCAGTGTCTTTGTACTCGGGGTGTTTTTTGTCGGCCAGAACTTCCTTTAATCTTTCATAACCCCATATTCCACCGCAATCCTCGGGCGGACATTTTCCTTTGCCCCCTGTACATTCAGGCGTAAACGACTGCTCATTAATAATTTTTTCAAGGGTTATTTTATGTTCCCACGAATCGCCAAAATCATAAATATAGGTGAAGTGCTGTTTTTCATTTTTAAAAATTTCATACAATTCCACATCATCTGCTTCCATTCTTCTTTCCTGGTCATAGTCATCATCTCCTTCATGCGTTTCGGAAATTACCGGAGAGGTACCAAAGCCACCGGGAGAAAACATAAACAGGTGCGAATTGGTCCAGCCAAATACCAGTTGAATCACCTCGTGAAGATCATAAAAAGTATAATCCGACGGTACTTTTATGCGACGCCACACCGGTGGATTTTTTATGTTACTCAGTTGTATTTTCAGTTGAAATGTAACCGGTAAAAAGTCATCAGTTTCATCATCTTCCTCATCCCCATCATCCTCTCCACCTATAAACATGTAATTTCCGGGTCCGGCCACTTTTTCAAGCTGTGCAATTATCTTTGCTTCTTTGGCATCATTGTCGAGCGGACCCCTTATATAGGCAGGTTTTCCATTATAGCCACATTCAATATCCATCAGTTCAATATCCTCGGTGTCTTCTTCCAGAATGTATTGTGCCACCTTAAAATCTTTGTGAGGCCGAAACCCGTATTCTTCTGCAAACTCTAAACCCGCAAAAACAATGTTGTGTGCCAGCGTGTATGTAATTTTAATCATTTCCAGCGTGTTTCTGGCATGGTCAAGAATTTCAAGGTATTCCTGTTCATAAATATTAAACCAGTAAATTGCGTCTTTTACCCCGAGACATTTTAAATCGACAAGGTACATTCCGGCGGTGATGTTTCCGTTTGAATGTTTGCGTGCAACAAACACATTACCAATACCCGTTTCTTCCCAATCGTCATTTATCCAGCATTCATACAGCGGCAATGTGCGCGCCTTTTGTATAATGTAGTTTTCAGGACTCAGCATCCTTACTACTTTACCTTTGTTTTTCTTAGCCATTATCCCTTTTTTTTTGTTTTTGGTGAAGATAATACGAACTCGTTTTTTTTCAAAATCAAACTTAAAACTTTGTTTTGACAGCTTTCTTTTTTAAACATGAACTTTGAACTTTAAAGTAGCACTTCTAACGGCATTCATCTGTTAAACTTCAGTTGACGGATTAGCTGGTGATTGGTTTTCGACTACTCATATGTAACCCTTGGAGTTTTAAGTTCGGTGTCTGTATTAATTTGTATCAATTTAAAATTGGGAAAAACTTTTTTGAAGTGTAAAAATTGATTTTAATCACGAATTAAGGTAAGATTTCTGTTAATGTGTTCAAAGAATCATCTTAAAAATCTGTCATTCAGAAAAGTCCGGTCCGGGTTAAATTTATCGATTAACATTTCCTTTTTTTCCCTGCGCCACGACTTTAATTCCTTTTCACGGGCAATTGCCTGATCTATAAATTGAAATAATTCGTAATAAATAAGATAGCGGCATTTATATTGTTGGGTAAATCCATGAATTCTCCCTTCGAAATGTTCTTTTAGCCTCCTTGAAAGATTGTTTGAAACACCGATATACAAAACAGTTTTATTCTGATTTGTAAGGATATAGATGTAGTATTCATGGTTCTTCATTGCACATTTTTTTCAAATTTAAAAAAGATTTTTCATGGAATTTGTCCAAAATGAAAGTTAAAATTTTAGGTTCCTCACCCTTCGTTGGTTACCAATTACATTTTAGTTGAAATAGATAGGTTCTTCATCAATCTTACCACCATGTAACCAATAACATTTTGGTTGTAAAAGAGAGGTTCCTCATCAATCTTACCACCATGTAATCAATGACATTTTGGTTGCAAAAGTTAGGTTCCTCACCCTTCGGGTTCGGAATGACAATCTCGTTGTAATAGATGGGGAAAGAGAAAAGCGGCTGCGCCGCTTTTCTCTTTCCCCTACCCATAAAAACACCGTGTCATTCCGAACGCCAGTGAGGAACCTCTCCTCTCTTCCAATAAAAATCCTTGTCATTGGCAACGAAGTGAGGAACCTTTCACCTGTCAATAAAAATTCTCCGGGGTACAAATTATATTTTGGTGTAATAGAAAGGTTCCTCACCCTTCGTACTTCCGGGTTATAAATAACATTTTTGTTGAAATAGATAGGTTCTTCATCAATCTTACCACCATGTAATCAATGACATTTTGGTTGCAAAAGTTAGGTTCCTCACCCTTCGTTGGTTACCAATTACATTTTAGTAGCAAAAGAGAGGTTCCTCACCCTTCGGGTTCGGAATGACAATTTCTTTGAATAAGTTGGGGGAAAGAGAAAAGCGGCTGCGCCGCTTTTCTCTTTCCCCCAACCCATAAAAACACCGTGTCATTCCGAATGAAGTGAGGAACCTCTCTCCTTTCCAATAAAAACCCAATGTTATTTGCAACGCCACTGAGCACCTCCCCCCAGTTTATTTATCCCAATTTTTTTCGACATTTATACAAAATTCAATCTTATGAAAAAATATATCCTGTTTTGTGTTGTGGCATCCATTCTTCTTGCCGGATGCAATTCACAGTCAACCAAAAAAAGTACACCGTCGCACGACGAGATGATGGCAAAAGCCAGCCGGAGCGAAAAGAATGGCTGGATCGTGGTTCATCTCGAAGGGTCGCCATACGAAGTTGGTTACCAGCACGGCTATTTGCTTGCCGCCGAAATTATCGATCTCCGCAGCGCCTTCGAAACCATAAACCAGCAAGCCACCAATAAAAGTCCGGAGTTTTACAGGGAAGAATCGTACCGGTTGCTGTGGCCCGGTGTTCCTGCCGAGTACCGCGACGAAATCAGCGGAATTGCTGCCGGCGTAAATGCAAAGCTGGGCAGCGAAACCATCGATTTGAAAGACCTGGTGGCCATTAACTCGTCGCTCGAAATGGCCGGGTACTATGTGCCCTGGCTCGAAAATCAGGAGAAACCCATGCCACCCGAGCATTGCAGCGCTTTTGCCGCTACCGGCTCATACACTGCCGACAACAAAATTGTGATGGCCCACAACAACTGGAGCGAATATGCCATTGGCCAGCGCTGGAACGTAATCCTCGACATTGTTCCCGAACAGGGCCACCGCATGGTGATGGACGCCCTCCCGGGATACATTCACAGCGGCGACGATTTCAACATCAACAGCGCCGGACTGATTGTTACCGAAACCACCATCTCGGCATTCAAAGGTTTCGATACTACTGGTGTGGCAGAGTTTGTAAGAGCACGCAAATCGGTACAGTACGCCTCGTCAATCGACGAATGGGCAGCCATTATGATTGAGGGAAACAACGGCGGATATGCCAACGCCTGGCTGATTGGCGACAACAAAACCGGCGAAATTGCCCGCCTCGAACTGGGTCTCAAAAACCATTTCCTCGAACGCACCACCGATGGCGTTTTCACAGGAGCCAATTACCCCGTAAACGAAAAATTGATGAAAGAGGAAACCACCTTCGACCCCACCAATAAAAACCTTTCGGCCAACATGCGCAAACTGAGATGGGAAGAACTGATGCGCGATTACAAGGGGAAAATAGATGTTGAATCCGCAAAACTGTTTATGGCCGACCACTACGACATGAACCGGAACCGCGAAAATGCAGGCCGATTCTCGCTGTGCGGACACATCGACCTCGATTCCATCGGCAAAAACGAAATCAGTTGGGAAGGCGCTTATTTTCATGCCGGCGCGGTACAGGCCAAAGTCACCGACAGTCACCTGGCTGAAGGTCTTCAGTTCTGGGCAATCATGGGCCATCCTTGCGGAATGTCGTTTTCGGCAAAGGCTTTTCTCGATGCCCATCCCGAATATGCATTTGAAAAAGATATCCTGAAAGACATGCCCGGACAGCAGTGGATGCTCACGAACCGAATTGCCAACCCGTAACAGATTACTGCTGTTTGATTTTTGGGTACTGGATATTGGATTCTGGATGTTGGATGTTGGATATTGAATTCTGGATGCTGTTTTGTCCATGCCTAAATAACGTTGACTGAATTAGACATTTTTTTATTCTTTTTTTTACTCATCAAATCTAAATGTTGATGATGCTTTTCTGTTGAAATCGGGAAATAACTCGGAACCTGTGGAGAGTTATTCACGATTTCA
>JBGSRA010000022.1:0-43786 GCA_041737765.1 Draconibacterium sp. | reverse complement strand
GGCTAAAAGTGCTTCAACTGTTCCGGCTGGAAGTGCTGAAAATGCTGCGTCTGTCGGCGCAAATACAGTGAACGGACCAGCACCCTGGAGGGTTTCAACCAAGCCGGCTGCAACTACTGCGGCTTCCAAAGTGGTGTGGTTTTCGCTGCCTACGACGATGTCAACTACAGTGGAAAATTTTGGTGACATCATATCTTTTACAGGAACCGGCCAGATACCAGGAGATGGAAAACTTACGCCTTTGTTATTTCCGCGTACCATCATATCCTGACCAAAATAATACAACGGCCAACCTTTATAAGTCAATTGATTTTTACCATAAACATTAATAATTCCAAAATCAGATTTGTTTAGCACAGATGGAATTACTATTTCACTTTCTTCATAAATTGGCCAAACACCGTTATTTGAAAAATCGGGTTTAGTAAATGTATTGGTGCTAAATTTGTCGTTTTTTCTTGTATATAGCGTGAATCCCTTTTCATCAGTAAAATACTGAATTACTTCGTCTCCGGGTGTATAATCACCCTTGTAGTTTAATCCGTTCAAACCCGTTAACTGGTTATCTGTAATCATAATTGTATAGTCAGGTTTTGCTACAAACCATTTTCCAATCACTGCATCACCATTCATACTTCCAGGTTGCGTATCGTTCACAAAATAATAGAGAGGCCAACCATTATAAGTGGTTTGCATTACACCACCTCCTCTGTCTATTGAACCAAAGTCGGAAGCGTTAAGTCCAGGGCCAGTTATAATATTTTGAGTATAAAATACCGGCCAGTTATTTAAACAACCACCTGTACACATTGAAGCACCTTTTGCATCTCTTGCAAAGAAATAAAGTGTTCGTCCATCACCATCGGTAATAACTTTACCTTTTGAAGCTGTTTCAACAATTTGAACATCAACAGATGGAGTTAAAACTGCATCGATTACGTGTACAACCCCGTTATCGGCTTCGATATCAGCAACAGTTACTTTAGCATTGTTAATGAAAACACCGTTTTCGTTAATAGTAACGGTTACCTGTTTCCCAAGAACAGTGACGATTTTCTGTCCGTTGCTCAGGTCTGAACTCATTGCTTTTGCACCAACAACATGATATAAAAGAACATCTGTCAACGCTTTGGAATCTGCAAATAAATCTTCCAGTACTCCTTCAGGTAAGGCTTTAAAAGCTGCATCCGTTGGTGCAAATACAGTAAAAGGTCCTGCCCCCTGCAGGTCATCAACCAATCCGGCTGCATTTAATGCAAAATCCAGATTAACATGGTCGGGACTGCTGCTAATAATTTCAGCAACTGTTGCGGGCTTCGAAACGGGTGGCAAAAGCACTGCATTGATTACATGAACTACGCCATTTGTTGCAACTATATCAGCTACAGTTACTTTGGCATTATTGATGTAAATGTTTCCATCAACGATAATCACATTTACATTTTTACCAAGTAGAGTTGTGATGTTCTGACCATGATTGAGATCAGAACTCATTGCATTTGCTCCAGCTACATGGTAAAGCAGAATGTCTGTCAGGGCTGGTATATCAGCCAAAAGTGCTTGCAATGTTCCTGCCGGAAGTGCTGTAAAAGCATCATCACTGGGAGCGAATACCGTGAATGGCCCTGCTCCCTGCAAATCATCAACCAAATCTGCTTCAGTAAGTGCAGTTTCCAAAACTGTATGGTTTGGACTGTTCACTATTACATCGACCACACTCTGTGCTGTTGAGGTAAAACTAACCATCAAAAAGACGGCTAACATTGTTAAGTAAAATTTGTAAGTTTTCATACTGTTTCTATTTTTTGTTTAACTTGAAATCATAAACATTAAACATTTGTTATTGTTCATCTTTTGGTCTGTATTAGTTAAACATTTTAACGTTTATTAAGGATTTTTTCCTAATACTAAAATCATATACACCTGATTATCTTATAATTAAATAATTACAGAAAAGTATTAATTCTTCAACAAAATATTTCTCCTTAGAAAAAAACATTCTCTGTTAATTCTTGGATTACCAACCATGTGATTTAAAGTAAGATTGAAAATAATCGGTAATTTATGCCTAACTTTGCGCGCCTTTTCACAAAAAGTGAAAGCATAATAATTTTTTATTCAGATGATTACAGTTGAGAATTTAAGAATTCAGTTTGGAAAGCGGATATTGTTTCAGGATGTAAATATGAAGTTTACTCCCGGGAACTGTTATGGAATAATTGGTGCAAACGGTGCCGGAAAATCAACCTTTTTAAAAGCAATTTCCGGAGAAATTGATCCGACTACAGGAGCTATTTCGCAAGGGCCCGGCGAGCGAATGTCGGTTTTAAAACAGGATCACTTTGCTTTCGATGAATTTACTGTACTCGATACTGTAATGAAAGGTCACGAGCGGCTTTGGGAAATAATGCACGAGAAAAATGAGCTCTATATGAAACCCGATTTTTCGGATGAAGACGGATTACAGGCTGCTCATCTCGAAGCCGAATTTGCCGATATGAACGGGTGGAACGCTGAAAGTGATGCGGCATCGCTGTTAAGTAACCTGGGAATTAAAGAGGAATTACATTACACTTTAATGAAAGACATAAGTGGAAAGCAAAAAGTACGTGTTTTGCTTGCCCAGGCGCTTTTTGGCAAACCTGACAATCTGCTGCTTGATGAGCCCACCAACGACATCGACCTTGAAACTGTAGTGTGGCTCGAAAGTTACCTTGCCAATTATGAAAATACGGTTTTGGTGGTTTCCCACGACAGGCACTTTTTGGATGCCATCAGTACCCACACTATCGACATTGATTTTAACGACATAAAAATGTTTGCCGGAAATTATAGTTTCTGGTACCAGAGCAGCCAATTAGCACTTCGTCAGCAGCAGGCGCAAAACAAAAAGGCCGAAGAAAAGAAAAAAGAACTGCTTGAATTCATACAGCGATTCAGCGCCAACGTAGCAAAATCGAAACAAGCAACCAGTCGCCGAAAAATGCTTGAAAGGCTTAATATCGAAGACATTCGGCCCTCAACACGTAAATACCCCGGTATTATTTTCACACCTGAACGCGAAGCCGGTGACAAAATTCTCGATGTTACCGATTTAAGTGCCAGCATCGATGGCGAAGTGGTATTCAAAGATGTAAATTTTGTTGCCAACAAAGGCGAAAAAATAATATTCCTGTCGCGCGACCCACGCGCTATGACTGCTCTTTTCGAGATAATTACAGATCACGCGAAACCCGATTCGGGAACTTACCAATGGGGGCAAACCATTACCTCTGCGTATCTCCCACTCGATAATTCTGAATTCTTCAGCAGTACCAAGTTAACGCTCTTCGACTGGTTTTGCCAGTTTACCAGCGATACCACCGAAATATTTGTACGAACATATCTTGGCAGAATGCTTTTTGCAGGTGATGAAATTTACAAAAAAGTGAATGTGCTTTCGGGAGGAGAAAAAGTGCGTTGCATGATTGCCCGTATGATGCTGGCAAATGCAAATGCACTGATATTGGACACACCAACCAACCACCTCGATTTGGAGTCGATACAGTCGTTTAACAATAACCTGCAACGCTATCCGGGTAATGTTTTCATGTCATCTCACGACCATGAGTTTATCTCATCAGTTTGCGACCGCATAATCGAATTAACTCCTAATGGAATTATTGATAAGCTGATGAACTACGACGATTACATTACCGACGAAAGAATTCATGAACTTCGGGAAAAATTATATTCAAAATAATTCTTTAAAATACAGTTTTAAGAGAACCATTCATTTTGAAAATATATCAAAGAGAATGGTTCTTTCTTTTTAAAACAACTTCATCATCTAAAATTTGAACCAAAAACTAAAGCTCAGTTAACCAAACTAACAGATTAATTCAATAAAAAACAATTTGAGAATTTTGAAATTCGAAAAATAATTCTATTTTTGTGAGCGATTACTCACTATTGAAATGACTGATAAAAAAGAAAAAATACTGCAGGCGGCTTTGCAATTATTTGCAAAAGAAGGATTCTATGCTACTTCAACCAGCAAAATAGCAAAAGTTGCGGAGGTTTCAGAAGGTTTAATTTTCAGGCATTTTGGAAATAAAGAAGGTCTGTTACAAGCCATTCTAAACGAAGGTGAAATTAAGATAAAAACCTTGATGGTTGACATCGTAATGGAAACAGAGCCCAAAGAGGTAATTCGTAAAGCCATAGAAATGACAGGGAAAGTGGACAAAGCAGATTATGATTTCTGGAAGTTGCAGTTCAAATTAAAATGGGAACTCGAAATAAACAGCGATAAAAAAATGGAACCATTACAAATGGCTCTTACAAACGCTTTTCAAAAACTAAATTATGAATCGCCGCAATTGGAAGCCCAGCTAATAATCTTATTCATCGACTCACTGGGTTCTTCTGTTTTAAAAGGATCAAATGTCAATGCAACCGATATTATTAATCTTCTTTTAAAGAAGTATGAACTTTAATTAAAAAAATTTGTTCTAAAAAGCGAGTAAGTACTCACATTGTAAAAATTATAAATTCAATAAAAATGAAAACAAAAAAAACTGCGTTAATCACAGGTGCATCAACAGGAATTGGAAAAGAACTTGCAATTATTCACGCCGAAAAAGGTGGCGATTTAGTAATTGTTGCAAGAAATAAAGAAAAACTTGAAAAGTTAAAAACTGAACTGGAGAAAGAGTATTCTGTAAAGGTAATGGTAATAACCAAAGATCTTGGTGCACCGACAGCCCCAAAAGAGATTTATGACGAGGTAAAAAAAGCAGGAATAAAAGTTGACTATTTAATCAACAATGCTGGTTTTGGAGGTTTAGGTAAATTTCATGAGAGAGAACGGGAACTTGACCTTTCAATGATTAACCTGAACATTGTTGCATTAACCTCGTTAACGCGATTATTCCTGCCCGATTTCGTAAAAAGAAATGAAGGCAGAATTTTAAATATCTCTTCAACAGCAAGCTTGTTGCCAGGACCACTTCAGGCAGTTTACTTTGCTACGAAAGCTTATGTAACTTTTTTCAGTAATGCCATTGCCGAAGAATTGAGCGATACTAATGTTACAGTTACCGCACTTCTGCCTGGTGCCACCGAAACTGAATTTGGCCGTGTTTCGGGCATGGATAAAACCTCTATGTTTCAAAAAACTGCAAGTGCAAGAACCGTTGCAAAGGATGGCTATAATGGTATGTTAAAAGGTAAACTCGATGTTATTAAAGGTGTAACTTTTGCTCAACGAATCATGTTTTCAATGGTTCCGTTTGTTCCAAAGAAAATGCTGTTGAAACAAGTACGCCAAATGCAGGAAGTAAAATAACGGTATTCAAATTAAAACCTCAGCAATGAAAAAAGTAATAATAACAGGTGCAACCGGAATGGTTGGAAAGGGTGTTTTGCTGGAATGTTTAGACCACGATTCCATTTCGGAAGTTTTGGTTATTGGAAGAAATCCACTGGGCATGAAACATCCAAAATTAAGGGAATTGATTCATTCCGATTTTACCAATTTCGTTGAAGTAAAAGACAAGCTTTTGGGATACGATGCTTGTTTTTTCTGCCTGGGAATTAGCGCTGCCGGTTTGAGTGAGGAGCAATACAAACGAATTACATACGGTTATACAATCGCGCTGGCTAAAACACTTTTTAAAATTAATCCGCAAATGACATTTAATTATGTTTCGGGTGAAGGAACCGACTCATCTGAAAAGGGAAGAATGATGTGGGCGCGGGTGAAAGGAAAAACTGAAAATGACCTGCTCAAACTGGGTTTTAATCAGGCTTTTATGTTCAGGCCGGGTGCAATTATTCCGCTAAGGGGTATAAAATCCAGAACAAAAAGCTACCAGTTTATGTATGATTATTTTTTGTGGCTGGTAAAAATTATCAAATTAACAGCGCCCAATTCGGTGGTAGATACAACCCAAATTGGCTTAGCCATGATAAATTCAATGTTAAACGGATATCCCGAAAAAATACTTAAGCCAAAGGATATTCTTAAATTATCGAAATAAAGAAATTATGAGCAACGAAAAATGGACCACTGCCAATATTCCTGATTTAACAGGTAAAGTAATCATTGTAACCGGAGGCAACAGCGGATTGGGTTACGAATCGGTAAAAGCATTTGCCGAAAAGGGAGCCGAAGTAATTTTGACAAGCCGCTCTATGGAAAAAGGTGAAACTGCCAAAAAGACGATTGGTGTTGTAAAAGGAAAAATAGTGGTAATGCAACTCGATTTAATGGATTTTGCATCAATAAAAAGTTTTGCCGCCAATTTCTTTAAAAAATATAATCGACTTGATGTACTTTTGAATAACGCAGGAATAATGACAACGCCGTATTTCCTGACAAAAGATGGGTTGGAAGCCCAAAACGGTACCAATCATTTTGGCCATTTTGCGCTTACCGGACAACTTTTCGAGCTGGTTAAAAATACACCAGATTCAAGGATTGTCAATGTAAGCAGTATGGCGCACAAACAAGGCAAAATGGATTTTGATAACCTGCTTTTCGAAAACGGGAAAGGGTATTCAGCCATAAAGTCGTATGGCCGTTCAAAACTTTCAAATTTGTTGTTCACCTATGAATTACAAAGAAAATTAGAATCTGCAGGTATTGGAAGTATTGCAGTTGCTGCGCACCCGGGAGTTTCCAATACAAACCTTGCACGATTTCTTGAAGAAAAACTGATTTTTAAAATTTTAAAGCCCATGATGATGCCATTTATGCAAAGTCAGGATATGGGTGCTTTACCGGAAATCCGTGCTTCGGTTGATCCGCATGTTAAAGGAGGTGAGTTTTACGGTCCCGATGGATTCAGAGAAATGAAAGGTTTTCCTGTTGTTGTTCAATCAAATACAGCTTCACATAATATGACGGATGCAAAAAAACTATGGGAAGTTTCAGAGAAAATTACAGGTATTTCTTTTCTGTAAAATAAACCGGAATAATTTCATCAAAATTGGTGAGAATGGTTTTTTATGATAGTTTAGTCATTAAATTTAAATGGGTTAATACCTGTATTTTTAATATGACTAAAATTCAAATTTTACTATTGCTCGCTTTTGTTTCATTAAGCAGTTGTCGGCCAAAATATCCTGGTGTTCCTGAATTTTACAACACACTTTTAGATTCTGCATTTGTAAAAGCGGGTGATAATGTAGCCGAACTGCAAAAGGCCTTGGCTGAAGCTCCTGAAGATCAAAAAGAAGGAATGGCTTTTATTATCGGTTACATGCCTAAACGTGATTTAACAACCTTAACCGCAGAATTTTTACTCGAAAATTCGGAATATGCTTACAAGGCCCGCGAAAAATATGCATGGTGTGCTGCCCTGCCCGATTCCATTTTTTTTAACGAGGTACTTCCTTACGCCAATATTTCGGAAACCCGCGATCCCTGGAGAAAAGATTTCTTCGAGCGTTTTTCAAAATATGCCGATGGAAAAGAAAATATGGTTGATGCCATTTTTTCCATAGCCCGCCCGATAAATAAAGAAGTTAATGTTGAATACAATACCAAACGATCGAAAGTAGATTTAAGTCCGAAAGAAGCAATGGCTGAAAATATGGCAACATGTACCGGGTTATCCATCATTTTAACCGATGCATTCAGGTCAGTGGGCATTCCATCGCGATTAGCCGGAACCGCCATGTGGACCAATTACAAGGGAAACCATACCTGGAGTGAAGTTTGGGTTGACAACCAATGGCAATTCATCGAGTACTATCCCGATACATTAAACAAATCGTGGTTTCTGGCCGATGCCGGAAAAGCTGACCCCGATAATATGTTACACTGGATTTATGCTACATCATACAAACCAACCGGACTTTGGTATTATGCTGCAGTTGATGGCGCCCACGTTTTGGACTCGATTGATACAAGCGGATTTCCCGAAGAAATGAAAGCTCGTTTTAAAAGAATGGAAGCACGCCCCAAAAAAGGAGAACCGTACATTTGGGGGGTGAATGTTACCCAAAAATATATCGATTTATATCAGGAATCTTTGGAAAACAGCCAACTGAACGACGATGAACTGATCGCCAATTTTATTGTTTTCGGCGATGAAAACACTTCAAAAAGCGAATCGAGAATCAGTTGCAGGGTCGATATTTTTGAGGGAGAAAACAAAATCGACTTTGGCTATTCACCGCGAAAAACCGATGACATGAACCTATTTCTGAAATTCAGACTGAAAAAAGGGAAAGAGTACAAAGCAGTTGTTACCAATCCGGGAGAAAATATCAGCCAGAGCTTTCCAGTTTTAACAGGGGACAATTCTACACAGGAATTTAAACTGGTATTAAATAATTAGTATAAAATCAATAATTATCTGAAATACAATGCGTAACATTTTATTCATCATCTTTTTTATAACAGTCGGTTTTTCGGCCTATTCACAAATTGCAAATATTATTACCCACAATAAAGTTTTAATCAATACCGATCCTTCCAAAGGAGAAAAGAGTTTTAAGGAATGGGGTGTTTTCCCTGCCAAAAGCAAAGAGGTGAGACGCATAACAATGAAAGTTACCCTGGCTTATCCCAAAGACCGACCAATTGCGCACTGGGATTACATGGACCGCATAAAAATTCTTCGCAATGGTGGAGTAAAAGGGAAAAATATTAGTTACGAAATTGGAAGAATGTTAACTCCTTACGGAAGTAATTTCAAAGAAGGCTGGAATTTTACCTGGAATGTTGATGTTACTGATTTTGAATCGTTTTTACGCGACAGTGTTGAAATTGAATACATTCACTCCGGTTACGAATCACCCGATTTGGGATGGGATTTAACCATCGGTTTTGAGTTTTTATTTGGACCTCCGGTTGCGAAATTTATTTCGGTGGAAAAAATGTGGGATGGTGGTTTTCAATATGGAAACCCTGAAAATGATATCGAAAATAGCCTTGCCCAAAAAAATATTAAGCGATCAAAAGGCAGTTCGTCTGGCCGTTTCAGGATTCAACACACCGGTCATGGAATGGACGAACCAAGCGGTTGTAGCGAATTTTGCAGTCGTTGGCGCGAATTGGTTGTTGATGGTAAGGTTGTTGATCATCGTAATATGTGGAAAGATTGTGGCGAAAATCCACTTTATCCACAGGGAGGAACATGGATTTTCGACCGTGCGTACTGGTGTCCCGGAGATTTACAGGTTCCAGATATTATTGATATTCCACTTACCAAATCAAAGCACACCCTCGACCTGAACATGGCTCCTTTTAAAGCCAAAAACCTCGATCAACCCAGAGAACAGATTACTTCGTACTTTTTCCAGTTCGCAGCACCGGCAAAAAGCAACGATGTAGCCATCGAAGAAATTATCGCTCCAAATAATTTGTCGAATTATAACCGATATAATCCGTCAGGATTTAATCCGCGTGTTAAAATCAGAAATCTTGGCAATGAAAACCTGAGATCGCTGAAGATTCTTTATAAAACCGTGGGATTTAAAGAACAGTCGTTCGACTGGAAAGGAGACCTCGCATTTTATGAAGCAGCAATAATTACTTTGCCTGGCGTGATTTCAGCAAATAACGGAACAAATCAATTTTCAGTAGTTCTGGAAAATCCAAACGGAGTTGAAGATGAATGGGATGGCGACAACAATATGGAATCGGATTTTGAAAGTATTCCTGTTTTACCAACTAAAATTGTTGTAGATTTTTTAACCAGTAACAAACCACAGGATAATAAGTTATTCATAGTAAATAGCAGCAATGATACAGTTTACATGAAATCGCCCGACAAACTTGAACCTGCAAAAAAATATACAGACACACTTGAATTGGCTGAAGGAAACTATTATTTAATGCTTGCTGATTCAGCCGGCGACGGATTGGAATTCTGGTTTCAACCCGAATCTGGTTACGGAAGGCTACAATTAAAGGATGCTTCCGGAAATCTAATTCATCTTTTTGAAAGCGATTGCGGAAACGGCCAGTTTTACAGTTTCCGTGTCGATAAAAACGCTGTGGTTGATACAACAGTTTCGCAACTTTCGGTGAATATTTTTCCTCGAATGGTAAAGGACTATCTTTCGGTTTATACGACCACAAATAAAAATTCAACATTAAAAATCCGCATTACGAAAGACGGTCAATACATTGAACAACACGAGTACACCGATATCAGGGATTCGGTAACCGGAATGGATGTTCGACATCTGAAGGAAGGACGTTATGTAATGGAAATTTATATTGATGGAGAACATAAAATGAACCGGCGATTTAATAAACGTTAACTTACATTTAGAAAATTTTAAATTCTTTTGTTTTTCAAGAAACTTTCATCTTTTATTATTTCATCATTTTTATAAATTCATAAGATTCGAAAATCTTGTCATATTCTTCTTTTCGCAATTCATTGCTTGTCAATAAGAAGTCCCAAATAAACGCCCACGAAAGCACTGGGAATAGTTATAATTCCACAAATTATAATTTCAAAAGGGGCGAGATTATGAGAAGTTGAATCCACAAAAATGGTATCGTAAATTATTCTGAGTAATACAGCAAGTGCTACTCCAAGTGAAACCAACAGTGCAATTTTAGTTGGCTTTTCATTTACAAAAAGCATTAGTAATAGTGACCCAAAAAAAGCACCAACGCTCCAGATAAAGAAACTTCCTGGTATATCAGTCTGAACATAAGGTTCAACCCAATATGCTATTACACCAATTATTAGTCCTACCAGAGTTATCCCAACTTTATCAATATCCATTTCAAAAATATTTTTCATGATTTTCGTTTTTGTTTAATGCACCTCAATTATTTTATGGCATTTCTTTTTACCAGACTAATTATTGTTCCTATTGCAATAAGAATAATTGCCGGCCAAAAAGTTACAGCGGCAAGAATTCCTGGTCCTACAGCGTTTCCTGCGTCAAGAAGACCTAAAGTATCACCAAGCAATATGAACAAAAGAGGGCTGATACCAATAACGAGTATTATAATTCCAATTTTTATAGTGATATGAAATTTACTCAAGACGTTTTTAACTGTCATTTGATTTTGATTTAATTTTTGTTGTTTTGATTTAGATATTCTTTTCAAGAACCTGGTGGTATAGTTTGAACATATTATTCCTGTATAAGTTCAGATGCCTGCAAACAATAAAATTAATTGTTTAGCAAGATTTATTTATTCCGACCTATATTTAACCTAATTTTCATAATTTTGGAACTGAATCATTCACCAACTTAAAACCAAAATATGAAACGACCATGAATAAAATTCATACCACAAGAGTACTATTAAAGTTTTCATGGGAGTTACATCGAATACCTTTAAAAATTAACAATTACAATGAGATGAAAAATTCAATCCTGTTTTTCCTGATTTTAACTTTCCCATTTCTTTCTACCGCCCAATCCAGTAAAGTATTCGACAATCTTTCCATGAAAAGTGAAATACTGAAAATGGATAGGAAGTACGCTGTTTATCTGCCCGCTGATTACGAAACTTCAAATCGCAGTTATCCGGTACTTTACCTGCTTCACGGCAGCGGCGACGATCAAACAGGCTGGGTGCAGTTTGGCGAGGTTCAGCAAATTGCCGATAAATGTATAAAAGAGGGAACTGCAACAGCCATGATTGTTGTAATGCCTGATGCCAACACAGGGCAACGCGGGTATTTTAACAACATGAAAGGAGACTGGCGATACGAAGATTTCTTCTTTCAGGAGTTCATGCCGTACATCGAGAAAACATATCGAATCAGAGCCGAAAAACGATATCGTGCGGTTGCCGGTCTTTCGATGGGAGGAGGCGGCACATTTGTTTATGCATTACGCCACCCCGAACTTTTCTCGTCGGCTTGCCCGTTGAGTGCATCGTGCGGACCGTTAACCATGGCCGAAATGGAACGTTATAAATCGCGCCCTGGAATGCAGGATGCCACTGCCGAACAATTGGAAACTTATTTCAAAAAACACAGTGTACCCGAAATGATGAAAAATATGCCCGATGATCAGAAAAAAGCAGTTCGCTGGTTTATTGATTGCGGCGATGACGATTTTCTGTACGAAGGGAATGCGATTGTACATATTGAAATGCGTAAAAAGGAAATTCCACATGAATATCGCGTTCGCAACGGAGCACACAACTGGACTTACTGGCGCGAATCGTTGCCGGTGGTTTTGTCGTATATTTCAGATGCGTTTCATCAGTATTGATGGATATTTTGGGTGTAGTCGCCCGGATAACATGGTCAGAGGGGGACATAGATTTTGGATTTCAAAACCAGCACCAGCCTTCAGGCTGGTGAACCAAAGTTAACCACTGCAACGGCTTTAGCCAATAAATCCCTGAAAAGGTTCCCATTTTGCGGCTCATGTAACCATCGTTCTGTTTTGAACTTAAGTGGATGAGCCTGTTTTGAGTTATTCATATTAATCCCCCAACTTGAAAGTTGGGGCTAATTTTTACAATTGCGTCCAATATAAAATCAATAACATTATCTTAGCGAAAATTGAATCAACCAAAATGAAAAAACTTTTCTTCAATATTATTCTACTGCTATTGGTGATGAGTTCAACGGCACAGGATCGAAGCAAATGGTTCGAGTTTTACCTGCCCTGGAACGATTCGTCGAAAACAGTTACCGATATGTCAGCATATTTGGACGCTCCGGCCGGGAAACACGGATTTTTGCAGGTCACACCCGACGGCCATTTCAAGTTCGAAAATAAACCGGGAAACGAGCGTTTTGTGGGTGTGGTAAATGTTGCTGTCGCTAATTTTCCAACAAAAGAACAGGCAAAAATACTCGCCGCCCGAATGGCAAAATTTGGAATCAACCTGGTCAGAATTCATTTAATGGATGTGGAAGGTGTTTACGGGCTTTTTCAGAATTCATCTCAAAACACCCTGCAAATCAGTGCCGACAGGCTCGACAAAATGGACTATTTCATCAAGTGCATGAAAGACAAGGGGATTTATTTTAATTTCTGCATTCATGCCGGGCGTGTGTATAAAACCGGCGACGGCATTGATTCTCCTGTTAAAAACGACCAAAGTAAATACATCACGCTTTTCAATCAGAAATTTATCGATCTGCAAAAAGATTTTGCCCAAAAACTTATCGGACATGTAAATCCTTATACAAAACTTACCTATGCCGACGATCCTGCAATGGCAACGGTTGAACTCACCAACGAAAACTCGTTGTTTAATGGCTGGCTGGGCTGGCAGGGTGACTTTATTTTTGGAGAAACCACCGGCGGAATTGGTCCTATTTATTCCAGCGAACTCGATGTAAAATTTAATAACTGGCTTGCCGGAAAATATGAAAACGATAGTTTACTGGCCGAAGCATGGAAAGGCGAAGGAAGCGGAACTCTGACCGAACTTATAAAAAACGGCTCATTCGAACAGAATCTGACCAACTGGGCCTCATGGATTAACTCCCCAACAGTACAGGGGACTTTTACCGCCGACAATACAATTGCAAAAGACGGCACAAAATCTTTAAAGGCAAATGTTACAAAAACAGGAGAATTTGGATGGTACTTCCAGATAAAGACCAATAATTTCAGTGTTAAAAAAAATTCATCGTACAAACTGAGCTTTTACGCCCGTGCCGATGTTGAAAAAGAACTATACATGGATATCATGGAAAATGATACATGGAAATACATTTATGGTCCGGCATTTACCACAACCAAAGACTGGAAACGTTTTGAGGTCTTTTTTACCAGTTCGTTTCAATCGAATAAAGTGATAGTACAATTCAATTTTGGTAAACAAACCGGTACTTTCTGGCTCGATTCGGTTTCAATCACTGAAACCTTTGGAACCGGACTTGAAGCCGGTGAAACACTCGCAGAAAAAAATGTAAAACGTGTAAAAAACAGTGAAATAGGGAAATACAGCAAACAACGGGTTGGCGACAATGCAGAATTTTATTTCGAAATCGAAAAGAAATACACCGAAGAACTCTCAGCATATCTGAAAAACAATTTAGATGTACAATGCCCAATTACCTTCACCAACAATTATTTTGGACTGGCCGATATGTACGCCCAAAGCCAGGCTGATTATATCGATTTTCACCAGTACTGGGATCATCCCGGGTTTCCAAATGGATGGTCGGATACTAATTTTACAATGAATAACAAATCGATTTTGCTCAACCCGGAAGGTTCTACCATTAACAAAATGGCACTGACTAAAATAAAAAATATGCCACATGTTTTAAGCGAATACAACCACCCGTATCCATATGTTTTTCAATCCGAGGCGCCATCGTTACTGTATGCTTACGGTTCGTTTTTCGATTTGGACGGAATTGTGTGGCATGCCTATTACGACTACATGAACAATTTTAGCCAGCGCCACCAGGACATGTTTTTTGATATTGCCATGCACCCTGTGATGATGACACAAATGCTGCTTGCCCTGCCCTACCGGATGGGTTACATTCAAAAGGCAAAAACTTTTGCAGAAGGTAATTACCGTACCCGCGATATTTTCGATAACACCAAAACATACCAGGACAACGATGTTATCAACATTGACGATGCCGAATATGGCACATCGTTTCTGCAACATGGTTTCCGGCATGGAAATTTCGAAGCCGACAGTACTTATTTAACAGGCAAACTGGCTAATCCCGGAAAAGTAATTACATCAGAAACAAACGAATTAAAGTGGGATGGAAACCAGGGATTTTTCACTGTGGATAATGCTTTCTGGCAGGGCGCTACCGGATATCTGGGAGGAAAAAATCTGGAACTGGAAAATATCACTGTTTCGAATGTTACAACTACCGGCAATCTGAATTTTGCCTCAATTCACCTGATTTCGCTCGACTCTATGTCATTAACCCAATCGAAAAAAATGATACTGCTTTCGGGAGCAAGACTAGAAAACCAGGGATTGAAATGGAATGACACCCAAACTTCGCTGGTAAATACAGGTGGAACAAAAGCTTTGTGTGAGCCGGTTGAAGCAGTTGTGACTTTTAAAATGGCAAGTTCCGATTCGCTTTCAGTTTACATGTTAAATCCAACCGGGAAAAGGGTGGATTCGCTGCAGGTGAATCAAATTGGAGAATCTGCCCGGTTTACGATAAATAAAAACACGTTGTGGTACGAAATTTCAAATCACAGGAAAAAAGTAATAACCAGTGGAAATAAAATTGATGGTAAAAAAGGGAGAAACAGCATGAAAGCCCAGCCAAATCCGGGGAAAGATTTCACTACCATTGAGTTTTCATTTCCCGAAAGTGCAGAGGCCAATTTTATTCTGTACAATGCATTCGGACAGCTGGTTATGAATGAACCTGTATTACTGGCTGGCAACCAGTTGCAACAAAAAAGAGTTGATGTTTCAAAGTTTGATGATGGAATTTATTTTTATGGTTTCCAGTTCAAAAACGGAAAACGGGTTATTGACAAATTCATCATTTCAAAATGAAAACAGGAATTTGCATACTACTCTTTTCCTTTTTAATAACTCCTTGTTTTTCAAAACAAAAGAATATTATAAAAAACACTGGTAAGGTTGTTTATCTTCAAAAAGACAAAGAAATTCTGGAACAGATTTTAAAGTTTTTTTCAGCTGAAAGTAAAACTTCCACTGCTGAATTGATTTTCAAAGTAGGCTCTTTCTTTAAAGAAACGCCTTATGTTGCGCATACTTTGGAAACAGAACCCGAACAACTGGTTGTGAATTTAAGCGAACTCGACTGTACTACTTTTGCCGAAAACTGTTTAGCCATTGCGCGAACCGTCAAAAGCAAAACTCCTACGTTTGAGCAATTTACACGCGAGCTTCAAAATATTCGTTACCGAAACGGAGTAATCGATGGTTATCCGTCACGAATCCATTATTTCAGCGACTGGATTTTCGAAAATAATAAAAGAGAACTGGTGAAAGATGTTTCGAAAGAAATAGCGAATACTCCTTACCCATTAATTGTAAATTTTATGAGCATTCACCCACAGAGTTACGTTCAGTTAAAAAATGATTCAACTTTAATTCCGGTAATAGCAGCGAAAGAGCAGGAAATCTCCAAACGCGAAATGTATTTTATTCCCAAAGAGAAGATTGCAGCATTTGAAAATCAATTACAAAACGGTGATATTGCGGGAATTACCACCAACATTAAGGGATTGGATGTGTCGCATGTTGTTGTATTGCAGCGTGTCAGCGGAAGAATTCATATTCTGCACGCATCAACTACGGCACAAAAAGTTATTCTTTCAGAAGAAACTTTGGAAGATTACCTGAAAAAAAGCAAATCGGCAACCGGAATAATGGTTGCACGACCTTTGTAAATCATAATATTTTATAGAATATTCCGTTGGAATAGTGCATGTATTCTGGTTCAGGCAATGGTTTTGCTCAAATTTTTGTTGAACTTTATTTTAAAAAAGATGTTTAATATTGCAATTTTAAATTGAACATGTTTAATACAATTTTAACTTAATTTTTATTACTATGAGAAAAAGTTTTAGGCAGCTATTTATGATAATAGCACTTGTAACAGGTGGATTTTTATATTCAAACGCACAGGAAGTTGGTATTCGTTTTGGTGGAACCAACAGTCACGGCGGTGCTGCTGTCGATGGTATTTTTAGTGTTGGCGAATTTAGCCGTATTCATGCTGATTTCGGTATTTACAAGGGAGGTGTTGGAATTGATGCTTTGTGGAATTTCCTTTATAAACCACTTGGGGATGAAGCTTTCAACTGGTATTTGGGAGTGGGTCCATCAACCTACATTGGTGACGATTTCTGGTTAGGTGTAAGTGGCGAAATAGGTATTGAATATCACTTCGAAGCTGCTCCAATTGCAATGGGTTTTGACTGGAGGCCAACTTTCTGGCTCATTGACGAAACCAGTTTTGGCGCCGGTTCATTCGGATTAAGCGTTCGATATGTATTTGGAAAATAAACTCAACTTATAATGTTTTGTAAAGCGCCTTCCCGGCGCTTTTTTTATGCCCTTCAACAATAAATCATTTTAAATCCACCCACCATTCCGAAAATTTTTGAGTGGTGTCTTTCAGAAAAACTATTTCCCCGATTTTTGGTGTTATCAACGGTTGATTTACCGATTTATTAAATTCGGTTATTGCTTTTAACGGAGTATCCCAACTGTGGTTTGCCAGTGCAAATTTTGAATTATGCACCGGAAACAACCGCTTTGCCTTTAAATCTTTGGCTGCTTGCAAAACTTCGTTGGGCATCAAGTGAATGTATTTCCAGCTTGAATTGTACTGCCCGTTTTCTAAAATAACAAGGTCGAAACCACCAAATTTCCCGCCTATTTCAGTAAAATGTTCATCATAACCGCCATCGCCACCAATAAATATTTTCAATGATGGCGTTTTCAGTACAAGAGAAACCCAAAGTGATTGATTTGACTTTGTACTTCTCCCGGAAAAATGCCGTGCAGGAGTTGTATTTACAATAAAACCATCTTCCAGAATTACTTCATCAAACCAGTCGTTTTCAGAAATAATTTGCCGGTTGTATCCCCAGCGTTCCAAATGAGCACCTGTGCCAAGTCCGGTAATCACTTTTTTGATTTTTGGTTTCAATTCAGTGATGGTTTTATAATCCAAATGATCCCAGTGATCATGAGTAATAAACAGATAATCAATTTCAGGTATATCATCAGCCGTATAAATATCCGTGCCTTTAAAAGATTTAATCATAAACGAAAATGGTGATGCATTTCCGCAAAACACAGGGTCAACCAGAATTCGTTTTCCATCGATTTGCATAAAATAGGACGAATGCCCGAACCAAACCAGAATATCCTGATTGCGTTCAAGATGAAGCAAATCAGTCTTAACCGAAGGTATTAAATCGATTGGTCTGCGGTTTTTGGCATTGAACATGTCTTTCATGATTTTTACAAATCCCCCTTCACCGGTCATTTGAGGTGTAAAATTCAGATTTTTAAAAGCGCCGTCTTTGTAGTTTGGTGATTTTTGAATTCGTGCAAGTCGCTCATCTTTAGGCAATTTTCCAAATTTTGGGTGCCCCAGAAATGCAAAAATACCAATCACAATAACCAACACAATTACAAATAAAATATACATATTTTGTTTAAATTTTCTGTTCATTTTGTCTTCACTAAACAAGTAAAATAGCTGCAAAAACAACGATACAGCTACAAACATTGATTTGGGGAGAAAGTTTTACAGTGAGATTTTTATTTTTGATTTTTGAAATACCGCCTCAGTAATACTTTTTTTAAATCGCGTACAATAACCTGGTGGGCAATAATTTCAACCTGGTTATAATGAGGTAGTTCTCTTGTTGCTTTTGCAATTTCGCGGTCGGTTATGTCAACCTGGTACAAAACCGAAAGCAATAACTCGTAATTGCGTTCAAGCAATAAAGAAATCTGGTCAATCAGTTGTTGATGTAGTTCGTCGTAAGCACGATTTGTATCGCCCGAAAAAGTAATCTCAACTCCAAACATGCCAAAGTCTTTCATAATTTGTTCGGCAGTTTCCTGAACAATTTCGGCTTGATTCAACAGTCCTGATACGTTATTATTGCTTACCTGCGGAAGGTCCATTTTCATTTTTTTATTCAAAGCTATGTTAAAAAAACATTATGACAAACTGATACAGGTTTTAAATACACTTTTTCGTGCATCCAAAATTAATTTGATTCTAAAGCTAAATATTTGTAACTTGTTCATGAATATTGAATTACACGCGTCAGAATTTAAAAATACAACCTCATTAGTAATGATTTTTAAAAACCAGACAAACTGAATGATTGAGAAAAGAATTGATACAAATGGTGTATTCCTTTGGGTAAGAACCAATACATTGATTAGTTTCGAAAACATGCTTTCTTCTGTTGATTATTTAATCAATGAAATAACCTTACCAAGAAGATTGCGAATATTGGAAGATGCCACAGATACGGTTGTATCTTTTAGTATCAGGGATTTTGAAACATTAGCTGAAAAACTGAAAGAAGTCTCTAAAAAATATGAAGTAGTCAGACACGCTGTAATTCATAACTCTCCAAAAAATACAGCGTTTACTTTACACTTTAAGAATAATTTTTTACACAAAGGATACAACCTTGAAGTGTTTTCAACCATGGAAGCTGCAACCAACTGGCTTAATGCTGATTTTTAAGCTTCTTTTAATAAACAAAACCATCAATTATTAAGGAGGTCAAAAAAAACGTTGATTAACCAACATTATTTTTTACTTTTAAGCTCAAAATCAACTTAAATCTGATAAACATGAAATTAAATGTATTAACTGTTTTTCTTTCTTTCCTCATTGTGGGTGCTTCGGCACAAAACCAATCTCTAAAATCTGAGTTCAGCAATCCAACCATTTTTGTGGGTTCGGTGGTAACCGACCTGGCAAAATCGGTCGATTTTTACACCAATATTATTGGAATGACCAAAACCTCAACTTTTTCGGTTGATGGAGTAAAAGCAAAAGAACTGGGATTAACCGATGGCCGGCCAGTTGATGTAACCGTGTTAAAACTGGAAGACAGTCCGCAGGCAAACGAATGGAAACTAATGAGTTTCGGAACAAAAGCAGGTCATAAAAAACCTAGTTATTTACATGATGACACTGGAATGCAATACATTACAATTTTGGTAAACCATTTAAATCCCATTATCGAAAGAATCGAAAAAAACAATATCAAAATACTTAGCGGAAAACCATCGACGTTGAGTGAAGGCAGATTTTTCATTCTGGTTCAGGACCCTGACGGAACTTTTATCGAATTGATTGGCCCGAAGTAGAAAAAATGTGTGAATGCCTGAATAATTAAAAAAGGAACTTTCTAAATTACAATCTTCTTTAGTCCTTTAAACTTTTGATAAACAAAAGTTTAAAGGACTTTCTTATTTGAATGATCGAAATTTAATTTCAGAATGACTCAGATTATTCATAAATTCGAACAAAATTTAAATTTGTTCAAAATTTAAAACTCAGAAATGGCAAAAGAGATTAAGGAAAAGGCGGGTTACAGGGAACTGACCATCAAAGAGGAAATATTCAACAGCATCACACACGGAATAGGAACAATTTTGAGTATTGGCGCATTGGTGATTCTTATCATTCTGGCTGTTTTGAAAGGCGATGCCTGGCATGTGGTTAGTTTTACCATTTATGGAAGTACCTTGGTATTGCTTTATTTATCTTCTACTTTATATCACAGTTTCACCAACGAAAAAATTAAAAACCTGTTCGCCAGATTCGATCATGCAGCCATATTTTTGTTGATTGCCGGAACCTACACGCCATTTCTGTTAACAGTTTTAAGAGGAACTTTGGGCTGGACACTTTTTGGAATAATCTGGGGAGTTGCAATTGCCGGAGTTGTTATCCGGTCGATTTATCTGACCCGGTTCAGAAAACTGATGGTTGGTCTTTATCTTGCTATGGGTTGGATGTTTGTGGTTGCTGTTGGCCCGATGATGAGAAATTTACCTCAAACAAGTATTATTTTTCTTTTTTTAGGCGGTATATTTTACTCTGTTGGAGTTGTTTTTTATATGTGGCGTACCCTTAAATATGGACATGGTATCTGGCATTTATTTGTTTTGGCAGGCAGTATTATGCACTTTTTTGCGGTGGTTTACTCTTTGCAATAATGCGTGAATGCTACAATGCGAGAATGCATGAATGAGGGAATGCATGAATGCAAGAATATTTCCTTCAATCTCTGTTAGTTTCCATCAATCTCCATCAATCTCCATCAATCTCCATCAATCTCCATCAATCTCCATCAATCTCTATCTTTCTGCACCAATTCCAATTTATTCCTTTTTACAAATCCAACTTCGTTTTTCCTGTCAGATTCAATGTTTTTCCATTCCAGATAAATGTACCGTTAAGATTTTCCGGAAGTGTTATTTCACCTTCTATTCCTGAATTTCCTTTTCTTTTTAACTGAAAGAAAATCGTTCCGGCAGGATGAGGCATTTTACCTTCAATTTGAGTTAATGTACCCAAATGTGGTTCAATTTTAACAGTTTTAAATCCGGGTGAAGCAGGTTCAATGCCGGCAATGGTAGCCAGAAAATCATAGTTCGGACTGGCACTCCAGGCATGACAATCCGATCGGGATGGATCGGGTTTTTCGGCAAAGGTGGTTAATCCCAAACCGAGCATATTGCGCCACAATCCCAGTGTTTCGAGATAGTTATCAGATAACCCGGCCTTTTTCAAGGCTTGTGTTAAGTAAAACCTGAAATACATGGTCGGCTGAATCAGGGATATATCTTTTTCAAAACGGGCAACAAAATTTTTCAATTCATTTGCCGGAACTGCACCCGTTAATGAAGCAAAAATCTGTGCATGCATGCTAAACTCGCTTTTTTCGGGTGTATCGGCAAAATATTTTTTCGATTCATCCCAGCAATTCTTTTTTACTGATTTTATCAGATTTTCGGCAATTTTTTCATAATAAACCGCTTTGGTTTCGTCGCTGGCACCCCTGTGCAAATCAGCTGCATGTTTCGCAGAATAAGCCAAATGTAAACTTAATACAGTCGATTTCCCTGAAGTTCCGCCCTGTGGCACACCACCAAACTGCGTTTCGTTGTTCCATGGCCATTCTTCAGCCCAATCCACAAAATTCCAGTAACCAGTATTCCCAAGTAATCCTGTTTCCTTATCCAGTTTCGAAATAAAAAAGTAAAGTACATTATCAATACCGTTTAAAAACGATTTTACGAATTCCTGATCATCGCGATGCATCCAGTAATCATGAACCATATCGACCCAATACAGTGAATATGGTGGAATAACCTGTGGCATTGACGATGGATAACGGCTCATTGTTAAACCTTCGCTGAACCGCGAATCGTCGAACATTTGAATTGCATTGCGCACCAAACGGTCGTCGCCTGAAACATAAAGCGAAATCAAAGCCTGAATCCGGGTATCGCCAACATATTGCATCTGTTCGTAGTAGGGGCAATCGTAATAAGTTTCGCCTGCACAAAGCCGGGCAGTATGCCAACCCACATTCCAGATGTCGGTTAACTGTGTGTCGTTACTTTTAAAAACTGCATTTTCCTGAAACGGATACCCTGTATATTCACTTTCAAAATTATCAATACGCATGGGCGAATCCTTTGTGGTAATTGTCATTTTCAGGTATCGCCATGTACGCAGCCAGAGTGGACGGAACAACCTTAACTGTCCTCCGTCGGGCAAAAAATAATCGATATAACCTACCATTTTTTTGCCTTCAATTTCGTTACGATTCCCTTTATTTCTATCCTTATCAAAAAGTGCTTCGGCATACTGCAGTTCAATTTTCGATGCTGCTCCCCCCGAAACCGTAAGTTCGGGATAAGCCGTTGTCAGTTTTTCCTGATCGAAAAGTATTACCACAGTTTTATTTGGATCAATCATCAGTGGCACTTTCCCTGAAATAAAATTATCATCTACCTGAATATTCTCCACACTGCGAACCTTTGCAAAACGCTGCTTTTTAGCTTCCATCAGCGGAATTTCGCGTGGTTCAAGTCCCCATTCAATACCCGAACCATTTTCTTTTGGCCTGGCTTTGTCAAGCCGTTTTGCAAACAGCCATGAAGAATCGTTGAATCCTGATTTTTCCCAGTTCCACGGATATTTTGATGCATCAACCTCATCACACGGTCCAACAACAATAAATTCGCCACCGGTTTTTTCACTGCCGGCATTAGCCGGTTTGTAAGCATTATTTTTTATTACTTTCCAGGTAGGATTTGTATTCACAACCTCCTCTTTTTCAGAATTTCCCTGAACCAAAAAAGCAGTTCGCAATGAATGTTGTGCCCAGGGCTTCAAACTGGCAAAATTCCAGACCACGGCAGCAACAACATTTTCACCCTTTTTCAAAAACGAAGAAATATCAACACTTTCATAATGCCAGTTCATCAGATCGCCACGTGCCGGACCAAAGCAAACAGGCTCGCCGTTTACAAAAAACCTGTATCGGTTATCCGCAGAAATATGAATTATAAATTCGCCCGGAATATCATTCAAATCAAAAGTTTTCCGAAAATGATAAACTCCATATTCCAATCCATTGTCACCGGGATAGGCAATCCAGTATGCTGACCAGTATTTATTGAGTAAATCGGGATTGATTTTTGATTTTGGAAGGTTTTCAATGGCAGAAACATTCAAACTAATCAGGATAAAAATCCAAATTATAAATCTTTTGATGGTCATGTTGGTTTAGTTAAATTGATTATTGTTTTTGCAGTTTTACAAACCTGGTGTAAGCAGCTTCCCAGTCCAGTTCTGGCGAAGGTTTATATTCGGTAACTTCAAACGAATTCCGCACAATTTCGCGTATTTCCTGTAACGACGTCACCTTCCCAAGTGCTTTTGCCTGTAACATAATGTTACCAATGGCAGTGGCCTCAGTTGGCCCGGCAAGAACAGGGATTCCAGTTGCATCGGCTGTTAACTGATTTACTGTTTTATTATGTGCCCCTCCACCAATAATGTGCAACTTTTCAATCCTTTTCCCGGTTACCGATTCAATTTGTTTGATGGTGTATTTGTATTTTAAAACAAGGCTGTCGTAAATACAGCGGGCAATTTCGCCTTTGGTCTGTGGTACCGGCTGGTTGGTTTTTGCACAAAAATCCTGAACCGCTTTTGGCATATCTCCCGGGTTTAGAAAACCGGCATCATCAGGATTGATAAGGCTTTTAAATGGTTTTATATTATTACTCAGTGCAACAATTTCGTGCCAGCCCATTACACTTTGCGCATCCCAGATTCGTTTGCACTCCTGTATCAGCCACATGCCCATGATATTTTTCAGAAAACGGGTGGTTCCTTCCACTCCACCTTCGTTGGTAAAATTCATTTCGAGTGTTTGTTCCGAAACCAATGGAACCGAACTTTCGATACCCAGCAATGACCAGGTACCTGAACTCAGATAAGCCCAGTTTTCACCCCGGGCAGGAACTGAAACAACAGCTGAAGCAGTATCGTGACCGGCAACAGCTATGCACGAAATCGGAGCACTTCCGGTTTCGGCTAAAACTTCGGGTAACAACTCACTTAAGCTTGTTCCCGGTTGAATAATTTCTCCAGCCAGTTTTTGTGGTATTCCCGCAGCTTTAAAAAGTTGCTTTTCCCATTCAGCTTTTCCCGGTTTCAGCAGTTGCGAGGTACTGGCAATGGTATATTCATTTATTTTTATTCCTGTAAACAAATAATTCAATGCATCGGGCATAAACAAAAGACTTTCAGCAATTTTTAATCCCGAATATTTTTGCTGAACCGACGAAAACAACTGGAACAAAGTATTGAATTGCATAAACTGAATTCCGGATAACAGGTAAGTTTGCTTTTTAGGCAGAATTCCAAAAAATTCTTCCATCGAATTATCTGTCCGGTGATCACGATAGGCAAAAGGCAGTCCGGTCAAATGGCCATCGTCTGTAACCAGCGCATAATCAACGCCCCATGTATCAATTCCAACAGAATCAGGCTGAATTTTAAACTCGGAGATACATTTTCGCAACCCGGTTTTCAACTCTTCGAACAAACTGAAAATGTTCCAGTAAAAATGACCGTGAATCTGGGTCATCTGGTTTTTAAAACGATGAACTTCAACCAGTTCAAGCTGATTATCATGCAGTGTGCCCAACATTGCCCGTCCGCTTGAAGCTCCGATATCAAATGCAAGAAAAGATGATTTAGTCATTATCTGATTTTTATTCCAAAATAACACTTTTCGATGAAATAAGGTGTCCTGTTCTACCCTGAGTTTAAATTATCCGAAAAAAAAGGCGGTTAAAAACCGCCTCTCCGTTATGCTTTCTTTAAAAATTCAGCACTTGGTGCAAAAGTTTCAGGATCCATTTCAACAAAGAAATTTTTCACTCCACCCACTTTTGCTGCTTCAAAAAAGTCTTTCCAATCGATATCGCCCTGTCCTATCGGAACCTGTGCATCTTTTTCTTTCGACCAGTCGGCGAGATGTGCAGATTGGAATCGACCCGGATATTTTCTGAAATAATCTGCTGCTTTGTAGCCAATATTTACTACCGCTACCTGGAACTGCATTTTTACCAAATCGGGGTTTAATACCTTCATCATTTCTTCGTAAATCAATTCTTCACCGCGTTTTTCAAATTCCATGTGGTGATTGTGAAAAACCATTTGAATTCCGGCAGCTTTTGTTTTTTCGCCAATAACATTCAGCTCTTCACATGCAGTTCGATATTCGTCAACCGAGGCACCTTCTGGCAACCAGAAACTGGAACACACCATCTGTTTCATGCCTAGTTGCGTTGCCCATTCAATGCGGTTATCAAGGCTATCACGTAATTCGCCCATTCCGTAATGCGAACTCACACATGTAAGACCCGAATCGTCAATAATTTTTTTCATTTCTGTACCAGTCATGCTGTTCAGCGGGCCAAATCCCGAGCTGGTGTAACCCAAAGGCGAACACATTTCTACCTGGGTATAACCCATCGCGGCCATTTCTTTTAAAGTAGGAGCAAAGTTCGGAATCAGTTTGTCCTTTATTGTCCAGACCTGAAAACCGAAATCCCTTTTGGCAGGTGCGGCGCACCCCATCATTCCTAACGGCATCTGGCTGATCAGTGCGGCAGAACCGAGCGCAAGGCCCGATGTTTTTAGAAAGTTTCTTCTTGTGGTATTCATAAATTATTGGTTTTAATTGATTGTTTTTTACTTCTGTTTTTTGTTGAAAGTTTCAATTTTACGGCGCATGACAGGGTACTTTTTCAAACTGCGTGCAGTATGCGCCGTTTTTTGTATTCTATCTTATTTACCCCAGGTTGAAACCTGGGGCTGTTTTTATAAAATCCTGTAAAGATTTTAGAACTTTGAACCTGCCCGTCCGGTCAGGAGGGCCTGGAACTCTAAACTCTAAACTTCTTCTAAACTCCATCCTTTCCGGTAATTTCTGTTCAGGTATTCGTTTGCCTTAGCGTTATTGGTGATTTTCATTGAATCGGCATCGTACATAAGAGTGCTGTGTGAACGAAGTGCGGCTGCATACAGGTTCACTGCTTCTGTTATCGGCCATGCCTGACGGAATCCACCATCGATCTGTTTTCCGGCTTTTACACCATCGATAAAACGTTTGATTCCCGGTACTTTTACCGCTCCTGCAGCGGCCGAGACTTCTTCGGTATCCTTAACACCTTTTGATAATAAATATGGATTTGTTGTATGAAATCCCCTTGTCAGGATAATGTCTTTATCACCAACAAACATCATTCCTTCTGATGGAAATTCGACTCCCTGTTCGTAAAATTCCTTTAATACCGGTGGTCGCATTCCACCATCGTACCAAATCAGGTCGATTGCCGGACGACCCTCGACTGCGGGATATTTAAAGCGCATTGAACTGGCATACGGAAAACTGAAATCATTGTTAATTTTATATGCTGCTCCTTTGTCATTTATATCGCACACGCTGCTGAAATTTGGCTCAATAATCGTCGGTTTTCCCAGTTTTAAAGCTTCAAAAACTGTCCATAAACTGTAATGTCCCATGTCGGCCATGGAACCGCCGCCAAAGTCGTACCAACCGCGGAAAACCATGTTGGTATAATGTGAATGATATGGACGTACCGATTCTGGACCGAG
Source organism: Draconibacterium sp. (assembly GCA_041737765.1). Classification (GTDB taxonomy): domain Bacteria; phylum Bacteroidota; class Bacteroidia; order Bacteroidales; family Prolixibacteraceae; genus Draconibacterium. Next base: position 17,168 of record JBGSRA010000022.1, on the reverse strand, counting down.
CCACAAATCCCAGTCAAATCCTTCGGGTACTTTTGGCGTGTCGGCAGGAATTTTGGCATATTGCGGCCAAACCGGACGGAACGACCAGTTGTGAACTTCTTTCAATGTGCCAATTACCCCGCTGTTGATCCATTCCATTATTTTAGGCATGTCTTCTCCGTTTGAATCCCACGGTAACAAATGAGTAGTTGCTTCCGATTTCATCGCCATTTCATATACCTTCCGGCCTTCGTGTAAGCGGTTCGATAAAGGTTTGTGTACCGAAACACCGATATTTCTTTTTAATGCAGCAGCACAGATTATACCGTGCAAATGGTCGGGTGTCATAACCTGAACAGCATTCAGGTCTTTTTCTTTTTCAAACAGTTCGCGGAAATCTGTGTAGGCACTACAATTGTATTTTTTACCGGTTGTTTTTTCATAATATGCATCAACAATTTCTTTTCCGTTGTTTAAACCCCCGGGAATGGTGTTGTTGCCACCTGTATTCCAATTGGGTTTTCCCATTAACTCACGCATTTCGTCGCGTAATCCGGTTGGACCCCAATCATAATAATTGATGGCTTTGCGTTGCGGATCGCAAACAGCAGTAACCTGCACTTCGGGAATTTGAATTATATCGGGTAACTGCCGTAATCCCTGTGTTCCCAGACCAATATAAGCTACGTTGATTTTATCGCTGGGTGCCACAAATCCGTTGCCGCCCAAAACGTGGCGTGGAACAAAGGTAAGTCCGGCTGCAACAGTTGCTGTACTGCTTATAAAACTTCTTCGATTGATGTTTTTTGATGATTTTTCAGATTTCATTTTTAAATGGTTTAGTTTGTTTTTGAAAGTTTAAATTTAGCTTTCATTTTTGAAATATGCACTGCGGACCAACAAAAAAACCTTGCTGGTTGCAAGGTTTTTCTGATGTATCTTAAAATGTTTCCATTTATTTCAATTTTCCAACAGCTTCTTCGGCAGCTTTCAAAATTGCATCGTTTGAAAGTGGTGCACCAACTGCCTGTTTCATCCATTCGTTGGGAGTAAGCTGGCCAAGTGCAAAAATGCGGAGCACTTCAGGCGCCAGGTCATGTGTTTTAAAATGCTCTTCCAACTGAAAATGAATGAGGTGACCAAACGCATAATTCGGCAGGTACATTGGCGAGTTGATCATGTGCGAGTAAATACAAAGAATAGTTTGATCATTCATGCCGAAAACAGGAGCATAATAACTGTTCCAGATGTCTTTTGAAATCTGAAGAACAGCATCGCGTAACTCAACTGCTGTGGCATTCGGATTGGCGTACAGCCATTGCCACATCTTCATGTCCACCAGCGAAACACCCATAATTTCGTACAGCGACCAAAAAATATCGAGTGTTTTCAGGTACTCCTTCTGCGGATCAGTGTTGTTCATGTTCAGCAGGAAAAGGTCGCGTTCCTGAAATACAAAAGCCAGCGCTTCGGTAAATGCAGTATTTGGAACGCCATTTATCATGTAATTCGGAACGTCGTTTAGCGAGATAGTCTGTTCCACATTGTGGCCGAACTCGTGAACCGCAATATTGTAGCCTTTGTAATTCATGCCGGTTGCTGGAATACGTGTCCGCAAATGCGCTTTTTCGCTTTTCATTTGAGCGCCCCAGGCGTGGCCCGAGCCACGGGCAGGATCAACTGTAATCCGTGAAGCGATAAATGAAGCTTTGTCTTTCGGGAAACCCAGTCTTAACAACATGTTTTCCATATCAGCTTCAAATGCTTTTGGATTCGGATATTTCTTTTGGGTGATTGAATTCAGGCTTTCTTCGTTTATCGAACTACGGGCTTTGAAACCATCGTACCAGATATCCCACGGTTGAAGGTCGCGGCCCAGGCGGTTTTTAATAATGGCAGCCACTTCTGCCACCTGCGGCGAACCCAGAAATTCGGTAAACAGTTTTTCAACTTCGGGTTGCGGAATCTGCATTCCTGCTGAAAAAGCACGTTGAATGGCAGTTGGCATGGCCGGATTGTATTTATCATACTCCTGATAGATATGGAAATTATTCAGAATTTGCTGATAACGGCCATCGGTTTCGGCAGCACTTTCAGTTTTGGCACCATTCACAAAAACTTCGTTAGTAACCGGTTTCCAGTCCTGTTTGTCAGAATTAATAACCGCTTTTGGTATCGACTGGTCAACGATGCGCTGCATTACCTGGTATATCATGCCTTGCTTTTCAAGGCCAACTTCCTTGTTGGCGTAATTGGCTTTAATTTCGTCGCGCAGGTTCCAGTGGCTCAGCAAAACCATATCCTGCGGAAAAAGTTTCTGACCATCCTTGTTAAGCAAATAACCCATGTAAATATTGTAATCTGCAATGTAGGCATCACCCTCAGCAGAAACTTTTCCTGCCTTCAGGTTTAATTCCGAAGGAACACGTGAACTGAACACATCTCCAAGTCTCGAATATCCCCATTCGAGGGCTGACCAGCCAGCACCGGATTCGTTTTTTTCTTCGGTTGTATAATACGGGAAATTGAGTGCAACGATGAATGCTATTTTATTGTCGTATAAATCGTTCATCAAATGGGCGCCCGGACTGTAACCCGCAAACATCGGGTCGATTGGCAGAACTTCACCTTTCATCAGTTGTACATTTTCCTGCAAATCGAGTGTTATTTTATTGAAATGGCCAAAAAGCGATTCGAAATACTCGCTGAACCTGTAAAAAGTAGCCTCCTTTTTAGCAGCATCTGTAATAAAGTTTTCGGTACAGAATTTTACAAAATATTCTGGAGTTCCGTCTGAAGTGCGCCACAGCGAGGCGGCATGACGAACACCTTTTTCGAGCAGTGCAGTTTCTGACAACTGGTATTTTTCGGCCACCTGTTTTACTGTTGCGGCAAGGATTTCGTTACTGATTGCTTCTGCAACAGGAGTTTCCTTCTGCACGGGTTTCTGACAGGAAGTAATCATGAGGATAATTGTTAAGATGAAAGTAAGATTTCTAACCATGTTATTAAATTATAAATTTGATGGCGAAAAATAAGGCTGATTATAGTTTTAAAGAATGATAATTTGCAGGAAGTAAAGAAATCTGGTCGGTTAACGGTTGGCGCGAAAACTAGGTGAGCTTTCGCGTCAATTGGCCAGCGAGTATTAGTTTATTTTTTCATTTTTTTGTTATCCACGATGAGTAGGCCCACTTAGTTTTAGCTGTTAGCTGCTGGTTTTTGTTATTTCAATTTCAAAATATTTTTCATTAAGCAGGTCTTTGAGCAACAAAATTGTTTTTCTATATAAGTCTCCCAATTCCGTAATTCCAAAAACACCTTTTCTTTCAGTCAATCCTTTTTCAATTAAGTCATCAATTGCATAGTTATAATCCATTTTTAATTCAAAGGAGCGAATGTCAAGGCAAAGGTTACTTACCTTTGAAATCAGCTTGTTATCAACATGTAAAGAATGAATACTTATTATCTCTTCAAGTTTTAGTCTAAATTCTTTCAACCTTTTTTGTTCCTTTTCTAAAATTGCCAACGATTTATCAGGGGATAGTTTTTCGAAATACTTCCCTACAACAAGAAAAATTTTAGGAAAAGAACGCTTATCGAATACATTAATATTCACCAATGCGATAAATCTGTAGTTTTTAATATCACGTTTTCTTGTACAAATAGAAACTTGTTCTTGATTAAGTTCTTTTTCCTTGAATGGTGAACTTGTAATGAATTCGCATGTCTCCTGAATTACAGAAGAAACCTTTTTTACGATAAAATTTTTGTTCTTCCTATTCAATTGATGAATCGTAAAAAATGGAATAACCTTTACGGCAACAGGAATACTCAGAAGAAAAAATATCGAATTTGTAAGAATGCCAATCCAAAATGAATTCCAATCTAAGTTGCAGAAAAAGTCTCTCATAAACACTTTATTTAATTCTTGATTATGAGTTCATAGTATTTCAAATCTTTGTCATTATCGCCATCATATATTTCTCCCACTTGTTTAAATCCTTTCTCTTCCAGAAACCTTTGACTACTAGCAATAGCAGTTGTTGAGAAAAATTTCCCACCAATTTTTTTCACCTGTTCTATTAAACTTGTTTTTAGTTGTGAACTTATCCCATTTCTACGAAATTCTTTTTCAGTAAAAGAGTAACCAATTTCGTACTCAAGCTCATTCCATTTTCTGTCCAACTTGGCTTTATTGATTATTTTTTCGACATAGCTCTTTTGAGGTCTTTTTATTGAAGAAATTCCAATTATTTCGCCACTATTAACGCAAAAGCCAAGAATGAGGCAATTTTGAATTCTTTCTTTTAAGCCTTTCTTCTGAACTTTACCTCCTTTAAGAACTAATTCATGAAATTTGTCTATTTCCGAAGGTTTACATTCGTCAGGTCTTTTCACAACATATTTATAAATTTCTTCCATATCTTAGTTTATTAGGGCTCATTTAAACTTGCAGCTAACGTAATAGTATTTTATCCATCGTTGGTGCAAAATACAACAAAGCGCTATATTTACCATAATATGTGCTGTAGAATATATTTGGTTACAATTATGGATAAAATATAGTTGGACGAAGCCGCCGATTTTTGCTGATTTTGCGTTATCTGAAGATTATTGTTCACCTGATTTTGTTTATGGTTAATTGTGCCTTAAAAATAGCCACAATTCATTAATACACAAACAGCATTTCCCGATTTAATTTAACAAAAATGCCGTGAGGCATTTAATATGGGAAGAATAAATTTTTCCGATTTTTAAATCCCGTCCCATCCGGGACGGAACCTGTTTTTTTACGTTTTGTTGATACCCATATTCAATCCCTGACGGGATAAAAAATGTTGTTTGAATTGAATCAATAGAATACCTGGTATTGTATATGCAGAACAATTTGTCCCTCATCGCAAACGAGGGACAGGAAGTTTTTACCTCACAACAACCACCCAATCTTTTTCCATATCAGCAGGTGGATTTCCAATGTTCTGAAATCCATTTCCCTGAATTGTTGTTACTGTTCCGTTCTGCATTTCTCCTCCTTCGCGCGGATTAAACCATTTTACCGAAAATGTTTTTTCGCCCGGCAGACTGATTTTGGCATTTTGCGTTCCGGAGGGCAGATAAACCACATAGATTTCACCCGGCTTTTCGAGACAGAAAGCGCCTTTTACATTTACAATGGTGTTGTTTGGTTGCATTTCTTCCAAAGGAAACTGCTGTATAAATTGTGTGGCTATTGTTGACTGTTTCCACCAGTTTTCGCGGCTGCGGAAATCTTCGCAGGTGAGGTCGGTTTGCGGGTAGCGGTAACCAAAATACCACTCCACTCCTGCCCCGCCGGCCAAAAGCGCGCCCCACAAACAATCCTGGCGAACCGTGTCGTGTTGTCCATCGTGCGAGTCGGGCATTACGCCTTTCCAGTGCGGGCCGATTTCGTCGAGATTTACGAGCCAGCGTTTCCCTGCTTTTCCTGATTCGGCTACCCATTTCTGCATTCTTTCGTTTACACGCGCCGGATTACCAATCTGCATGCTTGGCCCGTCGATATTTTCAAAACCAAGCATCGGGTTGAGGCATTCATCCTGGTGACCATCGTCGGCATGGGTATGCAAAACCACCACCGAGGGATATGGATTTATCATTTTCAAATAATTCATCATGTCCTTCTTTTGTGCATCGGTTTGGCCAATGGGCGTCCAGTCGGCAGGTCCGTTTTCCTCGCCAATATTCCATGTTACTGCCAAATGATGCCCAAAACGTGCCACCAGTTCGCGGATATACAACTTCCTTTGAACATCGGTGTAGCCGTTATCTAACAAACATTCGTTTTCGGTTTCCTGCAAAACAAAATGGAGCATGATTCCCAGTTTTTCGGCATGGTCGAAAACCACCTCCCACTGGTCGAGTTTGCTGCAGTCGAAACGGTAACGTTCGTTGTGGTCGGTAAATGGCCACACATCTTTTCCATCGCCCAGAATATTCATTGTGAGCATATACTGGGAATTTACACCAACAGATGCAAGATAATTGAGTGCACCAATCATTCCTTTGCCCTTGCTGTTTTGCCAGGTTGGGTCGCCGGTTTTCCAGTCGGCAACATGCGGTTCGTATTTGTGCAAATCCTTTTTCGGGTCGGCCTCGCCTTCGCGCACTTCGGTTTTCAGACTGAAACGTGAAGTCTGGTCGAAATCGGCATAAGCCAGAAAATTTTCGGGACTGTCGGCGCCGTTTTTTATCCAGATTTCATCCGAATCCTGGAATCTGAAATAACCTTTCCCCCCGTTGATAATTCTTCCTTTTCCACGGAAATCGCTGCCGGTTTTGTCAGATTCTCCTACTTCAAAACTTCCTTCCAAACCATCACCGGCAACCGGTTCACCCACATTTTCGCCTTCTTTTACAACAATGTCTTTTCCTTTCCGGAAAGAAATTTTGTAATTCCACGTGCCGGCAACATCGGGGCGGAAATGGATTTTCCAGCTACTTCCTGCATCAGCTGAAGTTTCAGCAGCTTTTCCATCGGCAGCAAAAAAGCCGGGAACGGTAACTGATTTGATTCCATTGGTAAACGTGGCTTCCAGTTTATAATCGAGAAACGGGTTTTCTTTTGCCCATTCCGAAGTTTCGGGACCGTTGACAACCAATGTGATTTTATGCCACCTTAAAAGTTCTCCTTCAACTTGAATGGTTTGCATTTGCTGGGTTTGACAGGAGAAAAACAGGGAAATTAATAACAGGCAGAATAGGTTTTTCATTTTTTTAGCTGGTTAGATTATTTGTATTAAGTATTGAGTAAAAATAACAATTTCAAGATTTTGAAACTAAAATACCGGCAGCAAATTATACTAATAATGGGATAAAATTACAAATGATAAAATAGCCACGAAGGCACAAAAACACAAAGTTACACGAAGGATTTCCTTTTGAGTTCTTCGTGTCCTGGTGACTTTGTGGCATAAAACATTTCAATAGTTGATTTATGTAAATTTATACCATTTCAGGCATAAAAAAACTACAGGATATTTGATTCAAAAACCATAAATTATTGACTATTTCCCAGTCCAAACGGAATTCTCAAATTAAAAGAAATATTTCTACCCGGATTATACAAATTCACTTCCTTTAAAGTCGATAAATGGTCGATGTATTTGGTGTCAAACAGGTTGTTAACGCTTACACTTATAGAAATAAATTGATTATTTACTTTAATGTTTCCACCCATATTAAGGTCGAAAAGTGTATAGCCTGCAGTAGTTGTTTCGTCGGGCGCTGCATTGTTCTGGTTAAAAGCTGTTGTTGTATTTACCGAAGTAAATGCATTGTGCAAAAACCATAGTTTTTCTTTTTCAACACTGAGTTCAAATCGTAATTTATGAGCAGGTATAAAAGGCAAATAGTCACCGTTTTCCTGTTTGCCAACAACAGAAGCAAAGGTTGTTCTTAAATGCATCCATTTAATGGTTTTCGGATGTAAATGCAAACCTGCTTCGCCCCCGACCAAAGAGGAATTCGCCTGTTTGTACCTGAATATTTCCATTCCTGAATCTGTTGTTTCGCCGGTGGGTGTGATATAAATATAATTGTTGATGGTGTTGTAAAATCCCGCAATGTCGAAAGTCAAATTTTCCTTGTGGTAATGGATACTGATATCGGTTTCATAGGCGTTTTCGGGAACAAGATTAGGGTCTCCGATTTCGTAACGCAATTCGTGCGGTCCGTTTGAGGTAAGTTCGGCCAAATTCGGAGTGCGGTAAGCTGCAGCAAAGTTAGCCCTTAGCAACAGTTCTTCAGAGAAATTGTAAGTAGCTCCCATTGACCCGCTAAAACTGCCAAAAGACTTGTCGAGCGGTTCCCGATAGGTCATTGAATCGGTTACCAGCCCAACTGCTTCCGATGAAATGGATTTATTATCGTAACGAATACCGGTTTGCAATTTCAATTTTCCGAAAAAAGTATATTGCAGCAATCCGAAAACAGAGTAATTATTAGTAAGAGCATCGGGTAAAAGAATCGTCTCCCTGGTGTTTAAATTTGAATTGGTTTGATTGAAACCCTGAAAACCAATGATATATTCCGAATTTTCCTTCGATGGCAATTGAAGTTTGGCTTCGTAGGTTAATGTTGCAAGTTGCATTTGAAGTTCGTAAACTTCTTTTTCTCCAAAATGAACCAGTTCGGTTTGCTGATACGCCGAGTTAAGGTCGAGTTTAAATTTGCCCAGGTACAGCTTGTTTTGCGACGAAAGTAAATGGGTATTCAATTCCTGATAGAATATTTCGTTTTTTCTACCCCGTTCAGTAATTTCATTAATGGCTTCATCTTCAACCAATCCAAGTTTTTGATTATTAAAATCGTAAAACAATTTAAAAGTTCCGATTTTATCGGTAAAACCTGTATTTGCTTTTACTGAATATTCACTGAATCGCGAGTTTGGTGCAAAATCGCCGCCCCCCTGAAGAAAATCGGCGTTGGTTTTTTGGCCAACCCTGACACCACCAAAGAACTTTTTCGATGCACCTTTAATCCCCAAATTATTGGTCATTCCGAGAGTATTTGAAAAAAGCTGCATATTGTAATCGCCTGAAAAAGTGCCAATAGGGGCAGGTTTTTCCTTTATAAAATTAATTACTCCCCCAATTGCGTCGGAGCCGTAAAGCAGCGAAGCGGGTCCTTTTATTATTTCAACATTGTCAATTCCAAATTCATCGATTCCGAGCGGGTGGTGGCTCGAATACTGGTAATTTTCGAATCGCACACCGTTATTCAAAATTAAAATGTCATTCATCGAAAGCCCACGAATAACCGGTTTTGAAACTCCGCTTCCTTTCGATATCATATCGATACCCGGAACCTGTGTAAGTACTTCGGCGAAATTAGGGGTGCTTTTTATGGAATTTTGATTCAGTTTCAGAACTTCAATTTTTACTGCGTTTTCGTGCTGTGTTGAATTGTACCCACCCGAAACAACTATTTCTTCTCCCTCAATGGTAGTTTGTTTCAGATTAATATTTAATTCCAGACTTTTACCATTTAACTCAATGGCTTCTAAGCGGCTGGTGAAACCAATAAATGAAAACTGAATCTTAATTTTGCCATTGGGCAAATTCATTAATTCATAGTTTCCATTACTCTTAGAAACTGTTCCTTTATTCATGTCCGGAATAAAAATAGTCGCACCGGTTAAAGGTTCATTGTTCTGGTCGGTTATTTTTCCTGTAATTATGTTTTGAGCGTTTACCATGCGATACGATAACATCACACAGCAAACGACAAGTATTTTTTTCATCGTACTGTATTTTAATGATTAAACAAATTTTCGATTTACACTGTAAAGTGCTGAAATTTAAATCTGTTTAACCGGGGGTGCACGTAATGAGAAGGAATATTCTGAATGATTGGAATAATGAACCAACCTGTAATTGTTAAAGTATTTATCTTCAGGCTGTTCGTTTTGAATTACAATTTCGTCATGGTCTGAGGAAAAAACAGAAAACTCAAAATTACAAACGAAACAATTTTCATGAAATTCATGTAAATGCTGCTCATTTTCTGCCTTACAAATAAAGTGTTCGTGATGATGTTCAAGTTTAACTATTGAAGGGAATAGGAAAACCAGTAACAGAGATAAAGAGACAATATTTTTGAATTTTGAAATCACTTGTATTTCTGTTTTTCCAACCGTTCCATTTTTTGATGTTATAACATTTTTTAATCGTTAATGTTCGGGGCAAAGCTTGTAGTTTGTTCGTCCATCAGTTCCTGCCTGTGTTTGCGGTATTCGACTATGGGTAAATCGCCCACAATCAAATTCTCGTCCATTATCAACCGGCTTTTCTTTGGAATTTGAGTTATTACAACCCGCTTGTCCTGTCGCAAAATAACCAGGCTCGAAACTTTTCCAATGTAATTCATCAGTTGTTTCAACCCCGGAATATTCACCAGTTTCTGATAGTAACGGATGTAAACAATGGTGTTTTCTTCGTCAACCGGGACAAAGGCAGCAAATGCCCTTATTTTATCTGATATAAAATTCTGCCAGATGTTGGGATAATGAAATTTGAGATAGAAAAAGTTTTTATATTCCTTAATCTCTCCGGGTTTTAATGGAAGTGTATTCCCGTCATCAATAATGTTGTTTACGTAAAAAGTTATCAATTCTCCTTCCCGTTCCACCACCGGACCGTTTACCAGGGTTTTATTTCCGCGGCCAATGGTGGTTTTGTGCACAAAGGGCAAATGCACCACATCGAGCTGGTTTTCAATGGCCCGGGAATAGTGAACGCTCCATGGGTCTCTCAACCCAGAATATGAAAAATCCTTCAACTCTTTAAAGAAAAAGGGTTCATTCTGAATTTTATCGTCATCGCCCCACCACAACCAGATTAAACCGTAATCTTCAAAAGTTGTGTACGCCTGCACCTTCATATTTTTTGGTACAGGTGTATTTTTGCCGTTTGCCGGAATGGTGGTTACCGCTCCCGTTTTGTCGTACACAAAACCATGAAACGGACATTCAAGCTTGCCAGCGGTAATTTTTCCACACGAAAGTGAAACTCCGCGATGACAGCATTTGTCGGCGATGCAGCAAACAAGTCCCTGTTCGTCTCTCCACAAAGCCAGTTGTTCGTTTAAACGTGTAACCCGAAGTGGTTTCTGTTTCCGCAGTTCTTTCGATTCAAGTATTACGTACCATTGATTGTATATCATATTGGTTTATTATTAAATTATTCGGCAACAGCGTAAATCATTTTTTCTTTTCCCATGGAATTATTTCGACCTGAATGATTTTATGATAAAGTAGGTTAAAGGAATAAAAATCAAACCCATTGTCAATGGTAAAAACCAAATTCCAAGTCCTGCAGAATTTCCCCGGGTACCCTGAATGGTTTTAAAAGCAATCAGTGAGAAAAGCACAACAAGAATAAGTTTTAAAAAACGCATCATTCTTGTGGCATTGGTGTATTGCCGGAGTGCATTCTCTTCGGTTATTTTGGTTGGATAATTGAAAAAGTGCGGGAATTTATTGGCTATTGTCATCCCCACAAAAAGAATTGTTGCGATGAATGGCAAAATCAGAATGTTTATTTTATTGCCAAAACCGTCAGCTTTTCCAGCGCCGTTGTAATGAATTGGAATGGTATCGGGCAAACTTGAATAACTGGCAATTGTAAAAATCCAAATAGACAACAGCGCAAACCAGCCGAGTATTTCAACCATTTTGTCTGCTGTTGTAAGTTCTATCCTGATTTTTGGTCTTGCCATTATTATTTCAGTTTTTCATGTGGTTGTGCTGCTTTTGATATTGGCGGAAACGTAGGAAGCTACACGCAGGGGCGGACTGCGGGCGATTTCCTGTCAAGCCGAAAAACTGCTTGGGCGGAAAGATGCCCACCGAAAACCACTGCTGCCGCGCTTGACGGGTAGCTGAAGTTAGCACCCGTTTTTTATTATTTTTTTTATTATTTTCCTATTGTCAGTATATATCATTAAAATGTAAGTTCCATTTTGAAGAAACGATAAATTTAGTTGCAGTTCATTCGTTAGATTTCTTTTTTCAATAATTTTTCTTCCATTCAAATCAAAAAGCATGACTTTACTTAATTGGTCTTCTCCTAAATATAGTACGTTCAGATAATCGGATGTTGGAACAGGAAAAATTGAAATTTCAGGTTTTTCAATAAAATTCTCGTTTGTCACAGAAAGGTCATTACTTATAATTGATTTAAGGGCATAATATTTCCAACTAGTCAATCTGCTATGATTTAAATTGCCAGACCAAGAAAGAACGCCATAACTTGTGTAAGCCTTATTATTTTTGATTTTTATTAAAGAACTTCCACTTTCTCCAGGTATACCGTTTGCTTTTTTAACTCCAAAACTATTGTCGCTTACAACATTTGCGATACCATAACTATAATAAAGGGTATCTCCATTATATGAATTAGAATCTATTGATAGAATAGTTGTGGCAGGATATGAGAATTTATAAAAAATCCCATCCAACAATGATGAATTATTGGATTCATATCCGATACTTATCCATCCGGTTTTATCTCCAATTGATTTTTCAAGTTCCAAAACTGAAAAGTCAGAATTAGACATATTCCAATTTTCAAAGATGAATATTTTTTTTACCCAACTACATTCAAAATTGTTATTAATTTGACCGTCGTCCAAAACCGGACATACAAAAAGCGAATCATACAATATCGAATCTTTGTTCATTGTAGCAACACAATGACACGCTGTTAAAACGTGTTTTCGGCTAATCAAACTACCCGAACATTTACTCTTTATTGAATCATTTTCAAGTTTGAATAATTTTACACTTGTTCTAATTGGATAACTGTTTATATCAAAGTCTAATGAAGCTTGCCTTTTACGAGTAAAACTACTTCCAGAATTAATATTATGAACAGGTACTTCTTCATTCAAATCATTTAAATCACTATTGAAATTTCCTATAAAATATTCGGTCATTTCACTAACAATAGTCGTATCAAAATCAACTAGGTTTAAAGTATCAACTGTTCCGTCAAATAGATTGTATGAAATTATTCTTTGATTTTGTCCAACTAAGTCTAAACAGCAGAAAACTAATATGAATAATAATATCCTTGTCATAAAATTCAGTAACGTAATTTGTTTAAAATGGGTGCTAACTAGTTAATCCCCCGAAGTTATTACACTTTTTTATTATTTTCGTTTTTCTATTTTTCTGTAAATCAATATTGTGTGTTTCATTCAACTGAAATTATTACTGATTTTTAACATTGAAAAACCGGCAACTAATTTACAAAATTAAATGCCGGTTTTTTGTTGTTTTCAGAATGAAAAACTGTGATAATGCGAGGGCTAAAAATGATTTTATTTAAACCTGTTGTTCACTTTCTTTTAGTTTCAGCCAGCGGGCCAGCGGTTCGAGCAGGGTTCCCTGAATGGCGATGGAAAAAAGCACTACAAAAAATACCATATCGAAAATGATATCCGACTGCGGAACGCCCATTAACAGCGGCACAAAAGCAAATACAATGGGAGTTGCCCCCTTTAATCCGATGGCGGAAACAAACAACCGCTTTGTCCACGGCGCTGACCGGAAGGGCAGGTAACACAACATGACGGCCACAGGCCGCGCAACCACAATGAGGAACAAAGCCGGTAAGATGCTCATCAAAAAAACGTCGCCCAATTTTGCCAGGAAAATCTGTAAACCGAGGAACAAAAACATGAGCGCCTGCGCGAGCCATGAAAGGCTGTCGTTGAAATAGGTGCTGGCCTGCTTTCCTTTGTGTTCTGTGTTTCCGGCCATTACACCAAAAACATACGATGCCACAAGCAGGTTACCACCCAGCAAATCGCTGGAATAGGAAGCGATTAAAAACAGGGCCAGAATAAAAACCGGTACCAGAGCCAAATCATGAAATGAGATTTTCTTTAGAATTTTTTGGGCAATCCATCCAACCACCAAACCACTTAATCCGCCCACAATCAGCAGTTCGAGAAAAGTAAAAATGTTATTGATTAAACTTGCATCGCCCGGTCCATTTAAGGCCGCAGCAGCAAAAATAGTGACAAGAATAAGCGCCATTGGGTCGTTGGTAGCCGATTCGAATTCGAGAATTGTGCTTGTGTTGTGCTTCAGTTTTAGTTTTCGCGATTCGAGAATACCAAAAACAGCAGCAGCATCGGTTGACGAAACAATTGCACCAAACAAAATGGAAGTCATCAGCGGTAAACCGGTTACCCAGTAAGTAAAATAGCCAAGTACGATGGCTGTAACAAACACTCCCACTGTCGATAAAAGCATCCCTTCTTTCCAGGCCAGTTTTATGTTTCGGTACGAGGTGTTAAAACCACCTACAAAAATAATGACGTTCAGCGCCATGCTGCTCAGAAACTCGGTAAGTTGCGGATTGTCGTAAACCGGTTCGCCCCAGTTGCCATCGCCCAACACTAGTCCGATGCCCATAAACACAATAAAACTGGGCAGCCCCAGATTTTTACTGTAATTGTAAAGCACTATTCCAAATGCAATAAAAACCGAAATCAGTATGACTATCAGCGTTAACGTCATATTTAAACCATTTTTCTTTGCTAATAATCGTGATTTTTGTTGCCTTTTCCAAACTTAAAACCTTGATTTTTTTATCCTGCCTCCCCGTTCATCCACGCTTTAAATGCCTGCACCCGGGCGCGGCTGATATAGATTTGTTTTTAGGTTGGGGGTGATTTAGAATTTCAGTTTAAAATTGAAATAATTGGCATTCTATATTGGCGGTCGTAATTTTTAATAGCTAATACTTTTATGCTTTGTCCATTCATATTCGATTTTACTAAATTCTATATAGTAAATCTTTTCAAAAATCATTTTATTCCTGGCACTATTTGTATTTGATAATGATTTATATAACTCCAGAAATTTTTGCTTACCAAATTCATGGATTAAGAATTCAACAAAAGATGCTGATGTGCAATATTCTAAAATAACTTTGTTTGAATTACCAATTTCATCATACAAAAGTAGAGTTGAGATGTTTATCAATCCTTGTCTTTTATTAAGCAATAAAAGAATTTCATTAATACTCTTTGTTGGGTAACCAATAAATTTTGAAAAAGCTTTGTCTCCATATAACTGAGATAAATAAACTGCTGTACCCTCATCAATCAACGCTGGTGGTTTATTCAGTGTATACCCAAGAACATGTGCCAACTCATGATAAGAGTCCAAACGAACGGAATCATTAAATACTTCAACGATATTATTATCAAATCCCCATCCAATACCTTTATGACCAGTAAGATTATACTTTATTTGTTCATTCCTGAAAAGGAAAATATTGATTCTTAAATTTGTTTTAATCCCAAAAAAATCGGAAATCTCTTGATAAGCTGATTCCCTTTCATTTAAAATATCAACCTTTGTTTTCTTGCTAAGATGACCATCAAAAGAATATAGAGTAAAATGTTCAGAAGATACTGATGTAAAAATTGAATCTTTGTTCAATAGCCATTCTCTCTCTTGCCCATTATTGCTAAAAGGAATGAAAATTAGAATGATTAATATTAATGTCCAATTTCTCATTGATTAACAATTTATTACCGCCAAACTAGTTAATCCCAAAGTTACCATCCTTTTTACAAAATCTCCTTTACAAAATGACATTTGCGTACTCGGAGTTTTTCAATTTATCCCCACCTCCCCGTTCATCCACGCTTTAAATGCCTGCACGCGGGCGCGGCTCACAATGATTTCGGTTTTGGGGTCGGGGTTGATTTCGAGTTTCAGTTTGAAATTGAAATAGTTGTGCACTTTACGGATTGAATCGAGCGAAACAATAAACTGGCGGCTGACCCTGAAAAACTGGTGCGGGTCGAGTTTTGCCGACAATTCGTCGATGGTATGCGGAATGATGTGCCGCTTGCCCTCGTGGGTGAGCAGGAAAACTTCCTTTTCTTCGGCATAAAAACAGGCTATTTCGGCGGTTTTTAGCGGAATCATCGCATCGCCGCGGCTAATCAGAAAACGGTCCTTGTAAACCTGGCGGGCCGGATTTTTCATACTCCTGATAACCTCGAGCAGTGTTTCGTTTGGATTTTGGCCGCCAAAATATTCGCGGATATTTATGAATTTATCCATTGCATTTTTAAGCTTTTCGCGGTTCACGGGTTTCAGCAGGTAGTCGATGCTGTTGAGTTCGAAAGCCTGCATCGCGTAATCGTCGTAAGCGGTGGTAAATATCACCGGAACAGTGACTTTTACCTCATCAAAAATCGAAAAGCTTTTGCCGTCGGCCAGTTGAATATCGAGAAAAATAAGGTCGTACACCGGTTTGGTTTTCAGGTGCGCCACCGACGCGGTAACCGTATCAAACGGTCCTGTGATTTCAACACCCGGCTCAATCTCTGCTATTAACTGCGACAACCGCTGTGCAGCCAGTTCTTCGTCTTCAATAATCAGTACTTTCATCTCTTTTCAGGTTAAATCGGTTTTTCAAAAAGGGGTAGCATCACTGTAAATTTGCCCGAATCGCGCCGCACCACAATGTTTTTGCCGGTTAAATGCAGGTAACGGTTTTGAATATTTTCGAGCCCAACGCCGGTTGACGCATCTTTATCGATTTTATCTTTTACCGTGTTTTCCACCACCAAAAACAGGTTTTCGGTAACAAAAACCTTTACAAAAAGCGGGTCTTCCTTCGAGACCACGTTGTGTTTCACCGCATTTTCGAGCAGCATCTGTATAGCCAGCGGCGGAATGGCATAGTGGTAAAAACTTTCGGGCACATCGAATGCAACATTCAGTTTATCGCCAAAACGGCTTTGCTGGATAAACACGTAATCGCGGGCAATTTTCAGCTCATCGCGCAGTAAAACAGCGTCTTTATCGCGCGACTGCAACATGTACCGCATGATTTCTGAAATACTTTCGACATAACGCGACGCCACCGGATTGTCCTGCACCAGCATCAGCAAAGTGTTCAGACTGTTAAACAGAAAATGCGGGTTTACCTGGTTGCGCAGCGTATCGTAACGGGCTTCGAGATTGGCTTTTTCGAGCGCCTGTGAACGCAGCAGGTTTTGTTTCCACTGGATAAAAAATGCCGCCGAAGCATAAATAGCGCTAATCATAAACGTGATTATCAGTGCAATAATCAGCAGCGACGATTTTTCGTTTGTCGTCAGCGGAATTTTAAAAAACCTTTCGATAACAAAAATCTCGGCCAGTTCAACTAAAACCACAAACACCGAAAGAACACCCACCTGGAAAAGGATTAGTTTTGCGGTTTCCCTGAACATCGAAAATTTGGTAATGGAGAAATTGATGATGTACATACTGCCGGTCCAGATGAGCGCCGTACGCACAAACGAAAGCACGTAAGCCGCCAGAAACGATGAGTTTCCCTTGATATAAGCCAGGTCGAAAAAGGTAAAAATGAACGAGATAATGGCAATACCAACATACCTGATAACGATTTCCCGCTTTCTGTTGTGCGAATTTACTACTGCAGTTTCGCAATACAATTCATCTAAATTTTTGTTTTCCATGACCGGTATTCAGTTTAAAAAGTTTAAAATTTACTACTGTCTGGTTAACTTTGATGAGATTCCTCTCCCGAATGCTCGGGATCGGAATGACAAGGCTTTTTGGTGTTTGCTGTTGGCAGGGGCTGGGTTCGCGGCTCTGCCGCGAA
>JBGSRA010000143.1:0-9337 GCA_041737765.1 Draconibacterium sp. | reverse complement strand
TGCTTGAAAATCGGCTGTCCGACAAAATTTATTTCTGTATTTTTGCTCATGTTGTGATTTAGTGTGCAAAACAAATCTACAACATGGGGCTAAACCTTCGGGGAGTAACCCCAAATTTTATTTTATTCCTCGTTCAGTAGTGATTGTTTAATTATTTTTTCTATCCTATTAAAATGAATAGAAGAAAATCTATTTTTATCACAAAAATCATTCAACCATGAAAAAACTACTTACCATCACTGCACTGATACTGCTTGTATCCCAATTCTCTGAAACCTTTTCGCAAACTGTAACCCAGTGGCGCGGGCCCAACCGTGACGGCAAATATAACGAAACAGGATTACTGAAACAGTGGCCCGAAAAAGGCCCGCAACTGCTGTGGTCAACAGAAACGCTGGGAGCCGGTTTTGCAGCACCCGTGGTTACTGCCGACAGGCTTTTTGTAAACGGGGAGATTTATGGAACCAGCCACCTTTTTTGTTTCGATTTGAAAGGAAAGTTGCTGTGGAAATCGCCCAATGGCAAGGAGTTTACCGGTGAAGGTTATTCTGCCAACTTCCCCGGAGCCCGCCCCTCTCCTACTGTGGTTGGCGACAAGGTGTACACCTCATCGGGACTGGGAAGGTTGGCCTGTTTTGATGCCGCCACCGGAAAAGAATTGTGGGCTGTTGAAATGGTTAAAGATTTACAGGGCTATCTGAATGAATTTGGTTACGCCGAGTCGTTTGTTACCGACGAAAAATTGCTGTACTGCTTCCCCGGTGGAAAAACAAACAACATTGTGGCGCTCGACCGCCTTACCGGCAAAACCGTATTGACTTCGAAAGCGCTGGGCGACACCACCCATTTTTGCTCTCCAATCCTGGTAAAATTACCATCGAAACAAATTTATGTTACCGTTTCGCGGCACTGGATTTTTGGAGTGGATTGCAAAAACGGCGAACTGCTATGGAAATACAACGTTGCCTTTAAATACGACGGCGACCACGTGAATACACCTGTTTACGAAGCGCCATACCTGTACTGGGTTTCTGGTGACGAAAACAGTTGCGGCGCTGTAAAACTTGAAATTGCAGCCGACGGGAAAAGTGTGAAGGAAATCTGGACAAATCCGCAAATCAGAAACAGCATGGCTGGTTTAATCGTGATAAACGGTAAAATGTTTGTAACCACCGAAAACAAAAACCTGAATCAACTCGACCCCGCAAACGGAAGTGTGGCGTATAAAATAAAATCACCCTACGGAAACCTTATTTATGCCGACTCAAAATTCATTGTGTACGGCAATAACGGCGATGTAAGTCTATTCAACTATGAAAAAGGAATTCTTGTTCCCGGCGGCTCATTTAAAATTGACAAAGGCAGCAAGGAACATTTTGCCCACCCGGTATTAGCCAACGGTGTACTATACATCAGGCACGGCGAAGCGTTGATGGTATTTAAGGTGAAATAAAACAATTGTATTTCAAAGAACAGTTAACTTCAAATAAAATGAAAGGACCAGAATTTCTAAAATATATAAATCCCGTTCTAATGACGCTTCAAGAAAATGGGGGAGCAGGTGACTCATCAGATGTTATCGATCAGGTAATTAACAAACTAGGAATAACTGAAGCCGAATTGGAGGAAACAACTTCAAATGGACAATCCAGAATTCGTAATCAAATTCAATGGGCAAGATTTTATTTATTTAAAGCTGGATTAATTGATAATGCACAGCGTGGAATTTGGAGATTAACTAATGAAGGTTTTGAAAGTAAACTAAATGATGATGGGGTTTATAGCCTCTTCAAAAAGGTACAGGACAGTGTAAAAAAGACTGATTTATCAACTATCAAAAAAGAGGCTCCAAAATTTGAAAGTGTACCAACAGAAGACGAAGAACATTCATTAGGATTAATTAATTTAATTCAAAGTTTGTCGGCATCCGGATTTGAAAAGCTTTGTAAAAGATTACTTACCGAAATTGGAATTAACGAGATAATAATAACAGGTGGCTCCGGAGACCAGGGTATTGATGGGAAAGGTGTTGTTAAGTTAAATGATGTTGTAAGTCTTAATATTGTTTTTCAATGTAAACGTTACAAAGAATCAGTTTCTCCTCATCATGTTCGCGATTTCAGGGGAGCCATGCAGGGAAGAGGGGAAAAGGGATTAATTATAACAACTGGACGATTCACAAAAGAGGCAAAATCAGAGGCAAGCAGAGATGGTGTTACACCTATTGAACTAATTGATGGAAACAGATTGGTTGAACTATTTGAAAAATATAGATTGGGTCTTAAACCAGTAACTGTCTTTGAAATTGACCACGACTTTTTCAAAAGTTTTAGCTAATTCTATTTTATGGCAAATCGATGGGGCATACCATTAGAAGTTGAAAATATTGTTATCAAAAGAGATAAGAACTGTGTTTATTGTGGGGTTATTTTTTCAACATCTGAAAAAAGTCGAAAAAACAGAAAATCGTGGGAGCACATTATTAATGACATTAAACTAAATGGGAGAGAGAATATTGCACTTTGCTGTGTTTCTTGTAATGCAAGCAAAGGTAATAAATCACTGAATGAATGGATAAACGGAAGTTATTGCAAAAAAAAGCAGATAACATTTGAATCGGTTTCCCCAATTGTCAAAAACCATTTATTGAAACAATTTTAATATTGAATGTAATTTAGAATTAAGAGTTCATGCACGCTTGAAGACAAAACTCATCAGCCTATGAAACCAGCAACAAAAGCCAAAATCCTAACAGCCCTTTTAATCATTTCCTCCCTGTTTGGGCACCTGGAATGGGGACAAAACAACCAAATGTTTTTGTTTCAGGCTGAAGCAGAGATATTCACCAAAATTTTTTCCGACCCGCTTTCGGTTTTGCACCCTTTTACAGTGCTGCCGCTGCTGGGACAGTTGCTTTTGCTTTTTACGCTGTTTCAGAAAAAACAAAGTAAATTGCTTGTTTACATGGGAATAGCGGGCGTTGGAATTCTGTTGGCACTCATGTTTTTTATTGGCATCATCGACTTGAATTTCAGCATTCTGCTTTCAACAGCTCCGTTTCTGGTGCTGGCATTTTTAACAATCAGGCAGCTCCGAAAAATGAAAGATTACAATGGTATATAAAGTAAATTTATGGTTGTTTGCTTGCCATTGTATTTCAGCTGATTGAGGGTATAAATCAGAATTCTTTTAAAAAAAATAAGCCGGAAGCAATTAACACCTCCGGCCTGAATTTTTAACATTCCCGATTTTGTTGATTTCAGCGAAAAATCAATACCCCCATTCTGCCAGAAGTGCCTTTACTTCGGCAAGGTGTGCAGTGCGCAAATCAATCATTTGTTTGCGGATAATCAGTTTATCGGCAAATGTGGCGGCACTGAGCATGTCAGCACGCAACTCTGTCATTTCAGCCTGAAATTCAACATACAAATCATTTAAAATTGTTTTCTGTTCATCAGTAAGCTGAATTGTGGTGCAGGTTGCAGGTTTTTCCACAACGGTAGTTGTACCCCGCAAACAAGTACCTCCGCGCCCGATTTGTGCACTTAAACTTAAATTACCAACGATAACGAACAAGGCAATGATTGCCATTCTAACTCCAATTGTTTTCATAAATCAAAAATTTAAATTGTTTAACAATAATGTTTTAATCATCAGACACGGGTTAAATAAAAAACTTGTGCTCAAATTAAAAATAAAATTCATTTAATAATCGGGCACTCTTTTCCGTCAGCAACAAAGCCGGTTTTTCAAATTAATTTTAATACCGTCGGTTTTTGATTGTCGTTCGTATATCCGGGGTTAAAACCCAGGGCTACCAATATACCGCCCCGATGGGGCTGAAAAGCTTTTCCCCACCGGCGGAATCTATTCTTTACATATATCTTTTAAAGAATTATAAATTAACGGGAATGATGAACATTTTCAATGTAACATATCCCTGGCTGCGGCAGCTACCGTGTACCCACATCTTTTTAAAAATAGAAATTGAAGAAAATTAGGAATGTTTTTAATGTAAAATATCCCTGCCTACGGCAGGCAGGCAATAACCCCGCCTGACCGGACGGGCAGGGAATAAGAAATCAGAAAATATTAGGACAAAATGGTTCTTTTAAACACTTTCTCATTCGTTATTTCTTATTTCTTATTTCTTATTTTCTTGCATTTTGCAAATATCAATTTGTGTAAAAGCGTATTCGGGGGAACGGGAAGTGAGCTTCCTCAAAAAAAAATCGTACCCAGCCTTTTGGCCGAATACGATTATTATAAAATTTCAGGATAAACTATGATTAATTTCCCCCTCCAAATCCGCCACCACCCTGGCGCATCCGTTCGCGGCGTTCCTGCTGAATCGCTTCGTATTTTGTAAACTGTTCTTCAGTAAGCACAGCTTTAATTTTTGTGGTCTGTTCTTCGCGCATGGCCTGCATTTTTTCGCGCATTGCATCACGGTCGCCATCCTGCATTTCTTCACGGGCATTGCGCATGGTTTCAAAACCGGCAACAATAATTTCGCGTACCTGTTTTTCCTGGTCGTCAGATAATTCGAGGCTTTCTTTTAACTCTTCCATCTGGCGATCTACAAATGCTGCAGGGTCAAAATTACCACCGCCCATGCCGCCACCCGGACCCATTTGCTGTTGTGGCTCCTGGCTATTTTGTTTAAGCTTGTTACAACTCACCGAAAAGACCATTATAATGGCCATTACTAAAAAACTGATTCTTCTCATTTTATTCAATATTTTGGTTAATGTTTTATTTTGACCAAAGATGCAAAAAATATTTTTTATCACTACTGTCCGGTTAATTTTATGAGATTCTTCACGTCGCTTCTGAATGACAGGGATTGCTTCATGAGTTTTCGTTCCTCAAACTCCTTCGCAATGACGAAAATCTGATGCCAGGAGAGGGGGTGCTGGCCGGCTTCGACGGCCAGTACCCCCCAAAACAATAATTGATATGTCATTGCGAGCCGACCCAAAGGAGGCGAAGCAATCTTTAGTAGCTAATTATCATTACGTTAGAAAATTACTTCATTGGCAACAAAAATGAAGTGAAACCTGCCTGCCACTGGCAGGGAATCTCATTGGTAAAATAATTTTACCGGACAACAACGATTTCCATTTATACATTAATTAACCACAATTTGCGAATAATGCAGTAAAACCTTGCCATTTACAGGATCGTCGCTGTTGATTATTGAAGGTTCGGAACTTTTTTGTCCCATAAATTTAAGTGGGAATTTTATCGGCATAGCTTCAAAACTGATTTCAGTTTTTTCAGGAAATTTAAACGACCCCCTGTTGTACTTGTGTTTTATAATAAATTCTCCGTTTTTCCGTGTCGATATCAGCATTTCGTGAACACGTGTATCGCGTTTCGAAACCTTCAGATCTACGGTAACCCAATCGGTAGAATTGTCGAGCGAAACCAGTTTATAAAGCACAGTGTCGGGGTTTTCAGCAATCAGAATCGACTGGCATTTTGATTCCAGAAATTCGTGATATTGCCCGATAATTCCCCGTTTTGGAAATATAACCATTCCTTCACTTTTAATATTTGGTTCTTTCCCTTTTTCAAGTTCAAGTGAAATTTCTTTGTCAGGTATTTTTAATCCTGCTACCTCGATATGTATATTTATTTTACACCTAACCGAATTAAATGAAGTATCGGCTTTAAGCACCTTTTGCAGAATTTCGGGGAGTTGCTGCGCTTGTGTGTGTTTTGAATACTGAAACGAAATGAGGATAATAAGTAGATAGATTATGGATGATTTCATTATTCAGTGATTTTCATTCGGTTAAAACGATAAAAGGCAACTCCGGTTAAAACGGCAATATGCAAAACCAAAACTGCAGCCGACTGAAGAATTGAGCTCACATCGGGTTGGGCAACAAAAATACGCTGCCACTGCGCCATGTGCCATGTAAACAGAAGCGGTTGCCACGATTCGAAAATTCCCATTCCAAAGGTTTGAACCAGCGTTGAAACAATGAGCACACCAAGCGAGGCAAGAATTGCAGCCAGCGAATTTCGCAGTATAACCGAGAAAAAAACAGAAATGGTGGCAAAAGTGAACATACCCAATGTTCCAAATAGCATTGCCTGGACAAAACGTCCGAAAACTTCCTTTTCTTCAATAATCTGAATCCCGTCATTCAGTACGATAAGATCGCCTGTGCCAAAAATAAAACGTGCAGGCAATACCATTAAAAGTCCGCTGAAAACCATAAAAACCATAACAAAAATATAGGCTGTAATAATTTTGGCAGAGAGCCACTGCCAGCGCTTCCATGTTGAACAAAGCATCAGCCTGATTGTGCCCGCTTCGAATTCGCCTGATACCAAATCGCCGGTAACAATCACCAGAATTATGGGAATGTGAACCCACAACATATTGAGCGCCATGTACGAAATTAAATGACCGTTGACAAGATTGCCCGATATAAAAAACTGTTCCGACATGGGTTGTAAAATCATATCGAACATTATTCTTCCATCAAGCGCCATCCCCAGATTTATCAGAAACAACAAGAGGGTAATCAGCCCGAAAGTAAGCCAGGTTCGTGGTTGCCTTACCAGTTTATACAATTCAATTAGCAAAAGTTGTTTCATATAATTTCCATGTATTTGGTATTCAACAAATCAGCACGTTGAATTTCAAAAGGAATCAATTCGTTTGCAACAAGTTTTTTAACAACTTCAGCAGTTTCGGCAATTGTAAGACGGGTTTCCCAGTACCAGGGTTCGGCGCTGGTAAATTTCCCGGGTGCAATCTGTTCAAGTATTTTTTCATCAGGTTTGTTTTCAAAACCGAAAGTTATTTTTTGTCTTTCGGTTCTGAAACCGGCAATATCACCCGAAAGGTACACTTTACCGCTGCGCAGCAGAATAAAATCGTCGGCCAGTAATTCAAGATCAGACAATATGTGCGACGAAATAAGAATTGCCATATTTTCTTCCTTTGCCAGTTTTTTAAGTATTCCTATCAAATACTGCTTCACCTCAGGATCGAGGCCGTTAAATGGCTCATCGAGAACAAGAATGGAAGGGTTTCCCAGTAGTGCCTGTGCCACCCCGAGCCTCTGTTTCATACCACGCGAATATTTCCCTGCTTTTTTACCGGCAGCATCGGTAAGACCAACCCGATGCAACAATTCATCAATATCCTGCCTGGCATTTCTAACCTTTTTTAAAAGCATCAGATTTTGACTCCCTGAAAGATTTTTATAAAAATCAGGGCTTTCAATAAAAAATCCAGCTTCACGGTGTATTTCGGCAATATTTTCAAGTTTTTTGTTTTTAAGAAATACAGCGCCGCTGTCGGGCTTTACCAAACCAGCCATCATGCGCATAATAGAGCTTTTACCGGCACCGTTCGGACCAATTAATGCTGCAATTCTGCCCGGATACACAACAAACGAAACATCATCAACAATCAGTTGTTTCCCGTAGGTTAAAACAAGATTCCGTAATTCAACTACCGGTTCTACCATAAAAAGTATTTTGATTTATATGGTTTTACAAACAAAGTTTTATTCCAATAGTCACTTGTTTTTAAAATACCCGGTTGCTTAACAACCAAATGCGGTAATAAGTGATACCACCTGAAACCAAGTTGATAATTCAACTTTTCCCATTCGCTTGTATAATTCATTTCGCGGGCTGCCACAGCAATGGCGTCGCGCTGGCAGCGGGAATACATAAAAGGTTTAAGCAACCTGGCATCGAATCCGTATTCGTACAACTTATCCTTTACCATTTTGTAATTACAAAAACGGCTGCGGGCATCCAACTGACTAAAAAAAATTAGCGTGAAAAAGTAACCACTACCAAAACAAAAAAGTAACAATTGCAAGGGGTCTGTTTTTAAAGCTATTTCTTTGGTTATCTGATTTCCAAACCAAAAAATCAATATAAAACTTAAAATGGTAACCAGATGTAGTAAATAACCAACCTGAATATATCGAAGTATTCTCATTGCCATGATTTTCAATGGTGAAAATTCAAAGCGATCGTTGATATTTGCGGTTATTTGCATGTGTTAAGTTTCATTTTCTCACCTTTTCTCCTTAGTTTTTTTAAGAATATCTTTTCGATTGAAAAATAATTAAAATCCGGAAATAAATCCACAGTCACACTTTGAAAACGAAATTTGATTTGATGAAAATTCATTAAAGTTTTCTGAAATTTTTTACATTGCACATACAGGGAAATTCAGAAAATAAAACTCAATTTTGTATTTGTCGAAACCAATATAAACCGGGGCAAGCTGCCCTGCAAAACATCGCTTATGAAAAAACCGGCAATCTTTTTTTCCTTTATTATTCTATCGTTCAGCTTTTATAATGCTTTTTCAAAAGAATATAAAAATGAAAAAGAAAAAATCAACATCCTTGTACTTTCCGAGCGTGGCGGCCAGCACGAAAGTTTTACGGCTGCAGCACTTCAATGGCTCGGGACAGAAAAGGATAACCTGAATATTTCTTCCTTAGAAATCAATAACACAAAACCTGTTACATCAGAATACCTCCAACAATTTCAGTTGATTTTGCAGCTCGATTTTCCACCTTATTCATGGACCAAAGAAGCCGAAACTGCTTTTATACGTTACATCGACGAAGGTTTGGGTGGCTGGGTTGGTTTTCATCATGCAACACTTTTGGGCGAATTCGATGGCTACCCAATGTGGAATTGGTTTTCGGAATTTATGGGTGGCATCAGGTTTCAGAATTACATAGCTCAATTAGCCGACGGAACTGTGCGCGTTGAAGACTCAAATCACCCGGTGATGAAAGGCGTTTCGTCATCGTTTGTGCTTTTGGGCGACGAGTGGTACACGTTCGACAAGTCGCCGCGACAAAACGTGCACGTGCTTGCCAATGTAGATGAAAGCAGTTACCAACCGCAAACCGACATCAAAATGGGCGACCACCCCGTGGTTTGGGTCAACACAAAGAAAAAGGCCCGGAATGTATATTTTCTGATGGGACACAGTAACAAGCTATTTGAATCGGAAGATTTTAAAACCATGTTTGCCAATGCCATCGGGTGGGCCGGAAGTAATTAATATACATTTGGACTATGAAAATCCGAGGTGATGATTTACGATTTACCGAATTTACTATTTACCATTTATTTGATTCGACGGATATATTATTTACTCTGTATCAATATTTTATAAAATTAAAGCATAAGATAATTTTAACATCAAATGAATTTTTAATTGAGAAATATTTGTTGTGCTGTAAAAAATAATATTCGAAAAGATTGCTTCACTTCGTTCACAATGACAAAATTGTCTGCAGATGAGGGAAGTTTGGCTGGCGGCTGCACC
>JBGSRA010000137.1:0-2002 GCA_041737765.1 Draconibacterium sp. | reverse complement strand
GAGGTTTGGATTGGTTTGGGCGGTGTGCAATCTGCGGTTTACGCTACTGAAGTTTCCTTGGAGGAGTACTACACCTACACCACCGAGGAAACCGAGAAACTTGAACTCTCCCGCTTAACCGAACAGTTGGACGGGAACATTGAACTTGCCATTAAACAACTGGCTGCAAACAAGCGAAAAGCTTAATTCAATAACATTTAAAAGTCAATAAAAATGAAAACAAAACTATTAATAGCCGGGCTGATAATTATGCTTGACACATTTAACCTAAAAGCACAATTTGTAGTAACCGACCCCTTAAATATTGCTCAAAGTATTGTAAATACCGCGAACGAAGTTATTCAGACTTCAAACACAGTTTCCAATGTTATCAAGAATTTTAATGAGGTAAAAAAGGTCTATGAACAGGGCAAAAAATACTACGATGCCTTAAAAGCGGTAAACGACCTGGTAAAAGATGCCCGAAAAGTTCAGCAAACCATTTTAATGGTTGGCGAAATTGGTGATATCTACATTAATGCCTACCAACGGATGTTGCAAGACGATAATTATACTTTGGAAGAGCTGGGAGCAATCGCTTTTGGCTACACAAAATTGTTGGAAGAAAGTGCCGGGCTACTTCTCGACCTTAAAGGGATTGTAAATGAAAGTACACTCTCTATGTCCGACAAAGAGCGCATGGATATTATAGACAGGGTTTATAATTCGGTGAAACGTTACCGGAATCTGGTTGGTTATTACACCAATAAGAACATTTCAATTTCTTATTTGAGGGCACAGAAAAAAGGTGACACTGAACGCATTTTGGCATTGTATGGGAACTCAGGCGAAAGGTACTGGTAATGGATTTCGATAATTTACATCAGATTCTTCGCACGCTCTATTTAGAGATGACACCTTTATGCAGCGATATGGCAGGGGTGGCAAAAGGGATAGCAGGTTTGGGGGCACTGATTTATGTGGCTTCCCGTGTGTGGCAGTCATTGGCACGGACAGAACCTATTGATGTTTATCCTCTTTTGCGCCCTTTTGCCATTGGCCTGTGTATTATGTTTTTCCCATCGTTTGTTTTGGGTACAATCAACATGGTTTTAAGTCCGGTTGTAAGAGGAACCAACCAGATGCTGGAAACTCAAACCTTTGACATGGAGAAATACAGAGAGTTGAAAGATGAACTGGAATACGAAGCGATGAAACGGAACCCGGAAACAGCCTATCTGGTCAGCAATGAAGAGTTCGACAAACAGTTGGAAGAGTTGGGATGGAGTCCGACAGACCTTGCTACTATGTCGGGGATGTATATCGAACGAAGTTTGTACAACATGAAAAAGAATATCTGTGATTTCTTCCGCGAGATTCTGGAATTGCTTTTTCAGGCGGCGGCTCTGGTGATTGATACCCTCCGTACTTTCTTCCTGATTGTGCTTTCAATCCTTGGTCCGATTGCTTTTGCCATCAGTATTTACGATGGTTTTCAATCGACCATGACACAATGGTTTTCACGTTACATCAGCGTGTATATGTGGCTTCCGGTTTCCGACCTGTTTAGTTCCATACTTGCACGGATTCAGGTGCTTATGCTGCAAAACGACATTGACAAACTACAGGCTGATGCTTCATATTCAATTGAAGCTTCAAACGGAGTTTATATTGTTTTTATGATTATCGGCATCATCGGGTATTTCACAATCCCAACAGTTGCAGGATGGATAATCATGGCTGGGGGTATGGGCAATTATGGAAAGAATGTTACGTCTTCGGCAGGCAAAGCTGGTTCGGTGGCGGCAGGTGTGGCCGGTGCTTCGGCAGGGAATATTGCAGGGCAATTATTAAAAAAATAACAAATCATTATGGAATTTAAATCATTAAAAAATATTGAAACGAGCTTTCGGCAGATTCGTTTTTTTGGGATAGTTTTTATCATTCTGTGTGCAGGAATTACAGGCTATTCGGTTTTCAGTGCCTACCAGTTTGCTGAAAAACAACGACAGAAAATTTATGT
>JBGSRA010000096.1:0-42744 GCA_041737765.1 Draconibacterium sp. | reverse complement strand
TTGAAATCGTGAATAACTCTCCACAGGTTCCGAGTTATTTCCCGATTTCAACAGAAAAGCATCATCAACATTTAGATTTGATGAGTAAAAAAAAGAATAAAAAAATGTCTAATTCAGTCAACGTTATTTAGGCATGGACATAAATCAAACTTTAAACTTTGAACCTGAAACCTGAAACCCTGATCTCCTTTTTACTCCAGCAGTTCGTAGTCGTGCATCTCTTTCATAAAAGCAACAAAATCATCTTTGCGTTCCGATTCCATCCATTGAATTGCGCTGCGCGGATGTTCGTTTAAAGCCCCTGTAATCAGGTATGGAATGTGATATCCCCAGTCAATTTTTTCCTGCATCGGTTTTACATGTTTTTGAATTACATCGAGCAGAGGCAACAACCTGTATTTTGGGTTTTTAAGGAATGCAATCAGAATTTCGATAGGGCAGTTACCTGCACCGCGACCCATGCCAAGTAAAGTGGCATCCAAATAATTTGTGCCGTTAACTACCGATGTTATGGTATTCGACATGGCAAGCTGCATATTGTTGTGGGCGTGTATTCCAAGCTCTTTACCCGGCAGCGCCTTTTTGTATTTGTTTACAAGGTATTCAATACTTTCAGAGTAAAGACTGCCAAAACTATCGACAACGTATATAATTGGTACCCGCGATTTCGATAAATCTTCAAGCGCCTGATCCAAATCCGGCTCATTCACTTTCGAAACTGCCATTAAATTGATGGTCACTTCGTAACCTTTGTCCATGCAATGTTCAGCCAGCCAAACAGCTTTGTCAACCTGATGTACATAACAAGCAACCCGCATCATATCAATTAAACTTTCGCTGGCAGGTGGAATATCTTCGGGGTGAATGCGTCCAATATCAGCCATTGCAGAAAGTTTAACATTGGTTTTGGTATCGCCAACTATTCGTCGTAAATCCTTGTCATCGCAAAATTTCCAGGGGCCAAATTCGTCTCTCGAAAACGCGCTTTCACTGCTTTTGTATCCTATTTCCATGTAATCGACACCAGCTTCAGCACAACCTAAATAAACGGCTCTTACAAATTCATCGCTGAACTGCCATTTGTTCATTAACCCGCCATCGCGAACGGTGCAATCCATCACCTTAATTTCTTTTCTGTACATTTTATACCAATTTTGATTTGTTTGATTTTAAAAGCTTCATTTCGTGTTTGATGTTACTATCAACCAGAAGGGTGTAAATTTTCTTAAAAGTGTCAGGATTTAGTCCACTTTCTGCAGCCCAGGTTTTTCGCTGGTTTATAACTTTTTCTTTACGTTCCTGCGCCACAATGCTGTTTTCGTCGTGTTTGAATTTTACAATCTCTTCAATGTATTTATGTCTTTCAGAAAACAGGGAAATAATTTGCCTGTCGATTCTGTCTATTTCATTTCGAATCTCTTCTGCCGACTTGCATTCACCCGGTTTTTTAACGCTCATTTTTTCTGAAGTATTAATTCTTTAAAACAGAATTTAAAAGTGGATGCAAATAAAATAATTAATAGATAAATTTTGTAATAATTTAAAAGTTAAATGCGGTTTGTTGTTCGAATTTAAAATGGTTACAGATTAAAAGGTTACGATTTTGTATTTTACAAGGGAATTATTTCTTTTAGAATGTGAATAAAATTTGCCATCACTGAAATCAGTTGTAAGAAACAAAATTACATTTACAATCATTTCCGGATATTTAAAAATGAACATTGAACTATATAAAAAATTATTTACTATGAAGAAAATACTGTTAGTTATTATGGGAATTATAGTAATGGCTTTTTCAGCCGATGCAAAAAAAATTAGGGTACTGATTGTCGATGGTCAAAACAACCACGAGGTTTGGCCAAAGTCAACGATTATGATGAAGCAGTACCTCGAAGAAACGGGCTTGTTTGTGGTGGAGATCGACCGTACCTGTTTTACCTGGATGGCTCAACGTGAAAAAGCTTTTCTCCTGCTGGCGGGTGTTTGCGAAACAGAGGATTTGAAAGAACCTAAAACGGATCCCGATTTCTCGCCAAAATTCAAAAAATACGATGTTGTAATTTCCAACTTTGGTTGGCGGGCAGCAGATTGGCCCGCAGCAACTCAAAAAGCTTTGGAAGATTTTATGAAAGCGGGTGGTGGTTTTGTTTCGGTACACGCTGCCGACAACTCATTTCCTGATTGGCTGGAATACAACAAAATGATTGGTCTTGGCGGCTGGGGTGACCGAACAGAAAAAGATGGTCCGTATGTTTATTATACCAACGAAGGTGAATTAAAACGTGACGATACCCCGGGCGGTGCCGGCGCTCACGGACCTCAACATCTGTTTCCGATAACCGTGCGTGTTCCCGACCACCCAATTACCAAGGGAATGCCACCGGTCTGGCTTACCGCAAAAGATGAGTGTTATGCCAAATTACGCGGTCCGGGAGAAAATATGATCGTTCTGGCCACAGGAAAAGATATGTCGGGAAAAGCACCAACTGACAGGCATGAACCCATGTTAATGACACTTACTTACGGAAAAGGCCGTATTTTCCATACTACGCTTGGTCACGACGACTATTCGTGCGAAAGCGTTGGTTTTATTGTTTCGCTGGTTAGAGGAGTGGAATGGGCCGCAACCGGTAAAGTAACATTGCCGATTCCCGCAGATTTTCCAACTGCCGAAGAATCAAAAAGCAGGGAATTTATTCTGAAAAAATAGATTGGGACTTTCCCTTGTGAAAAATCATCGGAAGCCTTATCAAAAAAGCCTGTAAATCAATCGATTTACAGGCTTTTTAATTTTTTTTGATTTTGTAATTCGTCGGGGTAGCCGGATTTGAACCGACGACTTCGTCGTCCCGAACGACGCACGCTACCGGGCTGCGCTATACCCCGAATTTTAACGCCACCAAAATTAAACTTTTTTACAAAGCCTTATCATAATCGAGTTAAAAATATTCTACTTTTCTTTCTTTTTAAATATGCTTTTGATTTTTGTCCAAACGGGTTTTTCTTCCTTTATTTCCTTCTCTTTGTTTGGTTCAGCTTTTTCCTGTGCTTTTCTTAATTCCTCGCGTTTTGCTTTACTTCTGAAAATATCTGCCAGTTCAAAATCCTTCTTTTCAATTTCCATAATCTCTTTGTAACTGGGATAGTCAAGCATTGCCAGCATTTCAGGCGAAGGAGGAGTAAAAGTGTTGTTTTTAATTTTATTGAATTTAGGATCGTTGTAAGTTTTACTAAAGAAACTTCCAACAATTGGCAATGCCATATAAGCACCTTGCCCGTAAGTTATTGATCTGAAATGAACTCGCGGATCGTCAGCGCCAACCCAGCAACCAGTTACCAGATTTGGGGTAAGTCCAACAAACCAACCATCAGAGTTTTCCTGTGTGGTACCTGTCTTTCCTGCAAAATCTCCCCCGATATTATATTTCGAACGAATTGCACTGCCGGTTCCTTCGTTAACCACCGCCTGCATCATATTTACAACAGCCCTGCAATTTTGGGGCAGAACAACCTCTGTTTCTTCGGGTGAATAACTAAATTTCTCAAGCACATTTCCATCACGGTCGGCAATTTCCAAGAGGTAATGTGTTTCAACGGGTTTACCATCGTTTACAATTCCCGCGTAAGCTTCAACAATTTCTTTTAACGACACTGAAGCCACACCGAGTGCAAGTGAAGGATAGTCGGGTAAATCGGCAGAAATACCCAAATCTTTGGAAATATTGATGGCATTCGAAATTCCGGCATCCAGCAAAACTTCAACTGAAACTGTGTTCAGAGATTTTGCCAATGCCCCTTTCATGGTGTAATAACCGCCATATTCGTTATGTGAGTTTTGTGGCGACCAATCCTGATATTCAGTATAAACCTTTTGGATGTTTGGGTAGTATTTATCAAGCGGAATGCCGTTTTCAAGCGCTGCCAGATATACAATTGGTTTAAAAATTGAGCCTGTTTGCCGTGGAGCAGTTATATGGTCGAATTTATAATAACGAAAATCAATTCCGCCAACCCAGGCTTTTAATGCCCCGCTCCGTGGTTCTATGGCGATGAATCCGGCATTCAGAAATTTCAGATAATGTTTGATTGAATCAAGTCGGGTGATGGTGGTATCTTTTAGTCCGTTCCAGGTAAAAAGTGAGGTACGGATTTTTTCGTCCATCTTTTTTCCGGCGATTTCTTTGTTTTTCAAGGCACTTTTCAAAATCTCAGGATTTTCCTTGAATAGGTCTCTGCCTTTCCAATGTCCATCAAAAACACCCTGAAGATTTTTCATGTATTCCTTCACACTTTGCTGGGCATAAATCTGAAGATTGTAGTCGATGGTAGTGGTAATTTTCAATCCATCGGTGAATAAATTATAAGGCTCTCCATCAGTATTGTTATTTTCTTTACACCATTTTACCAACTGCGGTCTGAGTCTTTCCAGAAAATAAGTTGCAGGTCCCTGATTATAGGAAATTACCCGGTAATTCAATCCCAGTGGTTTTGCTTTGAACTCTTCAGCTTTGGCTTCTGTAATGTACTCCTGTTTTGCCATTTGGTCGATTACAATGTTACGCCGTTCTTTTGCCCTGTCGGGATTTGAATGCGGATTGTAATAATTGTTGGCCTTTAACATTCCTACCAATACGGCTGCTTCTTGAATAGCAAGGTCTTTGGGCTGTTTGGAGAAAAACCGTTCGGAAGCAACTTCAATTCCAAAAATATTTTCAGAGAAGGGAACTGTGTTCAGGTACAAGGTCAAAATATCTTCTTTACTGTATATCCTTTCCATCCGGTAAGCGATAATTGCTTCCCGGAGTTTATTAACCGGAAGCGACAAAAATCCGTAATCTTCACGAGGATAAAGATTTTTTGCCACCTGCTGGCTCAATGTACTTCCACCACCTGAACTGCTGTTTTGCAAAAGAATCGATTTCACAAAAACCCGCAAAAGCGCAATTTCATCGATTCCCCGGTGATCGTAAAAACGGGAATCTTCAGTTGCAATTAATGCGTTTACCACGTTGGGCGAAATCTCCTCAAACTTAACATTACTGCGGTTTTCGACATAGTATCGCCCAATAACTTTACCTTCAACTGATAGCACTTCTGATGCAACCGGATTATTGATAACCTGTAATTGTTGTTTCGATGGAACCGGTCCAAAAACTCCGATAAAAACCAAGGCAAAAAATAGAATAGCCAAAAAAAACAGAATTGCAAAAGTGTGTAAAGCAATTCTCCACAAACCAAACTTACCCGATTTCTTTTTCGAACCGACCTTTTTCTTTTTTGGTGGCTTCGCTTTTGATAATGAAGTATTTATAATTTTATCAGTCACGTTTAATATTTTTCGCAAAACTACGATAATAAACGCTTTTAAACAGAAAAGATTATTCAGAATCTAAAATTGATGATATTCAACCCATTATTAATTCTTTGGCAAAATACCAGGTCATCATTCCCGATGCAATAAGTTTAAAAATAGTACCTGCCAAAAATCCAACAAATGAGCCAAATCCCGATTTTAAAGCTGCTTTCGAATCTTTACCTGCTATTAATTCACCAATTACGGCACCTGCAAACGGCCCGATAATTATTCCGATTGGCGGGAAAAAGAACATCCCGGCAATTAGTCCGATTACACTTCCCCAAACTCCCTGTTTGCTACCTCCAAATTTTTTGGTACCCCAAACCGGAATAACATAATCGAGTGCAATAACCACAACCGTAATTATTGCCCAAATCAGTAAAAACCGGTTGGTAAATTGAAATGTGGCAGTAAAATGAAGTAGCAGAATACCTATGTAATTCAATGGTGGGCCAGGCATAAAAGGAAGCACACATCCTAAAATTCCGACAATCATAAGTATAACTCCGAGACTGATTAAAATGAAATCCATTGAAATTAACTTAAAGATTCTGCTTTTTTTGTCTTTTGTAACTCAGCAAATATATCAGCAACAACGATAATAAAACAATCAGCAAACTTATCAGATAAATTTTCCCTTTATCCATTAAAAAGAAGGCACTCGAACGAATTTCCTTCCAAAATGTAATTGACAGTAAAACCAAAAAATTATTGATTGAATGCCCGATAATGGCCAGAATAATATTATTGGTTCTAATCATTATCCATCCGAGTAAAATGCCAAGCACAAAAGTAGCCGGGAATTGCCATGGGTTTAGGTGAAACAAAGCAAACAGCAAAGCCGACATCAAAACTGCTGTGATTGCGTTGTAATTCCGTCTGAATCCCTGTAAAATCAATCCCCTGAAAATTAATTCTTCCACAATTGGAGCTACAACCGCAACTTTCATAAATGCCCCCCACCATCCAAAATCACCTTCAAAAATCTTATTGAACATCTCCCAAAACCAATCGGGAGCTGGCAGATATTTATCAAGTAATGCACTCGGAATTTCAAGTAAATTGTGCACTGCCCACAGAAAAGTAAAAACGGGAATTATAATTACCGGGTTAAAAAATTTAACAGGAAACACATCCAACACCGGTGCTTTTGATTTTTTAAAACCATAAATAAGAATAAAAACAGTTGAACCCACACCAAGAACTATTTTTTTGATGGGATGATACAGGTATTCGGTGTCTTTAAAATAGTCGATTGATGCAAGCGGAAAATCGACCACTGTCTGGATAAAAATATACAGAATTAACAAGTGAATGGCCTGTAAAACCGTGGGATAGTATTTTTGCCTGATTTCGTTCATTTCTCTTATTTGATAAAGATAACCAAAAATGGATAACACCATAAAAACAACAAGGAATTTGAAACAGGGTTCAGGTTAATCGGTTGCTTTTCGGTAAATTGCCAATTGTGCGGTTTTAAAAGAGAAATAACGCTGCGAAATGTAGCTGTATAAAACAACAATTACCGTTGTAACTCCTTTTGAAAACGTTGCATACCAACCAAAATATTCGACAAATAATTTCAGGAAAATGTAGTTTAAAAGAATTGCCCCCAAAA
Organism: Draconibacterium sp.; assembly: GCA_041737765.1. Lineage (GTDB taxonomy): Bacteria > Bacteroidota > Bacteroidia > Bacteroidales > Prolixibacteraceae > Draconibacterium. The sequence continues at coordinate 35,770 of JBGSRA010000096.1, read as the reverse complement.
CTGTTACACCATACCTGAAAAGCTGAATTCTTCCACGCAGTTCAGAAGCATTGAAAGTTACATATTTGGCAAGTAAAAACCCGGTGATAAAAGTAATCGGGAAAACCATCATAAACGCGGCAATATACGCGCTGATATGTATAAAACCAAGGTCAACAATTTGCATATCAAGAATATAACGGTAGAAAACAAAATAAAGCGTTAAATCGAAAACCGTGTTTAAACCGCCAGTAACAGCATATCTGAACACTTCGCGGGGTATAAAATGTAAAAACGGAAAATAAAACCAGTCTATGGTACGAATGACTGAGTCGCGAATATTTCGAAGATGTTGAATCATTAATTTAACGATGATTTTGGTTCCATAAAGAAACAATTTTCAAATGAAATTGGAAAGTGAAAAAATTAGGTTTTTACATTTCAGGAGGCCGGCGCAAAAGTTTTTTTTGTCCTGTGTTTTTTTTTGCTTCGAGCCGTTTTAATCTCGATGCGGTTGTGGGTGCCGATTTTAAACGTTTTTTCCTTTTAGTTAGCGCCTTTTCAACCGATTCGAAAAATTTTTGTATCACCGTTTCCCTGTTATCCAATTGGGTACGTGCAGCCTGCGAAGTAAAAATGATTTCTCCTTCAAGATTGATTCGTGTTTTAAGTTTTAAAAAAATCAGTTCTTTTTCTTCATCTGAAAACAGGGTTGTATTTTTTACCGAAAAACGAAGTTCGACCCGGGTATTTACCTTGTTCACATTTTGTCCACCGGGACCACTGCTGCGAGTGGCTGAAAATATAATTTCCGTTTCAAGCTGTTTCTTATTTTCTTCAGTAATTTTCATCGTCAACCGTTTTTACTTACCTGTTCCAGCTTTTCCTGGTTTAAAATTATAATGTTTTTGCCGGCCAGTTTTACAATCTCTTCCTTTTCAAATTCTTTTAAAAATTTAATGGCGCTTTCAGTTGAAATTGAAGCAAAATCGGCAATATCCTGGCGCGACAAATACTCAAAAATATTCTCTTCCAAAAATTCATCATGCGATAAATAGAGTAGAATTGATGCCAGTTTTCCGCGCATTTGTTTGTACGACAGATTTTTAATTATTTCGAACAAATGACGTTCGTTTCGATAATTTTTGGAGGTAATCTGTAACGCAAATTCAGGGTTACCAATCAATGCATCTTTCAGACTTTCCTTTTCTATCATACAAATTTCAGCATCTTTTATGGCCTGTGTTGAATAAGTATGTATGTTTTCACCAAAAATGGATGAGAATGCCAGAAATTCACCGCTTCGGGCTATGCTGATGTTAATTTGCTTGTCGTAACCTGTTTGCAGATATACCTTTACCAAACCTGAAACAATATAAATAATGTAAGGTGCAAATGCTCCCTGTTTAAAAATATTCTCACCTTTTAAGTAGGAAATTCTTGTTTTGTGTTCGTTCAGTATTTTCGAAACTTCAGGAAATACCTGGCCGATATTCAAATTACCGTTATCCGACTTTGCCATATTTTTCAGTTTTCATCATTCAAAAATATTAAATCATTACATAAAAACAGGTGTTTCCTATTAAATCTGCAAACCTGATTACCATATGACAGGAAAAAACCTGAATTAATACAGTTTTGGTTCTGTAGAACTTCACCCGGTTTTTTTAGGTCGAAAAAGTTGTTTACCATACATTTGTATTATCAAAAAGGTTAAAATGAAACGTGTTGCAATTCCAATAGTTAATAATCAGTTAAGCGAAAATTTCGGTGAGTGTAATTACTATACCATTTTCGAAATCGATAAAAAAATAAAATCGTCAAAAACTGCATTGTTGCCCGATGGAATTAAACTTCAGGAATTACCTGTTTGGTTGAAAAATGAAGGTGTAACAGATGTTATTACTTACAAGGTTAACCGTTTGATTATGAATTTATTTGTTTCAGAAAAAATCAATCTTTTTCTTGGAATTGCGATTGATACACCCGAGAAAATTATCGACGATTACTTGCAGGGAAAACTGGTTTCGGATGGAAAGATAATTTCGGAATTAACACAGTAAGAAAAATAAAAACATTAACAATTTAAAATTGATTAAAATGAAATTTTTAAGAACAGGATTACATGAGTTGGAATCTGCCGCAGAGCTGCAGAAATTTATCAGTGAAAACGAAAACACGATGGTTTGCTGCGGACGAATGGGCCCGATGTGTTTACCGGTTTACGACGTGATGGAAGAACTGGAAGAAGAACGTACAAACGTAAAATTTGCAGTGATTGGTTTCGACAATCCTGAAGCAGCCGTCATTAGAAATGCTCCTGAATGTCGCGGTTTTATGGGTATTCCGTTTACCATGTACTATAAAAACGGAAAAGTGGTACAGGCAACCAGCAGCATTCAGAATATGCAGCAGGTAACCGGAATTTTAGATTCAAAATTTGGTAAATAATTCTAACCCTTTTTTTAATCTGTCATTTATCATTTCTAATTTTTAATTTCTAATTGACACATGGATGAAGTTTTTGATGTAATTATTATTGGCGCCGGTGCAGCGGGTTTAACAGCAGGTATTTATACTTCACGGGCTAAACTTTCGACATTAATTTTAAACGAAGGCGCGGTTGGCGGGCAAATGGTTTTAACCGAAGAAATTGCCAATTATCCGGGAGTGGAATCGGTTAAAGGTTACGAATTGGCCAACACCATGAAAAACCAGGCAAAGAATTTTGGTTGCAAAATCAAGTCGAACATCAAAATTTCGAAGTACAGTTTTGAAGGCGACGTAAAGGAAATTGAACTTACCGACGGAAGATCGTTCAAAGCGAAATCGGTAATATTAACTCCCGGAGGAAGACCGCGTTCGTTGAATTTAGAAGGCGAAGTGGAATATAAAGGGAAAGGAATTTCGTACTGCGCTACCTGCGACGGTGACTTTTTTACAGGAAAAGAAGTAGTTGTGGTTGGCGGTGGAAACTCTGCTCTTGAAGAAGCAGTTGCTTTAACAAAGTATGCCACAAAAGTTACAATTGTTCATCAATTCGACCATTTTCAGGCATTCGAACACGCCATTCAGGAAGCCACCAAAAATCCGAAAATCGAATTCGTAATGGAATCAGAACTTCGTGGTTTTTATGGAAACGGTCAACTCGAAAAGGTAGTAATCGAACATTTACCCACCGGAAAGAAAACTGACCTAAAAACCGATGGTACTTTCATTTTTGTTGGATATCAGCCAAATACAGAAAGTCTGGTTGATCTTGTTCAACTCAACAACCGCAACGAGATTGTGGTTAACAGCGAAATGAAAACAAACATCAACGGCGTTTTTGCAGCCGGCGATTGTATTAACAAACGTTATCGTCAGGTTACTACAGCCGTTGCAGAAGGCACAATTGCTGCTTTAAGCGTTTCAGAATATTTACGCAACTAAAAGAGTTAACCCATTAAATAATCAAAATCAGGATTAGCTTTGCACGCAAAAAAACAAAAAATCATGTCAACAGAAATTGTAAAAGTAAACTGGCTCCAAAATATGGCTTTTGAAGCCGAAGTAAATGGCCACAAAATTATTATTGATGCTGCTGAAGCTGTTGGTGGCGAAAATCGCGGACCAAGGCCAAAACCATTGATGCTGGTTGCTTTAGCAGGTTGTACAGGAATGGATGTAGTTTCAATCCTGAAAAAAATGAGGGTGGAAGTAGAAGCATTTAACGTTGTGGTTGAAGGAGATTTAACCGAAGAACATCCAAAACAGTTTTCGCAAATGCGTGTTATTTACGAGTTTAAAGGCAATGATTTGCCGATGGATAAACTTGAAAAAGCAATCAATTTGTCGGAAGAAAGATATTGTGGAGTGAGTGCCATGTACAAAAAGGCGATTGGAATAACTACGGAAATCAGGATTCTCAATTAGAAATTGAAAATTACAAATTATAAATTAAAAATATGTCAACAACACTTATTATCATTTTGGCAGTTGTAGCCATTCTGGTTGGTTTAATAACTGTGAATTATTTTCGGATGAAAAATGCCAAACCAGTTGAGAACAGTAAAAAAATATTAACTCTCGGAAACAAAAATTTTAAACTGGCTCTAAAAAAAGAAGTTTTGCTTGTCGATTTTTGGGCGCCGTGGTGCGGACCCTGTAAAATGGTTGCACCCACATTAAACGAGATTGCCGAAACAGAAACCGATATTATAATCGGAAAAGTAAATGTCGATCACAATCAGGATCTGGCAAAAAAATACAAAGTGCGCAACATTCCAACCATGTTGATTTTCAAAAATGGTGTTGAAGTTGGCCGTATTGTTGGTGTTAAAACAAAAAAGGCAATTCTGAGTGAAGTAAGAACTGCCGTAGCCGTGTAAAAAACGCGGTAAAGAGTTTCAAAAAAACCGCTCCTTCGGTTTATAAAGGAGCTGTTTTTTTATGGCAAATTTTAAATCTAAATGTCTAGCTCAATCCCAACCGGACAATGATCCGAACCCATTATCGCATTTAAAATAAAAGCTGTTTTTACAGCTGATATTAAAGGTTTACTAACCAAAAAATAATCGATTCTCCAGCCAACATTTTTTTCCCTGGCACCGGCCCTGTAACTCCACCACGAATAAGTGCCTTTCATTTCGGGGTAAAAATGTCTGAATGAATCAACCAGTCCATTTTGGGTGTACCTGTCCATTCCATCTATTTCAACCTGCATGTAACCCGCGTATTTGTTGTAATTGGCTTTTGGATGCGTTAAATCAATTGGTTGATGTGCAACATTAAAATCGCCGCAAACAACAACCGGTTTCATTAACTCTAAGTTTTTTAAATAAATCAAAAAATCCAAATCCCATTGCTGCCTGTATCCAAGTCTTCTTAAATCGCTTCCCGAATTTGGCACGTAAACATTAACAAGAAAAAAGGCATCATATTCGAGACATAAAACCCGTCCTTCATAATCATGCAGGTCAATTCCGATATCGTTTTTATAATTCAACGGTTTTATTTTCGACAGAATTGCTGTACCCGAATAACCTTTTTTTTCAGCCGAATTTGAGAAAATATAGAAATCATTGATTGAATCAAGTGTTCCGGCTACTTGGTCATCCTGGGCTTTGGTCTCCTGAATACAAATGATATCAGGAGCCATTTTTTCAAGATCATTAAAAAAATTCTTTTGAGCCACTGCCCTTATTCCATTCACATTCCACGAAAGTATTTTCATCTTTTTTTTTGCGGAATATAGTGAATCCTGCTTTTACACCTTACCAGTGAAATAAATTTGTTTTTTACGGATTTGGTTAATTCATTGTTAAAATGACATATAATTATTGATTACACTGTTAAAAGGAGAAATTAAAAATTAATATTTGCTCAAAAGGTTAGAGTAATCCATTATTCATTGTCAAAAAGATATTTGCTATGGAGTTTAAATGTAAAAAGGCGGGCAATGAATGTTATGGTCTGAAGGAAATGGTTCTGCTGTTTGATATCAGTCAACGCTTGATACAAAGCAAAGAGTTGAAAAACGATTTATCAGGAATACTCGAGATGCTGGTCAGGTATTTACACGCAGAACGAAGTTTTTTGACCATTTTCAACCGCGAGTCAGAAAGTATAATGATTGAGGCAGCTTATGGATACAGCCCTGCACAACAGGCACGCGGACGTTACAAATTGGGAGAAGGCATTATTGGACGCGTTGTTGAAATGTCGAGACCGGTTGTGATTGACAAAATATCAAAATCAAGTTTATTTCTGAATCGGACCGGGCAGGAGCTTACCAAAGACGGACAGGAACTCACTTTTATTTGTAACCCGATTATTGAAGAAGGTAAAGTAACCGGAACGTTAAGTATTGTGCGCATTTACAATCCTCATATTTTGTATGATGAGGATAACCGACTGCTTTCGATAATTGGCTCGATGATTTCCCGCAGCGTGCGAAACCGTCAGGAAAGACTGGAGGAAATGGAGATTCTCAAAAACAAAAATATTCAGTTGCAAAACTTGCTTGAGAAAGATTTCAGACCTGAGAATATTATCGGAAATTCGGGCAAAATGCGCGATGTATATTCGCTGGTGAGCATGGTTGCCGAAACCAACTCGACGGTACTGATCCGTGGTGAGAGTGGAATAGGGAAGGAACTGATAGCCGATTCCATTCACTTTTCAAGTCCGCGGGCCAAAAAGAATTTTATTAAAGTAAACTGTTCGGCTTTGCCAGACACATTAATTGAAAGTGAATTATTTGGTCACGAAAAGGGTGCATTTACCGGAGCCGAAACTCGCCGGAAAGGTCGCTTCGAACTGGCTGATGGCGGAACCATTTTTCTGGATGAAATTGGCGATATTCCGCTTTCAACACAGGTAAAACTGTTGCGCCTCATTCAACAGCGCGAATTTGAACGACTGGGTGGAACGGAAACCATTAAAATTGATGTCAGGATTATTTGTGCCACAAACCGTAATCTGGAAGAATTGATACAGAAAAATGAGTTTCGCGAAGATTTATACTACCGGATAAATGTGTTCCCGATTTTTGTTCCACCTTTGCGCGACCGTCGAAATGATATCCCGATGCTGGTTGATCATTTTATCGAAAAATTTAACAAACGGAACAATGCAAAAATCATCAGAATAACCACGTCGGCGTTGAATATGTTGATGGTGTATCGATGGCCTGGAAACATCCGTGAACTGGAAAACTGTATTGAACGCGCCTGTATTTTAAGTAAAGACAAGGTTATACACAGTTACGATTTGCCTCCTTCGTTACAAACTGCCGATTCGACGAATACAAAAGCTGCCGGAGGAATGACATACACGCTTGAACAGGTTGAAAAACAACTCATTCGTGAGGCATTGGTCAGCTCAACCGGGAACATTGCAAAAGCTGCTGAGGAGCTGAAAGTAACTGAAAGAATGTTGGGCATCCGACTGAAAAAATATGAAATTGACGCGTGGCGTTTTAAAGTTTAAGTAATTATTTCTCTGTTTTTTAGTACCTTATTTTTGTCACCACCTACTATATCACAAAACTGGAAAGCGACAGAGTCGCGATAATATTTATAGAAAAATGCTGCCTGCATTCTCAAAGGTGCAGAGCACCGAAAAATATCCCGTTGGTTACGGTGCTCTGCACCTTCCATAAAACAATCATTTTCCAACCTACAAATATTTGGGTGCTATGCACCTAATTCCAAAAAGTTATTCCATTTGAGGTTCAATTCAGCAATCGTGAGGGACTTAGTAGAAATATCAACACAGATGAAATCATCACCTCATTTTTTCATTTAAACTTAAAAAACCGTGTTTCCATTTCCTACCAAAATGTAGGTTAAGCCAATATTAACACCCTGAAACCCTCATTATTATTGGTTTTATGCCGTACAACATGTTTTGCAATCCAAAACAGTGTTTCCTACCAAAATGTAGGATTTTTTTGCGTGCCAAAAAATCAGAATATAATTTTTAAACATTGTAACTTTCAGATTAATAATAGTTTATAAATAGCTTTGAACATTAAACTTTAAACTCCGAACTTCCTCTGGCATCATTGTCGTAATCATCAGGCCAAACGAAAATTTTAAAATCTGTAAAAAATACAACATGAGAAAGATTGCAATTTATGGGAAAGGTGGAATCGGAAAATCCACTACCACACAAAACACTGTTGCTGGTCTGGTTGAAGCCGGATTTAATGTAAAAGTAGTTGGATGCGACCCAAAAGCCGACTCAACCCGGCTTTTATTGGGTGGCCTTGCACAGAAAACGGTTCTCGACACGCTTCGCGAAGAAGGTGAAGACATCGACCTCGATGATATCGTAAAAATCGGTTACGGCGGTGTACGCTGTGTTGAGTCCGGCGGACCTGAACCCGGCGTTGGCTGTGCAGGTCGCGGTATCATCACTTCCATCAACCTGCTCGAGCAGTTGGGAGCGTGGGATGACAAATACAAAATCGATTACACTTTCTATGATGTGCTTGGCGACGTGGTTTGCGGCGGTTTTGCCATGCCGATTCGTGAAGGTAAAGCCGAAGAAATTTACATTGTGGTTTCAGGCGAAATGATGGCGATGTATGCAGCAAATAACATTTGCAAAGGGATCACAAAATTCGCACAATCGGGAACTGTTCGGCTTGGCGGACTTATCTGTAATTCGCGAAAAGTGGATAACGAACTCGAAATGATTGAAGAACTGGCGCGGCAACTGGGAACCAAAATGATTCATTTTGTGCCTCGCGACAATATGGTTCAACGCGCTGAAATTAACCGGAAAACTGTAATCGAATTCGACCCGTCACACAATCAGGCCGACGAATACCGGAAGCTGTCAAAGGCCATCAACGAGAATACCAATTTCGTTATTCCAACTCCACTGCCCATGGAAGATCTGGAAACTTTGTTGGTTGATTTTGGAATTGCAAACTAAATAATAGGAGAACCATAACATGTTAATGATTAGAGCGATAATACGTCCTGACAAATCGAGTAAAGTTTTAAAAGCTTTGTTTGAAGCCGGATATGTAGCTGTTACAAAAATTCCCGTGGTTGGTCGCGGAAAACAGCGCGGTATAAAAATCGGCGATGTTACTTACGATGAATTACCAAAAGAAATGCTGATGATGGTAATTAAAGACGAGGATAAGGAATTTGCAGTAACCACCATTATGGAAGCTGCCCGTACCGAACCAAAAGGAGCTTATGGCGATGGTAAAATTTTTATAACTCCTGTTGAGGAAGCTTACACCATAAGTCGCGGCACCAAAGAGCTATAACCAATTAAACTGCAAAGAAATGAAGTTGATTATGGCCATTATTCGCATCGATAAGATGAACGCAACCAAAACGGCTTTGTCGGGGGCAGGACTTCCTTCGATGACTGCTACCGGAAAAGTGTTTGGCCGCGGAAAAGGACTTTGGGAAGCCAAAGTTCTGGAAGGAGTTAAAGCAGATCTTCCGGAAGCGCTTGCACATTTGGGAAAAGAACCCCGGCTTCGTCCGCAGCGAGTGGTGACTCTTGTGGTTACCGACGATAAACTTAACAAAGCGGTTGAAACGATTATTGAGGCCAACCAGACTCCGGAGCCCGGTGATGGTAAAATTTTCGTAATTCCGTTATACGAGTCTGTTCGGGTCAGAACAGGCGAAACAGGCGACTCTACACTTGATTAAAACAAAAAATTATGCCAAAAAGAAAAGATTACATCAACGGATTGCCAGATCCACTTTTGCTCAGGGAAGAAATTCTGAAAAAATATCCACCAAAACTGGCCAAGAAAAGAGCCAAGGCGATTCTGATAAACGACCCCGCCATTGAACAGGAAATATTGGCCAACGTGCGCACTGCACCGGGAATCATTACGCAGCGCGGTTGTACTTACGCCGGTTGCAAAGGTGTGGTTCTGGGCCCAACCCGCGATATTATTAACCTTGTTCACGGCCCCATTGGCTGTAGTTTCTACGCGTGGCTTACCCGCCGCAACCAAACCCGTGCACTTGAAGGAGAAGATAATTACATGACTTATTGTTTTTCTACTGACATGCAGGACGAAAACATCGTTTTCGGGGGTGAAGCAAAACTAAAAGAAGCTGTTCGCGAAGCTTTTGAAATTTTCAAACCAAAAGCAATCGGTATTTTCTCAACCTGTCCGGTTGGTTTGATTGGCGACGATGTTCATTCTGTAGCCCGTGATATGAAAGCCGAGTTGGGCATTAACATCTTTGGTTTCAGTTGTGAAGGTTACCGCGGCGTTTCGCAATCGGCTGGTCATCACATTGCCAATAACGGGGTATTTAAAAATGTGGTTGGATTGAACGACCGCCCGCGTGCCGGAAAATACCAGGTTAATCTTCTGGGTGAGTACAACATTGGCGGCGATGCTTTCGAAATTGAACGTTTATTCGAAGAAGCCGGAATTACATTGCTTTCAACTTTCTCCGGTAACTCGACCATCAAAAGCATGGAATACTCGCATACTGCCGATCTGAATATGGTAATGTGCCACCGTTCCATCAACTACATTGCTGAAATGATGGAAGAAAAATATGGCATTCCGTGGATAAAGGTAAATTTCATCGGCGCAGAATCTACTACCAAATCGATGCGAAAAATTGCCGACTATTTTGGCGATGCAGAGTTAAAAGCTAAAGTGGAAGAAATAATTGCCCGCGAAATGGCCAAAGTCGATGTGGTTCGGAATTCGGTTAAACCGCGCGTGGAAGGTAAACTGGCGATGATGTTTGTTGGCGGTTCGCGTGCGCACCACTACCAGGATTTGTTTGGTGAACTGGGAATCCGCACTGTTTCTGCCGGATACGAGTTTGCACACCGCGACGACTACGAAGGCCGCAAAGTGATTCCAACCATCAAAATAGACGCCGATACCAGGAATATCGAAGAACTTACTGTGACCCGGGACGAGAATTTCTTTAGGGAAGACCTGGTTGAAAAAAAGGCTGAGTTACAAAGATTAGGATATGAGTTTAAAGACTACGAAGGCATGATGCCCGACATGTCGAAAAACGCATTGGTAATCGACGATATCAACCATTGGGAAACCGAGAAGCTTATCGAATTCTATAAACCCGATGTTTTTTGTGCCGGAATCAAGGAAAAATATGTGGTGCAAAAAGCTGGAGTTCCGCTAAAACAATTACACAGCTACGATTACGGTGGCCCATATTCGGCTTTCGATGGCGCTGTTAATTTCTACCGCGAAATGGAGCGGATGCTCGCAACCAACATCTGGAAAATGATTGACGCCCCCTGGAAACACGAATCTGAACTGGTGGGCAGCATGGCAATTGAACATTATTAATCAGGAGGAAAAAAATTATGTTACTACGACATACAAACAAAGAAGTAAAAGAACGGAACGCCTTAACGGTTAATCCGGCAAAAACCTGTCAACCGGTTGGAGCAATGTATGCTGCGCTTGGTGTTCACGGTTGCCTTCCACACAGCCACGGATCGCAGGGGTGCTGTTCCTATCATCGAACCGCTTTAACCCGTCATTACAAAGAACCGGTTATGGCTGCCACAAGTTCATTCACCGAAGGAGCCTCAGTTTTTGGCGGTCAGGCAAACCTGTTGCAGGCCATCGAAACGATTTTTGCAGTTTACGAACCCGAAATAATTGCAGTTCATACAACTTGTTTATCCGAAACCATTGGCGACGACCTTGGTCAGATTGTGAACAAGGCACGTGCTGAAGGTAAAATACCGGTTGGAAGACATGTTCTTCAGGCATCAACACCCAGTTATGTGGGGTCGCATGTAACCGGATATGCCAATATGCTCGAAGGTATTGTAAAATATTTTGCTGAAAAAACGGATGAACGAATCAGGCAAATCAATTTGCTTTCAGGATGGGTTGAACCTGCTGACATGCGCGAATTGAAAAGGATTATGCGGATTATGAAAGTTAAATCGGTGCTGCTGCCCGATACTTCAGATGTGCTTGATACACCCATGACTGGAAAATTCGAAATGTACCCGAAAGGCGGAACTACAATACCCGAAATGGTGAGCATGGGCGACAGTATGCAATCGCTCTGTTTGGGAGAATGGGCAACTCAAAAAGCTGCAATCATGCTCGACAATCAGTGCAAAGTTCCATTCGACATCATCGATATTCCTGTTGGACTGCGAGCTACAGACCGCTTTATTCAGGCGCTGGCAAAAGCAGGCAGGGTTTCGGTTCCCGAGAAAATTACCGAGGAACGTGGTCGTTTAATTGATGTGATTACCGATATGCACCAGTACCTGTACGGAAAACGGGTGGCAGTTTTTGGCGATCCCGACAATATAATTCCGCTTATCGAATTCTTAGTCGATTTGGATATGAAACCCGTTTACATCGTTTCCGGTACTCCGGGCAAAAAATTCGAAAAACGAATGGAAGAAATCCTTTCGAAACGAGTTCCTGAAGCCAAATATAAAAATGGCCCGCAAGCCGATATGTTCCTGATGCACCAGTGGATTAAGGAAGAACCTGTTGATTTGATTATCGGTAATACTTATGGCAAGTACATTGCCCGCGACGAAAATATTCCATTTGTACGAATGGGATTCCCAATTATCGACCGTATTGGCCACAGCTATTTTACAACAATTGGTTATCAGGGAGGAATGCGAATCCTTGAAAAAATTCTGGGTGTTTTGATGGACAGGCAGGATGCCACTGCTCCTGAAGAATCATTCGAACTGGTAATGTAGAAAGTAAAATTTGGCTTTTGAACAGAGAGAAATCTAATTGCTATATTCTTTTTCACTTATGACCGGGGGAGGTGCTTTTTGCTTCCTTCCCCTTTCATTTAATTAAAAACACGATGAACGAAATGCTGAAAGAACGTAAAAGTCAGGTAGTCACCAAAGGCCGGGAAGATGTTGCCATTGCTTGCGGAAAAGCAAGTATTGCAGGCTCTGTAAGCCAGCGGGCGTGTGTTTTTTGTGGTTCGCGCGTGGTGCTTTATCCAATTGCCGATGCGCTTCACCTCATTCATGGACCGGTAGGTTGTGCGGCTTACACCTGGGACATTCGCGGGTCGCTTTCTTCGGGACCGCAATTGCATCGTCTCAGTTTTACTACCGACCTGAAAGAACGTGAAGTGGTTTTTGGTGGCGAAACCCGCCTTTACAATGCACTTACTCATCTGATTGATAATTACAAACCAAAAGCAGCATTCGTTTATGCAACCTGCATAGTAGGTGTTATCGGCGACGATGTGGAAGCGGTTTGCCGCCGCGTTACACGCGAAAAAGGAATCGATGTAATTGCCATCATGTCGGAAGGTTTCAACGGAACAAAAAAGGATGGATACAAGCTTGCCTGTGCCGCACTTTCAAAACTGATTGGAACCGATGAAAAATCTGAAGTTCCGGAACACAGCATTAACATTCTGGGCGATTTTAACCTGGCCGGCGAACTTTGGATGTTGGCTGAATATTACCGCAAAATGGGAGTAAATATGGTAGCCTGCATGACCGGCGACGGACGAATCGACGATGTTCGGAAAGCTCACAAAGCCCGGCTCAATGTGGTTCAATGTTCCGGTTCGATGACTTACCTGGCAAAAGACATGAAGGACAAATATGGCATTCCGTTTATGAAAGTTTCCTATTTCGGAATCGAAGATATGTCGGATGCACTGTACGAAGTCGCCCGCTTTTTTAAATCAGAAGAAATGATGCAAAAAGCGCGCGAATTGGTTAAAGAAGAAATCAGCAAATTATTACCAGCATTGCAGGAATACCGGACAAAACTGGAAGGAAAAAGGGCTGCTATTTATGTTGGCGGAGCTTTTAAAGCGATATCACTGGTAAAAGCCTTGCGGTTACTGGGTATGAAAACTGTTGTGGTTGGCTCCCAAACCGGAAATCAGGACGATTACAATTTACTGAAAGAGTTGTGCGACGAGGGAACCATCATTGTTGACGATTCAAACCCAAACGAACTTTCGGAATTTGTCAAGCAAACAGGGGCCCACCTTTTTATTGGCGGAGTAAAGGAACGGCCCATCGCTTTCAAGCTGGGTCTGGGTTTTTGCGACCACAACCACGAACGCAAGGAAGCGCTCGCCGGCTACGAAGGCATGTTGAATTTCGCCAAAGAAGTTCATGCATCGGTCTGCAGTCCGGTTTGGAAATTTGTAAAATAGATGAGGGAAATATCCAATAATGAATATTCAATAACCAATAACCAACCCGGAACTCTGAACTCTGAACTCGAAACTTTGAACATAAAAAAGAAATGCCATGTTTGAAATCGGAACAATAAAAGAATCGACAACTGATTATGTTGCAACCCGCAATGCCTGCAAACTCTGCGCTCCACTTGGCGCCAGTGTTGCATTTAAAGGAATTCGCGGATGTGTGCCGATTATTCATGGTGGTCAGGGTTGTGCAACTTACATTCGACGTTACCTCATCAGTCATTACAAAGAACCTGTTGATATTGCCTCGTCCAATTTCACCGAACAATCCACCATTTTTGGCGGTGGTGCAAATTGCCATGCAGCCATTGAAAATGTAATCAGCCAATACCAGCCCGAAGTAATTGGCATGGCAACTACCTGCCTGAGCGAAACCATTGGAGACGATGTGAAGTTTTACATTCAGAATTTTAAAGAACTTTCTGACCGTGAAGCTTTGCCACATTTTATAACAGCCTCAACCCCAAGTTACCAGGGTTCGCATATCGATGGATTTCACGAGGCAGTGGCTTCAACTGTAAAATCAATTGCCGAAGCTGGCGAAAAAGGGGAACACCTCAATATTTTTCCGGGATTTGTTTCTCCTGAAGATTTACGTCAGATAAAAAACATTCTCGAAGATTTCGGGATTGATTATATATTACTACCCGATTTTTCTGAAACACTGGATAACCCGATTTGGGATGCTTATCATCGCATTCCTGAAGGTGGAACACCCATTAAATCGGTTAAAAAATGTGGTTCGGCCCGCGCTTCCATCGAACTGGGAACCATTCTGAACAAAGGCAGTTTGTCGGGCCGGGTAAAAAACAATTCGCTTACCACCACTGCCGCAGAGTATTTGCATGAAAAATTTGGTGTGGAAAACCACAGGATGCCGCTTCCGCTTGGAATATACAACTGCGACTTTTTCTTCGAAACCCTCAGCCAGCTTTCCGGAAAGGAAATCCCTGAGAAATACACCAAAGAACGTGGCCGTTTGATAGATTCTTATGTTGACGGGCATAAATATGTTTTTGGCAAACGAGCTGTTGTTTATGGCGAAGAAGATTTGGTGGTTGCTCTTTCGGCATTTCTGAATGAAATTGGAATTGAGGTTGCACTGGCTGCTTCAGGCGGGGAAAGTGGAAGACTGGAAGAGGAAATCAAAAAATATTGTCCTGAAAATGCGGATAAAATCACTGTCAAAAATAGTTTCGACTATGAAATGATTCATGAATGGTGCATCGAAAACAAACCCGATATTTTAATTGGCAACAGCAAAGCATACTACATCGCCCGCGAATTGGGCATCCCGATTGTTCGCTGCGGGTTCCCGATTCACGACCGGATTGGCGGACAAAGACTCAAACATTTGGGTTACACCGCAACCCAGGAATTATTTGATAAGGTTGTAAACGAACTTATCGGCTATAAACAAGACAAATCGGAGGTTGGATATAAATATATGTAAAAGCCCCTCTAAATCTCCCCGAGACTTTGGGCAGTAAGGTTTTTGAACATTTAAACTCAAAAATATGGAAGCATCAATAAACAATACAACACAAACCGGTTCCGAAAGCCCCCTCCCTCGGAGGGGGTTGGGGGAGGCCCATCCGTGTTTCAACATCGAAGCGAAAGGAAAATTTGCCAGGGTACATTTGCCGGTTGCACCTAAATGCAACATTCAGTGCAATTATTGTAAACGCGATTACGATTGTGTGAATGAAAGTCGTCCCGGAGTTACCAGCAAGATTCTTTCGCCTGAACAGGCTCTGGCGTACCTTATCAAACTAAAGGAAAAAATGCCCAACCTCTCAGTAGTTGGCATTGCAGGGCCGGGCGATCCGTTTGCCAACCCCGAAGAAACCATGACCACACTGCGTTTGGTTCGCAACCAATTTCCAGAAATGATTTTGTGTCTTTCTTCCAACGGCTTAAATGTTGCGCCATTTGTAGAGGAACTTGCCGAACTGGGAGTGAGCCATGTAACCATTACCATGAACGGACTTGATGTTGAACAAACACAGCAAATTTATAAATGGGCACGCTTTGGAAACCGTGGTTATGTGGGCAGGGCTGCGGCAGAGATTTTGCTCGAAAACCAACTTGTTGCCATCAAAATGTTACGACAGTTCGGAATTACGGTGAAGATAAATACCATTGTAATTCCGGGTGTAAACGACCAATTTGTGGAGAAAGTGGCAGAAAAAGCAAAGGAATTGGGCGCCGAACTGATGAATGCAATTCCATTATTTCCGGTTGCCGACACACCCTACGAAAATCTGAAGGAACCTGATATTCTAACCATGCGCGAAATCAGGCTGAAAATTGCCAGACACCTGAAACCCATGACACATTGTGCGCGTTGCCGTGCCGATGCCGTTGGTTTGCTTGGCGAAGATGATTTGGAGGCGAAGAAAATCATGAACGATGTAATTAATCTTACGGTTGAAACCGATAAAAACAGGCAGTTTGTGGCGGTTGCAAGTTATGAGGGAATGCTGGTTAATCAGCACCTAGGTGAAGCCGAAAGTTTATACATTTTCCGCGAAACGCCCAACGGATATAAACTGGTTGAGCAACGTAAAACACCACCTCCCGGCAACGGGAATCGCAGGTGGATTGAACTCGGTGAGCTTTTAAGTGACTGTCGTGCACTTTTGGTTGGCGGAATTGGCCCAAGTCCTTCGGCAACAATAGGCCGCTCGGGAATCAGGATTGTGGAAATGACAGGATTGATTGATGAAGGACTGGACGCCATATTCAAAGGAAAAGAGTTGCGCACCGTGAAAAAAGCTGATGTTTTTAAATGCGGTGCCGCCTGCTCCGGAAAAGCGACCGGATGTTAGAGCTGGCAACTGGCAGCTTGTAACTAGCCGCTAGCCGCTGGCAAGAGAAGATATTTTATAAGATAAACTCATTAATAAAAAACAACAATTATGAAAAAACCAGATTATCACATTTTGATTTGCAACTCGTACCGGGTTGCCGGCGATGCCAAAGGTTTTTGCAACAAAAACGGGGGCGCCGAATTCATTCAGTACATAACCGAAGAGTGCGCCGACCGCGGAATTGATGCCGCCGTTTCGTCAACTGCTTGTTTAAATGTTTGTTCGCAGGGGCCTGTAATGGTAATTCAGCCCAGTAATTTTTGGTATGGCGCCATCACCACCGAACGTATCGACGAAATCCTCGATGCATTGGAAGAAGGCAATGCTGTTGAGGAATATCTGATTAGCGAGTAAAAGAAGTACTCTGTCTCGGTTAAAAAAAACGTTACGGGTTAAAGGTTTCAGGAAAAACATGAAACATGGAACTTGTAACCCGCAAGAAAATATAAATTAAGCTCTTTGTCTCATGGTAACATCATCTCTACATCTTATTGATTCAACCCTGCGCGATGGCGAGCAAGCCCCCGGCGTGGTTTTTACCCTGGGAGAAAAACTTCGCATTGCTGACCTGCTCGATACTTGTGGAGTAAAAGAAGTGGAAGTTGGAACCCCGGCAATGGGATTGGATGAGCAGGAGGCAATTCGCCAGATTGTGCGCTCAGGATTCCGGTTCGATAAACTTTGCTGGGCGCGCGCCAAAGAATCTGACATTGAAGATTCGGCCAAAACCGGCGCCAACCGAATCAATATTTCCTTTTCGGTTTCCGATATTCAGCTTTTGGCCATGGGAAAAAACACAAGTTGGGTGATGAAGCAACTTCGCCCGCTGATTTCGTTTGCCCGGCGGAGATTTGATTTTGTTGCTGTTGGAGCGCAGGATGCGTCACGTGCCAACCGCGAATTTCTTGATGAATTTATTTCTGCATGTGTGGCTGAAGGTGTTGACCGGATTCGTATTGCTGATACGGTTGGAATTTTGAATCCATTTTCCACCGCCAAACTTTTTTCAGAAATATCCCAGAAATTCCCACGAACAGATTTTGAATTTCATGGCCATAACGATTTGGGAATGGCAACTGCCAATTCGGTCAGCGCTTTTCTTTCGGGTGCACAATCGGCAAGCGCAACCATAAACGGGCTAGGTGAACGCGCAGGAAATGCCTGTCTGGAAGAGCTGGCAGTTGCCTTAAAAGTAAGTGCCGGCATCAACACAGGTATTAATTTGCAGGAGATTCAGGAAATATGTGGGTATGTGGCAAAAGTTTCGTCACGAAAAATACACGAATCGAAACCAATCACCGGTGAAATGGTTTGTCGGCACGAATCGGGTATTCATTGCCGCAGCCTGATTGAAAATAAACTCAGTTACCAGCCTTTTCATGCTGAAGAAATCGGCCGTTCAACCGAAATGGTAATTGGCCGGCATTCGGGAATCAGTTCAATTCATCAGTTTTTTCAAGCTCATGATATTGTTTTGTCAAAACCGGAACTGGAATCTGCACTCTCGAAAGCAAAAAAATTGGCGCTTAAAAATAAGCGGAGTCTTAACCGGACTGAAATATTTGAACTTTTAAAGTAATTCTCCTTACTCAATTAAAATTAAAAAAATGGATTGGAAAAGTTATTATACAGAAGGTACTGATTATTATAATGCAGCAATGGGAGCTTCGCAAAAGAAGACACTTGGAAATCTGGTGATTTACAACGTAGTATCCATGTCGGTTGAGAATTACATGACTTGTTTATTAATGAAAACAGGTTTAATTCCTGAACATTCGAGCATCTCGGGTATGTTTCGTGAATTAAAAAAACTGTATGTTGTTCCGGAAGTTTTTCAATCCGAAATCCGATTTTTAAACCGTTTTATGAATTTCTGCTCACTTGAAGTCGCTCCTGTAATTGTTCCTGATGATGAAGAAGTTACAAGAATGATTCTATTTAATTCATCATTAAAAGATTGGGTGGAAGGATGTTTGAATATAAAATCAACAATATGACAACCAGCTTCATTCTATTAACATTTGTTTTGTTTCTGACCGTTTCCATGTTGTATTCTTCTGTCGGACACGCAGGGGCATCAGGCTATCTGGCAATTATGGTACTCTTATCATTCGATCCTGTATCAATAAAACCAACTTCGTTAATACTCAATATAGTAGTTGCTTCCATCGCTTCATTCAATTTTATAAAAGCCGGCCAATTCGACAAAAAAATATTTTCATCATTTATAATCACGGCTTTGCCAATGGCGTTTATTGGAGGTTACATTTCAATTAATCCGGCTTATTTTAAACTGATTGCCGGCCTATTCCTTATTGTATCAGCATGTATGTTGTTTTTACGCGAATACATTAAAACTTCATCAACTAATGCCAGACCCATGCCGACGGCATGTGGTTTAAGTATTGGCTCAGTTATTGGACTTTTTTCGGGTTTGATTGGTGTGGGGGGTGGAATTTTTCTATCGCCAATCATTATCATTACCAATTGGACCACTGTAAAAAATGTTTCGGGAGTGGCGGCACTATTCATTCTTTTTAACTCGGTTGCAGGACTTGCCGGACACATGACTGCGCTTAATAAAATTGATTTTGATATTGTTTATTGGGTTGTTGCAGTGATTATTGGCGGCATAATTGGTTCGTACTTCGGGACTAAAAGATTTAACAGCAAAATAATTGTCACACTTTTATTTGTTGTTTTACTAACTGCCGGTGCAAAATTCATTTTTTTCGATTTCTTTTTGTAAAAGACCTAAAAGTTGCAATTTTCAGTGTTTTGCGAACTTTATTGCAAAGCTGGTGTTTGATTGATTTGTGATTATTAAATAACCATTTCAAATGGTTACCATATTACTTTGAAAACAATATTTTATAAAATGAATTATTTTGAAACTGCAATAACTCCCGAAATCGTAACTCAGCAAAATGAAATTCTTCCTTTTTCAGAATTTATAGAAGCATTAAAAGCCAAAATGAAATTGGTGTTTCATACACGGGCTGATGTTGATCAGTTAAGTTTAAAACGTGGTTTGCCACCTTTTGCCTTACGCGAAATTATGTCAGTTAATCCGCTTTCGGTTGGAATTCCTGAACAATATGGTGGACGTGGCGGATTGATGCACGAAAATATCGCACTTTTAGCAGCTGCTTCCTACGAATCGCTGGCTTTGTCGCTCACTTTTGGTATTAACTCAGCCCTGTTTTTGCAACCGGTGGGAAAGTATGGACAGGAAGAAATAAAGGCTAATGTTTTTAAACGATTTCTTGAAGAAAAAACCATGGGCGGATTGATGATTACCGAACCCGATTATGGCAGTGATGCTTTGAACATGCAAACATCGTTTACAGAAGTCAATGGTCAAGCTTACATCAAAGGTAAAAAACATTGGGCTGGTTTAACCGGCTGGGCAGAATTCTGGTTGTTAACTGCAAGGCAGCAAACTGAATCTGGAAATTTGCAGCGGGATATCGATTTCTTTATTTGCGATGTGAATGCTCCCGATCAGCAAATCGAGGTTGAGGAATTTTACGAAAACCTTGGACTTTACATGATTCCTTATGGAAGAAATCATATCGACGTTAAAATTCCTGTTCAATATAAATTACAGCCACATTCAACGGGTGTTAAAATGATGCTCGATTTGCTTCATCGCAGCCGGATGCAGTTTCCGGGAATGGCGATGGGATTTATTCAAAGAATGCTTGATGAAGCCATCGTGCATTGTCAGCAACGGTTTGTTGGTGGAAAGAGCTTGTTTGGCTACGACCAGGTACAACAACGTTTATCAAAACTGCAGGCATCATACACAGTTTGTTCGGCCATGTGCGCCAACAGCAGCGAAAAGGCCGGAATTGATGTGGATTTGGTACCTCACGGGTTGGAAGCCAACGCAGTTAAAAGTGTGGTAACTGATTTGATGCAGGAAGCCGCCCAGTCATTGGTACAGTTGGTTGGTGCAAAAGCCTACCAAATTAGTCATATTGGTGGTCGGGGAACTGCTGACAGCCGGCCATTCCAGATTTTTGAAGGCTCAAACGATATTTTATATGCCCAAATAACCGAAGGATTAATTAAGTTGATGAAACGTGCCAAAGAAAATAATCTCTTTCAGTTTTTAAAAGAATTCGATCTTACCAGCAAAGCAGCTGAATATGTAAAAGTATTGACTGATTTTAACCTCGATTTTCAGATGCAGCAACGAAAACTGGTGGAAATGGGTCGGATAGTGGGGCGCATAATTTCGTTAAACCAGGTAATTGATTTGGCAAATAAAGGTTTTCGGGAAGACCTTATTGATAATGGAATTACCATGCTTCATCAGGATATTTCGAGATTGATTGCTTATTTTTCGTTTAACAACAAATCTGATGTTATTGAAGGTTACGAAGAAAACAGTTCGTGGCTGAATTTTGTTAGGGTGTAAAAACTTAGTGATGAAATAAAAAAGAGGCTGAAAATCAAATTTTCAGCCTCTTTTTTTATTTCATAAAATCATCCGGATTAAACGGAATATCGTCATCTGGATCTTTATCAAATGGTCCAACTCCGGGCGGATTAAACAATCCCCAGCGGTCGATATAATAATTCCATTTATCGAATCCTGCTACCCATTCAATAAATAGTAATCGGTATTCATCAATTAAATCCCTCACAATATCGAAATATTCGACTTCCTTAAATCCAAACATTTCGAGAGAATGGTTGGTTACCACCAGATCACGTGCGGCCTTTCGAATAATTGCTGCACATTCCATTCTGATATCGTATAACCCGCCACCCTCTGCACCTGCTATTTTGACGGTTAACAATGCTGCGTCGCCAAGCATTTGACCTTTAATAAACTGGAGGTGTTCATTATCTTCAGGGATTAGTTCGCAAATTTGATGTACAACTTCAAAAATTTCCTGCCCCTTTTTAAAAATGGCTAGTTTTTCAGGGTCTTGAAAATCATAATCTTCATCATCTTCCATAATATTGAAATTTTTTAAATCATAAATATCATCAAATTTTTATTTAATCGACTACTAATTAACCGTAGTTAATGTTTATGACGTTTAAATCATCAGAAATTGTAGTTAATTTCATTAAGTAATGTTGTTTTTAAATGAATAAAATGATTGTTATCTTGCACCCGAAACAACCTTTCATATAAAGAAATGCTTTAAATTTCAAAACAATTATTAATAACATTTTAAATAAGTAACAATGAAATTTGATATTGAGGAACTTGAAGACAAATTCAGTATTGAGGGTGAAGTTGGATTTGCTGAACTTGAAGAAAATATGTTATTTGTAACCATTTCGAATAAATTTGGCGATGCTGATATTTGTTTATATGGTGCCCAGGTTACCAATTTCAGACCTCAAAAAACAATGGAAATATTGTGGATGAGTCCCGAGAGTAATTTTACTGAAGGTAGTCCAATCCGGGGTGGAATTCCTGTTTGTTTTCCGTGGTTTGGCCCGCATAAAACCGATTCTGCAAAACCACAACATGGATTTGCCAGGTTAATGTATTGGAATGTAATTGAAACAGCTTCCTTGTCAACCGGAGAAACCAGAGTTGTATTGCAGCTTTGTTCTTCTGATGAAACAAAACTTTTATGGAACCACGACTTTTGTGCAGAATTAACAATAATTGTAGGAAAAATTCTTATCGTGAATTTGAAAATAAGCAATACTTCAGAAATACCATTCGAATATACTTGTGCACTTCATACCTATTATAATGTATCGTCGGTTGAAGAAATAACAATAGAAGGCCTGCAAAATACAAAGTATATTAACCAGCTTGAACCGGGAGAGTTTATTCAGGAATCGCCTTTGCTGGAAATAAAGAAAGCCGAAACAAGACACTATTTGAATACTGAAACCAACTGTATTATTAGCGATCCTCTTTTTGGCAGAAGAATTAAGGTTGCAAAAGCCGGAAGTAAAGTCACAACTGTCTGGAATCCTGGTGAAGAAACCTGTGTGAAAATAGATGATTTACCAGATGATGGATTTCACAGTTTTGTTTGTATTGAAGCGGTTAATGCATTCGACAATGTAATTTATCTTGCTAAGGGTGAATCTCATTTAACTTCGGCAATAATTGGTTTGGAAGAATAACCTAAAGAATAGTAAGATTGTTTTTACTTTTACTATTGCAAAGTCGAAAATTAAATTTGGCTAATTTTTTTATTACACCAGCATTCCAGCGTTTAGTTATAATATTATCCCACAAAAAATCATTAATTCCCAAATCAGGAAAAACTTAAATTTATTCAGGATTTTTAGCAACTATAAATAAAACTACCAATATTATTTCATAAATTGTTCAGGATAATGTTGTGAAGATCTTATTAATGACTGCTAGAATTTCTTTTTTGTCATTTTTTTTTTGCTAAAATAATGACTTAAGGGTTTTATTCTGATTTAGATATCTTACAAATTATCTTGTTGTTGTAAATTATAAGTAGTCTTTTCAGACATTATTAACTTATTTGTTTAAAGTATGATTACAAGATTTAACTTAAGAAAATTAAAATCCTCAGTAACCTGTTTTTATCATACTTTTTATTTCACAAAACGAATTTCGTACGAATTTCTTTAGTTATAGCCAATGAACAAGCAAAAAATTATAACACAAACGAAAATAATATCATTAACTAAAATTTACTAAAATGAAAAAATGTATCCTTTTATTTTTTGGTGCAATCCTTTTTGCAATTGGATTAAATGCACAAACCTCCATTCCCGGGGGTTATTTTACAGTTGACAGGACTTTATCTCTGGCTAACAGTCCTTACATAACTTCTAACCAGGATATAGCTACTGGAGTAACAGTTACAATTGAAGAGGGAGTGGAAATCAGATTTAATTCTGATACCTATTTTCAGGTTTTTGGAACCCTGAATGCCAAAGGCGTAAAATTTACAGCCAATAATGGCAGTACTGCCAAAGGCTACTGGAGAGGGTTATACGTTGCTTATGAGGGCTACAGCTATTTTGGCAACATTACTCTCGACAGTTGTACCGTTGAATATGCTCAAAATATTTTTGCCCGAAAAGGTAACCTGACATTAAGAAAAACGACAATTGATAATTTCAGCGGGAATGGGGTTTTACTATATGCACAGGGAACACTTAATATTACGGAATCAACCATTAAAAACTGCAATGCACACCCTATTAATCTCAATGGCCCGGGGTTGCTTACGGGCACAAACACCAATAATTTAAAGGGTAATACAAACGATTATATTTATTTTGAATTCAACGATGTTTCCAGCAATTTCAATACACCTAAATTTGATATTCCATACCGGCTGACAACCTTCAGGATAGGGGCAAATGCAACCTGGAATATTGAAGCCGGAGTGGAATTAAAAAGTTTCAACAGCGAAATTACCATCAACGGGAAAGTCAAAGCACCCGGAACTGCTGATAAACCCATTGTTTTTGATATGCACCCCGGTGCATCATACTGGTTAGGCGTGAGTATTACAAACAGTGCTGTTGATACAGCCTGTATTTTTCAGAACTGTATATTTAAAGGTGCCATCCATTCCTCTGAGACATACGAAGCAATGGAGATTGTTTCAGCATCTCCAACCATCGAAAACTGCAAATTTACCGGGAATTACCGAAATTTGCGGGTTACCGGAATAAGCAAACCTATATTTACAAATTGTAATTTTGAAGCTACAACTCAACTAAACGCTGAATGTTATAACATTGGCATTGATATGAACGCCAACATAGATTTCAGTACCGATTCGATCAAATTTAACTCAAAAGAAATACAGGCAATTAAGATAATAGGATCAACAGTTATTGATGATGGTCATTTAAAGAAACTATCGTTCAAAAATCTGAATAATCCGACTTATTGTTTATATGGACAAACAATAGTTCATGATACTGCATCTCTGGTTATTGAAAAAGGAATAGTGATCAAGTGCAGGCAATATGATGCATATATTTTGGCAAACGGAACATTAACTGGTATTGGAACTGAAGAAGAACCTATTGTTTTTACGCATATTGCCGATGACAATTTTGGAAACCCAAAAGATTCGCAAAATGACGGGCAAGCAGGTATAAGCAATAGTAACTCTGGAAGACTTTTGTTATACGGAACAACAACATCTCAAATAAAAAACTGGAAGATACATTATGGAGGTTATAATTCAGGCAACTGGGCAGTTTATGTTTCCAAAGGAAATATTGTTGAGAATTGTGAAATAAAGAACTCATATCGTGGAATATACTTTTACGACAATGCCCAAATCCTGAATAATTCTTTTTCGAACATCAATTATTATCCACTGGGGAGAAAAGTAAACCAGGGAATTCCTGTATTGATTGGGAATACAGTTTCTAATGTAGGAATCCTTGGAATACTTATCGGAGAATTTGGGACTGATTCGCCAACGCTTAAATCGTTTGATTTTGCCAGTATAACCAATGCGGCATACGTTATTGAATCGAATTTAGCAATCGCTGCCGGAAATGTAGTTACAGTTGAACCAGGAGTTGTGATAAAATTTCAGAGCCAAACAAGTGGATTCCTAACAGTAAACGGTGCTTTAAAGGCTATTGGAACGGAAAGCAATAAAATTATATTTACCTCAATAAATGATGATTCAGCAGGGGGGGACACAAACAATAACGGTACTTCCTCAACTCCCGTCAATACCGATTGGCAGGGATTGGATTTTACAGGAACTGCAAGCGATACAGAAAATATTTTGAAAAATTGCGAAATCAGGTATTCTGGTTATTACTACTTTTATTCTTCAGTCAGAATTACCGATTGCCGGGTAGTTATGGATTCAACCAAGATAAATTTTGCATACTGGGGAGCATTGGGCATATTCGGTACAGCAAATCCGGAAATAACCAATTGCCAATTTTACAACCTAAACAATGCACCGGTGTATATGGATATGTTCTCCAGTCCAACTTTCTCTGGAAATACGGTAGCCAATCTACCACGAATAGGTTTGCGTATTCGTGGTGGCGCTATTAACGGAACCATTCCTGTCAGAAGTTTTGGTGGTTATGATACCATTACTTATATAATGGAGGAAACCATGACTGTAGGCAGCCAGATAACAATTCCCGCGGGACTAACATTTAAGGGCAATGCCAGATGGAATATTCAAGGAAAACTTGACATTCTGGGGACAACGGAAAAACCAGTTGTTTTTACAACCCAGGAGGATGATATGTATGGCAGTCCAAAGGATTTGCAGCAAAATGGGCAAGTCGGACTGAATAACGCAGGAAGTTATTTTATTTTTTACGATGAATCAAATGATGCCAGCACTATTGACCATGCCTTATTCAGGTATTCTGCAACTGTTCCAGTACAAACCAGCAATGCATCACCCAAAATACTGAACACCACATTTCAGAATATTGCTTACGAAGGTGTTTTACTGTCAGGTTCAAGTACACCAACAATAAACGGCTGTTTATTCAACAACATTACGTTCCCGTTTACTACTTCTTTGGTCACTTATCCGGCGGAAACCACAGGAAATATTATTTCTGGAACTACGGGCAGGGCTATCAGAGTCACCAACGAAACACTTACTCAAAATGCAACGCTTATAAAACGTGAATTTGGCGGAATTACAAATATTCCATATGTCTTTCAAAATTACACTGTGGGTACAGGCGCCATACTTACTATTAAACCTGGTGTGGTTTGTAAATTTGTACAGAATGGATACATCAATGTGCAGAATGGTTTAATTGCCCAGGGTGGCGGAACAACCGACAGTACAATTGTTTTTACTGCCGACAGGGACGATTTTTATGGTGGCGACACCTATGGTGATGGAGATACAAATCTTCCGAACAATAACTGGTGGCAGGGAATTTACTTTTACAATGAAGCAATTGATGCAAACTGTATTTTGGAAAATTGTATTTTAAAAAATGGAACTTACTGGTATTATCCACAATATTCTGGATATGAGTCAGGTAACCGTGGAGCGGTTACTTTAAACAATGCTTCGCCCGTGATTAAAGATTGCCTGTTTGAAAGTAATTACTTCGGGATTATTTCATTTAATACATCTTTACCAACAATTACAAATTGCGACTTTGTTGGTACTGACCCCACTTACGGATATGGAATTTGGAACCAAACATCTACAAATACTGTAACTGCCGAAAACTGCTGGTGGAATCACAATACAGGTCCTTACAATGCTACAAATAATCCCGGAGGACAAGGAGAACGGGTATCTAATTATGTTGATTTTACACCATTTGCGCTGCAACTGGCTAAACCTGTATTGGGCGATGTTAGTATGAACGGTGAGGTGAAACCTTTTGATGCATCGCTTGTTTTGCAACATGCTGTTGCTTCAATCGTTTTAAGCGATAAACAAAAAGGTGTTGCCGATGTAAGCGGAAATAACATGATTTCATCTTATGATGCTTCACTGATACTGCAATACAGTGTTGGGATTATCAGCAAATTCGATCCGGAACCACTGGGAATCAAATCTGCTTCTGCAAACGAATATGTTGAAATCTCATTCCCCTCATTAGTAAACGAACCAAATAAAAAGACATTTGAAATTCCACTCACTGTTTCAACATTCGAGGGAGTAAAAGCGGTTGATATGAAATATTCTATCAATCAGGATCATGTGAAATTTTTGAAAATTAACAAGGATAAAATTCCTTCAGGAATCTCACTTGAAGCCGGTTTTGATTCCAAAACAGGTGAAGTTATTATCGCTATGGCATCAGCTTACGATTTAAACCTTGATAATTTGCAAATAGTGCTCGAATTCGAATTTACAGGTTCAGGCATATCCGAATCGATGTTTAGTTTAAACACGGTAATGGCAAACGACAACTTCCTTTCAAATGCCGGAGCTGCAACTATCATTGGCAAATCAACAACAACAGGTATAGGCGATCTTTCTCAACTCTCCGAACCGGTTGTTATTGTTGATCATAACGGCATACATGCACAGTTTAATCTTTCCAAATCAAATCAGGATCTGTCTATTCAGGTTTTTGATGTGACTGGAAGAATACTGTACAGAAAAACAATGAAGAACCTGACTCAGGGAATGCAATATATTGATATGTCATATTCTGATTTTGAAAATCCTGGAAGAGGCATCTGTATCCTGAATTTGAAAGCCGGTGATTTCAGCTTATCAAAGAAACTTCTGATAAAGTAAGCAATCCGGAGAGAAAGGTCTTTGCGCAAAAATCAAAGTCCTTTCACGCGGAATGCAGCATTTTAGATGATAACGCATTCATGTCAAACAAACTAAAAGACATTGATGCACTACTGGAAACAGTAAAAAACACTAAAATAAAATTTATACAGATGAACAGATTAATAAGATATAGTTTTGCCTCCGGCCTCTGGATGTGGTGCCTGATGTTGTTTTTACCCAAAATATCAGCAGCGCAAACAACCATTGGTTTCAGTATCGAAGGGGCAACAGTTTTTGAAAAAGACACATTCACCATTGCGATTAAAGCCGATTCCCTGCTAACGGGAAAAGATATTTATTCATTTCGCTTTGGTGTATCATACAATGCTGACTACATTGAATTTCTGAATATTGATTCAGTAGGTAGCATTTTGGAGGATTGGGGAATTCCCACAATCAACAAAAAAATTCGAGGACAGATTCATATTGCTGGGGCAGGTTCAACACCTCTGTCAGGTGATGGGGATATGATCTACTTGAAATTCAAAGCATTAAAGCCTGGTGGTTGGTTGTATTTAAGCGATATTTCTGGTAAAAGTTATCTGAACGAAGGTTTACCAGCAATAACTTTGAACAGTGAATACATTCATGTTAATTCACGTCCTTATCCCGATATTTACAACGATAGTTATGAGCTTTTTGTGGGTGACGAGGCCCGGATGTATGTTTCAGGAGGAACTGCACCGTACATTTTCAATATTGTTGACACAGCGGTTGCGGTTATCAGTAATCAGACCATGGTAAAAGCAAAAGGTCCAGGTATTACGAAAGCATTTGTTACAGATAAGAATGGTGAAAAATCATACACTACCGGAAATATTGATGTCAGGGCCATAAAAATGAGTATTATGCATAGTTCAGCCTGGCCGAATGACACATTTTACCTGCCGGTTAAAATTGAGATTGCACCCGGAACGAAAGTTTATTCGGGCTATTTCGAAATTACCTACAACACAAACGTTCAGGGAATAAAACAAAGTGTAAAAACAGGCGATTTTGATATTTCAATCGAAAATAATGCGGTTACAAATCTCACAAGAGTTTCGTTTGCTTCAACAAGCGGAATAACCGGAAGTGGAATTCTTTGTTACTTGGGATTTAAGGCAGTTAACAGTGGGAATCACTGGTTCGATTTTCAAAACCTGAAATTCGACGAAAAACTGCTTGCATTTAAAACTTCAGAATATGTAGAGGTTTATTACCTGCCTTCTCTAAATATTTCACCAAACAGTGGCATGATGATGTGGGGTACAACAGAAAAAATAACTGTTACAAACGGAGATCCACCAATGAGTTACCAGGTTACTAATCCACAGATTGCAACGATTGATCTTTTAGGTAATCTGACAGGTACATCGGGTGGAAAAGTAAAGGTAATTGCAACCGATTCACACGGGGCAACCAAAACAAGTGATTTTTTCACAATTCTTGACAATAATTTTTCCATTGTCAACTCCGATGGAGTGCTTGATAATGTGACCCGTGTACCGGTTTCAACATCTGCACTTCCTGATGGTAAATCACTTTTCGATTTCGATGGAGTGATCTCTTTTAACGAAAGCGAACTTGAATTTATGGGAGTCGAATCTTTAAATGGCGCAATGCTTACCGAGTTTTCAAAAAACGGGAACTCTGTACATATTGTTGGAGCTACAAGTTCCGGAATACAGTCGGGAATTATTTGTTACCTGAAATTCAAATTGAAAAACACAGTTTCACTGGGTCAACAGGTTACTGTTACACTAAACTCGATGACCGGTAATGAATCGGCTCTTTATTCAACGGTTTCAAGCGGAAAAATAACAAGGGTTGAACAGTTAAGTTATCGCCCCGTTGCAAATGCCGGTTTAAATAAATCGATACCCGAGGGCGAGGTAGTGCAACTTGATGCATCAGGATCGTATGACGAAGATAATAGTCCCGCGCCAATTACTTTTTTGTGGGTAGCTCCTGCCGGAATTGCACTTGACAACAATACATTTGCAAAACCTTCATTTACTGCTCCAAACGTGAATGTAAACACTGTTTACACAATTAAACTTGTGGCAAACGATGGGGAATCTGATTCTGATACTGCCAGCGTTGCAATTACCGTGCTTCAGATAAATAAACGTCCTGTTGCAATTGCAGGTGTTGACAAAAGTGTTTTTGAAGGTTCCTCAGTTTCTCTTAACGGCAGTCTTTCTTCCGATCCCGATTTGGATGTTATTGCGTACAGATGGACTTCTCTTGATGGTATTATATTGTTCGATGCAAATAGTGCAACACCTTCATTTATAGCACCTCAGGTTAATTTCGACAAAAGTTACCGTTTTAAACTTGAAGTTACTGATGGAGTTCTTTACTCTGTTCCAGATACCATTGTAACAACTGTAATACAGGTAAATAAAAAACCAGTGGCATTTGCTGGAGGAGATCAAACTGTTGATGAAGATGTATTGGTACAATTGGATGGCTCATTATCATCTGACCCCGATAATGAATTGATTACTTTTAAATGGATAGCTCCACCAGTTGTAACATTGTCGTCATCAACCATTAGTAAACCAACTTTTACTGCACCATTGGTTCACCGCGATTCGGTAATAATAATTTCACTTGTTGTAAATGACGGAAAGCTAAATTCTGATACCGATAAAGTTTCAATAACAGTTAAAAATCTCAACATATTGAGCGAAGAGGCTAAAATTCTGAGTGCTGATGTTTTGAATGCAGATTCAGTAATTGTAGATTCAATAGGAATGCAGGTTATTATGTACATGCCGTACGGAACCGATCCGCGTTCGCTGGCACCAACTTTTGAAATTTCGAACCTGGCAACAATTTCACCCGCAAGTGGTTCTGCAAGGAATTTCACATCGCCGGTAAATTACACAGTTACTGCAGAGGATGGGTTAATGAAAAAAGTATATTCAGTAAAAGTGTTTACTCCAACTGTTGAATTGGATAGAAGCATTGCTGCCGGTTGGAACTGGATTTCGCTGAGTGTTGTGCCTGCTAACCTGCAGGTCGATCAGGTATTGTCAAATCTAACCATGTCAAATCTCGATTATATCAAATCGGGAATTGCATCGGCAGTTTATTATACAGCTTCAGGTTGGTTTGGCGATTTAACAAATCTGCCGCAACTTGAAATGCTGATGCTCAATAAAGCAACTGCAGAAACATTTTCATTGACAGGTAAAGAAATAAATCCTTCATTGGTTACAATTCCTGTTACAACAGGCTGGAACCGCCTTGGTTACATTCTAAAAGGAAATGCAAAACTAACTGAAGCTTTTGATTCGGCATCATTACCGACAGGAGACATTCTATTGAAAAGCAAGGAAGCCTCTGCAATTTATTACCCTGTTTCTGGATGGGCCGGTGACCTCGATTCGTTGAGGGTTTTAACCGGATACATGATGAAAACTGCGGGAAACAGCAATTTAAAGTACCTTGCAGGAAGTGCAAAAATTAAATCGGCACAGCCAGCCATGTTTAATCGGAATTCGTTATACAGCGAATATAAAATTAACCCGGCATCGTTCAGGAATTCGGCAAACCTGATTGGGGAACTGGTGAATGCAAACAATGAGTCTGTAATAGGTAAAGGTGATTTGCTTGTAGCTTATTCAAATAACGAACCAAGAGGGGTGGCCGAGGCAATCTTTATACCCGATCTGAACAGGTATATTTTTATACTGACCATGTTTTCCAACATCAGTGAGGAGAAACTTAGTTTCAGATATAAAATACCCACAAAGAATACGGAAGAAGAAATCACCGAAGAATTGATTTTTAAGACAGATGAAGTTTTTGGACAACCAATGGTTCCAATGACACTTCATCTTTCTGGAGCTACCAATATAGATGAAACAGGCGCAGATCCAACGATTTCGATTTATCCAAATCCAGTTAACGACGAACTTCAGATTGTGTCGCAATCTAAAATCAAATCAGTTACACTCAGCGGATTGTCAGGCAACAGTATTCAATTACTCTCCAATATTTCAGAATATAATTTGAAACTTGATACCAGAACTTTGGTACCAGGCATGTATATGCTGAAAGTAGAAACATCAAAAGGCATTGTAATCAGGAAACTGATTAAATCAACCAACCGATAAGGGCTCATAATTAAACACGTAAAAAGATGGAAAAAATGAACGAAAATCCACGAAGCTATCGGAAATGTGATTTACTAATGAGAAATACCCAACCGATAATGAAAAAAATGATCCATAAAAACAGTCAACTTCCATTTCCTTTGATTCACGATGAATTCAGGGAAAATAAAGGGAGTTTAAAACGAATCGATTTTAAAGCGATCCAGATATTAGCCCTTGTAGTATTATTTTGGCTACCGATTGTAGTAAATGCAACGCTTACTTTGCCGGCTATTCCGAGTAACAGTAGCTTGGCTAAACGCTTTGAGTTAAGTACTGAAAAGGTTTTCAGGGTGAAAGTAGGTGAAACGTATTTAACGAGTGGTGCGTTGATCGCATACATCAACGGCGAAATCAGGGGAGCACAGACTGCTTCGGTAAAATTTCCCGGCACAGGTGTAAACGTTTATAAAATTCTTGTATTTAATGATAAATCAGGAGATGAAATCAGTTTTAAATATTACGATATTTTTACTGATAAGATTTATGACATCCAGGAGAAAATTGAGTTTGTTTACGACCTCGTTCCCGATTATGCCAATCCTGATATACTCAGCGCATTTTGTAAACCCATCGATAAAGTTACCGGTTTAATTCCGGAGGATGGAAAAGCAAATTTGAATGCCACTTTGGATCTATTCTGGCAACCATCACCAAACACCTCATTCTACAAGGTTTATGTTTGGGAAGATGGTAGTGCAGTACCAACAACTCCTACTTATACCAATGTTTTCAACACTTCCGCCAGGATTTATAACCTGAAATACGGACAGTTGTATCGCTGGAAGATAGGTTCCGAAAACGATTGTTCATCGATAGAAAGTTCTGAACAGACATTCAGAATCAGGCAACTTCCTGATCTAACAGTTACCCAGGTTTTGGCTCCAGCAGGTGTTGAGTCGGGCACAAGTTTCAACATTAGTTTCACGGTAAAAAATATTGGTGCCGGTAATACTGCCGGAATACAATGGAATGACGCTGTTTTTGTTTCGGCCGATGCAACTTTAAGCAACGATGACAAACTGCTTTCGAATACCACAAACTTACGTCAACTCGATCCCGACAGTAGTTACATACAATCGGTTGCAGTAACGCTGCCAATTGACTATTCGGGCAATTACTTTTTTATTGTTAAGACCGATTATCACAATTCGGTTGTTGAATTACTCGAAAATAACAATGAATTAAATTCAACCGATGCAACAGCAGTTACTTTAAAAACACTGCCTGATATACTTGTAAAAGATATTCAACCCGGAGTAACAGATATTAATCCGGGAGATTCTTTGTCGATTACATGGAAAGTTGAAAATATTGGTGGAACAACTGCAAAAGGTGGTTGGGCCGAACGAATTACTATTGTACCTGTTTCCGGACCGAAAACCACAATTGCAACAAATACTGAGTATAATGATTCTTTGCTTGCAGGGGCTACTGTTAACCGAGTCAGAAAAATAAAAATTCCTGATATTCTTAAGTTCTCAGGAAATGCCAGAATTGAGGTTGAATTAATTCCACTTCCTGAACTTGTGGAATACGCGGCAAATAAAGCCAACAATAAAGCCGAATCTGCTGATTTTATAACATTGTCAGAAATTCTTTCATTGGATATTCAAACTGCTACAGTACTCGAAAACTCTCCAAATCCGGTACGTTGTATTGTTAACCGAAGCGGCGATTTTTTGACACAATTAGTTGTTACGTTGACAACCTCAGTTTCCGGACAGGTTACAATTCCGGCAACAGTAACAATTCCGGCTGGACAGTCTTCCGTATCTTTCAACCTCAATACTATTAATAATGCCCTTCTCGAAGGAACACGGTTGGTTGAAATTACGGCTAGTGCGGCATCTTTTGTAAATACGGTTAATAGCATCACTATTTTTGACGATGAAATACCAAAGTTAACAGCTGTTTTGAGTAAGAGTTCACCTACAGAAGGCGAAACTATTGAAATGACTATCAAAAGGGATTTGGTTACCAACCAGGAAATGTCTGTGAGCATTGCCACCAATAAACCTAATCAATGGACATTTACTGTACCTGCAATAATTCCGGCCAATAAAGATTCAGTTAAGGTTTCTGTTTTAATAACCGATGATATTGTTCCTGAATTAACTTCAGATGCTGTTATTTATCTCAGCTCTGCCGGAGTTACTTCGGGGCAGGTAACCGGAAGTATTGTTGATAACGATTTACCTCAGGTTAATTTCGAAATTCTGACTGATACTGTTTCTGAATCATCAGGAATTTATGCAACATGGGGATTAATTACACGCGTAAAAGGCAATGATAATATTACGGTAAACCTGACTCAGTCTCCTGCCGGAGCTTTGTTTTTTCCACCAACTATTTCATTGCCAAAAGGTGTTGGTTCGCAAAAATTCAATATTGGTGTTGTTGATAATGGCGATGTTGATGGATTCAGAAATTCTGTTATTACAGGTTCTATTTATGTTTCGTCATGTAATTGCGGAACAACTCCCGATAATGGTGGAGTTATAACCGACAACCTGGTAATTGCCGATAACGATGGACCTTCATTATCAATTTCAGTATTTCCTCTTTCGTTACCCGAAGGAAAACTGAATGCAGGAACACTTACTGTATCACGCAATACACCAACAGATCAGGCATTGGATATTAGCATTTCACATAACGATCCTACCGAGGTTACTATTCAAACTACTGCAACCATTCCTGCCGGACAAAAATCAGTTCAGGTTTCAATCAATACGATAAATGATAATATTGAAGACGGAAACCAGACGATTTCGTTGCAGGCAAGCGCAGATGCTTTTTCATCGGGTTACGGGTATGTTTTTGTTACAGACCTAAACAAACCCGATATGGGAATTACTGATATGCAGCTGAATACCGACACAGTGGCAACCAATGAAGTAATTGAAATTACCGGCTCGGCACTAAACAGCGGGTTTGGTACAGCACCATCGGGAGTTAAAATAAAATTCTATTATTCGAAGGATAAAACCATTGACGCTGCAGATAAATTACTTGGTGATTATACATTTGCTTCTCCTGTATTACAGGGAGCAGCAGCTGACTTTATTACAAGTTTTGATGTTCCCGACGAAACCGGTAAATTCTTTGTATTGGGCAAAATCAATCCCGATCAGGAAATAACCGAACTCGAATATTTCAATAACGAAGCAGATCCTGCAGACTTGACAATTACTCCGGAATATAATGTTACTGCCATTGCCGACAACGATTTATATATGCCAGGCACGACAGTTACCATTCACGGGGATGCAATCAATAATCTGAATGAAAAGATACCAAATGTTGATGTAGATGTATATGTAATAACCAATGGAACACGCAGGGAATTAAAAGCAAAAACAAATAATTCGGGAGAATACACTATTGATTTTGTGCCGGTTGCCAGCGAATCTGGTCATTATATTATTGGTGCCTGTTTCCCAAAACAGAATCTCAGCAATGAACAGGACAATTTTGATATCCCCGGATTAAAGCGGGAATCGGGTGAACATATTATTTGGGAGATGAAACTGGGTCAGACTATTACGGGTAAAATAGCGATCAAAAACACCAGTGAAGCAACTTTGAATAAACTTGTAATATCGTCCGATAAACTTCCATTGGGCTGTGAACTCGAATTTGACACCATTGCAGTTCTTTCCGGAAATCAAAGCAAAGAATTCAGTTTTACTCTCAAGGCAACTGAACTATCCGATGGTCGGGATTATGAAAAAATTGATTTTCAGATAAAATCAGATGAAGGAATAACCACTGATTTTACGGCTTATTATTACTGTCAGGCTTTACAG
>JBGSRA010000058.1:0-12117 GCA_041737765.1 Draconibacterium sp. | reverse complement strand
AAATCGGGCATTTTTTTCACTTTTTTCACAAAATAAAAAGATTACATTGAAACAACTTCCAATGTAATCTTCTAAAACACCAATAAATCCAATCATTATGAAAGATTTTAGGTGCTATTTTTGACCACTATGTCTTTTTTACAGTTGACTCCATCTCCTCAGTTCGTACGATTGTATCGCATGGTTTTATGAAAGTTAAGTGCCCCGCAATTTCGTGCAACAGCGTTTTATATTGTTTATCGTATTACTAATTCGTCAGGACTGTTTATTTTATTCCATATTCACTGGTGGGCTCACTGGCAATTTTATGTTGAGATAATGCTAACCCGTACAAATATTCGGGTGCAAAATCAGCGCCGTTTTCCCATTCAACGGTATTGAAGACAATAGAAAATTTTCTGAATTTGCTTTTGTCTTTTAATGGATTAAAAACACTTCCGTTCAATTCATTTTCTAAGTCCACAGTCATTTCAATGCCATCGCTGAACTTCAATAATAATTTATAATCATTAATATAACTTGCTTGTGTTATTTCTAAAAACATACTGTTTTACTTTAATGGTTCAATTTTAAATAATTCATCTCCTTTTTGCGCCAAATTCCAATCTTCAATTAGTTCCTCCCTGTGAATTTCCAACCATTCAAAAATCATTTTTAATGCCCGTTGCGGCATTTCTCCCTTTACAATTCCATCATCAATGGTTACGATGGCTTTAAAATCACCATACCACACATGAAAATGTGGTGGATTATGGTCTTTAAAGTTCATCAGTATAATCAGTCCGTAAAATCTTGATATCTCAGGCATTGTAATATTATCTATATTCTGTCAAATCGTTTTAATTGTTTTAAACTTTTTTACAGGCTTGTAAAATTAGGGAAAAGAATGAGTTTGGCAAATTCAAAAATATGGTTTGCTTTTGTTTTTTTACCGTTGAAACCAAGTCAGCATAATATTATTCAATACTTAAAAATATTTCAATTTCATCCTAATATTCATGTTATAAACATTGGCTGTTTCGGCATTTTTAAGGTACTTTTGGCGAGCTAAAAAACAACAAACATGAATAGTTTAATCTTTGAATTTTTAAAAAACAACGTTAGCTTGTTTCAATATTTTACCGATAATCAAATTAAAAAAATTATAGAAGAGTCAAGGCTTTTATTTTGCGAAGTAAATGAAGCAATTGCCCGGTTTGGTGAAGAACCTAAGTATTTAGGTGTACTTATCGAAGGAGAATTATCAGCATCGGTAATTGGCGAAGGAGGTGTACGAAAAGAGATTCGGAAATTTATTGCCGGTGAAACGTTTGGCGAAATTGCCTTAATGAGTCAAGACAAAAATATTGCAGATATTATTGCCATTAAACAAAGCAGGGTACTTCGCATTCCTGTTGCGGTTTTCCGTTCGGTAATTATTGCAGAACCTGCTGCCA
This sequence comes from Draconibacterium sp., assembly GCA_041737765.1. Classification (GTDB taxonomy): domain Bacteria; phylum Bacteroidota; class Bacteroidia; order Bacteroidales; family Prolixibacteraceae; genus Draconibacterium. The sequence continues at coordinate 10,681 of JBGSRA010000058.1, read as the reverse complement.
TGGCGCATGTTTCGAAAACTGTAGTCGAACGGTTCAAACAAATGCTCGAAGAACCAGAAGCAGCAAAATCGGCTTTCAAACAAAGCGCCGACCCATATGGTTTGCAGTTAAAAGGCGAGCGTCATGAGAAAATACTTGTAATTAACTGTGGTTCATCTTCAATAAAATATGCCTTTTTCGATTCCGAAGACGAAAGTAACAAAGCCACTGGCCAGGTCGAACGCATTGGAATGCAGGGAACCCGCCACACTTATCGCGGGATAAAAGGGGAAGTAAAACAGGAACTTGAGAAGGGAGGTTATTCCGAAGCATTCAGTGCCATCATGACAGCACTTTCCAATTCTGAAACCGGAGTAATTCAGAGTCCTTCAGAAATTAGTGTTGTTGGTCACCGGATGGTTCATGGTGCAGAAAAATACAGCGAGGCGATTGTAATCAACAATAAAATTCTGAAAGATCTCGAAAAACTTAATCCGCTTGCACCCCTGCATAATCCGGTAAACATTGCAGGAATAAGGGAAGCAAAAATTGCGTTTCCGTCAGTACCACATGTTGCCGTTTTCGATACTGCATTTCATTCCACCCTGCCGTCATACGCTTATTTATATGGATTGCCATACGAATATTACGAAAAGAACGGCGTGCGACGCTATGGATTTCACGGTAGTTCTCATTCGTATGTTTGTCTGAAAGCCGCGCAATACCTGCAGCAAAGGGTAAACGAATTGAAAATTATAAGTTGTCATCTGGGCAACGGAGCGTCACTTTGTGCTGTAGAACATGGCCGTTCCATCGACACATCAATGGGTTTCACACCCGGTGAAGGGTTAATCATGGGCACACGCTGCGGGGATCTTGATCCGGGAATAATACCATATCTCGAGCGGGAAGAAGGTTTAACGGGCACCGAAGTAGATCAGTTGCTTAACAAGAAAAGCGGTTTACTTGGTCTCTCAGGAATTTCGGGCGACATGCGCGAAATTGAGCAGGCTGCTGCAAAAGGAAATGTGAGGGCCTTAATTGCGCTCAAGGCATTCAGTTACAGGGTTCGAAAATACATAGGTTCGTATGTGGCTGCCATGGGTGGCATGGACGTGTTGATTTTTACCGGAGGTATCGGACAGGGTAGCGCCGGAGTCCGTTCTCTGGCCATGCAGGGATTGAAATGTATGGGAATTAAACTCGATGAGAAACGCAATCGCGAAGCCAACGGTTTTGCAGAAGTTTGCCGTATTTCGACAGATGATTCACCTGTAACAGTGCTGATTGTTCCAACTGATGAAGAAAGAATGATAGCCAGGGAAACACTCAGGGCAATGAGTCGTTCGTATCTGAAAGAAATTGTAAAAATCCATAAAAGCGAACCATTTCTGCTTGAAGTGTCAGCGCATCATATTCACCTTTCGCAGGAACATGTTGAAGCCTTGTTTGGCAAAGGCCACCAGTTAACCTGGCACAGCGACCTATCGCAACCAGGCCAGTTTGCCAGCAAGGAAATTCTTACGCTGGTTGGGCCAAAAGGTAAAATCGAAAGAATCCGTGTGCTTGGGCCAACCCGCAAAGAAACCCAGATTGAAATTGCAATGACTGAACAATTCAGACTTGGTATTCATCCGCCAATCCGTGAATCGGGCGACCTGAAAGGTACTCCGGGTTGTATTCTCGAAGGTCCAAAAGGAAGTGTTCAGATTGAAAAAGGTGTAATCTGTGCTGAACGTCATATTCACATGACTCCCGAAGATGCACTTCGTTATGGGTTAAAAGACAAGGCTGTAGTTAGGGTAAAGGTAAAGGGAGAAAGGGAACTTATTTTTGGCGATGTGCTGGTTCGTGTAAATCCGAATTATAAACTTGCCATGCACATTGACACCGACGAAGCAAATGCTGCCAGTTTAAAAACCGGAGATTTGGTATTTATCGACAGAATTCAAAGCGAAGATTAAATATCAGAGAGTTATTAGCTCTAAACAGCTCACCACTAGTTACAAACAAGGGGTAGTTGCAAATGATCAAAGAAAGGCTATCGGTAATTATCGACAGCCTTTCTTCTTTTCATTCCAGAACTAATAAAAATCTTTTTAAATGTCGATTTTTAATAACTCCGGCAGTTGAAATATTCAAACTAAATCGATAACAAATTTCTAATTCACGTTTTAACTACACAATACATTAGTGGTATTTTCCCTGGAATTATTTGGCTTTTTATAATTGTAAACCGGTTATTTTCCAAAAATAAAACAAAGCTTTTAGTACTCCACTTATTTCGTGCCCGAAAACTAAACAAACTCATAAAACCTGAAATGATGTGGCTTTGCAAATTGTCGGCATGACAAAAAGTTGGGAGGATTGCTATTCCATCCGGTTTTAATACACGTCTGATTTCGGCAATTGATTTTTCAGGTTCAAACAGTAAATGCAAAACATTCGAGGCAATTACAACATCGAACGTACCATCTTCAAATGCAAGATTACAGGAATCACCCACTTCAAAAGTAATGTTCGAAATGTTTCTAAGTTTTTGTTTTTCGCTTGCAACTTTTATCATCTCAGGTGATATGTCAATTGCATTGATTGATTTGACATAATCGCAAATTTCGAATGCAAGCAATCCGGTTCCTGTAGCAACTTCCAGAATTTTTCCAGTGCCCGAGACATTGGTTAACAGCAGTTGATACAATTGCTGGTAAGTAGCACTCAATGTGATGTTTATGAACCGATCGTATTTTGTTGAAAAGAAATTCCAAAAGCGACTCTCTTTTTCAATTCTGTTTTTCATTTGCACTCAATTTTGAATTTAAAATTGTTCTTTTTGCTTGATAATTAAACAATTGACAATTTATTCCGTCTTGTCAGTTTATATATTTCAAACCATATAATGCTTAAAAAACCGCCCAGAGTGCAAACCAGTAATTCGATAAAACTGATTTTTTCGAATTGAAAAAGGTCGAGCAAAAATGGAATATTTAAAATAAGCAAAAGAAAAACCACAGCACCACCAACTACCCATTTTACCGCTTTGTTAGGTGTTACAAGAATTGTAAAAATACTGGTTGTCCAGGAACGGTTGGAAAGTATAACCGCAATATTTGAAACAATTAGTGCTACAAAAGTGAATGTACGAGCTTCTTTTTCAGGATAGTCCATATTCAGGCTCACAAAGTATATTATAAGACAAACCAACAGAATTCCAACACCTTGCAAACAACTCAGCAAAATCTTTTTTGCCCCGAAAAATGGTTCATCAATATCTTTGGGTGGCCGCGACATTACATTTTTCTCTTCTTTTTCAGCCTCAAAAATTATTGAACAGGCCGGGTCGATAATCAATTCAAGAAATACAATATGAACCGGCCACAGAATAAGTGGCAGATTCGCTGAAAGCACCGGTATGAGGGACAACCCTGCGATTGGAACGTGTATGGCAAAAATGTACCCCAGCGCTTTTTGTAGGTTGTCAAAAATGCGACGACCCATTTTTACAGCGCCAACTATCGATGCAAAATTATCGTCCATCAAAACCAGTGATGATGCTTCACGCGCTACATCGGTACCTTTTTCCCCCATTGCAATTCCAATATTGGCTGCTTTCAGGGCAGGAGCATCGTTAATTCCGTCACCCGTCATTGCTACAATTTCGCGGTTTCGTTTTAGTGCATTTACAATTTTTAGTTTTTGTTCAGGAACCACCCTTGCAAAAATATTTACCTCCCTGATGCGTTTACAAAGTTCATCTTCAGTCATTTCCTGCAATTCGGGCCCGGTAATACAAAGTTCAGGGTTTTTAATTCCTATCTCTTTCCCAATATTCATGGCCGTTACCGGATAATCGCCGGTAATCATTATCACCCTGATTCCAGCCTTGTAACATTCGACAATGGCCTGCGGAACATTTTCACGAACAGGATCCGATAAACCAATCAATCCAATAAAATCAAAATCAAAATCGTGCTGAACGGATGGGAGATTTTTATGATTTAGTTTTGCCCTGCATACCCCTAAAACGCGCAATCCCGAAGATGCCATTTCTTCGATGGCTTTTTTATAATTATTTATTTTATCCGTTGATAAGTGACACAGGTCAAAAATAGCTTCAGGTGCACCTTTTGCAGCAATTACCTTTTCATCTCTTCCGGTATTTGAAAAAACCCGCGACATGGCCAGCAACTCCTTCGAAAGCGGATATTCCTTTTCCATAATCCAATCAGAGTGAATGTGTTCGGTATTTTGAAGATATTTGTCGCCAATTTGAATAATGGCTTTTTCCATCGGGTCAAATGGATTGTTTTGACTTGATAGTATTCCGAATTCAATTATTTCGTGAAAAGGATCCGGAAATGTATTCTCCGACGCCACATTAAAAAAATCAATTCCGTTAAAAAGGCGGGCAACTGTCATTTTGTTTTCTGTTATGGTTCCGGTTTTGTCGCTGCACAAAACTGTGGCTGATCCCAGAGTTTCAATAGCTGAAGGTTTTCGGGTAAGTACCTTTTTCTTCGAAATCCGCCACGCTCCTACTGCAAGAAAAATTGAAAGTACAACTGGAAATTCTTCTGGTAACATTGCCATAGCCAGTGTAATTCCGGCAAGAAATCCTTTTAACAAATCGCCCCTTGTTATAGTATAAATAGCAATAACCAGCACACACAATGAAATACCAATTATTGCCAGCCGTTTTACAAGTGTTCCCATTTCACGTTTTAACTGGGTGGGTTCTTCTTTTACCGATTCAAGCGCTTTTCCAATTTTACCGATTTCGGTTTGCATACCAACGCCAATCACTTTTACAACACCATTTCCCTGAACAATCATCGAACCGGAATATACCACCGGAATATCATCGCCACCGGGAATAAATGACTTATCTGTTTCGAGCCATTCCCTTTTTCGCACCGGAACCGGTTCGCCTGTTAGCAACGATTCATCGGCAAGCAGATTTACGCTGTTCAGCACAATGGCATCAGCCGGTACGCGGTCGCCTTCCTGTAATATTACAATGTCATCGGTTACTACTTCTTTTCCGGCAATGCGAATGGTATTTCCATCCCTGATTACCAGCGCTCTCGGACTGGCAAGATCTTTCAGGGCATCGAGCGCTTTTTCGGTTTTTTTCTCCTGGTAAAATTCAATTCCCATCACCACAAACACAAAACCCAGCAACATAATTCCTTCCTGAATATCACCTAAAATGAGGTACAACGCTCCACAGGCAACCAGCAATAGAAACATGGGCTCCTTAACAACTCCCACCGCTATTTGAAATACATTTTTAGGTTTTGATGACGGTAGCTCATTATAGCCTTCTTTTAACTGTTTGTCAGCCACTTCCTTTGAAGTGAGCCCTTGAAATTTTTCGGTTTGAAATGATGAGTTCATAAAACAAATTTTATTTGTTAGTACTTACTAACTATATGTTTAAAAAATTAATTGGGTAATACTTTGTTTAATAACAACATAAGTTCGTTAAGTTCATCGGCGCTAAGTTTTTTACTCAGGAATTCTGCAATTCTTTTGTGGGCATAATCGTGCATCTGGTTAATCAACTTTCCTTTTTCAGTGAGGTGAATATGTGCGCTGCGCCTGTCTTCGTCGGACTGAACTTTAAATATATAATCCTTTTCGATTAGCTTGTCAACAGCTACTTTTACTGTTGGTTTCGAAAGTTTTAAATGTACAGCCAGTTCAGTAATATTGGGATTCCCCAGTCTGTTTATATTTTCGAGGTAATGAAGTTGGGTGTGGGTCAGACTTGAAAGATTAAATTGCTTTTTGGATGCTTCTTCCATCTGACCAATCAGATTCGACAGGATTGAAATTATTTCCAGTAAATTATTCATATTTCAAATATAGTTAGTTTTTACTAACTAAAAACAACTGAATTAATTTAATTTCAATTTTCGCTTTTCAATCCTTCCAGCCAGTCAATTATTCTTTCAAAATGCGAGCCTTCCCAGTAAATCTGGCGACAACCACCACATTCCCAAAACGTTTTATAATAATTGAATGTATCTGTCGGAATCCGGTTTTTTAATTGTTCCTTTTTCACTCGTTTAAGTGTGCCGTTGCATTGCGAACATCGTGAAAATGGTTTGAACAGGTTTTTTAACTGCAGACGTTCAATTACTTCAAACAACTGGATAACAGGATCGTCATTACGAATCCAGGTTCCGTGAGTGACATTCCCACATTTTAAAATACCAATATCGCGGGTGAGGATAATGCGTTTTTCAGCCAACGAGATTTTAACAATTTCATCATCATCCAAATCATTTCTGTAATAGGTATCGAAACCCAGTAAACGTAATTTTTTAGCCAGTTTACCAAGGTTTACATCAACTATAAACCGAATTTTTCGCAGAGGTTTTGCACGTAACCTGATTACGGGAGAAATATCAAAAGATTCAAAAACCGGATAAACAGAAACATATTCACCGCCGATAATTATGTGGTTAAAACCTGCAGACACTCCATCGACCAGGATCAAATCAACTTCTGTATGAGGCACACCAATGGTTTCGATTAAATTTTTAACAGAAGGAGTTCCGCTAAATGAAAATGGAAAAATTTCTTTTTTGAACTGTTTAGGTAAAAAATCATTCAATTCCTCATAAAAACGGAAATACGAGGTTCGCAATTTGGGTTCGTGGCTCCCGCTATTTTCGTGTTTATTGTTTTGCATCCTGTTTTACAAATTTATTTGTTAACGCTGTCAAGTCTAAAGACGTTGACAGTATACAGGTGCATTAGACTTGTCAGCGTGCGAAGCTCCTGACAACGTCAAAATAATATATTCTGAAACAAATTTTACTATACCTCCAATACCCTTTCCACAATTTCCTGCCCCTTTCGAATGGCGGATAAATTTAAAGGAATTGTGTTGTGATAACGTTCAGGTAATGATTTTTGTAATCCTTTTTCCACATTATCAAGCGTTAAAATAGGGCGTATTTTCAGGTAACTGCCAAAAACAATCATATTGAAAACCTTTGGATTTCCCATTTCAACTGCTGTTTTTGTGGCATCGACTTTAAAAATATTAATATCGGTGCGTGTTGGAGGATGAATCACGCCATTTGGATCGTACAACAAAATACCACCAGGTTTTACCGAATTTTCAAACTTGTCCATACTTTGCTGGTTCAAAATTATGGCAGTATCGAAATTTTTTACAATGGGTGAACTAATGCGTGTGTCGCTCAGAATTACTGTAACATTTGCAGTTCCGCCACGCATTTCGGGACCGTACGATGGAAACCAGGTAACTTCCTTGTCTTCCATAATTCCCGAATAAGCCAGTATTTTGCCCATCGAAAGTACACCTTGTCCGCCAAAACCTGCAATTATCAATTCTTCTGTCATTTCGTTACAATTTAGTTTTTTGAAACCTGTTCACCTTTCACACTGTCCTTTAAATCGCCCAAAGGATAATATGGAATCATATTCTCTTCCATCCATTTATTGGCAGCTACCGGACTTAATTTCCAACCAGAATTACAGGTGGAAACCACCTCTACAAACGAAGTTCCCTTTTTAGCCAACACATTTTCGATGGCTTTTTTCAGCGAACGCTTGCATTTACGAACAGCTGCTGCTGTATGTACCGCCTGACGTGTAACATAAGATGTTCCGGGCAACTGCGCAATCAGGTTTGTAATTTTTAAAGGATATCCGTTTAAATCAACATTTCGCCCGTTTGGGGTTGTAGATGTAACCATTCCTTCGAGTGTAGTTGGAGCCATTTGTCCGCCTGTCATTCCGTAAATTCCGTTGTTGATGAAAATAACCAGTATATTTTCTCCACGGTTACAGGCATGCATAATTTCAGCTGTTCCAATGGATGCCAAATCGCCATCGCCCTGATAGGTAAAAACAAAATTCCCGGGGTATAACCGCGAAATTCCAGTTGCAACTGCCGGCGCTCTTCCGTGGGCTGCTTCCTGCCAGTCGATATCGATATAATTGTATGCAAATACAGCACAACCCACTGGCGCAACACCAACGGTTTTTTCCTGAATTCCCAACTCTTCAATCAATTCAGCAAGTATTTTATGAACTACCCCGTGCGAACACCCCGGGCAATAATGCATATATACATCTTCCTGAACTTTCGATTTATCGTAAACCAGGTTTTCGGGTTTAATAAGATCTTTTAACTCCATAACTTAACTCCCATGAAAATTTATCTTCCAAAGCATCAACAACTTCTTCCGGTGTCGGAATAATTCCGCCCATTCTGCCAAAATAATTCACCCGTGCATTACTTCCGGCTTCATAAACCGAAAGTTTAATATCTTCCACCATTTGACCGGCACTCATTTCAACCGACAAAAATCCCTGCACTTTGCGCGCCAGTTCTTTAATTATCTTCTTCGGAAACGGAAAAAGTGTAATTGGCCTGAGTAATCCTACTTTTAATCCTTTTGCCCTTGCAATTTCCACCGCTTTCTGACACACCCGCGATGAAGTTCCAAATGCAACCAAAATAAATTCAGCATCATCGCACTGAATAGTCTCATATCTTACTTCCTGATCTTCTATGGTTCTGTATTTTTCCTGAAACCTGAGATTATTTTTTTCCATCACATCAGAATCCATTACCAGCGAAGTAACAACATTCTTCTTCCGCGAAGCTGGTTTTCCGGTGGTGGCCCAGCTACCCCACTTTTCGTGAATTTCTTCTTTTGTCCATCTGGGTTTAAAATCGGCAAGTTCCACCTTTTCCATCATTTGTCCCAGGGCACCGTCAGTTAAAATCATTGAAGGGTTTCTGTATTTGAAAGCCAGTTCAAAGCCAAGGTCAACAAAATCGTTCATTTCCTGAACAGATGAAGGTGCAAGAACAATCATTTTATAATCTCCGTGTCCACCTCCTTTTACTGCCTGAAAGTAATCAGCCTGCGATGGTTGAATGGTTCCTAGTCCGGGCCCGCCACGCTGCACATTCACAATCAGACAGGGCAATTCGGCCCCTGCGATATATGAAATTCCTTCGCTCATTAAACTTATTCCGGGACTTGAAGAGGAAGTCATGGCTTTTTTCCCTGATCCAGCAGCGCCATAAACCATATTTATAGCTGCAACTTCGCTTTCAGCCTGTAAAACAACCATTCCGGTTTCAATCCAGGGCTGACGTGACATGAGTGTTTCCATTACTTCAGACTGGGGTGTGATGGGATAACCAAAATAGCCATCGCATCCGCAGCGGATTGCCGCTTCTGCCAGCACCTCATTTCCCTTCATCAATCTTTTTTCTGCCATTATTTATTGATTCCTAATTTGTTATTTTTTAAAATCTAAAACATCGAATAAGGAATAAGAAATGTAAAAGTTTTAAAACCTACCAAGTACGAAACTTCGCACTTCATTTCCTGATTCGTTATTCCTTATTTCTTATTTTGTTATTCCTTCTTTTTAATCTAAAACACCGAATAAGGAATAAGAAATGTAAAAGTTTTGAAATCTGCCAAGTATGAAACTTCGCACTTCATTTCCTGATTTGTTATTCCTTATTTCTTATTTTGTTATTCCTTCTTTTTAATCTAAAACACCGAATAAGGAATAAGAAATGTAAAAGTTTTGAAATCTGCCAAGTATGAAACTTCGTGCTTCATTTCCTGATTCGTTATTTCTTATTTCTTATTTTGTTATTCCTATTTTTTATTCTTATTTCTATTCGCGGTATCAATACTTTTCAAAAAAATTGCGATAAGTTCATTGCACTCATCCATGGTTGGATTCACTCTTTCACTTGGTAAAAGTGGTTTTCGCAGAATAATTTTTAAACATACCCTACTTTCCCTTAATTCCTTCAATACAACTTTTAGTTTATGAACAAAATCATTGGGTGATTCTGCGGACTGTGCTTCCCCATAATTTAATGCACCAGAACTACTTGCCCGGATTAATTGACCACCAATATGATTTGCAAGCTTTGTTTGCGGAAGTTCTTCAACAATATCGCTACAATTAATTGCAAAATCAATCAGACGATCTTCCAAATCATATTTTTTGTTATCTGTCATTTAACTTCTTACTTTCTGATTCGTTATTCCTTATTTCTTATTTTGTTATTCTTCTTTTTAAATCTAAAACACTGAATACGGAATAAAAAATTAAGAGTTTTTAAAAACAACCAAATACGTTACAACGTTCTTCACTTTCTGATTCGTTATTTCTTATTTCTTATTCTGTTATTTTCAAAATCTAAAATATCCAATAAGGAATAAGAAATGTAAAAATTTTTAAATCTTTACCCGGTAAATGGTAATGCAGGTATCGGGACAAACCACCCCGCAATTGGCACAACCAATGCATTGTTCCGGATTTTCCATATACGAATAATGATAACCGCGGCTGTTTACTTCCCTGTTTAACCTTAAAACATCTTCAGGACAGGCCTCAACACACAGTCCGCAACCTTTACAACCTTCATTGTCAACAACAACTGCACCTCTAACTTTTGCCATTATTTGCAATTTTGTGTTAAAATTAGTGACCTAAAACTTGGTAAAAGAAAATAAAAATCAGGTTCTGAACAAATAATTTTTTAAGGTTAAAATCCATTAAATAAACCCCTCTTTTGCTTACAAATTCCTGCTTAACCAACTGAAATTATTATTGTTTGATTTGTGAGTACAAAACTATTTTTCCGTGAAAATTAAGATGCAACTAATGTTGCTATTTA
>JBGSRA010000047.1:0-23931 GCA_041737765.1 Draconibacterium sp. | reverse complement strand
CCATACAAACTGATTATTTAAACTTGCACCCTTGTTTCGAAAAGAAAAATAACCAAAACATTCCTGACATTGATAACGTTGTTTCCCACTTTGTTTTCCCTTCTTTTGCGTTTTCACAGAACCACAAATCGGGCATTTTTTCACTTCTTTCACAAAATAAAAAGATTACATTGAAACAACTTCCAATGTAATCTTCTAAAACACCAATAAATCCAATCATTATGAAAGATTTTAGGTGCTATTTTTGACCACTATGTCTAGGTTTGCAACCTGTGTGAAATTCCAAAAGCCTTAAACTTCAGGCCAATTCAAATACTGACTGTTTCAAAAAAACCTGCACTGCATTTTCAGTTTTCAACTTCAATCTTTAAACTTTCAGAAGTTTTAAGTTGGACAGATTTTAGTTTTTTGGTGCCCACACCATCAATCGTAAAATTATCGAGGGCCAGCGAACCATGCAGTACGGTTAATTCAGCGGTTTTGTCTTTTATGCTGCAGGTTCCCCAGGCGCTTCCGTTGCTCCAGAACCAGGTTCCGGGATTGGCGGTAAATTTCATGCTTTTGGTCACCCCCGAATACTCAAAACCCGACAGGGCAATCACCGATGCCCAGCTTGCCATGGCACGTGCGTAATGGTGGCCGCATTCGGGTTCATTAAACGGGTTGCGTTTGAGCCCGTCGAACCTGTCGCGAATGCTTTTGATGCATTTGAGTCCGTTTACCGTCTGATTTTCGAACAACATCCCCACCGCAGCGGTATATTCAAAACCTGTCATGGCTTCGGCAAAATACGGGAAAGGCACTTTCAGCCGGCCTTTTGGCCAGCTCGCCATAATCAGTCCGCTTTCGTTGCCCATCACATACGAACGCATGTTGTTGAACAGAGGCGAAAAGTCCTCCACATAGTTGTATTTCATGATGGTACTGAGCGTGGTTTCTATGTTTTGTTTTCCGGCCAGGTAGCCCAGTCCGCAGATGTGCGCCATGTACTGCCCCACCAGCTGATCGACAAGACAACCTTCGCCCAGTTGAAAATCGGGATTTGACAAATCTGCCGAACCCATTCCCACCTGTAATCCTTTGGCCACATCAGCCGTTGATTTTGGTGGTGCAATCTTCTGAATGTAATATTCCCCGTTAAACAGGTTTTGGTCGGTCCATTTACTTCCGCTCGCAAACAGTTCAGCACATTTCTTTTCAAATTCGGTGTCGTTCATAAATTTTGCCATCTCCTCCCCTGCCCGCAACGCGCCCAGGTACCAGAATTCCATCTGCGGATTTGGCCCGTAATATTCCACATCCATGGTATTGTGCTGACAACCTTCCATCACGCCATCGCGGTTGCCATCCCAGCCTCCCTTAATCCATGCAAAAGCCAGCGCTTTTTTCACCTTTTCCCAGTTGCCTTTCAGAAATTCATTATCGCCCGACAACTGCCAGTCGCGGTATATTTTCATGATGCAACCCATTTGCCCGTCGGCCGCGGCCAATTTCGATGACGATGCAATCGACAGGGGCAGCGCAGCCCTGAAACTCATCAATCCCTCATCATCCAGCGCATAGTTGAATTCCACATCGCGCATCGACCGCGCCAAATCACCAAAAAGAAAAGGCGTTGCAACTTCGTAATTCCAAACATGCGTGCATGACCCCTGACACGAGCCAAACTCATCCATCACTCCCTCCCAGCCCATCATGTGACCGCTTTTTATTCTGAAAACGGTTTGCGAGCGCAGGGTGCTCAAGTTAAAAAGTGCCGCTTCCTTTACTTCAACCGGCAGTGTTGACGATAAAAAGGCATTCAGAAATTGCTTTGTTTTTTGTTCGAGCACAGGAATCTGCGGGACTATTTTTTGTGCAGCATCCCAGGCATCGGTGTATTGTGTGCTGTAATAATTTCCGACAGGCACCCGCGACCACGCGTACCGGTTGGGAAAATTCCAGGTGATGTAAAACCTGAAAACCTGCGTGCTGTTTGGCGCAACAGGCTTTTTTACCGCCAGCGAAGCCATTGGATTATTATCGTTTAAAACAGTTTTGTCGGTCAGATAGCCATCGGCACTAAAATCGTCCCAGAAATCGAGGGTAGCACGTTCCCAGTGGTTGGGTTCCGACGACCGGCGATAACTTACCCCGCCGGTTTCTGCTGTTGTGATGGCAATGGAACCAAATGCCGCATCGATTGCTTCAATACTGTCGGAATACATGTAAATTCCGCTTAAACCGTTGTCTTTTCTGAAAACATTTTGATTTTTATTTGCCCCGTAGGGAATGTAATCGCCTTTCCAGTCGCGATGGGTTTTACTTCCATCCTGACCCACAAAATTGCGCATCGTACCGCAAACCGAAACCAACAGTGGTTTGGAGGTGGTATTGGTTACTTCGTAAGTGAGCACCGCAACGGGCATTCCGCTGGCATCGGCATCGCCCGGAACCAAAGGATTAAAACCAATGATTTTTACACTTACCGGCATTGTTTTATCGGTGAGGTTAACAATTCCCACCGGGTATGCCGCATCGAAACTGGCATTTGCAAATCGTGGAAATCCATGCTGATTAACCGGGCGCCCTTCGTAATGGATGTATTCTGTCGGGTGAACCGGTCCGATTAAAGCCCTTGTAACCGGTTTTTCGCCTTCGGGCTGTACAAAAATGGAAAAGAAGGGAGCATTGTTTCCTTTGGTGACTGTGCTGTATCCAATCGCAGGTTTGTTCATGATTTCCCAGTCGCGCAACTCTCCCCTACCACCCAAAGAAACGGTACCGGTGCCGATTCCTCCCAACGGGAGTGCGATGTTCAGCAGGTGTTCCTGGTCGTAATGTTTCAAAACCGGCCAGTCTGATGCTTTCAGTTGGGCATTTGATACCAAGGCGGCAAACACAAAAATCAGTAAGATGATGTTTTTCATAGGTTTATGTTTGTAAATTGTATAATACTGCTCCTTATCCGTTTTTATACCATTAGTTTAATTTTCATTAAATTGACTCCACCCTCTTCTCCCTGCCCGACTTTGTCATTCAGGCGGGCCTCTCTACGCGTAGAGAGGGACGATTCGTCAGCAGACGAATCAGGGTGAGTAAAAAATATGAAACTATTCATTTTCAATTTGATATTACATTTCATTGTTGTCCGGTACAAGTATTTTTAATGATGAGATTCTTTCGCTTCATTTCATTTCGCTCAGAATGACAACGAGTTTGGTTGGGAGAGGCAGTTGGCAGGGGCTGGGTTTGCGGCTCTGCCGCGAACCCAGCCCCTGCCAACTGCAAACACCACAAAAGCCTTGTCATTCCGATCCCGAGTATTCGGGAGAGGAATCTCATCAAAGTTTACCGGACAGTAGTGAATTAAAAATGAGGCTAAAGCCATGTTGTGCAGCAATTCAAAACCGTCAGCTAAAGCAGACGGAAATAAAATCCAACTCAAATGAATTTGATTCTTGAAATTTCCGTTCACTTTAGTGAACGGATTTAATGTACACCAATCGCTGTCCGGTTTTAACCACATTCAGAAATAGTTTGTTATTATTGACTAAAAGCCTGGTTCAATAAAATGAAATCTGATCTCAAATCAGCAAATCCTTACAACGTCGATATTTAAAATCTGGCCGAGTTTCTGAATCTTATCCGCAATATGTCCCACGCCAATGGCGCAATGGTGAGCTGGTCCCTGTTTCGACCACTCATTCATAAACCGTTTTGCACCTACCGAAAAGCGGTAACGACTGTTTGTATTCCCGATTTCGAGCACAGGCCCGGCAACCGATTCACCCTCGGCCACCAGCAGAAATACGTCATTTTTTCCTTCAACCACCGAAAGCAAAGTAACAGGGCCGTGTTTTACCGACATCTGAATCGACAATCCTTTCCCCGGTTTGCCATGGTAAACAGGCAGCGGCACCAGTTTTACCCGACCTTCGGCAATGACAAAATGGGCAGGACCATCGTGACCAAGCATCACCACATCGTCATTAAAATCCATCAGGTAAAATTCAGAGAAAGAACCTCCGGCGCCAAATTCGGCCATGATTTTCATTGCCTGCGCATTTTTCACTTCGCACTCACCCGCCACAGGAATATTTTTCCCCGTGAGCAAAGTGTTTCCGGCAATCACAGAAGTGACAATATTTTCGTATTCATTACCCGATTCGCCTTCGTAATAATACGCCATCGACCCCAGATTGCGGTTTTTCACCAGTTTGTCGAGGGCAAGAGAAGTGCGCGCAGCACGTTCGATTTCAGCTTTTTCACATTCAGCAGAAACATCAAAAGCAGTTTTAAACTCCTGAATTTTTTCACCGATTTCAGCAGCCGTCACTTCATCACGGTATTTTTTTAATTCACACATTTCGAGCAGTTCGATGTGCGTGCCAAAAACCGCCGATTGTTTGGTAATGTCTGTGTAAACATCCAACATTCCACCGTAATAATGGCCCAGCACGCCCAGCCGGTTGTTGCGCATGGCAGCAGCCACGCGGGCTGCCTCTGTCCAGGCTTTAATTTCACTCCAGGCTTCTTCATCCTGCAGATATCCGGTCACAAAATCGTATTGGATTCCGGAGCGGTTAAAAACGCTGGCAATTTCAGGCACCGAACAGGCCTGGCAATGTTCGAGCCACACACCTGTCATTTTACCGCGATCACCCAGCTGGTTAAAAGCTTCGTAATCAAGTTGGGCAACGGGTTGCAGGTTCAGTATCACCACCGGAACTTTTAGTTTTTGTGCCACAGGTAAAACGGTTGACGAAAGTGCATAGGTTGAAACATACAAAAACACGATTTCCACATCCTGCGATTTCAGGTAATCGGCGGCTTCGCGAGCTTTTACCGGATTGTCAACCATTCCGGCATCGGCCACTTCAACCCCAAATCCGGCAATCCGGTTTTTAATCTGTTCCTGGTATGCTTTCAGATTGTCAAGCAATCCATCGAATTGCGCCCAATAGGTATCGAGGCCAATTCCAAATAATCCGACTTTAGTTTTCATGCTCCTGTTTTTTTGACCGTCAGTATTTTTACCGGACCAATTAAGCCTGATTTTAACAACGGCGAATCAGCTTTGTAATGCCGGTAGGTTGTAAATGTATATCGTTTCGATGTTCGTGGCGTATTGTTTAACAGCCATTCGGGCCATTTACCGTCTTTAATTCCATCATCCGGTAGTTTTTCGTCACCAATCAAGCGGTTGGGCCATAGGTTGGCAACTTCAATATCGATTTGATTTTCACCTGTTTGAACAGCATCAGTAATTTTTAATTTATAAGGAGCAGTCCAGACAACTCCCATATCTTTCCCGTTAACAAATACCCTTGCCAGGTTGCAAACTTCCCCCAAATCCATAAAGACATCGGTACTTTTATCATTCACAGCATTTTCAGGAATGTTAACTGTATTGTGATATTGGGCAATTCCTGAATAGAATTTTATTCCTTCTTCCGGCCTGGTTGTCCAGTCGGCCAGTGTATCGAAAACAATATTATCCGGGCCTCCCCATTTTGGGTCGAATGACAATGTCCACGGTCCGTTTACCTCAGCTAAATCCGATGGCTGGTCAAAGTTTTTCAACCCATTTTTATGGCTGGATTTTTCATTCCGGTTGAAAACAATAAAGTAGCTTTCGTAAGGTTCGAATTGAAGTGGAATCTGAATTTGTCCATTTTTCGCTTCAAATTCAGGCAGTTCACGGGTTTCTCCTGTCATTGGGTTCCACAATTGCGGCGTTCCATCGGTTACCCTGAACAAACAATTTGATTCAATTTTTGTATTGGATTTGTTCGAAACAAAATAAACATCGCCAACCGGGTTTACCTGATGAATATATCTGACAGGTTCAGTACTTGTAAAATCTTCAGGAATTCCCTTTTCACGCAGTATTTCAGCCGTTGAATCATAATCGGGGTACAGTTCGGGTGAACTGATTTTAGAAAATGAACCTCCCCGGTAAATTGTACCACTGCCAAACGATTTTTTTGTAACCTGTCCAGGTGCCTGCAAATCGCCCCAGATTGCGGTTGCTTTTTCTGCAACCTGTTTGTCGCATTCGGGATAATTCACCAGGCTTGGTGATTTTCGTGGCGGATTTCCAACAATAGTAGCACCTGACTTTACCAGCGATTCAATTTTTTCGAGTAACGTGGGAGTCATGGTTTCAGAAGCTGGCAAAACAAGAATTTCGTAGGATGCGCCCGATGGAAACCTGACCTTACCATTTTCGACTGTGGCAGTCAATATCTGCGAAGGTGAACAACCATCGAAACTGTAGCCTTTTCGGTCAGGAAGAAAAGCTCCGGTTGTACTGCCGGCATATCTTTCCTTTGAATCGTTATTTATCAGTGAACTGTCCAAAACGATATCTTCTGTCAATGCTGATTCCGGCGCCCTGAATACATTTGGCGCACCTTCAGGTGTCAGGTAAAGAATGTCGGCAACTCTTTGCCCCTGCTGCAGCATAAACTGGCATCTCGAAATATAACTGTGATATCCGTCAGCCATTGGCCACCAGGTTTGGCTGCGATCGTGATGCACACCGTATGGACCCATGGTCATGCCGGGTTTCAGGTTTTCGGGTAAACACTGGTGCTGGTATGTGTGATAAACCAGTCTGTTTATACCGGTTGCAAAAGCCCAGTCACCCTGGTTTTTCATTGAACCGGGATATTGTTTCCAGGCATCGAGATGGGCTGTAAAAGCTTCGGCCGCAACCACATTTTTTCCTTCGATGTGTGCAATTGATGCCGCCTGAATACAACTGAATGTGGAATTGTAACCATAATCCTTACTCCAGAATTCGCACATCGGAACATCGGCAACCGCGCCAAGTTCCATATCTGCCGTGGGATTCATATCATAAGGTTCGATTGAAAATCCCATGTTGTATTTCTGAGCATATTTTTTGAGGTGAATGGCATGGTTTTCAACCACCAGTTCCTGACTGGTTAACCTCAAATCCCACAAAAAACGTTCGCTTTTTTCAAGACTTCCAACCACAAAACCTGCGTAAACCGGATAAAAAGGAAGCGGATCGTATCCTCTTTTTTCGAGAAATTCTTCCCTCATTTTTAATGTCCAGTTCTGGGCGCCCATTTCCCAGCTATCCATGTGGAGCATTTTTAGTCCACCCTGCAGATTTTTATCGGGGATGCCAATTTTATTCAGCAGTTTACCTGTAAAATTTTCAAGATGTGAATTGATTGCAGCAGTGTCGAATTTATCGGCTTCGAAACCCACACCAGGCAGTGGAGCCGGTCTGGTTACCGCGCCGTTATTGGTGCTGCCAAACCGCATGATGGTCCAGTTACCTTCAGGCACTTTCCATTCCAACGTTCCGTCGGATTTTAAAAATTGGGTTACGTCAATTATTTTATCAGGGGAAATTGCAGTTCCGTTTAAAGGCTCGGTGTATTCTGCCTGAGAAGGAAGGTACTGCTTTATACCCGGTTTCGAAGTATATGGCTCACGGTAATACAGCGCCTTTTCATCAATATCACTTATTCTGAAATCACCCTCAGGTGATGGAAATGCCAGTACTGCAACATCTTCGTAATAATCCATCCATTTTTGCCGGAGTTCGTCGGTAAATGAACCCAAACCAAAATATGGTTTTCTGGGTTCGGGCTTTGGAAGAACAATGGGTTTGTTCTGACCACCGGAAACCTGTACAGTACTTGAAACCAGATGTTTCATCGACTGAGCACCCGAAACCCATGGGCCACCGCTACCCGTCCAGCCCGGTCCGACTCCCAGCGTAATCGTAATTCCCACCCGCTCCGATTCACGAACAATGTGCTGAAACAGGTTTTGCCATTCTTCACTCAAAAAATCGACTTTTCCCCGGGGGATTCCAACGTTTACCTCCAAAAATAAAACCTGTCCGATACCCACCTTTTTCATCGATTCCAAATCGGATGTAATGGCCTCCTTCGTCATGTTTCCATCCATGAAATACCAGTAAACACCGGGACGGGCCCAATCCGGAGGATTCTGAAAACCTTTTTTCAATTCAGAAGATGCTGAATCGTCCATTTTTTTAGTGCAACTTCCGGCTAAAAGTATTGCTGCTACTGCGATTAAAATCAGAATTTTATTCATAAAATTTAAAAATTTGTTTTTCAACAATTAATTAAAATGCATGCAAATTGACTCACCCTCTTCTCCCTCTCTACGCGTAGAGAGGGACGATCCCGAGCACTCGGGATCAGGGTGAGTAATTCAAATGTATTTTTCAATTTTTCGTAAAACCTCACTCACATTTCCAACTTCCTCGTTTGGAATTCTTAAAATTCGCATACCCATGTTAGTTAGTATTTCATCTCTGTTTTCGTCATAATCTTTCTGAAAATCATGAATTTTTCCATCAATTTCAAGAATTAATTTTTTCTCAGCGCAATAAAAATCAGGAATAAAATACTTTGGATTATTATTTATTACATCGTAAATAATGGGATGCCGCCTGTTAAATTTTAATCCTTTAAAATTTCTGTTGCGCAAATATTTCCACAGAAGTTTTTCTTCTTCTGTCATTTCTTTTCGAAGCTTTCTTGCCCTGCTTATTGGAGTATGATTTTCGCTCATTTTGTTTTTTGGTTAATTTCTTACTCACTCTTTTCTCCCTCTCTACGCGTAGAGAGGGACGATTCGGCGGCAGACGAATCAGGGTGAGTAAAAATTATGAATGATTTTATTTTCAAAATAAAATTCTATTGTTGAATTTAATTGGAATATTTCGGATCAACATATCATGTTTCTGTTTTACAACCTAGTTATTAATCTTCAGCTTACTAAAGATTTCAACCAGCATGCCGGTAATTTTTGCATAACCCTCATCGGAAGGGTGCAATCCATCGTAAGTCATTGCTATCGATTCAACCGGATATGGATATTCATCTTTTTCAGGATTAAACGGTTTGTCAACATAATCCGGATAGGTAAGATTTACATACTGACCTGTACTTTGGTCTTTTATCCGCTTGAATTTTACCATGTTTTCAAGTGTAATTCCACTGTCGTTGTATAAATCAACTACTTTCAATTTCTCCTGCTTTCCGATAATTTCAACGGCTTCAACAAATTGCGCCAGCGACTGCCCATTTTTGTCTTTGTAAGAGCCATAAGCATTATTTTTAAAATTCGAAAAATAAACAAAATCACCGCGCTGCATTGGAGTTATCAATACAATATCTGACTTTCCATTCAGACTGCGTAACTTATTGATAATAATCCTGTAAGAACCGTAAAAAGTTTTATTTCCCGTATTATCTGTGTAATCTTTTAATGTTCCGAGCGGCACACTACTCCACCAGTCGTTTGTGCCCAGAAATACGGTATAAATGTCGGCAGATTCAATTTCAAGTTTTTCGATTTCACCGGCTACGCGGCTGGCGGTCCAGCCATTAAATCCTTTGTTGATATAACTGATTTGTGGAAGTTTTTCAACAACACCAGTCATATATCCCTTTGTAATCCGGTTTCCGGCTTCTTCAGGGTGTTCGTTTAAATAGGTAATTGAGTCGCCAATCGCGATCCATTTTATTTTCTTTTCAGAAAATGATGTGATAATCAGAGAAATTAAGAGAAGTAGAAGTAGTTTTTTCATTGTTATGCATTATTTGTTTTTTTTGATAATTACTTATATACTAAAAACGGGTTAGAACGGTAAATTTTAAAATAGCCACTAAGACACTAAAACACGAAGTTACACTAAGATTTTCTTTGTGATTCTTAGAGTCTTTGTGACTTTGTGGCAATTACAATTAAATTGATGAAGTGTATAAAATTATCCCGTTTCATATATAGTTAATAACAGTATTTATTAAACTCTAAATGTACTCACCCTCTTCTCCCTTCTATGTTGTAATCCAAATTTATTGAATCTTTTTTGCTCATAATCAAGTATTTATTTTTCTGTCCTTTTAACTTCGGGCAATACTGAGCCAGCAGGTTTTCTTTTCCTGGCAAAGTCTTGCCGGGCTCGATGCCCGGTAAGACTTTTTGAAACCTTCGGTATAAAACATCGCCGTTGGTTACTTCTCCTGGCTTTCCATTTACGGTCTATAAAAACATCCTTCTATCAACGGACTTGTCAGACAAGCCGCATATCTGTGTTCAATTTATTATAGTTAAGAGCTGTGGCCTCTCTAAGAACAGACACCTAACGGGCTGCAAGGGATAAGTAACAGTCTCTTTAACATTGAAGTGTTTCTATTCCCGAAATGGAATTTATTGTACAACTGATTGCACATATTCTTTTTCATTTTTCATCACATATCTTATCCTGTTTAATAATTTCTTAGCAATCCTTATTATCGCTTCATGAGCTTTCATCCGTTTGCATAGTTCGTTAAAACTTTTGGCCAGTGCCGGGTCGTTTCTTGATGCTATCCAGGCAGCTTCTATAATACAACTTCTGAGCGGTTTATTTGAGCGTGTTGTAATATGGCCAACTTTATCTTTATCTCCGGATGAATTTGTTCTGGGGACAAGGCCAACATAAGAACAAAGCTTATCAAGGCTGTTAAAACGTTTTAATTCTTCAAGTTCAGACAATACCGTGACTGACATGATGGGCCCGACACCTGGAATGCTCTGTAACAACTTTAACTGTAAAGAATAATGGTCCATTTTGTTAATCTCACGCAACTGACGATTGGTCTTTAATAATTTGCCCCTTAACTCTTCGATTGTTTCCAAGGTGTTTTGTAAAACAGCATCGCCCCAGCAAGTGGACATTTCTACGGTTTTTAACCATTGGGTAAACTTACCTGACCAGTAACGTGAAGATTGGGCCAGTGAAGCAGGAATTATTACCCCAAGACAATAAAGAAATGACTTAATGCGATTTTTATGTCTCCCTATTTCTTTGACCAGGGATTTGCGGTAGCGAACCAGTGCCCTTAACTCTTCACTGGTTCTGCTGGGCACATAGATACTTTCAAGTTCACCGTTTTTAAGAGATTTTGCTATTTTGCGGCTGTCACGCTTGTCTTCCTTTTGTTTTCTGTCTTTGTCTGTTGTTGGAATATCTGCCGGATTGACTACTATATTTTTTATCCCACATTTAGCCAATTCCCTGTGAATGCTAAATCCACAAAAACCAGCTTCATAAGCAGAATAATAGTTGCCTCCAAGAAATGTTTTCTGAAGATAATTATACAGGGTGATTGCACATGGATCCTGTGAATACGTTTTTTGTAAATTATTATCCATCATTGCTGTTACAGTCCAACTTTTTAAATGTGCATCAATTCCAACATAAATGTTTTGTCCTTGAAAACTATTTGTTTTAACTTTCGCTTGCATAAGTGTTCATCTTTTTGTTTTGCAAAAACTAATTTACAAAATTTGGATGCTTATGCACTTTTACAAACATACAGCCTCTCTACGCGTAGAGAGGGACGATTCGGCAGAAGACGAATCAGGGTGAGTAAAAGACCTAAAGCTTCTCATTTTCAATCTATTTACTAAATTATTATTTTCGACTAAAAACTTTGCGGATAGTCATAATTGAATTCAAATTAAAAATCTTTTAATGAAAAATATCAAACCAGGCTCCCGTGTTTTTTACACAACTCAATAAATTTCAAAACCCTTTCCGGAGAAACATCGTTTTGCAGAATGTGTGCCGGGGCAATCATGTAGCCGCCATTATTTCCCAAAATGCTGATTTTTTCTATAATATCGCGTTCCAGTTCCTCATCGGTTCCGTTGGGTAAAAGGTCCTGCTGGTCGATGGCTCCCCAGAATGCAAACATTTCACCAAAATTGTCTTTCATATCCTGTGGTAAATGGCCAGGTACATTGGGCTGAACCGGATTAAATACTTCAAAACCGATTTCGCGGATATCGGCCAGCAAATCAGCAACAGCGCCATCGCAATGCAGAATTGGAATAATATCGGATTTTGCTTCCTTAAACCTGTCGATCATTTTTTTGTAAACCGGTTTTAGCTGGTCATTAAAAGTTTCGGGCGGAATTATCAGGTTTACCTGTGTTCCAAAATCGTCGCCAAACCAAATCGCATCAACTCCTTTTTCAATCAACTGCAAACCAATCTGAGTCTGATATTCGGCACATGCTTCAAAAAGGGGCACTACATATTCGGCTTCCATCATCATATCAATCAGCAGTTTTTCCATTCCTACCAACTGATGTGCCAGCGAAAAAACTGTTACTTCAATATCTCCAATAATCAGGTAATCATTTTTATACTTTTTCACCAAAACCTCAGCATCGCGAAAACGTCCGGGAGCATCAACCTCAGGAAACTGATAAGCGTCAATATCGGCTTTAGTTTCGGCGTGTGCCAGCGGATAATCTATCACTTCAACATAAATATCACCCTGCCGCATTCGCATTCCATATTCGTTTAACCATGTTCCGTCTGCTCTCTTTTCAAGTTGATATTCATCTGAAACAGAAGCTCCTGTAACCACAGCATCGCTCCCGAGTGCCAGTCTCAATTCGTTGGCACTGATGCGGTAAGTAACATCTTCGTAAGGATTTTCGGTGTAATGAACCGGAATTCCCAGTTCTTTTCCAAAATAATCTGACAACTGCCGGCACAAATCAAACTGAATGGGAATCCTGTCGGGTAATCCGGGCATTCTTTTAAAGGCTTTTAACACACGTTCGCGAGAATTCATAGTTGCTTATTTAATCAGAATTAATATTCAAATTATCAGGGATTGAATTTAACAAAAATCGAAAAAGGAAAGCAGACAAAACTGACTTTTCATTGATGTGAGCAGTTAAAATGAAAAAGGCTCCTTTCAGAGCCCATTTCATATATTTTTTAAGTTTTACTTTTTATCGTAAACTCTTGTGGTTTTTACATCCTCACCGTCTCTGTTTTTCCTTGTTGCGGCAATTGATACTGTTTTTGCATCGGGAAGTGTCCAAACTTCAGTAGATATCATTTCGTTTCCATCGAAAGAAAATTTAGTAACAATTGTGAGTGATTTTCCATCTGCTGACCATTTTGCGGTTGACTTGCTATCTCCTCTGCCGGTTGTATTTACGCTCTCTTTCCCATCCAATGTATATTTGCTGGTAGTAGTTGTGGTTTGGCCATCCTGATTGGTACGGGTTCTGTCAACGGTAAGCAGATTGGCTTCCTGTTTTGCAACAAAGTTACCTCCACCTCTCCTACCTCCATTATCACCCAGGTTACTTTTCGATTCATTCAGTACCCAGTTTCCCGAGAAATCTACCTTTCCGGATTGCGCATTTGCAAATGTTGCCATAAAAGACAACATGATTGTTACTGATAAAAACCACATGAAATTTTTGTGGCCAGACATTAATTTTTTGATGTTTCTGTTCATAGTTCTAAAATTTTAGTTGAATTGATAATGAATTAAATATCGAGTCTAAATTACACATTCCGGCAGATAAACAACGCTTATTTATTCAATAATTCCCCTTTTAATTTGACGAATTACACGGGATGATGGATTGCAAAATATTATTGATGTCAGAATTAATTGCAAATAATGAAAGAGAATGAATGCTGAATCTGAAAAATAAACATAACTTGCACGCAATTAATATTTTAATAAAATGAATAAAGGAACAGTAAAGTTTTTCAATGAATCAAAAGGATTTGGATTCATAAAAGACACCGACTCTTCGAAAGAGTATTTTGTACATTCTTCAGGACTAAAAGAAAATGTCAGGGAAAATGATGCAGTAACTTTCGATTTACAGGAAGGTAAAAAAGGATTAAATGCAGTGAATGTTAGACTAGCTTAGTTTAAAAAAACGATAAACATTTAAGATTTTGTCCCGCCAATGGCGGGATTTTTTTTGCTCAAATTTTATTCCGAATTGTTATACCGATTGAAGAAATGTAACAGTCCAATCTTCGCATACTCGTTTGGCCTTAACATTTCTATTCATCGGCATTATACCAGAGTGACTTTGGACTGTTTTAGAATCGCACTTGGTATTAAAAATCTTCGTCTCCCGATTCAAACCATAAAAAAAGGATACTGTGGGAAATATTCTTCCACTGTATCCTTTTAAAGAATGATATTAATTGTTAATTGCTTATCCGTTTTTATGCCAGTAATTATATGTTTTTATTTGACTCACCCTCTTCTCCCTCTCTACGCGTAGAGAGGGACGATTCGTCGGCAGACGAATCAGGGTGAGTAAGTAAGATTAAACTATTCATTTTCAATATACTGTTTTGTATATTCAATACTACTTGCATATTTCAGGATATTCAATAATTGTTATCTTTTCAGCAAAACCTCTTTTTCATATTGCTGTATGTCAGAGATATATTCTTCTCCAACCGGAACATTTTCCTGAAGACAATAATAATCCCAAACAGCGCCAAATGGTTTTGTTTTTAACTCTTCCAGTAAAGCCAGCCTTTCGAAGTTTTGTCCGGCTTCTTCATATTTTAAAAGCGTAACTGTTGGTTCGAGCAATGCAATCATAAACGCCTTTTGTGCCGCGCGGGTCCCGATTACATAAGCCCCGATTCTATTGATGGAAGCATCGAAAAAGTCGAGACCCACTTTTACACGGCTGATGAAGTTATTGCGAACAATTTCGGAAGCAATCATCTGCACATCTTCGTTTAGTGTCACCACATGGTCTGAGTCCCAGCGGATTGGTCTTGTAACATGCAGTAAAACTTCATCGACCCATTGCAGACAGGCTGAAATTTTGTCGCCAACCTGTTCCGTTGGATGAAAATGGCCGTTGTCAAGACAAATAATTGTATCATTTTTTATGGCATAACCCAGGTAAAAATCGTGCGAACCCACGGTCATCGATTCAACACCAATTCCGAAAAGTTTGCTTTCCACAGCGTCTTTCATCCATTCTTTTGGATATTTTACTTTTAAAGCTTCATCAAGCGATTTTTTTAGATTTACACGATATCCGTTTCTATCAACCGGGGTATCTTTTGAACCATCCGGAATCCAGATATTGTGCACACACGAGGTACCCAGCTGTTTTCCAATTTCGGATGAAATAGCCCGGCAGCGTTTTACATGTTCCACCCAGAACTTCCGGTTTTCCTCATTTTTAGATGAAAGCGTATAACCATCAGCAGCGCGTGGATGCGAAAAACAACTGGCATTAAAATCCATGCCAATTCCCTGTGCTTTACACCAGTCGATCCAGCTTTGAAAATGTTTTACCTCAATCTGGTCGCGATCAACCCTTTCTCCCTGAAAATCGCCATAAATGGCATGCAGGTTCAATCTTTGTTTTCCCGGTAAAAGGGAAATTACTTTTTCAAGGTCGGCACGAACCTGTGCAATGGTATGTGCTTTCCCCGGGTAATTTCCGGTAGCCTGAATTCCGCCACCTGAAAGGGTAGAATCGGGAGTCTCAAAGCCGCCCACATCGTCGGTTTGCCAGCAGTGAAGTGAAATCACCACTTCTTTCATTTTCCCAATCACCAAATCTGTATTTATTCCCAACTCGGCATATTGTTCTTTTGCCAGTTGGTATGCCTGTTCAATTCTTTGTTTGTTCATCTTTTTCCTTTTTAAATTAACCACCCCTGCCTGTGCTAACCCTTTCGCACCCCCTCCTTTGAAAGGAGGGAAACAAAAAGCAGGTCAAACTATTATTGAGCTACCGGATAACTGAATTTGTATTCACCGGAGCCCAGTTTCAGGGAAACAGTTTTTGCTGTTTGTGAAGCTGCCATCATTTTATTCTCTTTTAAAGAAACACTATTCACTGTTACTTTATCGAGCGATGCAGATGGCAAAGTAACCGTTGCTGTTGTATTTGCAGGTACTTTTACTTCGTAAACCATCTGGTTATTTTCGATTTTCCATGCCGATTTAATTTCACCGTAAACCGACTGAAATACTGCATTTGCATTGGATAGATTGCCACCGGGATGTGGCGCCAGAAAGAAATGTTTGTACCCCGGATTTTCAATATCGATCTGAATTCCTGCAACATAATTATACAGCCACTCGCCAATTGCACCGTATGCGTAATGGTTGAAACTGTTCATTCCAACATCCTGAAAACTTCCATCAGGTTTTTGTCCGTCCCAGCGTTCCCAGATGGTTGTTGCGCCCTGTGTTACGGGGTATAACCAGCTTGGATATTCTTTGCGGTTTAACAACATGAAAACCAAATCCTCGTGTCCGTTTGATGAAAGTGCTGAACAAAGCAAAGGAGTACCAACAAATCCGGTAGTCAGATGTTTCATTTTTCTAACATCCTCTGCAAGATAATTTACCGCCTTTGATTTCAGGTTTTCGGGAAGCAAGTTAAAAGCAATGGCAAGGGAATAGGCAGTTTGAGTATGGGAAACCAAACGGCCTGATGGTGCAACAAATTCGTTTACAAATTCTTTTTTAATGTTTTCAGAAAGCTGCGCATATTTTGCAGCATCATCATTTTTGCCGATAATTTTTGCGGTTTTCGCAAGTAAACCACTTGAATATGCATAGTAGGCAGTGGCAATTAAATCTTTTTCGGTGGTAGCCCCCGGATAATCTGAACGTGTTGTGGCAAATGCCAGCCAGTCGCCAAAATGGGTATCACCAGTCCAAAGGTTATCGTCGCCTGCCCTTGTATGCATGTATTCAACCCAGGCTTTCATGCTCGGGTACTGCACTTCCAGTATTCGTTTATCGCCATAAACCAGGTAAGTATTCCACGGAACAACCAATGCTGCATCAGCCCATGCGGTAGAACCTCCGCCACCGCTAAGTACATCGGGAATCACATGCGGAACTTTTCCATCAGGAAGTTGATCGGCAGCAACATCTTTCATCCATTTGGTATAAAATGCTGACACATCGAAATTAAAAGCTGCAGTCGGACTGAAAACCTGTGCATCACCTGTCCAGCCCAAACGTTCATCGCGTTGCGGGCAATCGGTCGGCACATCCAGAAAGTTACCTTTTTGTCCCCACTGAATATTTTTCTGTAACTGGTTGATGAGTGGTTCGGAACATGTAAAAGTTCCTGTCGGTTTCATATCAGAGTGAATCACCACACCGGTTATATTATCCAGATTCGGTGTTCCCGGAAATCCTTCGATTTTTACAAATCTGAATCCGTGGAAAGTAAACCGGGGTTCGTATATTTCTTCTCCCCCACCTTTCAGCATATATTTATCGGTACATTTTGCGGCGCGTAAATTAGCGGTATAAAAGTTACCTTCCTTATCAAGTACCTCTGCAAACTGCAGCACAACAGCATCACCCTTTTTCCCGTTCACTTTCAGCCTAACCCAGCCAACCATGTTTTGACCAATATCATAAACGATTTCTCCTTTTGGTGTGGTAATCAGTTTTACCGGTTTTATTTCTTCGATTGCTTTTACCGGAACTCCCTGAGGAGCAACCAGCAATTGTTTCGAATAGTCGAGAACCGCTGTTTTTCCCCACTGACCGTCATCAAAACCGGGAGCATTCCAACCGGGAATTTCCAACCGGGCATCGTAAGTTTCGCCATTGTAAATATCAGAATACAAAATCGGGCCGGTAGTTGCTTTCCAACTGTTGTCGGTTAAAATCCATTCTTCGGAGCCGTTGGTATATACTATGTGAAGCTGTGCAATTAAAGCCAGTTTATCACCGTAGTAATTACGTTGTTTTTGAAATCCGATGTTTCCGCGATACCAGCCGTCGCCTAAAATTGCCCCAATTGTATTTGCTTTTTCCTGAAGCATTGAACCAACATCATATGTTTGATATTGAATGCGTTTTTTATAAGCAGTCCAGCCAGGTGTAAACAGGTCGTTACCAACCTTTTTACCGTTGATGTAAAGTTCGTACACTCCCAATGCAGAAACATAAACCCTGGCCGATTTTACTTTTTTCGAAGTGTTGAAATCCTTCCTCAAAAAATGACTTGGTTTCGAATCTTCCGGTTTTTTCTCGTTTTCCATGGTTATCCAGTTCGCAGTCCACTGCGATGTTTCCAGAATGCCCATTTCCCAAAAAGCGGGTTCACTCCATGCGCTGGCTTTATCGTTTTTGTCCCAAACACGAACCTGCCAGTAAACACGCTGCATTGGTTTTAAAACCGGTCCTTCGTAGGCTACATTTACCGATTGACCTGAATTCACCTTACCCGAATTCCAGATAGTTTTTCCTTTTCCTGATTGATCAGTAACTTTAATTTCG
Source organism: Draconibacterium sp. (assembly GCA_041737765.1). Taxonomy (GTDB): domain Bacteria; phylum Bacteroidota; class Bacteroidia; order Bacteroidales; family Prolixibacteraceae; genus Draconibacterium. Next base: position 5,809 of record JBGSRA010000047.1, on the reverse strand, counting down.
TAAGCCGATTGCAGGACGTTGGTTTCTGTAGAAACCATTTTCCAGCTCAGCCTTGGTTTTTGAATATCGATCCCAATCGGATTTGTGTGATATTCACATACCAATCCGGCAACGCTTGTTGTGTTTGCTCCTGAAACAGCAAAACTGCTGAATAAAAGCACGATGGTAAAAATTTTTACCCAGATTTGATTTTGTTTCATTGTTATTTTTTTAGTTGATTTAGTTTTTATTCCATATAAAATACCTCTTCGAGACTTAATGTTACCGGAGAGTTGTCAGGATTGGTCTTCATTATGTCTGACATGTATTTCCACCATTTCTGAACGATTTCGGTTTTCCCCAAATCCTGTGATCCTCCTTCTCCACTCACTTTCTGAAAGGCAAACAAAGTATTGGTTTCTTTATCGAGGAAAATTGAATATTCACTGATTCCGGCATCCTTTAACAGCTTTTTCAGCTCAGGCCAGATTTCATCGTGACGTTTGATGTATTCGGCTTTCTGGTCGTCATTCAGCAACATTTTAAAAGCAACACGTTTCATTTATAGATTATTAGATTTGAGTATTGAGTATCAAGACAACTTCCATCTTCGGTTTTTGGTCTTCCGACTTCGGTCTCCGGTCTTCCGACTTTCTTCTACCCCAACGCATTTAATTCAGGATACAACCATTTGGCAACACCTATTACAATTACCGATAACAGAATTGCCCCGATACCAAGCAGAATTGTGTTATAGGTTTTTTTGGAAACACCTTTCCATTCCTTGCGATAGAAACCCCAAAGATTGGCAGTAAGAATGATTGTAGCCATGTGAAGCGTCCATGAACTGGCGCCGTTTCCGATTTTGGTTTCGCCCATTCCATAGAAAAAGAACTGAAGAAACCAGGTAGTTCCGGCCAGTGCACAGAAAAGATAATTTCGCAATAAAGGAGTTTTTTTGTCAACGAAATCACCACCCGTTTTGTTTTTAAGAATCAAAGCGGTTGACCAAATAACATTGGTAGTTAAACCTCCCCAAAGAATCACAAAGAAAATGATGTTGTTTTCGAAAAGGTATTTAAAGTTAGCTCCATCCTGAGTGATGAACGGGTAATTTTGATCCACTGCCATATTTCTTGCAACTGTGGCCATTTCTTTGCCTGCATCGATTCCAAAACTGAAAAATGCACTTAAAACGCCTGAAATTACTGCAATCATTAACCCTTTTGACAAGTTAAACTCGCTATTTACACCTTCTTTAACATGACCCAGATCAACGTCTTTTTTAATTCCGGCTCGTCCGCTGAGGATAATTCCGGCGAGTAAAATTAAAATACCAAGCAATACAATTCGGCCACCGGTACTACCGAAAAGATCGGTAAACGCCAAACCTGCAGGAATGATTTCTGCAATTCCCGGTATGTTACGAAGTACAGGTAAACCCAACGAACCAACCACAGAAGTAATACCGAGTAAAACGGAATTTCCGAGCGACATACCCAAATAACGGATGGCAAGTCCGTAGGTCAATCCTCCGATTCCCCAGAGCAGACCCATAATGTATGTGTTTCGGATAACGCTGCTGCCTGATGCTTGTAATATTCCCTGCCAATCGGGAATTGTTAAAAGCACTGCCAGAAATGGCATAAGCAGCCACGAGAAAATTCCACCGGTTATCCAATAGATTTCCCACCGCCATTGTTTTACCCAGTTGTAGGGCATGTACCAACTGCCCGAAGCTCCACCTCCTAAAGAGTGAAATAAGATTCCCAAAATTACATTCATACAGTTTTAATTTTTTTGGTTCAGTTTGAAAACAGGATTTTTGCCTGCGAAACAAATTTATAATTACAAATCAGTGAAAACAATATAATAATTGATATAAAATTTATATTTTTTGACCCAATTATGAAACACAGCGAATTTAAATATCTTACCGTAAGCGACGAGGACCAGCAATGGGGATTGTACCTGAAAGTTGCCGGAACAGCCAATATTCCGGCCATTTCCAACTACCCTTCTCACGATCACCCTTCGGAATACTTTTTTACATGGAACGACGGAAGGATTTTGAATGAATATCAGATTAACTTTATCAGCGAGGGAAGCGGAACATTCGAAAACAGTTATGGATCGTTTCCGTTGAAACAGGGCAGCATTTTCTTTACTTTTCCGGGAGTGTGGCACCGTTACAAACCTATTCAGAAAACAGGCTGGACAGAAAATTATATTGGTTTTGACGGAAGACTTGTACGCGAACTGATTGTTTCACCCCGATTTTCGCCCAAAGAACCTGTGTTTAATTTCGGAATCAAAGAGGAACTTTTAGACACCTATTTTAAGATATTTGACCTTGTACAGAAAGAGCAACCCGGCTACCAGCAAATTGCATCGGGAATGGTAATAAAACTGCTTGGTTACATTATTTCGTTTGAAAAGCAAAAGGAATTCTCGGGAAAACCAATTGCCCAGGTAATTGAAGCATCACGGTTTGCCATGAAACAAAACATGGGCAGCGTATTGTATTTTGAGGAACTGGCAAAAAAACACAATGTCAGTTATTCTTTTTTCCGGCGAATGTTTCGTAAATATACCGGAATGTCACCCGGACAGTACCACCTGCAATTACGCATTACAAGAGCAAAAGAGTTGCTGATTTCGACAGACAAAAGCATCAAGGAAATCAGTTATGAACTGGGGTTTCAGTCGATTTTTCATTTCAGCAGTTTATTCAAAAAGAAAGAAGGAGTTACACCTTCATTTTTCAGGAATAAGAATAACAATAATTGAATTTGAATACTAAATCTTATTTCAGTCATACTATATATCTCATAATTAATAAAAAAAGCTTTTCATTGCCATTGTTTTATCTCCATTCGACATCATATAATTCGGTCTTTGTGGTATTTCAATACCTGAAATCTGAGGTAAACCATACACAATATCAGTCAAGTTAATTTCAATATTTTGTTCTTCTTCAAGTTTCAATTCCATTACAATACCTTCTTGTGGGAAAGCAAAATATCTGATGAGATTCCAGTCGGTGTCATTAATTTGTTTAAGTTTTTTCATCTCCGATTTATTGATACTTGCACTAATCGAGTCTGATTTAATCTGGATATATAAAGAATTTGCTTTTCTTCCTGATTTTAGATGAAGTTTCAGCAATCTGTTGTTATCGAAAATGGTATCGCGCAATACTTCTATAATTGGCACCGGAAGTGGTTCTGTATTAACAGTCTTTTTTAAATAATCACGGTTTGAATATGCATAAAAAAAACTCAATTTGGTTGTGTCCGGTTGGTCTGTTAAAAATTTTCCTGTCCATTCATCTGTGTTATTATTAAAACTTGACAAAAATGTTTCGTTGGTGTTTCCATTGGTAGCATAAAGCAGCGAATTTTCTTTTTTATACCGTTCACTGTAATCAAGGTTAATTGATCCATACAAAACAAAAAACAAACCTGTAAAAAAGGCAACTACAGGAACCAACCATGGTTTCACTCTTGTAATAATTTCGATATGTGGAATAAGCAAACTTAAACAAAGCACAGTAAAAAGTACAGCTGCCCCTGCCATTTTAAGCCCCATCGCTATAAGAAAAAGCAAGGTAAGATTCGAGAACCATAGCAGAGCCGGTAAAGCGAAAATTAGAAATAATCCAGTTTGTGTGAATGAATATTCAACCGGATTTCTCTTTAAAAAATAGAGTCCACCTGGAATTGTGCTAAACAACAATGGCCAGGTAAACAAATAGCTTACACCTGGCAGCATTATACTTACTGTAATCATTATAATTGTCCAGCCCACAAAAGATCCCATAGATAATTCCCATACATTGGTTGGTTTGCGAAACAATAACCAGATAATAACGGAAACACCCACAGCAATAAAACCAGTTATTAAATTAATTTGACCACTCCATAATAGGAGTATTATCATGCTAATGAGAAATACCAAAACATGCCAGATTTTGATACCGCGCATCAATAATTTGAAGTATAAAAAAGAAAAAGCAACAGCTAAACATACAAAACCAAACAACAATATCTTTTGATTATAAAACAGTAACATGAAATCATTCTCCGGATAATATTTAATCAAAATAAAATACAGGCATGTTACAATTGAAGGAATTATTGCCAGGTGTATTATAAAGGCAAAAAACCCAAATAGTAAACGAATTGGCCTTATGATTTTATTTCTGAAACCAATTACCAATAACACCAGAAGAACAAGGCATGTTAAAATAAGAAAAGGAATTATCCATTTATAGGAATAATGCACGAATCCACTACCTATGGTGTTAAAGTAAACTGCATCTCCTTTTTCTAAGTTATTCAGATCGATATTACCAAAATGCTGAGCTAATGCAACTGCATACGAACCATGGTGTTGAATCGATTCTAATGAAGTATTATTAATATTATCACCTCCGGTATGATAGTCGAATCGATTATCGATATATGCAAAATTTAAACCCCTGATGCCATTTTCCTTAAAGGGTGTTAAGTCAGTATCGTTTGGCATGTTACGGTATATCTCATAACTGACCGAATTGGCGATTGGATAAGGAACCGCTTTTGCAAATTCAGAAATTATCCAATTATTATCAACACTGGTTTCAAACATCATACTTTGGCCACTGGTTCCGCTGGCTTCAAAGTTCAGAACTATACCAATATTCTTTGCCAACTGGTGTTGTTCAATAAAAGCTTTGGCTCCCAAAAGTCCAATTTCCTCACCATCAGAAAACAGGAATATTATATCGTTTTTAAAAGGTGCTTTATTTAGCAGAAGTCTTAAGGTTTCAAGCATGGTAACAACAGCCGATCCATCGTCCGAAGCACCATAAGAATTTTCTACGGAATCATAATGACCGACCAATAAAACGGATTTACCATTTTCTTTACCCGGTAATTTTGCTATAATATTTCCCACAGTAGCTGCTATATATGATTTAGGATAATAAACCTCAGCAATTTGGAGTTCTGGTTGAGTACCCAAACGTTTCAACTCGTCAATTATATAATTACGAACTTTTAAATGTTCATCAGTTCCTATGTAATGTGGCTTATCTGCAATATGTTTCATATGTTTTATTGCCCGCACCGCAGAGAATTCATCTAAAGGAGCATTTTCAGAAATAATTCGTGGAGGTCTGTTTAGGTAAAATCCAACAATTACAACTCCAACAATCAAAGTAAATACTGATATACTTTGAATTAAAGTTTTTTTAAGTTCTGTTTTCATTTTTTTTCAGGTTGATGAGATTAGTATTTTTAGATAAGTCAAAATTTCAATATCAACAGAATTGTGAATATTTCTGTATTATCTTGATTGAATTAAACTTAATAAACCAAGACGGTGTACATGATGCTTAATTTGTGTTTCATATGGTTTAATTTCTGGTTGTAAAAACCGAGTTTATGGCTGAGTAAATTAAAAATATATGTTTACAATTTATGAAATTAAGTTTATAAATCCAATTTATTTAACAGACTTTTATTGGTCAAAATTCTTAAGGATTAATCTATTACGTCTGAATAGGGTTACTATATTGTCAGGTATTTTTAAATGAAATATGTTTATTCAAAAAAAGAAGGCGTAACACCGTCGTTTTTCAGGAATAAGAATAACAATAATTGAATTTGAATACTAAAATCTTAATTCAGTCATACTATGACTTCGACCTAAATTGAGCGATTCATACTTGCAAGTGTCCATTGAATGATAGACTTTCAATATCATCGATTTCTAATAGATTTTTTGATACTGTTTTCATTCATTTTTTATGTTCTAATTTAATTTGCTCCTTCCTGAACCTCCA
>JBGSRA010000045.1:0-7138 GCA_041737765.1 Draconibacterium sp. | reverse complement strand
CCATACAAACTGATTATTTAAACTTGCACCCTTGTTTCGAAAAGAAAAATAACCAAAACATTCCTGACATTGATAACGTTGTTTCCCACTTTGTTTTCCCTTCTTTTGCGTTTTCACAGAACCACAAATCGGGCATTTTTTTCACTTTTTTCACAAAATAAAAAGATTACATTGAAACAACTTCCAATGTAATCTTCTAAAACACCAATAAATCCAATCATTATGAAAGATTTTAGGTGCTATTTTTGACCACTATGTCCGAAAAACTGTTCAAAGTAGAAATACAGTAACCTAAAGATAAAAATGCCATCTGTGATGATTGTCGCAGATGGCATTATTTACTTTAAACATCCAGTTATATTCCCAGTAACATTTTCCCTGAATCCTGACCACCTGTTAACATTCGTTCCGGATTTTCAATCAGCTCTTTCACTTTTACAAGAAAACCAACAGAGTCTTTTCCGTCGATCACACGATGGTCGTAGGAAAGCGCGATGTACATCATCGGTCTGATAACCACCTGTCCGTTAACTGCCACCGGGCGATCAACAATATTGTGCATTCCCAGAATTGCGGATTGAGGCGGATTGATAATTGGCGTTGAAAGCAACGAACCAAAAACCCCGCCATTGGTAATGGTAAAAGTTCCGCCGCTTAATTCTTCGACAGATATTTTTTTGCTGCGTGCTTTTTCAGCCAGTTCCTTAATTTCGATTTCAATTTGGGCAATTGATTTGCTTTCTGCATTCCGAACAATTGGAACCATCAAACCTTTTGGTGTTGAAACGGCAATTCCAACGTCAACAAATTTTGGAGAAACTATTTCATCACCATCCAATTGGGCGTTTACCATCGGATGAAAATCCATTGCAACTGCGACCGCCTTTGTAAAAAACGACATGAAACCCAGTTTCAAACCATGCTTTTCGGTGAATTTCTGCTGGTGTTTGCTGCGTAAATCCATTACAAAACTCATATCAATTTCGTTGAAAGTGGTAAGCATTGCAGTTTCGTTTTTCACCGAAACCAAACGCTCGCTTAACTTCCGGCGCAGGCTCGACATCCGGTCGCGAACTACTTCGCGTGATGCTACTTTCTGCGTAGTTGCAATTGGGGCAGAAACCGTTTTTGGCAGGTTGGCAACCAATTCCACCTCCTTTTTCCCAATCCGTTTTAGTCCGCTGATTACATCTTCAACCGAAAGGTCAAGTTCTTTCATCATCTCTTTGGCCAACGAAGTAACTTTCACGTTTTCCAATCCATCAGCAACTTTGACCTCAGAATTCACTTTTTGTGCAGTGTTTTCAGATTCCGGCTTGCTTTTAACGGATACCGCAGTTTTTTCCTCCGCCTCTGCCTTTATCTCCGCCTTCGCCTTAACTCCTGCAAAACTTGTGTCGATGGTACAAACAACCGAACCAACTGCAACAGCTGTTCCTTCTTCGGCATTTATTTTAATTTTTCCACCCTCGCTGGCAATAATGGTGAGTGTGGCCTTGTCGGATTCGACTTCGGCAATTTCCTGATTTTGAACTACTATTGCACCATCTTCAACAAGCCAGTGGCCAATTTCAACTTCGGTTATTGATTCCCCCGGACTGGGAACTTTTATATCTACAATCATCCTTCTACTATTTTTTGATAATTCGTATTTTTACGAAAACTATAAAAATCCAAAAATCAAACTTCAAAAACCAAATAAAAATCAAACAACAATTCTTATAAATTTCAAACATTAGTTTTTTTTGCAGAATTGATAATTCAAATTTTGATTATTGAATTTAATTTGAAATTTGATTTCTGTAATTTGTAATTTCTACTTAACTGTTTCTTTTACCACAAATGTGTGGTTGAGTATTTCTTCCAGACCTTTTTTGTGCTTTTCCATTAAACCCACTGCCGGACTGGCACTTTCTTTTCTGGAAACCACTTTAAATCCAAGATTTGCCAGTTTACGATTAATAAAAGGCCAAGCTCCCATATTTTCAGGTTCATCCTGTGCCCAAATCAATTGGTTTGAATTCTTGTATTTCTTAAGAATATCATCGATTTGCTGATATGGAATCGGATAAATTTGTTCCATACGCACAACTGCTACATTCGTAATTCCGTTTTCAACCTGATATTTCTCCAAATCATAATACAACCTACCCGAAGTAAAAACCACACTTTCAATCAATTCGGGTAAGGCCAGCGGATCGTCAATAATTTCTTTAAATCCTCCTTTTTCGAAGTCTGCTATTTTTGAAATCACCATCGGGTGGCGAAGCAAACTTTTTGGTGTAAATATCACCAGTGGTAACCGCGTATTCATTTTAACCTGTCTGCGAAGTAAATGGAACATGTTTGCCGGTGTTGATGGTATAACAACCTGCATATTATTATTTGCAGATAGTTCAAGAAAACGTTCAATTCGTCCACTGGAGTGCTCCGGTCCCTGACCTTCAAAACCATGCGGTAAAAACAGTGTTAACCCGTTCATCATTCCCCATTTTTCGAACGCTGAAGAAATGTACTGGTCGATGATAACCTGAGCCACGTTATGAAAATCGCCAAACTGAGCTTCCCAAATGGTCAATCCGTTTGGCTGTGCCAAAGAGTAACCATATTCGAAACCTAACACGGCGTATTCAGAAAGTAGTGAGTTAAAAACATGAAACGGCGCCTGTTTTTCGGAAACATATTTTAGTGGAAAATATTTTTCATCGGTTCCTTCCACAACAAATGCAGCGTGTCGGTGTGCAAACGTTCCGCGCTCGCTGTCCTGGCCACTCAATCGGACCGGATGACCTTCATTTACCAGAGTTCCGTACGCAAGCAATTCAGCCATTGCCCAATCCAAACGACTGTCTCTCATCATCATTCTCCGATCCGAAATAATTCGGTCCACTTTTTTGAAAAAAGCCAGTTCTTTGGGCAGCGTGTTTATTTTATCGGCAATTTCATTTAAAGTTTTTAATGAAACCGCAGTCTTAACTTTTAAATCAAAACTATCTTTTTGAGGCAGATCATACGTATTGTACTCGTTAATCAAAAACTTACGGATTTTAACCTTTTCGATTTTTTCAGAGTCTGTATACTTTTGCTCCAATAGCTGGTCGAATTCTTTTACCTCATTCTTTGTTTCCTCTGCCGACATTACTCCCAGATTATTCAGCTTTTCGGAATAAATATCGCGCGGATTCGGATGTTTTTCTATGATTTTATATAACACAGGCTGTGTAAAACGTGGTTCATCTCCCTCGTTGTGGCCATATTTCCGATAACAAAGAATATCAATAAATACATCGGAATGAAATTTTTGCCTGAATTCCATAGCCAGTTTTACTGTATAAATCAATGCTTCCACATCGTCACCATTCACATGAAATACGGGTGAACGGGTAACTTTTGCAATGTCGGTACAATAAGTACTTGAACGTGCTTCAAGGTAACTGGTGGTAAAACCAACCTGGTTGTTGATAACCAAATGAATTGTACCGCCTGTTTTATAACCATCGAGCTGCGACATTTGAATGGTTTCGTAAACAACACCCTGAGTAGCAATTGCAGCATCTCCATGAATTATAATTGCCGCGGCCTTATCAAAATTTTTATCGTAAAGCGAATCGATCTGTGAACGAACAACGCCTTCAACAATTGGCGCTACGGTCTCGAGGTGCGATGGATTGGGAACCAGTTTCAGTTTTACTTTTTTACCATCGTCAGTAAGCACTTCGTTTTCGTAACCCAAATGGTATTTTACATCGCCCTGCGAAATTTCGTCTTCGTATTCTTTACCTGTGTATTCCTTGAAAATATTTTCGTAAGGTTTTTCGAGTATATTGGCAAGCACATTTAAACGGCCACGGTGTGCCATTCCAATTACAAACTCCTCGATTCCCAACTCTGCGCCTTTTTCAATAACCGCATCGAGCGAAGGAATTAATGTTTCTGCACCTTCGAGAGAAAACCGCTTTTGTCCCACAAATTTTTTGTGAATAAAATTCTCGAAACCAACTGCCAGTTTTAAATGATAGAAAAAATGCCTGCGCTTTTCATCAGTGTATTCTTCTGAATTACGGGTAGTTTCCATTTTTTTCTTGAGCCAGTTCACCACTTCGGGATGACGCATATAAACGTATTCAACTCCAATCGATCGGCAATAAGTTGCTTCGAGGTGGGCAATAATTTCTTTCAGTTTTGCCGGACCAATTCCTATATCGTTACCAGCCTGAAAAACAGTTTCCAAATCTTTCTTTTCAAGACCAAAATTTTCAATATCGAGGGTTGGAGTATATTTTCGGCGACTGCGTACCGGGTTGGTTTTAGTAAATAAATGTCCACGCTGACGGTAACCGTGAATCAGACTGAGAATTGCAAATTCTTTATCAATAATATCTGACTTTACTTGTAATGTTTTCGGTTGAAAGTTAGTTCGTGCTAGTTCAAAACCGGCAAAAAACTGTTGCCAGCTTTCGTCAACCGATTTGGGATTTTCGAGGTAGGTTTGGTACATATCTTCGATAGCTGCCAACTCCTGATTCCCCACTGAAGAAAATTTATCCATTGTTGATTTTCAATTAATATTTATAATCGATAATGAAAAACAAAACTTCATTTTTAATGTTTAGCAATATCGATGTTTTTATGGCACAAAAATAGGGATTTTGCAATTTATACTTCAATTTAACTTGTTTATCTTTTAAATCATACCAGACGTGATGTGTTAAAAGTAAGTTTGAAAAATATAATTTCAATTTGTGCATAATTTAGGTAAAATTTAAATTCTGATTTTTAGTTTTTAAGGCAGTTTATTTTCAAGTATCAAAAAACATTACTATACTCAAAATCGTTTACATTCATTATATTGCATGAAAATCAACATTAACTTTTTCGAAATTATAAAATGAAAACAAAAGAAATATTTCCAACTCTAAGTCAACAGCTTGCTGCTGAAATAATGGAAAAATCGAGCATTGTTGACATACCCGGTAACATCGAAGTAATAAGGGAAGGTCAGTATGTAAAAGCTGTACCAATTGTTACCGGCGGGCTTATCAGGGTTTACACCCGAAATGAAGATAAGGAATTACTGTTATATTATATTCAGCCGGGCGAAAGTTGCATTATGTCGTTTGATGCATGTTTGAAAAACATACCCAGTAAAGTTTATGCTTCAACTGAAAAAGATTCATCGGTTTTACTTATGCCAACCGACAATGTATTTCGCTGGATGAAAGAATACCCTGAATTTAATTCGTTGTTTTTCCTTCAGTATAATCTGCGATACACCGAATTGCTTAACATGATTAATCAATTGCTTTTTGAAAAAATGGACGTAAGGATTTTGGAATATCTGAAGGCAAAAATGAAAATCAACGGAAAAAATCCAATCAAAATATCTCACCGCCAGATTGCGAACGACCTTGGAACTGCAAGGGAAGTGGTAAGCCGCATAATGAAAAAACTTGAAAACGATGGCAAAGTAAAACAACTTGCCACCGAAATAAAAATTATCTGAGAGGTGACCCTTGTCACCGTTTTAACTGTATAGCTCCTTCTATATTTGTAATGATTCTAAATAACAAACAGATTTTGTTTGATTTGTTAGGATTACGGGTGATATAAATTACCGGTTTTACCTTTTAATCATTTAAATAATACAGTTATGAAAAAAAACATGGGATCCATCGACAGAATTGTAAGGATTGTAATTGCCGCATTAATTGCTTTTCTGTTTTTTACCAATCAAATTACCGGAACACTGGGAATAGTGTTAATAATTTTCGCGGCAGTTTTGGTACTTACAAGTTTTATCAGCTTTTGCCCGCTCTATCTTCCCTTGGGATTAAAAACAAATAAAAACAACAAATAGGTTGTTTTTATTTGTTTTTAATAAAGAGTTTAAACTCTTTTTATTTTTTATTGTTTCAATTTTGTAATTTAATATAATGAGCATATGAAAACATCATTTACCTTTAAAAATTGGGTTTCCCCCCATTTACTAGTTTTATCCGTTTTTGTATTACTGGTTACCACATCTGTTTTTGGTTCGGTAAAACATTTAGTTAATGTAACAAACTATAAATTTTCACCTAACGAGTTGCAGATTGAAATTGGTGACACTGTAGAATGGAAAAACACTCAGGGCTTTCACAATGTTAACGGAACAAAAACAACCTATCCATCAAATCCAGAATCATTTGGTAATTCAACTGGAAACGGCTGGACTTACAAATATGTTTTTAACACAGTGGGTAAATACGATTACCAGTGTGATCCTCATGCTGCGGGCGGTATGAAAGGAAAGATAGAAGTTAAAGACTCAGGTGGAGATGAAGATTGTAAGTATAACCTGACGATTAACTTCACAGGAATGACACCACATGTAGGGCAAAACATTTATTTGTCACTTACAGATAAAAATTCAGGATTTGAAATCGAACGAAAAAAGCAAATTGCGACAGCCAGTTTTGCCGTTGTATTTTCAGGTATTGAAAAAGACCATTCGTACAATATTGATTTTTTTGCCGATCACAATAAAAATGGTGCGTATGATGCTCCTCCTGCAGACCATGCATGGAGATTGGAATTAAATGATGTAAAAGCTGACACAGCATTGAACTTTCAGCATAATACCAATTTTACGAATATTATGTGGATGAACAAGTTAATGGTTCACTTCATGGGTATGACCCCTCATTTGGGACAAAACCTGCAATTGTCTGTAATTGAGAAAACTTCAGGAATGGAACTCCAAAGGGTCAGCGTTACTGCAGAAGTCGATTTTATGATTGATATTTACGGAATCGAAAACGGAAAATCATACAATATCGATTTTTTTGCCGACCACAATAAAAACGCTAATTACGATGTACCACCTGCCGACCATGCATGGCGCCTGGAATTGGATGATGTAATGGGAGATACAACCTTAATGTTTCAGCATAATACTAGTTTTACTGATATCATGTGGAAAAACAAGCTAACGGTTCATTTTATGGGAATGAACCCGCATGTTGGGCAAAATCTGCATCTCGCGGTAATCGATAAATCCTCGGGAATGGAAGTTCAAAGGGTTTCTACTGTCGCAACTGCTGATTTTATGGTCGATGTTTTTGGAATCGAAAACGGAAAATCATACAATATCGACTTT
>JBGSRA010000031.1:0-56534 GCA_041737765.1 Draconibacterium sp. | reverse complement strand
TGCCGTTTCTGCATCAGAATTAAATGTTGGCAACCCGACGTAAACTGGCAATATCGAGGAATTTTATTTTGCGGCCCTGCAATTCAATCAGTTTATCCTGTTTGAATTCCGACAGCAGGCGAATAACCGACTCGGTTGCCGTTCCCACCATATTGGCCAACTCTTCGCGGGTACGCGAAATCTGAAGCGTATTCTGGTTATCGAGTTCAAAGTTTTCCTTGAGTAACAAAAGAACTTCAGCCAGTCGCTCCCGAACTGTTTTCTGGGCGATATCGGTAATATAATCGTTGGCTTCGCGCAACTCGCGGCAAACTATCTGCAGCATGTGATGCGAAAACTGCCAGTTGTTTTGTATCAGAAAAAGTAAGGTTTGATAAGGAATATGACACAAAATTGCTTCGTCAATCACTTTTGCTGTTGTACAGGCAAGTTCCTGGCTCAGCAACGAGCGGTAAGCAATTATTTCGCCTTTTTTTGCAAACCTGATGATTTGTTCTTTTCCGTCGATACCGGTTTTAAAGATTTTTACTATTCCGCGGGTAACACAATAAAAACCTGTTAACCGGCTTCCTTCACGGTAAATAACTGTCGATTTTTTGTAAAGAGAGCAGGTTTTATCAAAATTTAATCGGCTGAATTCTTCTTCAGTTAATTTATTAAACAGTTGAAATCCACTTAAATTTGTTTCCTGCTCGGTTGGTCTTTTCAATGTGTTTCTCATTTTCCTCTTTTTAAAATATAAACTACAAACAAATCACGTTTTTACCGCGTTTAAAGATACAATTTCGTGTATAATTTGTAAACTATAAATATAGATATTTAGATGTATTATATTTGCGGTACAAAATAAACGAAAACAATTTAAAAACATGATAATATGAAGCATATTGTAGATTTGGCCTGGACAGACAAAGTTGCTTTCGAAGGCGACATGGACGGACACAAAATTATTGTTGATGCAACCGAAGAATCGGGCGGAAGCGATCTGGGCCCACGACCCAAAAAACTAATGTTAACAGCACTGGCAGGGTGTACAGGTGTTGATGTGATTATGATATTGAAAAAAATGAAAGTTGTTCCAGAAGCTTTTAATGTTATTGTTGAAGCCGAAGTAACTGATGAACACCCGAAACATTACACAAAAATGAAAGTGATTTACCAGTTTAAGGGGAAAGATTTACCCATGGATAAACTCGAAAAAGCGGTTAAACTCTCTGAAACCACCTACTGCGGAGTTACTGCTGCTTATCGTAAAGCAATGGAAATGGAGACTGAAATCCGGGTAATTGAATAAACGAATAAGGTTACCTTGAAAAAGTTAAACTAGTTTATTAAATCAGTCAGTTTATAAACAAACTGCTTTTCTGCTTTGTCTTTAAGGTATTATGAAAAAGATATTTCACAAAGCAGAAGACAGGGGTTTTGCCAACCACGGTTGGTTGAAAGCGGCCCATTCGTTTAGTTTTGCCAGCTATTACGACAGAGAAAAAGTAAATTTTGGGAAATTACGTGTTTTAAACGACGATATTGTTGCTCCTGCCAGGGGATTCGACCTGCATCAACACCAGGATATGGAAATTATTACTATTCCGCTTTCGGGTTCAATAAGACACAGGGATAATATGGGAAACCAGGAAATCATTTCTGTAGGTGATGTACAGGTAATGTCAGCAGGTTTTGGTATCTGGCATTCAGAGCACAACGCATCTTCAAAAGAAGAATTAAACCTTTTTCAGATTTGGATAATAACCAATAAAACAGGACACACTCCCCGGTACGATCAGAAAAAATTTGAAGCTGCCGAAAAGATTGATAAATGGCAATTGCTGGTTTCACCCGATGGCCGGGATGATTCGTTATGGATTAATCAGAATGCATTTCTTTCGGTTTTCGACAGCAAAGAAGTTGATTCAACAAGTTACAAACTGAATGACCCGGCGAACGGCGTTTATTTTATGCTCACCGAAGGACAAGCTGAAATTGGTGATCAGTCACTTAAAACCCGCGATGCTGCAGGTTATTGGGATATTTCGGAACCGCTTGAAATCAGCTTTCTGAAACCCTCAAAAATCCTTGCCATTGAAGTTCCGATGCAGTAAATAATCAATAATTATCAGGCTATTTTGAAAGGCATTGCAAAAAGAGGTGCCTTTTTTGTGTTTCAAATTGTCAATAATCTATTTGAAATCAGATATTGAAAATCATTTCTTCAGTTGTTGTGATTTACCAAAAACAACTTAAATCCTTAATAGTCATTATCTTTTCGGAATCAAATCCTGAAAAGTTAACTTTTTTGATTGATAAAATGGAAGATTTTATTTTATAACCCATTCCCACAAGGGACAAACAAGAAACTTATTTGTCGGGCTTTTTAATGAATCTGGTTATATCCCTAACCTCAATTTCAGTTTTGTCGTATTAGTTTTGTAATTTTAATTTTATAAACGAAAGTTCAAACTATGATTAAATCGATAAATCCCGTAACCGGAAAAATTGTTAAGACATATAATTCACTCTCGGAAAAAGGAGTTGAAAAAATTATAAACGCAGTCGATAAATCGTGGCATCACTGGCGGCAAACTTCATTTGTGGAAAGGGCGGCAAACATGCAAAATCTTGCTTCTTTGTTAAGGAGCAAACAGGAAGAACTTGCTCTTTTAATGGCGCTTGAAATGGGAAAAGTGCTGCGCGAGGGTAAAGCCGAAATTGAAAAATGTGCCTGGGTTTGTGAATATTATGCTGCCAACGCTGAAAGTTTTCTTGAAAACGAATTTATTCAAACAGAGGCAAAAAAAGCATTTGTTACGTATCAACCGCTTGGAACTATTCTGACAGTAATGCCCTGGAATTTTCCATTCTGGCAGGTTTTCAGGTTTGCCGCACCAACAATTATGGCCGGAAATACAGCAATTTTAAAACATGCCAGTAATATTCCCGGTTGCGCTGTGGCCATCGAAGATCTTTTTCGTGAAGCCGGATTCCCCGAAAATGTGTTTCGCACGCTCCTGATTGGCAGCTGCCAGGTTGAAATTGTGATTCGCCATCAGGCAGTAAAAGCAGTAAGTTTAACCGGTAGCACTCCTGCCGGAAAAAGTGTGGCTGCTGTTGCCGGCAGTGTGTTAAAAAAATGTGTACTCGAACTGGGTGGAAGCGACCCGTACCTGATTCTTGAAGATGCAGATTTGGAAACTGCTGCCAGATCATGTGCTACAAGCCGTTTATTAAATGCCGGCCAGAGCTGCATTGCAGCTAAACGTTTTATTGTTGTCAATAAAGTTTATTCTGAATTTCTTGAATATTTTACGCATGAAATGAACCGGGCACATTTTGGTGACCCACGTAATCAGGAATCGACAATGGGGCCGTTGGCACGCATGGATTTGCGCGACGAGTTGCACCAACAGGTAGTAATTTCAGTCAAAAAGGGAGCTGAAATTGTTTTGGGTGGCGAAATCCCCAACCGCAAAGGAGCATTTTATCCGCCCACCATTCTTGAAAATGTTAAACCTGGAATGCCTGCTTACGATGAAGAGTTGTTTGGACCGGTGGCTTCTGTAATCAGAGTAAAAGACGAACAAGAGGCAATTAAAGTGGCCAACGATACAGAATTTGGTTTGGGAGCAGCAGTTTTTACCCGCGACCTTAAAAATGGAGAACACATTGCCGAAAAACTGCTGGATGCAGGGTGCTGTTTTGTCAACGATTTTGTAAAGTCGGATCCCCGTTTGCCTTTTGGCGGAATAAAAACCAGCGGTTTCGGCCGTGAACTTTCAACCCACGGAATCAAGGAATTTATGAACGTGAAAACGGTAGTAGTGAAGTGATTTAAGAATTAAATACAATGGAATTTATTAGTTTTGTTGAAAATTTGTAGGTTATGACGACTGTAATTATTAATGAGAAATCGAAAAAAGGACGGATTGTTTTAGATTTAATCAAGGAATTGGGAATCGGTAAAGTAATAAGTGATAAGAGCAGAAATAAATCATCAAAACCCAATAAAAATACATTGTTGGCAATAAAAGATGCTATCGAGGGAAATACGATAAAATGTGACAGTTTTGAAGATTATCTTGAGAAGGTGAAATAGTAGAGTATGTATAGATTGGAGTTTACAAACCAATATCTAAAAGATTTAAAATTAGCCCGGAAAAGGAATTTTGATGAAGACAAACTAAACAAGTTGATAGGCCTTATTATTTCAGAAGAAGAAATTCCGGTGAGATTTAAGAATCACATACTTAAGGGCAATTTTAAAGGATTTTATGAATGTCACATCACACCTGATTGGTTGCTGATTTATTCAAAACAAGAAACAATAAAACTAATAACCTTAATTCGGACAGGAACACATTCTGATCTTTTTTAATAACATATACAATATTTTTATACATTCTAACCATAAACCAATGAAAATCAAATTTTTGTTTTTACTAATAATGTTTTTATCCCTTTGCATTTCATGTACTGTTCAAAATCAAAAATTTGAACGCGAAGCTAACTTCAATTCCGAATGGAAATTTATCCGCACCGATATTTCGGGAGCAGAACAACCCACATTTGATGATTCAGACTGGCGTTTGCTTGATTTACCGCACGATTACAGTATTGAGGATCTGCCTGCCAAAGAAGGAGTAAAACAAATTGGTCCTTTTTCAGAAGAAAGTGCCGGTGGTCCATCAACCGCTCATGTTGTTGGTGGAACTGCATGGTACCGCAAACATTTCACAATCGAAAAAGCTGATGAGGACAAAAAAATCAGCATTCTTTTCGATGGAATTTATATGAATGCAGATGTATGGATAAACGGGCATCACCTGGGCAACCATCCTTATGGTTATACTGCATTCTCCGTCGATTTAAGCGAATATCTTAATCCGGCCGGGCAAGACAATGTTTTAGCCGTGCAGGTAAAAAACGAGGGCAAAAACTCGCGATGGTACAGCGGTTCGGGAATCTACCGCGATGTTACACTGATTAAAACCAATCCGCTCCATGTTGATTTTTGGGGAGTTTTTGTAAATACTCCCTCGGTTACCCCTGAAAAGGCCACGGTTGCAGTTGATGTAACACTTGTAAACGAAGGGAAAGATGAAAAAGAATTTACCATGAAAATGGAGTTTAAGGATGCTAAAGGAAATTTGGTGACTTATTTTAATGACGAAAAAGAGTTAGCTGCCGGACAAAAATTTACATTTTCACAAGAGTTTGGATTTCCTGAATATCGCATTTGGTCACCGGAAAATCCTGAATTATATACTGTTACCATCCAACTACTTGATGGAAATAAAGTTCTCGATGAAGTAACCGAGTCGTTTGGCATTCGTACAACTGAATTTTCAGCCGAAAAAGGATTTTTGTTGAATGGAAAAACTATAGAACTAAAAGGGGGTTGTTTACACCACGACAACGGTGCGCTGGGTTCGGCCACATTTAAAACGGCTGAATACAGACGCGTAAAAATAATGAAGGAAAATGGTTTTAATGCCATCCGAACATCGCACAATCCGCCGTCAAAGGCATTTCTCGATGCCTGCGACAAACTGGGAATGTTGGTAATGGACGAGTCGTTTGACCAATGGCAACAGCCGAAAAATCCACAGGATTATAACCTTTATTTTGATAAGTGGTGGGAAAAAGATATCGAGAGCATGGTAAAACGCGACAGAAATCACCCCTCTGTTATTATCTGGAGCGTTGGAAATGAAATTAAGGAACGTGCAGATTCAACAGGTCTTGAAATTTTCAGAAAATTGAGGGAAAAAGTACTGGAATTTGATAAAACCAGACCAGTAACACAAGCCATGTGTGAATTTTGGGATAATCCCGGAAAAACCTGGGATGATACTGCACCGTCCTTTGCTCAAATGGATGTTCAAGGGTACAATTACCAATGGAAAAACTATGAACCAGACCATGCAAAATTTCCCCAAAGAATAATGATTGGCACCGAATCGATTGCCAAAGAGGCATTCGAAAACTGGCAAATGGTTGAAAAACATTCTTATGTTATTGGCGATTTCGTGTGGACAGGAATGGATCATTTAGGAGAATCGGGAATTGGAAACGCTAAACTGGATAACGACACAACAAAATTTCTTCCTCCATGGCCATGGTTTATTAACAATTCGGGCGATATCAGTATTTTGGGTTTCAAAAAACCGCAGATGTTTTACCGCGATGTGATTTGGCGCAACAGTGAATTGGAAATGCTGGTTCACGCACCAATTCCGGCAGGAAGAAAAGAAGTTGTAAGTTTCTGGGGCTGGCCCAATGAAATGAAAAGCTGGAATTGGGAAGGAAATGAAGGAACACAGCTACAGGTTTCGGTTTATTCACGATGCGATTCAGTAAAACTTGAACTAAACGGCAAGGTAATTGGTACCAAAAAGGTTTCCGAAGAAACCAAACTCACCGTTCAATTTGAAGTTCCGTATCAACCTGGCGAATTGGTTGCAGTGGGTCTAAAAAATGGAAAAGAAACAATCCGGCAATCACTTAAAACATCTGGAAAACCTGCACAACTTAAAATTTCCACCGAAGAAATTACATTTCCCGGCTTTGAATCCGACCTTGTTTATTTCAATATTGAAGTTTTGGATGAAAATGGTTTGCTGGTTCCCAATGCTGAAATACCTGTTGAATTTGAAATTTCCGGGCCTTGCAAACTGCAGGCAGTGGCAAGTGAAAATCCGAAGGAGATGCACAGTTTTCAGCAACCCCGTGTAAAAACCTGGCGAGGCAGGTGCCAGTTAATTTTGAGGTTGGAAGAAGCAAGTGGTGAAATTCAGGTTACTGCCAAATCAGAAGGACTTCTACAAGCAACAAACTGAATTGTGGCTTTGTAAATTAAGAAAAACTTACTCAGAGGCAAAATCAATAAAGGAGGAACCTGCTGATTTTTGACCTGGTAACAATTGATAAAGTCATGAAACCAACTGGTGAAAATCCTTTCATTGAAGTTGAATCCTTTCTGCTTGTGTGCAGATTAAAACCCGGTATTCTGTCATTTTTTAAAAACCTTTTTCATTTGAATTTGCAAAAACCGAATAAATGGAAAGTCCCACAAAATAAAAATATTTTTCTTTGAAAGGTTTTTTCTTTTTTTCTTTCTAACTTTCATCAGATATCAGCCTGATAGAAACCTAATTTTGCATAACGTATTAAAATACAGTATTTTATTTGCCTGGCTGACGGTTTTATACAACCTTCCGTACAAGGGAATTGCTCAGATACCACTTCGGTTCGATCATCTGGGTCGGGAAGAGGGTTTGTCGCAAAGCAGTGTTAATTGCATGCTCAGGGATCACATCGGGTTGATGTGGTTTGGAACGCAGGACGGCCTGAACATGTACGATGGCTATAAATTAAGAATTTTTCAGAACAAACCTGGCGATTCCACCAGCTTATCCAATAACTACATTGTTTCTATTTGTGAGGATGAGGAAGGAATTCTTTGGGTGGGGACAATGACAGGAGGGTTGAACCGTTTCGACAGGAAAACCGAAACATTCCGGGTATTCCGCACCTCCGGAGTGAATTCGATATCCGATAATACTGTCTGGTCTGTGCTCTCTGACGGGAGTGGGAAGATTTGGGCAGGCACCAGCAAAGGATTGAATATCTTCGACAAAACTACCGGAAAATTCAGTGTTTTCAAATCCGATTTAACCAAACCGGATAGCATAATCAACAGCATGGTTATCAGCCTTTACAAGGATAAGCAGGAAA
Organism: Draconibacterium sp.; assembly: GCA_041737765.1. Taxonomy (GTDB): domain Bacteria; phylum Bacteroidota; class Bacteroidia; order Bacteroidales; family Prolixibacteraceae; genus Draconibacterium. Next base: position 48,803 of record JBGSRA010000031.1, on the reverse strand, counting down.
AAATTTGGGCAGGTACCACCGAAGGATTGTGCAGTGTGGAGAAAGACAGTAAAAAAATCTCAACATATAAAAATCCTGCTGGCAGCAGCATGACTGGAGCCAACATTATCTGGTCAGTTTCGGGTACGCTCTCCGGAAAGATTATTACAGGTACAAACAACGGAATTTTTGAACTGGATACCGTTTCAAAAAAGTTTACCCTATTATCTGGCAATTCTGCCTCAACACCAATGGTAGCATGGTCACTGTTCCCCGAAAGTGAGTGGGTAATATGGGTTGGAACTGCACTGGGACTTTACCGGATTTCGAAAAGCGAAGGTAGTACTGCTGTTTATTTGCATAATGCTTCTGATCCATCCACCATTGCTGATAACAACATCTGGTGTCTTCTGCCGGATCCATCGGGATTCCTCTGGGCAGGCACTAAAAATGGCGTAAGTAAAACCAGGGTTACTGCTGCCCATTTCCACCTGGTTAATGATGATAACATTCAAAGTGTCAGCTTATCGTCTCCCAGGGTTATGGCCATTCTCGAAGACAGTTTCGGATATTTGTGGGTGGGAACCGATGGAGGTGGTTTGAATTGCATTAGTCCCGGGATGAAATGGGTGAATGTCATGAATGCAGCGAATTCAGGATTACAAAATGATGCAGTGTGGGCACTTGCCGAAGACAATAAAGGAAATATCTGGATTGGCAACTACATGGGCGGATTGCATGTTTATTCCAGAGCAACCGGAAAAATAAAGTCATTTCCATCAGGAACAAACGATGAATATGCACTCAGCAATAATCGGGTTCTTGCCTTATTGCCTTCTGATGACGGAAAAGTCTGGATAGGCACAAGGGGAGGTGGTCTTGTAAGATTTGATCCTGTATCTGGAAGGTTTTACAATTTCATCAATATTCCCGGTGATTCAACTTCCATTTCAGGCAACACGATCCTTTCACTGGCTTTTGATAATGAGAAAAGATTATGGGCAGGTGTTTATGAGGGTGGACTGAATATGTTGTATCCCGGAACTGAAAAATTCATCTCATTCAGAAAAAATGCTGAAGACAACTTTTCTCTTTCTGATGATAACGTTTGGGCATTGTTAACCGACAGGGATGGCCGTTTGTGGGTTGGTACTCAGGGTGGATTAAACTATGCTGAAAATGCGGGTCCCGATATGAAATTTTCCTCCTTTGGTACCCGTGACGGATTAAAAAGCAATGTCATTTTCGGACTGGCAGAAGATGAAATGGGGAATATCTGGATGAGTCATTTCAATGGGCTGACAAGGCTCGATATAAAAACATTCAATCTTAAAAAAGAATATGAACCACACGAAGAACTGCCTTTTTCCGACCGCCCTCTTTTCCGTAATTTTGATACAGGTCATGGGCTACAGGGTCTGGAATTCAATCAGGGTGCCTATCACAGGGGTCGAAGCGGCAGATTATATTTTGGCGGTGCAAGTGGTTTGAACTATTTTTCGGCCAATGAAATTAAAGAAAGCAGTTTTGTTCCTCCAGTGATAATTACCAGCCTGAAAATATTCAATAAAGAAGTATCTGTGCTTCCTGAAAAAGAGGTAAAAAGTTCTTCAAGGGTCAGAATAATCAGGGAAAAAAACAATTATTTTTTACCGTTGGGAATTTCCTGGATTAGTGAATTGGTTCTTACCTATCATGAAAGTGCCCTTTCTTTTGAATTTGCATCGCTCGATTATACAAATCCGGGGAAAAACCAGTATGCCTATAAACTTTCGGAATTTGACAAGGATTGGAATTATGTTGGTTCACAAAACACGGCAACCTACACCAACCTTTATCCCGGAAAATATGTTTTTATGGTCAGGGGAAGCAATTCCGACGGTATCTGGAATCCGGAAATTACAGAATTGAAAATTACCATAGTCCCCCCGTTCTGGAAAACCGGATGGTTTCTTATTCTTTTACTGATTCTGGCTTTTTTGCTGGTGAGAGGTTTTTTCCTTGAACAGAAAAGAAAAGCCCGGAAGGAGAGGGAACTGATGGAGCTTCAGCTTAAAACCATAAAAAGTCAGATTGATCCGCACTTTGCTTTTAATGCCTTAAATACAGTTGCTTCGTTTATTTATGCCGGAGAACCCGATGTAACCTACGATTATTTTACCCGTTTTGCACTAATGATCAGGAATATACTGAACGACAATGAAAAGATATCGAGACCGCTTCGCGACGAATTGGAATTTGTAAAGAATTACCTCGAACTGCAAAAAATCAGGTTCAAAGATAAATTTAAATACATTGTTAATGTTGATGACTCTATTTCGCCTGAAACCCAGGTACCTAAAATGATTATTCAGTCGTATGCCGAAAATGCCATCAAACACGGATTGATGCACCGTCCGAAAGAAGGATTGGTAAAAATCGATGTAGTTAAAGATGGTTTATGTATCAGGATTTCGGTTGAAGATAACGGAGTTGGCCGCGAAAAGGCAGCTACTTTTACTGTCAATTCAACCGGACGCGGTTTTAAAATAATGAACCAGATCATAGGTTTATACAGGAAACTGTACCACACCGAAATTACCCAGGAGATAATCGATTTGTACGATGAAACCGGAACTCCTTCAGGCACAAAAGTTATTCTCAGTATCTGTAATACCGAAAACCCCGAAAAGCGTAACCGGTTTTTTAACCTTAAAATAAAACACTCGTGAATGAAAACCGAAACACATATTCAAGAATCAGTCAGGGTATTGATAGTTGACGATGAAGAACGGGCAAGAGACCTGCTTGAAATTTTGCTGACCCGAATACCCGGAATTGAAATTTGCGGAAAGGCAGGTTCTGCTGATGAAGCACTCGACATGGTAATTGCATGTGTTCCCGACCTGGTTTTCCTTGATGTTCAGATGCCTGAAAAGAATGGATTCCAACTGGTCGATTATTTCAGAAAATATCTGTTGAATACTTCTGTTGTATTTGTTACAGCTCATGCTGAATTTGCAATCAGTGCCCTGAAGGTTTCAGCATTCGACTATCTTCTGAAACCGGTAATGATGGAACAGTTGAATGAAACCGTACTGAGGTTCAGAGCTGAAAGGCTGCATCGGCTTCAGGAAAGAAAAGTGGACCGGCTGCTTGAACTTTCAGATAAACCAGCCAACCTGAAATTCAATACAAGAACTGGGTATATTCTGGTAAAACCCGATGAAATTTTTTATTGCGAGGCTGATGTAAACTACACCACTCTTTATTTTGGAAATAACAACAAGGAAGTGATTACTGTAAACCTTGGGAAAGTGGAAGAATTGCTTTTACCCCATTCATTTTTCAGAATAAGCAGGTCAGTCCTGGTCAATACTGCGTTCCTAAAGAAGGCTGACCGGCAAAAGAAAAAATGTCTTCTGGTAAAAAATGATGAAAAAATCTGGCTCGATATTCCCCCGGGTAACATCCGTGAACTTGAAAAACTTATCGAGAATTCCTGAAGAAAAATAATTTCAACATTTCGATTAGTAAAGATTATCAAAATCAACCCTGTTTACTTCGTCACTGATTTTGTGCAATTGGTCACCGATTTTTAATTGTTGATTCAATAGCCTCATAAATAGTTGATTATAGGATTTTTTCAGAATAAATTTATCTGAAAAAATCAATACAACTATGAAGAATTTTATTTTACTATCAATTATTTTTCTGATTACACTGTTTTGGGCTGAGGCCCAGAACGTCCCTAACGGGAGCTTTGAAAATTGGGATACCAATAAAAACGGTGGGTACGAACCCGTTGGTTGGCAATCACTCAACGAATCAAGTTTCACCAATCTTTTCAAGGTTGCGGGGCACTCCGGCGAAAGTGCCGCAAAGCTCAGTGTTGAGTATAATCCGTCAGCTAAAACCAATGTTGCTCCCATGTTTTTTCTGGATGACAACTTTGCCATTTCACAGCGGTTCACTGCATTTGAGTTTTACCTGAAAGGTACAGCTACAGGTGGCGACTACCTTTCGGTTTCTGTTGGTATGTATAAAGGTAAATCATTGATCGGATATTCAATTCATCAGATGAACCAAACCTATGCAGGTTGGACTCACATAACGATGCCAATAGAATACGAATCAGGCGAGGTTCCCGATGAATGTTTTATTGGAATTCATATTTATCCGGTAATGGATTCTCATATGGGAACCAATTATACTATTGACGATCTCACACTTACTTCTTCCTCCGGTTCAGTTCCTCCAGTTTTGCTTTCCGCAGCCACCAATATAACAGGAAATGTTCTGGAACTCACATTTTCAAAACCAATGGCCGATCCTGCCGGCAAACAGAATCAGTTTACCTTTACCCGAAACGGGATTGCGATAGGCCTGACATCAGCAGCACTGAAACCTGGTGATAACAATACCATTTTGCTCTCGCCAGCTGCTCTGGTTACAGCAGGAGATGTTCTTCTGATAAGTTATACTCCGGGAAATATTTCAGCCGCATCAGGGGAACCGTTACAATCATTTTCTAACCTGAATGTTTCCAATCTTACCGGAAGTATCCAGGCTACAAGCTGGCAACTGGTTTCAAGCGGGGTGACCGAAAACCTCTACTCGGTTCATTTTGCAAACAGCACAAACGGTTATGTTAGCGGTGCCAGTGCGAGATGTCTGAAATCAACCAACAGCGGTCAGAACTGGTCACCTGTAGTTGTTCCCTCTTATGCTGACTTTAATTCCGTTTGGGCAACATCTTCCAATGATGCATTTCTGGGGGGCTGGGACACTGTGTATATTACTCACAATAACGGACAATCCTGGATCGGAGCGCACACCAATACTTTGAGTTTTGCAATAAACAGTTTGCAATTCATTTCATCTCAGAATGGTTTCGCTTTTTTACCCTGGGTTTCATTTATCAAAACCACTGATGGTGGAAATACCTGGTCAGCACCAACCGGAGGATTTACGGCCTGGGACTTTTTTGACGGATTTATGCTGGATCAGAATACAGGTTGGGGTGTAGGAGATTGTCAGAATATAGCCAAAACAACAGATGGCGGCGTGACTTGGGTGCCTTACGAATGGAATTCCTGGACAGAATTGACTTGTAACAAAATATGGGGTATTGAGGCTACTTCGGAATTAAATGCCTGGGCAGTTGCTGATTCAGGTATTGTTTATCGAACTGTGGATGGAGGTAATTACTGGAGCCGCAATATTATTGCAGGCGAGGAAGATAACCTGAAGGATATTTATTTTATAAATGCCAATCTAGGCTATATTGCGGGCTTTAACGGGAAAATATTCAAGACAACCGATGGTGGCAATACATGGATTCAGGAACCCACAATTACTTCCAATCACCTCAATGGTATCTTCTTTATTTCAGAAAATCTCGGCTGGGCTGTTGGCGATAACGGAACGATCCTTAAATACGGAGGAATTCCAACGTCAACAGAACCTGAACTTTCAATCGGAGTAAGTAATTCCGTAATTTTCCCTAATCCATCATCGGGTAGTTGTACTCTACATTGTACTGTTTTACATTCAGGAAATGTCAACATAACCATATCAGATATAGCCGGCCGGGTGGTTCGTACAGTTTATAAAGGAATGCTTGATCAGGGAAGTCACAGTTTTTATATTGAAATGGAGAATTGCAAAAACGGAATTTATTTCTGTCGGCTCGTTTCTGAGCATAAAACCAATAGTATTAAATTCATTATTAATCGTTAAAAAATTATGAAAACAAGAATCCGTAAAATCAGGTTAGCTGTCATCGTAATTCTGCTGTCAGCTTTGGGTGTGTTATCGTTCAGATCCTATGGTCAGCCGGTAATAGGCATATTACCAGTTGGTACCAATGTAAATTCAGACTTACTGAGTGAACAACAATGGCAGTCATTATCGTTTCAGATGCAGGATTTACTGGTTTCACAAATGCAAAAAACCGGTACAATCCGAAAATTATCAAGAGAACACATCCTTTTGCTGCTAAAGGAAGTACCATCTCCGGATCCGGAGAACCTTACAAATGAAGCTTACAAAATTATCAGTAAAAGAGAAAACCTGAATTACCTTTTACGATGTAATATTGAATCAATCAATGTGGATGATAAAAGTGTTCTGATGCCTATCCGGGTAATGATCATTGATGGTAGTTCGGGTAAAAAATTCTGGGAAAAATCAACTTCAATTACCAGGGAAATTAGTAAGCCTGTGTTGAGTGAACACCTTCTGCTGAATGATGTTTTTAAACCATCGCTTTCAGATTTAATGCCCGAAATCAAAGGGTTAAGTTATTGAATTAACCCAAAAATTGAAACTGACAATTTGATATGAAAACAACAGGAATATTTTTGATTTTGTTAATTATCAGCTTTGCAGGAGCGGCTTTTGCTAAAACCGCCCTCAGGCTTGAAGCCGAAGAACTGGAAATTGCTGGTTGTTCATCAGGCGAAGCATCCCCGATTAACTTCTCCGAAGATGGGTATGCCGAAGATGGTGCATTCAGTGGCGACCAGACACTTTTCTGGCGGGATGCGGAAGAACCGGGAGCCATACTTCAACTGAATCTTCCGGCTGAAAAGAAGGGGAGTTATCAACTGGTACTCCGGCTTGGAAAGTACCGCACCTTTGGGAAATTTCAGTTCATGGTGAACAACAAACCGGTGGGTGGTACGATTGATCTGTTCGGCTTCCCGGAAAAAGACGAGGTGGTGCCTTTCAGTGTCAACCTCGGCGAAGTGGTGCTGAATGAGGGAGACAACCTTTTAGCTATGAAGCTTCTGGGGACGAATGACAATACGGTTATGCCCAATCATGGCGCTTGTATCGACTGGGCGGAACTCACCTTCAGGGAACAGGTTACTACAGTTACCGGCGGCGGAGGAACGGGTGAAACAACCGGAACTGGAGGAACAACAGTTACGGCGAAAACAATTGAAGCCGATGAAATGACCATTCTCCGCTGCACATCGGGCGAAGCCCAGACGAGAAACCTGGCAGAGGAAGGTTATGCCAACGAAGGAACTTTTACAGGCGACCAGTCGCTCCAATGGCACGATGCCGACAGTCCGGGAGCATTGCTTGAACTGGAATTTCCGATTGATAGAAAAGGTCGTTATGCCATTATGCTCAGTGTGGCAAAATACAGGACTTACGGCATCCACCAGTTTTTGCTAAACGGCAAACCACTGGGCAAACCGATGGATATGTTCGGTAACCCGGAGCAGGATATCGTAACTTCATTTACGGTGAACCTTGGAGAAGTAAATCTGACTGAAGGTGCCAACAAGCTGGGAATCAAACTGATCGGCACAAATCCTGAAACCATCATGGCCAACTACGGTGCCGGGTTGGACTGGATTAAACTCACACCGGTGGCACAACCGATAACAAACAATAATAAGGTGAAATAGATATTAATGGGCAATTGGCAAATGGCAAACAGCCAGCAGCAAAAAGCAAAATAAATAATCAATAACTAAAACAACTAAAACAACAATAGACAACAATGACAACCACGAGAACCACCCCAACCTTTCTCCTCCGTTTCACCGCTCTGGCCGTATTTTTCTTCACCCTGCAGGCAGCCACCGCTCAGGTGCAGCAAATTGTGATGCAACAATCCGACCCTGTCACCATTATTGTAGATGTCCGGGAATATATGTTCACGGTTTCTCAGGGGGCACAGGGTACTCCTTTGGGTTATGTAGAGGTTGGTACTACCGATAGTTTTGCTAAAGATTATTCCGGACTTGCCAGCAGTAGCGAGTTCACCATTGATTTTGATCCCAACATCATCGATTTTGGCAACTCTGTACCCTCATCTAATCCCGCAAGTATAAGCATCCTGGAGTTGAAAGAAAACCCAGTCGGAGCATTTCATCTGGTGGTTGACAGAGGCAAAACCTCTCTTTGTTTTCCTCTGGGCTACGAAACAGGGGAGGAGGAACTCAAAAAGCTGGTAAGGTTAATTCATACAAAGGATGGACAGCTGGCAGCCATGGTCACCTTTAACGACAAGGAAAAGATTCTGGCCTCCATACAACCCGGTATTCGGGAAAGGATATGTATGCTGCTCCCGCTGCAGGATCCAGATCCCGCGAAAAGCCTGAAATTAGCCAAAGACAAGGAGGGCAACATATTTGCCATGCTCCTGCTCCGCGACTGGAATTCACGCGCAAAAGCGGGCAATTCCGGCAAGGCAAACCTCGGCGTAGCCATTCTCACCCCCACTGACAATGAGATGGCTGAAAAAATGGAGATGACCCTGGTTGTGGTGAATTAGCAGCTGGCTGCCCGTTCCGAAAATAAGATTGAGATTGTTCTTTATCAGTTTCCGGTGTTCTGGCAGGGCTTTTTGCTGTATGGTACCGGAATGAAGCATCCTGAAACGGGTAAACAAATGCAAAATATTGTATGAAATTGAATATGACAAACTATCCAACTCACGATAGTAAAATAACATGTCAAAATTCAAAATGAAAATAAAGGTCAGTTATTAAATGAATTGTAACTATTTTAAATTTTAATAAAGATGAAAAAATCACTACTAATCAGGACAACCGGACTAATCGTTTTAACTTTCTTATTTACAGTTTTAACCATTTCGTGCCGGAAGGCATCAGAAAAAACCGGTGAAGAATTGATGGAGAAAGTACTCGAAAATGCCACCGGAAAAAACGCTGAAGTGGACCTCAGTTCAGGGAAAGCAGTAATCGAAACCGGTGATGGCAAAGTGGAAGTTGACAGCAATGCAAAATCGTGGCCCTCCGAAATTCCAGGCGATGTTCCGGAGTTTAAATTCGGAAAAGTTAAAGCAGTTACTACCAGCATTATGGATGGCAGCAAGTCGTGGAACATTGCTTTTGAGGAAGTTCAGGATGGTTTTCTTGACAAATACGAGGCGCAGTTAAAAGAAAAGGGCTTTGAAACAATCATCATAAAAATGGGTGATAAGGGTGGTACAGTTACAGCCGAAAGTGATAAATACAGTGTATTTCTGATGGGTGGTGAGGGCAACCTGAGCATTGGAGTTACAGTTAAAAAGCTGGAATAAATTAAATCAGTATTTCATTTTTTCCCCTTTGATAATGTTAATATCCCGCAAACAGTATTATCAGGACACGGCCTTTCCAAAGTCCGTGTTTCTGTATTTTCGGCTTTGAAAAGCAAAAGCCTTTTATTCAATTTAAGATTCCTGAAAATTGGAGTTTTGGAGATTAATTTTTCAGCTTTTTGGATTATTTGTTTTTTTCACACTGGGATTTGCCTTTTGAGCATTGTAATTTGATTTTCGGTACGGTTTCCATGCATAAATTTTTCGCCCCACATATTGCCCCAGAAAAAAACTACCTACCAAAAACGGAGCAAGAACCCATGAAAGATGTAAGTGATGAAAGCGACGCACAACAACCACGAATGGCACAGGAAGGTGAATCATTAAAAACCACATAAAAGAGAGTTTCTTAAATCCACCCCTCAAATATCCAAAAGGCAGATTAATAAAGAAAGTAGCCACACAGGCTAAAAACAGATGCCAGAAAAAACCTGAATCATAAATCATCTTTTAAAGGTTTTTACGATTTACAGAACTATACAAATATAATTATTGGTATTACATTTGTTTTTCTGTTAAAACTGATTTCAATGCATTTAAAAAAATTATCAACCTTACTTCTATTTTTGGCAGCTATGATGAATTCGTGTTCAACCAAAAACAATGCTGACCTGATTGTAACCAATGCAACTGTTTACACGGTTGACAGTACTTTTTCGAAAACTGAAAGTTTTGCAGTGGTTGCCGGTAAAATTGCTGCCACAGGCACCACGGAAGAAATATTGGAAAAATATTCATCCGAAAACATTGTCGATGCCGGAGGCAAATTCGTTTACCCGGGTTTTAACGATGCGCACTGTCATTTCAACGGTTACGCCAACAACCTGGCACAATATGCCGATTTACGCGGAACTGCCAGTCCTGAAGAGATTTATGAACGACTGAAAGTACACCATGAAAAATATGGTGGCGATTGGGTTTTAGGCCGGAGCTGGGACCAAAACGATTGGGAAGTAAAAGCATTTCCGGATAAAACCGAACTCGACAAACTGTTCCCCGAAACGCCGGTTTACCTTGTCCGGGTTGACGGTCATGCCGGATGGTGCAACTCAAAAGCACTTGAAATGGCCGGAATTTCTGCTGCCACAAAAGTGGCGGGCGGTGATGTTGTGCTGAAAAACGGCCAGCCCACCGGGGTTTTAGTTGATAATGCAATGGGACTTGTGTCGAAATTGATTCCTGAAATTTCGGTAGAACAACAACAAAAAGCGCTGCTCGAAGCACAAACCAACTGTTTTGCTGCCGGACTCACTTCGGTTACCGATTGTGGCCTCGACAAAAACACCATTTTATTGGTGCAGGAAATGCAAAACCGCGGCGAACTAAAAATGCGCGTAAACGCCATGCTTAACCCTACGGAAGAAAACTTTGAATATTTTGTAAAAAAGGGACCGCTTACAACCGAAAAGCTGGTGGTGAGAACCATAAAAATGTATGCCGACGGAGCGCTGGGTTCGCGTGGTGCGCTATTGCTGGAAGAGTATTCCGATAATCCCGGCAACCGTGGTTTGCAAATCGAAACACAGGAATATTACGATAAAATTTGCCAGCTGGCTATGGATAATAATTACATTGTTGCCACTCATGCCATTGGCGACAGCGCCAACCGGCTGATGTTGAATACCTATGGGAAATTTTTGAAAGATAAAAACGACCGCCGCTGGAGGATTGAACACGCACAAATTGTTAATCAGGCTGATGTTGCAAAGTTTGCTGAATTTTCGATTGTTGCGTCGGTTCAGGCAACACATTGTACTTCTGACATGTACTGGGCAACAGACAGGGTGGGAGCGGAGCGTGTCAAAGGCGCTTACGCATACCAGACTTTGCTTAACCAAAATGGCTGGTTGCCCAATGGCACCGATTTCCCGGTGGAAAAAATCGAACCACTGTTTACTTTTTATGCTTCTGTTTTCCGCACCGACCACAAAGGTTTTCCGGAAGTTGGCTGGCAAATTGAAAATGGCCTCACCCGAGAACAGACACTTCGCTCGATGACAATCTGGGCTGCAAAAGCATCGTTTGAAGAAAACCAAAAAGGCAGCCTCGAACCCGGGAAATATGCCGATTTTGTAATTCTTGACACTGATTTGATGACAGCTTCACCCCAGGTAGTTTTGAATACAGAAATTGAAAGTACATGGATTGGCGGGGAAAAGGTTTTCGATGCGAATGAATAAAATTGTTCGGAGGTATCAAAAAGATTTAATGTTTTTTCACTTTCAGAATTTTTATAACAGTCCGAAAAATTGCATTTTACAACTTCAAATTGCATTGTAACTATCAAAATAATAAACAAATGAAAACAGGAAAATTAGTATTATTAATTGTTGCCGGAGCGTTGTTTTTAGGTTCTTGTAAACCCATTTACCAGTGCGGCCAGCCGATCCCCGAAAAAAATCAGATACTTTCAAAACGGGTAAAAGCCGTTATTGCTGAACGTGATTCGCTTTGCGCAACGCTATCAAAACGCGACAACGAAATTGTTAAATTAAAAGAAAACATTGAGTCGCTGAAAGGAAATATTGACAGCCTGAATAAGTCGATTACCGATATCGAAAAGAAGTATAATGAACTTTCAGGCGAAAAACTTTCACAGGCTGAGCAGTTTAACCTTGCCTTGAAACAAAAATCGCAGGAACTTGACGAAAAAGCACGCATGCTGGCTGAAAGGGAAAAATCTTTAAATGAACTTCAGCAGGTAATTGCCCGTCAGGATTCGATTACAAAACGGCTGAACGATGTGCTGCGAAATGCACTGCTTGGTTTTAACTCCGATGAACTTTCAGTAGAAGTGAAAAACGGCAAAGTGTATGTTTCGATGTCAGACAAGTTGCTGTTTAAATCGGGGAGTGCTGCCGTTGAGGCAAAAGGAAAAGAAGCGATAAAAATGCTGGCCGGTGTACTCGAAAAAAACCTCGATATTGATATCCTTATCGAAGGCCACACCGACAATGTTCCGATTAAAACAGCAGTTTACCAGGATAATTGGGATTTGAGTGTTGCACGTGCTACTTCCATTGTGCGCATTTTAACTGTTGAATATAAAATTGAACCTACACGTTTAACTGCCTCTGGCAAAGGTGAATATTCGCCCCGCGCAAGTAACGAAACACCTGAAGGTAGAGCGCTCAACCGCCGTACTGAAATCATCCTTTCGCCAAAACTTGATGAAATTATGAAATTGCTGAATCAGAACTAAATTTCTTATGAAATACTAACAAAATTGTTTCATGATGTGGGGTCAAAAATAACGACGCACTTTTGCCGAGTATTTCTTATATTCCTCATCATAAACCTTGTACATAAATATTTCTTCCTTCAGAATTGAAAAATGAATACCTGCCAATGCAGAAACAGCAAAAATCAGGAAGAAAAGATTGGGGAAAATCATAGCAGTTCCGGTAAAAAACAGCAAAAGCGATAAAAAGAATGGATTACGCGATCGGCTGAAAACTCCGGTTTTCACCAGTTTTCCTGTATTGTTTTCGTTGAGGCCGAAACGCAGTGAAGTTCCAAAATGATTCAAAGTGATTTTTAAAATGTAAACCGAAAGAAAAACTCCAAAAACACCTGTCAGCCTGATTACAACAGATTCGAAAAGAATGCTTGTCATAACTGTTGGAAGCAGGGATAAGCCATACAAAGGTTTGAAGATTTCTGTCAGAAAAAGAAGGAAGAAAATGACAAAAACCGGATAAAACCATTTGATGTTGCTGGGTTTGCTGGTTCCTACATCGCTAACCCGAACACCTTTCTTTTTCAGTTCAAGTGAATTGAAAAAAATCAGCAAAACCAGCAACACAAATCCAGCGGCTGGTGTGAGTTCTGCTATGTTTGTTAAAACAATCATGGTTATAAAAATAGGTGGTTTTATGGAAAATAAAAATCCCCGGCTTTCGAAAAAACCGGGGACTCTTTTTATCTGTAAGTCCGATTGTAAGATGAATTAAATATTAGGGAAAGCAATGCCAACCATAAGCGGGTGTATTTCTGGTCCCTGGTTGGTTTCGAAAAGCGATGTCATGCTGTAGTTGGCAAAAACCGTAAAATCCCCAAAATGCAACCGACCGGTTAAATCGTATTTCCACTGGTTAATGTTATAGTTACCCTGGGTTTTTACCTTGGCTTTATCGTAATATTTGTATTTGGTGTGCGAACCAATGTATAAACTGCCAATTGCACCTGCCGAGATTGATAACCTTGAACTTCCCATTCTAAGTGGAGTTTTAACTTCGAGCAATAACGGAACAGTTAAATAGTTAACATGTAATTTTGATTTTTTCACACTTTTGTTTTCCTGTTGAATGCTGACAGGAACTGTAGTACCATAACCATTTTCCTTTTTCATTGTAACGGGTAAGTCGAAGGCATAATCGTTAAAACTGATACCCATTCCGGTTACAAGCCCGAAAGTTTTCTTTTCGTTTTTAAAGGCAAATTCCATAAAGTTGAGATTCCAACTAAGTGATTTACCCGATCTGAGGTCGAAAACTTCCCCAAATTGTTCGTATTCGGTACCCTGGTAAATCGAATAATCTGAATTCTGGAACATATTCATGCCTACTTCGAGCCCGGCCCAGTGGGCATTAAAACTGCGGCTCCATTTTTTACTTTTATCCTCTTTTTCGTATTTTACGTAGGTTCCGTTATCGCCTTCAATTACTTTAAAATTTCTGCGTCCAACCCTGATGTGGGTGGTATCGCCCCAATCATCGGTAACCACTTCAATGCCTTTCCCGTTTTCCTTGTCCCCGACAACTACCTGCACATTGTCGCCATCTTCTGCAACAGTTACCACATTTTTCTTGCCTACTTTTACTTCTGTTACATCTTTGGCATCTTTAACCTGAGTAACATACGTACTGTTGGTACCTTCAATTACTTTATAAGTCTGATTACCAATTTTAATATGTGTTGTGTCGCCCCATTCATCGGTAACTACAAACACGCTGTCCTTGCCTTCAATAGCTTTTGCCATGTTTTTCTTATCCACTTTCATTTCGGTGGTTTCGTTTTGCGCCCAAATGTTGAGAGCGAAGGCGCTGCATAAAATAAGTGTAATTAATCGTTTCATTTTTTCTGTTTTTTAATGTTCTGAACCTGTGACGGAGAGGTGTTAGGAAATGTTACAGTGTTATTCGAAAAATGCATGAATGCGTGAATGCATGAGTGCGGGAATGGGAGATAGTATAAATATGATTGATGATAATTCAAAAAAGATTTTCATGACAGCGATGTTGAGACATATATTCCGGATTGATTGTGACAACCGGATTGATTTTCAATGTAGAGACGCACAACCGTGCGTCTCTACAAAAGATGTTATTTAGATGTCAAAATAATTTGAAATTTATTCCCCTTCTTCTGCCTCATCCTGAACCGAAGGATTTGTAGGAATTGAAAATGCGAGCAATCGCGAGTCGAAATTAACTTCGGTTACTTTTCCTTTGTTATCGGTTTCGTAATTAAATTTTTCTTTCGAAAGGCTGGCTACCAGCGAAAGTCCTGATTTGACGATTTTATTGAATGACAGTTTATCTACCCCGGTTTTTTCTTTTACTATATCAACCAAAAGCCGTTCTTCAAAAGCCGGTTCATTGTAATCAGGAACCGTTATATTAACCGGAACCAGATCAATTTTAGAGTTTGAACCAGTTGTTAATGATACAGTTAAACTTTGCAGTGCCGGTATTTCTTCTGTTATCCGGGCTAAAGCCAAATCGTCATTAATAAGTCTGCCCTGCGAATTTTCGCGAATAATTTTTGTTTCGTTTGCTTTGGGTTTTTCGCTTTTAACAGCAGGTTTTTGAGGTTCCTTTTTAATGGTTTTTTGATCTTCAACTTTATTATTTTTTGCAGGTACCTCTTTTATTTCCACTGGATTAATTTTTTTCTCAGGTTCATTTTCTATAACCGCAACCTGATTTGCAGGAATTACATTGTTAGAAGATTTTTCAATAAAAGTGTAAACAGTAAGTGCAAAAATAATTACTGCTGCTGCACGGGTAGTCCACATTAGAATGGTTTTCGCGGGTGAACGACGGTAAAGTTTGTTTTTACTTTTATAAATAATTGATTTGTCGGGGTGAAGTTTTGTTAGTCTGAAAAGTTCGGCTTCTTTTTGTTTTTCAGGATGAGTAATAAGATAATTTTCAAATTCAGTTTTTTCAGAAGCTGAAATTTCTCCTTCCAAACTGGCAATTGCTGCCTGGTTGAATTCGTTTTCTGCATCGTATTTTTCTTTAAAAAGAAGTTCTTTTTTGTTGAAAGTAACTTCTTCCTGCCCGATTGAAACGGTTTCAAACAGCGATAATTCTTCTTTCAGATCGGGATTTTGCTGAAGAAATTCAATAAAATCGTCAACCAATTTTTCATCGAGATTTCCTTCGAGGTAATCGATAAAAAATGCTTCGTAATTATTTCTGTTAATTTTCATTTCTTCTTTTTCTTATTTCCCCTCCTTGGGAGGGGGTCAGGGGGAGGCCAGCTTATATTACCGCCTCCATCCTTCCAATATATTTTTTCAAAAATACCCTCGCTCTGAAAATGTAAACTTTCACCTGCGATTCGTTTAAATTAGCCATTTCGCCGATTTCCTCATACGAATATCCTTCATAATCGCGAAGCAGCAAAACCATCCGTTGCACTTCCGGCAGCCGGTCAACAGCTTCCTTTAAAACTTCACCCAAATCAGAATAATTGTTTTCATGGCTTTGTTCAGGCAGTTTTAGTTCTTCAGAATAGGTCGATCTTTTGTCTTTGCGGATAATATCGATCATGGTATGGTAAGCAGTAGTGAACAGGTACGATTTTACTTTTTCGAAACTCACGTTTTCGGCATTTTTCCAAAGTTTCTCATAACTATCCTGCACAATGTCCTCAGCCTTGTGTATATCCCTGATACTCTTTAATATAAACCGGTAAACCCGGTCAGAAAAAAGTTCAACTGATTTATTGTATTCGTTTACTGTCATTCGTTTTCTGAGCGCTTTTCACTGAATATGACGAATATGTTTCCAGTATGTTACAGCAGTTTAAATTTTTTAAATGAAAAATATATCTTTAGGCAATGATACTTAAACTTCAATTATCATGAAACGCACAATAATATTGACATTTTTTCTGTTCAAAGTCTTCATTTTGTTTTCACAATCACCGGTATGGGAAGTTGAAAAAAATGGAGCGAAAATTTATATCGGTGGAACCATTCATATCCTCAGGGAACAGGATTATCCGCTTCCTGACCAATTTCAAACCGTATACAATCATTCTGAAATTCTGGTTACCGAGTTGGACCTAAAGGAAATGACCAGCCCGGCTAATATGGGTAAACTTCAGAAAATGATGATGTACGATGACGAACAGACATTAAAAAAAGTTTTAAACGAAGAAGTTTACAGCGAACTTGACTCGGTTTGCAGGCAATTTGGTATGAACCTTTTGATGATGGACAAATTTAAACCTTCGATGGTTATTTTGACTTTAACATTTCAGGCACTTAATAAGATTGGAGTGAAATCGGAGGGTGTGGATATGTATTTTACCAATAAAGCTGCAAACGATAATAAAACCTGTTTGTTTCTTGAAACCTTTGAAGAGCAACTTAAATTTATTGAAAACATGGGAGAGGGGAACGAGGATGAGTTTGTCAGTTATTCAGTAAGAGATTTGGAAGAACAATTAGCAAGTTTTGCCGATTTGATAGATGAATGGAAAGCTGGTAAAAATGAAACTATGCTGGCACAATTAATAATTTTCGAACAGGACTATCCGGATATTTATAAAACACTGCTAATGGAACGTAACAACAACTGGATTAAGCAGATTGAAGGGTTTTTTGAAACTCAGGCTGTTGAATTTGTATTGTTTGGTGCGATGCATTTGTATGGTTCTTTTGGAATTCTCCAGCAACTTCAATCAAGAGGTTACAGCATTCGCCAACTATAACAAAAAAGCCCCGGAACTTTCCGAAGCTTAGTCTATCTTTTTCTTAACTCCTCTCCTTTGGAGAGGCTGGGAGAGGCTTTTTAAACTACCGTCACCCACCCGTATTTATCAGGTTCGTCGCCATACTGAATTGCCCGTAGTTTATTATAGAGTTTTTCGCTGATAGGACCCGGTTTGCCATCTTTCGAAAACACATACGATTTGTTTTCATCGAAGTCGTCAATCCGCTGAATCGGACTGATAACAGCCGCAGTTCCGCAGGCACCTGTTTCTTCAAAAGAGGCAAGTTCATCTACAGGCACCTGACGTCGTTCAACTTTCATCCCCATTTCTTCGGCTAAAACCATTAGGCTTTTATTGGTGATGGATGGCAGGATTGATGCGGATTTTGGAGTAATGTAGGTATTGTTTTTTATTCCGAAAAAGTTGGCAGCGCCACATTCGTCGATGTATTTTTTTTCTTTTGCATCGAGATAAAAAATGTTGGAGTAGCCCAATTCGTGAGCTTTTTCACCGGCAACCAAACTTGCGGCATAATTTCCGCCAACTTTGAATTTACCCATTCCCAGCGGGGCAGAACGATCAAACTGACGCATAATAACAAACGGCGTTGTTTTAAATCCTCCTTTAAAATACGGACCAACAGGTGTAACAAATAAAATAAACATGTATTCTTTTGCCGGTTTAACACCAACTTCGGCTCCGGATCCGAATAACACCGGACGAATGTAAAGCGAAGCACCCGATTCATATGGTGGCACAAATCTTTCATTTAATTTAACGGCTTTCACAACAGCTTCCATAAATTTTTCTTTTGGTAAACGTGCCATTAAAGTTCCGTCTGCTGAATCCTGCATTCTTTGAGCATTTTCATCCATTCTGAAAATACGTGCTTTTCCGTCTTTCCCCCTGAAAGCTTTTAACCCTTCAAACGATTCCTGTCCGTAATGAATGGCTGTTGCAGCAATATGCATCGGAAAATATTCGCTGTCGCTTACTTCCAAATCGCCCCACGCGCCATTTTTATAATTACACCTGATATTATAATCGGTTTTTATATATCCGAATCCGAGGTTGTTCCAGTCGATGTTTTCCATTTTTTGAATTTTAATATGATTGGATTTTGGCGAAAATCGCTATTTCATCCAAACTGCCGGCAAATTAAGAAAATTTTACGTTTTTCAAGTAAGACAATTGTCAGGGAAGTTTTGAAATTAACAAAAAGCCTCGTCTTCCCGGTAATTATTTGAATTGATGTTCCAAATTGGAATATCAGGATAGACTTTTAATCTGTAAAAAATACCCGTTGTGTTTTCTGATATTCAAAACCGAATCATCCTGAAACATCAGATACTGCCCTTTTATTCCTGTTAAAATACCCTCGATTTTCGGGGTTTTATCGAACCCGATGCTTTTAATATTTTTTGGGAAAGAAATTACGGGATATTCAATTTCAATGACTTCGTTATCGGATTCAAAATATTTTTTTAATTCTGAAGGAAGTAGTTGGTAAACCCTTTGTTTTTCGTCTAATAGATTGATATTTTCAACGATATCGTTTTTCAACATTGCTCGCCAGTCAGTTTTATCGGTGAAATATTTTTTCAGGAAAACTTCTATTACCCCCGAGATGTGGCGATTGGGTGTGGTAGCCAGTTTAATTGCAGCGCTGGCGCCTTGGTCAATCCAGCGGGTTGGTATTTGGTGATGCCTGGTTACACCCACTTTAATATCGCCCGAAACGGCCAGATAAACATGATGGTCGATGAGGTCGTGTTTTACAGCCCATTCCATATCGCGGGCTATGCCGAGATGCGCTTTCGAAAGCTCTGGTCTCACAACCGACTCACTTGCTTCGGGTGCGGTTTGCAGACAGTTGTAGCAAAATCCCTGACCGAATGATGTTTTTGTCTGTTTCCCGCAAGAAATACAGTTGATTTGACCAGTAAAATTCAACGAAATTTCGCGACCAATTATACTGTTCATTTCAATTTCGCTTTTGCCTACGGGTAAAAAATAATTTACCGGAGTAGCATGCTCTGCACGCATTTTAAGAATGTTGCCTTCGAGTTGCATAAATTTTTGTTTGATATTTTAAACAGGGGAAAAGTATAAAAGTTGTCAATGCATTGACAAGAAAACCTATAAAAGTTATCAATGCATTGACAGGAAATTGTAAAAAGCGAAATTGAAAATATAGTTTTTTATGATTCTCTCCCTTTACAAGTGTTAAATTCTAATTTTATTCAACCTGACCAACGACAACGACATAGTTTTTTCCATATTTTTTGGCACATTTCGGGCAGGTTGTGTACCACATATATTCCTTTTTAATTGCCAGATTTTTGTTTTTGGTAACAGTTTCAAAGTCCTTCATCCATTTTCCTGTTTCCTGAAATGGTCCTTCATAAACTTTGCTGTAAAATTTTCCACTTAACGTTGTATTTTCTGTATCAGGTACTTGTTTGTCCACAGCCAGGTAAATATCCATATTCCATTTCGAGGTGTGGTCCGACAAACCTAGATAATCGGGCACTTTTGCACCTGCTTTGGTCAGTTTATAATCAAGGCGTTTCATAACCCCACCGAAATTAACAGGCATGTAAAAAAAAGTAAAAACTTTGTCTTTAATAAACTTTTTATTTTCCCATTCAAACGTTTTATCATCCCACGGAACCGGGTCAAATTTGGGGCAACATTCGGGTTTTTGTTCAGTTTCAGATTTCATTTTTTTTTTGGTTTTATTCTCTAACAAAGTTAATTACAGCCTTAAAAATTAACAAGTATTCTACCAAAAATATCGTTTGGGGAAACTTTTGATCAACTAAAAGATAAAATCAGTTTTAGCGCATTTTTATTAACACTACCATACAAAATAAGTATTAATCTGCTCTTCAATTACCAAACTGTTTTACGACAATTTACAAATTCTCATCATTTGCCACTCCCAAAATGCCGAGGTAGAGCAGTTTGGCGGCATCTTCCATAATTTCAGGTGTCAACACATCGGTTTTATCTTTCGGGTGGTGGTAATAAACCGGAAAAACGCCACCCGAAGTCCAAAGAGAAAGGGTTTTGATTCGTGCATTTTCGAAATTGGCAGCATCAGAACGCGGACGACTGTAACTTTTTCTCCATTCAGAAGATTCCATTTTTCGGTGCAGAAAATTTTGGTTGGCTGTTTCAAAATGCCTATAAATTTCAGGATAACTTTTACCCGAAGAAACATAGAAACCAGTGCCGTTTCCAACCATATCGAGATTAATCATAAAAACAGTTTTTTCGATAGGGAAAAGCGGATGGTCGGCATAGTATTTACTGCCATACAAACCACATTCTTCGCCTCCAATTAAAATGAAAAGTACAGAACGTTTTGGTTTAACTTCTGATTGTGCCAAAGCTTTTGCAGCGCCCATAATATCTGCTACTCCTGAAGCATTGTCAAGCGCACTGGGAAACAATTCGCCTAAATAACCCTGTCCGTCAAGATGGCCGCCAACAATAATTACTTCGTTTTTCAGAACCGGGTCCGAACCTTCAATGAGTCCGACCACATTACATGATTTCCCTTCGGGGAAATGTTTGGTACTTGCTGAAATCGAAACAGTTTGTTTTGAGTTGAGTTGAACCGATGGCTGTTTAAATTCAGTCAGTTGCTTTTTTACTTCACTGTAATCTTTGCCGGTATTGGCAAAAAGCTGTTCAGCCACTTTTTCGCTGATGTGAGCATACACAAAATTCTCGAGGTACAATGTGTTCGGATTGGCAATAGTACCTACATACAACAGTCCTTTTGCGCCGTGCTCAACCGCATTTTTAAACTTGTAGCGGTGGTATGAATATGGAGTCCACCGAGCCTGGACGGAATCGTTTTTTGTATAAGGAATACCTGTTTCCATGATAAGGATTTTTCCTTTCACATCAATGTTTTTAAAGTCATCGTAACCCAACTCAGGTGCCGTTATTCCGAAACCTACATACACCATTTCTGCTGAAACTGTTCCCGATGCCGAATTGGAACCAGGCATGAAATCATCAGGAAACTGTAGTTCGGTTTTTGAGCCGTCGGTATTTGTTATCACAACACTTCCTTTCGAGTAAACTTCAGAATAGGCATTGTCGAAATACTGGTACCAGCTTCCGTTGTTGGCAGATTTCAGTCCCCATTCTTCAAACCGGGTGGCACACCATTTTGCAGCATCCACATATTCCGGCGATCCGGAAAGCCTGCCTTTGTATTTTTCTGAACTCAGTTCTTCGGTTATTTTCAGCAAATCGTGACTGGAAATAGAGTGAAATGTTTTCAGAATATTTTCAGAATCAGAATTCTGAGATTTACCAGGCACTGAAAAAATCAGAAACAGACTGATGAAGAAAAGACTTTTATAGTTCATTGTAAATATGTTTGCGGACAAAAATACCATTTTATGGAACAAATAATGTTCGATTTTTTTACTTTTATAATGAATTGAAAACCACTCCGGTAAATCTGAAATTATGAAAAATCAAACCTGGAAAAGAAGAGATGTACTCAAATCGATTGGTTTAGCAACTATTGGTGCCACTTTGGTAAATAATGGAGTTGCGCATCCGGCGAATCAAAAATTACCTGTTCTCATTAAGAAAAATGATAAAAAACCGGGGTCACCCGTAAAAGTAATCGTTGTCGGTGCCGGCAGTCGTGGCTGGGGAGCTTACAGTTCATACGGTTTGAAGTTTCCCGACGAACTGCAGGTGGTTGGAGTTGCCGAACCAATTCCGTACCGAAGAGAACGTATTTCAAAGGCGTTCAATATCCCTAAAGAAAACCAGTTTGTAACCTGGGAACATGTTTTTGAAGTACCAAAATTTGCTGATGCACTTTTTATTACAACGCCCGACGAATTGCATTATGGTCCGGCAATGGCAGGCTTAAAGGCAGGTTACGATTTGCTTCTCGAAAAAGTAATTGCACAAACCTGGGACGAATGTAACGACATTCTGAAGTTGGCTGTGGAAAAAAATTCAATTGTTGCTGTTTGTCATGTTTTGCGTTACAATGCATATTTTCAGCAACTAAAAGCTTTGGTTTCAGGGGGTGAGATCGGCGAAGTGGTTAGTATTCAACACCTCGAACCTGTAGAACATATTCACATGTCGCATTCGTTTGTTCGCGGAAACTGGGGTAACTCAAAAAAATCAAATCCGATGATTCTTTCCAAATCGTGCCACGACACTGATATTTTACGCTGGATTATCGATAAACCCTGTACCCGTGTTTCATCTTTTGGTTCGTTAAAATTATTTCGAAGTGAAATGGCCCCTCAAGGTTCAACGGACAGATGTACCAACGGATGCAAAGTTGAACGCGGATGCCCTTATTCTGCTAAGAAAATTTACCTTGAACAACGTACCTGGCTTCAACACCTCAATCTGGAAGAAGTAAACGAGATAACCATTCTCAGGGAATTGCAAAACGGGCCTTATGGAAGATGCGTGTACAGGTGCGATAACGATGTGGTTGATCACCAGATTTCAAATTTTGAATTTGATGGAGGAATAACAGCTGCTTTTTCAATGGAAGCGCTTACTCATTACGGCGGACGGCGGACACGTATTTTTGGAACAAAAGGAGATATTATTGGCGATGAGGAAACCATTACACTTACCCATTTTGCCACAGGCGAAAAAACCGTTTGGGCCGCATCGAAAGAGCACAAAAGCGGTGGTCATGGCGGAGGCGATCACGGACTGGCTCATGATTTTGTAAGGGCGGTTAGTTTTAAGGATCCCGGAATGCTTTCGTCAACAATACAGGTTTCCATGGCCAGCCATTTAATGGGTTTTAAAGCCGAAGAAAGCCGGCTGAACGGAACGGTTGAAACTGTTGGAATGTAATCAGTAAATCAGATATTTTCATCAGATATTTTAAGATACTTGTAAAAAGGATTAAAATGTATTATATTTATTTAACTAATTTAAATCAATGATTATGAAAGTTTTAAGAGGAACATTATTTGGCGGTATCGCATTCTTTTTTCTTGGCTGGCTGGTTTGGGGAATGCTGTTAATGGATTTTTCCAAGACAAATTACAACCAGACGATTTATCTTCCTGACGAAGGAATGATTTGGTGGGCAATGATTGCGTCGAATCTGGTTTTGGCCTTACTTGTTACTTTGGCACTGAATTGGGCTGGTGCAAAAACCATCGTTGACGGTCTTAAACTGGGTGCTCTAGTGGGAGGCTTGTATGCATTAACAACTGATTTGGGAATGTATTCGATGACCACGGTAATTTTAAATGTAACTGCGGTAGTGGTTGACACACTGGCCTATGCAGCAGTAACAGCTGTTACAGGTTTGATAATTGTTTTAACCTGGGGGAAAGGAAAAACAAGCTGATTTAGTTTGTGAGGCGTACTTTCCGTAAGATTGTTTAGTGAGCGGGTGAACATTAGGGTCAACCCCTCACTAATTTAATTCTCATCCTCCTACTTCAACTTCAATCCCGTATTTTTCAAAAATTTCTACAGCAGTTTTCAGGTCTTCAAATGTTGGTTCATCCATTGCTGTCGAATTGTAAAACATTTCCAGTTTTTTGTATTTGCCGCTGGCAATGTTGTGATAAGGAAGCAAATTAACCAGCGGGCTTCCGGGTGTCGCGAATTCCGATTCGCGATTTTTAAAAGGCAGCTTGGCAACAAACTCCGCCATCCCTGTTATTTCTTCAACCCCTGTATTCACATTTTTGATAAATGGAATTCTGATATTGATATTCGCACCTGTTTCAGCAAGAATTTTCAGGTTTTTCAAAATAAGCCGGTTATCAACACCTGTCCACTTTTTATGCTGAACGGGATTCATCAGTTTCAGGTCGAAGAGGAATAAATCGGTGTGTTTTGCCACTTCCAGAAGCGTTTCGGTTGAGGCAAAACCACAGGTATCAACCGCGCGATGAAGTCCTTTTTCGCCGCAGGCTTTTAGCATTTCAATCAGAAAATCGGGGTGCATCAGCGGCTCACCACCCGAAAAAGTAACGCCACCGTTGGAGTGTTCAATGTGCACCCGCTCGCGTTCAATAATTTGCATCAGTTCCTCAACTCCATAAAGTTTCCCCGACATTTCGATGGCTTTGGTGGGGCAGGATTCGGCACATAAACCGCACAAATTACAGGCTTCGGTATCAGTTACAATTCCTTCGGATGTCAATGTCAGCGCATTCTCGGGGCAAACTTCAATGCAATCCTGCGCGCCAATGCATTTCGAAGCCGTGTACAATTTCTGCATTTCCGGCGACTGGCTTTCAGGATTGTGGCACCACGCACAATGCAAAGGGCAACCCTTCATAAATATGGTTATCCTGATGCCCGGCCCATCGTTAATGGAGTAGCGGCGAATATCGAAAATCAGTGGAATCATTGTTTAGTAATGAGATTTTAGTAATGAGTATTGAGAAAAATTCCAAAAGCCAAAAATCAAATTTCAAAAAAGGTTGAAAGGATTTGAATTAACCATGTTGTTTTTTGTGATTTGGATTTTGTGATTTGGTGTATAAACCTCACTACTCACTACTTTGTACTTAAAATCTAAAAAGCTTCATTCTCCGTTCGCTCAATTACCTCATTCTGCAAATCAGCGTTCATATCGTTGAAATAATCGCTGTAACCGGCCATGCGAACCAACAAATCACGATAATCTTCGGGACATGCCTGCGCTGCAAGTAAAGTAGCCGTGTCAACCACATTAAACTGAATGTGGTGGCCGCCCAGCGAAAAGTAACTTCGGATGAGGTGACCCAGTTTTTCGATATCTTTTTCGCGTTTTAGCAGGCTGGGAACAAAACGCAGATTGAGCAGCGTGCCACCCGATTTTACCTGATCGAGTTTGCCAAGAGAACGAATGACGTTAGTTGGTCCGTGCGTATCGCAACCGTGTGATGGCGAAGTTCCGTCGGAAATCGATTTCCCCGAAAAACGCCCGTTGGGAGTGGCGCCGAGCACTTTGCCAAAATACACGTGACAGGTTGTTGAAAGCATATTCAGATGAAACGATTCGCCTTTTGTGTTGGGCTTTCCGTCGATGGCAGCCAGCAAATCGTTGTAAACTCTCAGTGCAACCTGGTCGGCATAATCATCATCATTTCCAAAGAAAGGTGTACGGTTGATTATGCGCTGACGCAGTTTTTCCTCTCCCTCAAAATTCTTTGCCACTGCATTCAGTAAGGTTTCAATGTTGAAAGTTTTGTCTTCAAAAACATGTTTTTTCAGCACCAATAAACTATCGGAAACTGTTCCCAAACCTGTGCACTGAATATAGTTGGTATTGTATCGCGGTCCGCCGTTGTAATAATCCTTGCCTTTCTGAATGCAATCTTCAATAACTACCGAAAGGAATGGCGCCGGAGCATAACGCGCAAACATTTTGTCGATGTAATTGCTGACGCGGATTTTCTGGTCAACCATAAAATTGAGCTGTTTTTGAAAAGCTGCGTACAATTCCTCAAAATTTTGAAAGTCGCGCGGGTCGCCGGTTTCGATACCGGCTTTTTTACCCGTCAGCGGGTTGATGCCATTGTTCAGCGTAATTTCCAGAATTTTCGGAACATTCAGGTAGCCGGTCAGAACATAGGCTTCCTTGCCAAAAGCTCCCACTTCGATGCATCCGCTACAACCGCCTTCATAGGCATCCTGTAGCGATTTTCCCTGGCGCAGCAGTTCCTGCACATAAATATCGGGATTAAAAACCGAAGGATAACCATGTCCCTGGCGAATGAGTTTGCTTGCAGCATTCAAAAAACTGTCGGGTGTTTTTTTGCTGATGTGCACCGAATTGCCCGGTTGCAAAATATGCAGTTCCTCAATTACTTCGAGCAGGAGGTACGAAACTTCGCTCACTCCGTCGGTTCCATCGGGGCGCAAACCACCGATGTTAATGTTGGTGAAGTCGTTAAAAGTTCCGCTTTCGCGGGCGGTGATGCCTACTTTTGGTGGGGCAGGGTGGTTATTTACTTTCACCCAGAAACAACTGATGAGTTCTTTGGCCTCGTCGCGGGTGAGCGTTCCTTCTGCAATTTCCTTTTCGTAAAACGGTTGCAAATGCTGGTCGAAATGACCGGGATTCATGGCATCCCAACCGTTGAGTTCGGTGATGGTACCAAGGTGCACAAACCAGTACATTTGAATGGCTTCCCATAAATTTTGCGGTGCGTGCGCCGGAATGCGGCGACAAACTTCGGCTATTTTTTTTAGTTCGGTAACGCGCTGTGGGTTGGTTTCTGATTTGGCAAGTTTTTCAGCCAAATCGGCATGGCGTTCAGCAAAAACTATTGCAGCATCGCACGAAATGGCCATTGCCTTTAGCTCTTCCAGCTTTTCGGTGGCTTCGGGGTCGTTTAAAAAGTCGAGCCGTGCAATATGGTTTTCAATTTCGGTTTTAAAATCGAGCATTCCCTTGCGGTAAATTTTTCCATCGAGGGTGGTGTGTCCGGGTGCGCGCTGTTCCATAAACTCGGTAAAAACGCCGGCTTCGTAAGCAGCTTTCCATTCTGCCGGAACATGGCTGAAAATACGTTCGCGCATGGTACGACCTTTCCAGTAGGGAATCACTTCGCGTTCGTAGGTATCAATATCTTCCTTTGGAATGGTGTATCGCTGCTGGTCGCGGGAGTTAAGCACATGAAAATCATCTACACTGTGACAGGTAAGTTCTGGGAAAGTGGGAACCGTTTTTGGGCGCGGTCCACGTTCGCCAACAATCAATTCATCATTGCCAATATAGATTGTTTTTTGTTTACAAATTTCAAGAAAATTGAGCGCACGCATTAACGGTTCGGAATATTTGCCCAGGTTTTCGCGGTAAAATTTTGTGGTAATCAACGCCCGTTCAATGGAGAGCGATTCGGGTGTTTCAACGCTTTGTTTACGCAAACGGCGCACACGGTCGTTCATTCCGGGCAGCGTGTATGTTCTTTCGGGATTATAAAAATTGCCTTCGGCACCGGCAGGACGTTCAGGAGATTTTATTTTTTTTATTATTGTGGCATTCATATAAGAATGAATTTAAAATATGGAATAATAAGTAAGGAATAACGAATAAGAAATCAGAAAGATTTTTTCTTCCCCAGCGGGAAGGGAAGGAGGGAGCTTTTAAGCGTAAAACATCAGACAGCAAAACAGGCAGCGATATGCTCCCGGAAGATTCGATTTATGTGGTTTTGTTGACATTATTGATCAATTTGAACAGCGGTAAAATTAGGGATTTCTTCAGATTAATCAAAAACAATTTATTTTTTCCATTTAAGAACCAGCAACGATACTGCCTGACCTGGCAATTCCAAATTTGCTGAATACAGCCCGTTTTTTATTCTGACTGTTTTTGGTTTTTCAAACCGGGCAAGTTTCCCCGATTGTTCAAGTTCCTTGTATAGTGCTTCGGTTACATTTTGCGGAGAGCCCATTTCTTTCCATTTTTCATACGAATTGCTGAATTTCTGATCAACTCGGAAATGGGATATTTCTAATTTTTTTGAAGGAATTCCGTTTATCAAAATTGTAATATCCTGGTTTGGTGAAATAAAATTCAGATCGTGATAATTCCAAACCATAATTGCAGCCGTTGTATCATTTACTGAAGCCAGTGCGTTGATATCCCTTTTTTCACCCCGGACGCTGGAATCGCGGACTGTCATAAAATCGTAAGCCAGATCGCCTGAAACTTCAACCCGGTTGCCACTCATCATCCCAAACATCCTGAAAATATTCAGAACCGGTTTATCGATTCCGTTTGTTGCCAGGTCGCGGTAACCATTAAACCATGGCTGGTCTTCAAATTCAAAAGCCCAGGTAACAGCGCCTTTCAGGTTTACCTTGTAATATTCCGAGAGTTCATAAATACGTGCAAACGATGCCGCGGTATAACTGCTGAACATGGTTCCGTTCCGGTAGGCATTTTCCGGGTAATCCTGCATCGAACAGGCAGCGCAACCTTCCGGGTCGCATTCCCCGATAATGATTGGCAGATGTTTTAACTCGGGGTATGAAGCGACAATTTCGAATCCACTGGAAATGTCACGAAGTTGTGTTCCCATATTCATCAGAATAGTGCTATCTTTTAATTTCGGACTTCCTTTAGCATGAAAAGCAATAAAATCAAGCGGCGATCCAATTTTTCCAGTTGCATAATTCTGGCCTTGAATGATGTGGTCAAGGAAAGTTCGCAGAAATTTTTCCGACACATCCCATGAAGGTCCTGTTACATGCGGACCACCAATTGTTGCAGTTGGTAGCGCCCGTTTTACAGCGTCAGCAGTGTAATCGTACAGTTTAATATATTCTTCAGTTGTTCCCTGCCAGTAACCGATATTAGGTTCATTCCACAATTCCCACATCCAGCTTTCCACTTCTTCTTTTCCATATTTTACTACGCAATGTGTTACCCACTGATACACCAGTTCGGCCCATTTCTCATAATCTTTTGGTGGGTAAGCCCAGCCGGTAAAAATTTCGGTATAAGATGCCCCAGGATGCCAGTTGTGTTTATAAGGCTGAGGTTTCGATGACAACGCTTCGGGCATAAAACCAATTTCAACAAGTGGTTTCATTCCCCGTTCAATATATGTATCAAAAATGCTGTCGGTAATTGTCCAGTTATAAACCGGATTTCCATTTTCGTCTTCGGTGTAAGCATTTGTCGATCCCCATTTTAGCGCCGGTGATCCATCTCCGGTTGTAAGTAAATTGTGCGCACGTACATACACTGGCACTGAACTTAATTCAGAAAGCTCCGAAAGCAATTTTCTGCCGTCTTTCATATATGTGTAGTTGGGCTCATCGTAGCCGAACATTGCCCAAAACGGGTTCATCGGGCCTTTTGATTTTGTCAAATCAATATTGATTGTTATTGAATCCGGCGATTTTGGATTTTGAATTCCGCAGGAAACGAGAAGAAAAACAACAAGTAAATTCAGCAATTTATTTTTCATCAAAATCAGAATAATTTTAATTTTCCACAAAAAGATTTCCAGTGATTTTATATTTTTCATTTACAATTATCAAAAGGTTTAATATTAATTGTCTGTAGGCCTGAAAAAAATCCAGACAGTAACTTCGTTTTTTGTTTCGCTGATTTTAATGATTTCGACTTTAAATACGTTGATGTTTGTTTTGTTTTTGATTTCGTCGAGCAAAAGTTTTTTGCTGTTTAAAACCTGAAGTCCTGAAATGGTAAAGGTCAGCATTTTCTTTAAAACCGATTTCCGGGGCTGGTAGTTTTCCATAGCAAAAGCCGCAATCAGAATTATAAGATTTGAAATAAGTAACCCGTGCCAGTCGGAGACTTTAAAATTAACCAGTGCATTAATAGCTGAAATTCCAATTGAAGCAAATAGATAGGTCATTTCTTTAATATCGACAGGGGGAGTACGAAAACGAATGATACTGAAAATGGCAAATAATCCGAGTGCAAAACCAAGGTTCAATTCTACGCGGTCAAGGCTCGAGGAAACAAGAAAGACAATTAGTCCGGCAATAAAATAGGTAAAAAGATATTCTGACTGGCCATTATTTGGATAATAAATGAAGCGGATAAGTATAAACACAGTTGAACAACTAAAAAGCAGACGAATAAAAAAGTCGGTCATTTTTACGGGATCAACACCTGCAAAAAAATCGGTAAAGATATTTGCCAGAAGTATCATATTCTATCGTTTTAAAAATCAATTGTACGACATTGATTACGAATATTATAAAGAAAACTTTTTTGATTTTTTATTTCACGGTAAAACCCGGAGATGTAATCAGAAACGAATTTTTTATCTTTTTCACCCAGATATTCAAAGTCTTTGATATAATTCAATATCAGGTCTTCTTTTTCAAGAAAAAGGCTGATGATTTTTAAATATTCATTGTCATCATTCCTGCAATAACCCAGATAGATTCTTTGGTAAAGCGTTTCAGTATTCGACCACTCCTGCGGAAATGCATAAGCCGCATCTACAACTGCTAAGAAATCAAAATCATAGGGAACAGGGATAACTTTAGGAGTTATATCTGTCATCGATTTCATAAATTTTGTATTGTGTCCGCTTTTTATGCGCCAGTCGGTATTCGAAATCATATACTGGAATATTGCCGCCCTGTCAGCATCTTCTTCCACCAGGTTTTCTCTCTTTACATAGGTTGGCTCAATTAAAATACAATTGTTACGTTTTGCAACAAGTTCGGCAGGTTCAATAATAAATCCTGTTTCCTGAAACTCCAGCTTTTTTTTGCCTGTGTCAATATATGTGATATCAAGTAATTTAACCCTGAAACTTTTTTCGGTTAAAATGTTGTAAAGTTTATAAACCAGGTATTCACGCATAACAATATTGTCGTTGTTTTTGCCGGTTGTACAATGTGTAACCACCTTTATTTTTTTTGTTCCTGCCAGTTCGGTACGCTTAATAGAGTCGGTTTTGAAATTAAGCGCAAGCGGAGGAAAATAACATTGACCCTTTCTGAAATTGCCTCGTGCCTGAATGCGGATATTTTTAATAACAGGCTCGTTTGTATCGCTTAAAATCTGTAATTCGGCATCAATGTATTCTGCTTTGTGTTTGTTTTTAATAAATGATGTGATATCGTATTTCAATTTAATTTTCAGAGGAACTTCCAGATCGAAAATATTTTCGTTTTTAAGCGTATCGGAAACTTCTCCAAGAGCTGATTCATTAATTATAGAATCTGGTGTAATTTTTTCATGTTTTTGTGCGATTGAAAAGAAAGGGATAATTAAAATCAGGCAAAAAATCGAAAAAATTTTCATAATGGAAAGAATTTTGGATTCAACTAATTATTTAACGAAAAATACCAAAAAAAATAATACGCTGTAACACCTGTAAATAAGCAATTATCAGTCAATTTTAAATTCGGTAAAGTGCCTGTAAAACAAAATGCCATCAGTAATAGTTATTTTCTATATTTACACACTTAATCTGTCATTACAGTTTCATCAAAATCAAAATTAAATTATAATGAAAAAAATCACAAATTTTTTTATTCTGGCAAGCGTATTAATTGCTTCAGCCTGTTCAACTTCGACCAAACTTGTAGGTTCATGGAAAAACAAAGAAGCGACAAGCAGCCATTTCGAAAAAATAGGTGTTGTGGCAATAACTCCAAACACTTCAGGCAGGTACTTAATTGAAAGGGCAATTGCTGATAACCTTAAAACCAATAGCATAAATGCCATGCCAACGTACGAAGTATTTCCATTTGCAGGTAAAATGGGAGAAGTTATGAGTAAATCGGAAAATCCGGAAGCGCTAAAAGCAAGAATAAAAAGCAAAGTTGAGGAGAATAAATTTGATGGACTGATGATAATATCGCTGCTCGACCAACAAAAAGAGCAACGTTACGTGCAGGACTACAACAGCAATTACTGGATGGGCGGCACCGGTTATTACGGTACTCCAATGGTGGTTGCAGGTGCGGCAGCAATGCCAATTTCGTATGGTGCATACTATAATTACTATTCATATAATCTGGGAGTTGCTTACGAATCGGGTTATTATGTTGAAGATGTGACCTATTTTCTTGAATGTAACCTGTACGATGTTGCAAAAGAAGAATTGTTATGGACTGCACGTACCAAATCGACCAATATAAAATCGGTAGAGGAGGAAGCCGGTAAATTTGCAGATATGGTAGTAAAAGATATTTTGGCAAAAAAAGTAATTGTACCGTAACCTGGATTACATTGATACCTGATTAAAAATGGGATATTGGAAGTTTAACTTTTGATATCCCAATTTTTTTGATTGTCGGGTCAGATATAAAAGCAACCCTTACAACCCTTATATTGCTAATTTTAATTGTGCAAAACGTTTAAAATTGCTGGTTGTCTAAGGTTTTTTTTCTTGTATTTTTGCGCCGGTTATGTTAAAACAAAAAAAGTATTTCATCCTTTTTACACTGCTGATTTCAACACTGACACTTTCCGCCCGAAATGAAATTGGTCCCGAAGGCAACAAAATTGTCTGGATTCTGATTATTTTGATTGTTAGTATTGTTTTGTGGTTGGTTTTCAGAAAAAAAGGAAATAAGAAACAACCATTCATTGTAAGGCAGAAAGTACATATTGAACTCGAAAAAGACAGGTTGTATTTTCCGGATGAACTGAAATTAACAGTTAAAAATACAGGGAATGTAGATATTGATATGGACAAGCCATTGCTGATTTTCGATAATTTTTGGCTGAAACGAAAATTCAGGTTGAAAGGAATGGAAAACCGAACATTTTATCCGCTTTATATGGCAAAAAATTACACGCACACATTGCATATCGACTTAAATCATTTTTATTCGTACGATAAAAAACTGAAAAGATACCCAAAGGTCAAAATCATACTTTTTAATGTTAAAGGAAAGGTACTGGGTAGCAATTCGGTTTATTTGAGAAAAACATTAGTAAAGTATTAAATGCGTAACTGGAAATTTAATCATATCGATTTTTCGACGTATCCATATTATCCGGGCGATGATTTAGGAATCACGTGGACTCCGGAAAAAACTTATGTAAAAATTTGGGCTCCAACAGCCCATTTTATCGAACTCCGGCTTTATAAAGACGGAGTTACAGGTGAGCCATTTCACAAAACAACCCTTCAGTCGGTTGGATTAGGTGTTTGGTCAACTGTGCTGATTGGCGATTATGTTGGAAAGTTTTACACATTCAGAATAAATGATGGCGACTGGCTGACCGAATCACCCGATATTTATGCACGTTGTGTTGGCGTGAATGGTGTCCGTGGTATGATTTTCGACCCTCAAAAAACCAATCCTGATAACTGGAATGAAGATAAAGGTCCTCGTTACAGTAATTTTACTGAAGCTGTTATTTACGAAACCCACGTCCGTGATTTTTCAATTGCAGAAAATTCGGGAATAAAAAATAAGGGGAAATACCTTGGTTTTACCGAAGATGAAACAAAAACAAAAAATGGTATTGCAACAGGTTTGGCACACTTAAAAGAACTTGGAATTACACATGTACATTTGTTGCCGGTTTCTGATTATTTTACTGTTGACGAAGAAAAGCCACACGAAAAATATAATTGGGGTTACGATCCGCAGCATTTTAATGCTCTTGAGGGCTCATATTCAACAAATCCTTACGATGGAACAGTGAGGATTAAGGAATTCAAAAAGCTGGTTAAATCTTTACACGACAACGGAATCGGGGTTATTATTGATGTGGTTTATAATCATACTTATTTTGCCAAAGAATCGGTATTTAACCAAACTGTTCCGGGGTATTTTTACAGGCAGAAACACGACGGAAGTTTCTCAAACGCATCAGGTTGCGGAAACGAAATTGCATCAGAACGCGCGATGGTTCGGAAATACATAGTTGATTCGCTGAAATTCTGGGCTCAGGAATTTCATATCGATGGATTTCGGTTCGATTTAATGGGTATTTACGATTTGGAAACGATGAAAGCGATTCGTGATGAACTGGATAAAACCAACCCGGGGTTATTATTGTATGGCGAAGGCTGGGCAGCCGACCAAAGTCCGATGCCCGAACATTTGCGCGCGGTTAAAAGCAACATTACTCAAATGCCCGGTATTGCAGCATTTAACGACGATTTCAGGGATGCACTCAAGGGAAATCACGGGTTGAAAAAAAGCAAAGGATTTGTAAGCGGGCTCGAGTTACGCGAAGAAGCTGTGAAGTTTGGAGTTATTGCGGCAACCAGTCATCCGCAAATTGTTTATGATTATGTTGAAACCGCAAAAAGACCCTGGGCTGCCGAGCCTGGTCAGTGTATTAATTATGTTTCGTGCCACGACAATTATACACTTTGGGATAAACTGAAAATGAGCGTTTCGCATGCCACAGACGAGCAAATGCGAAAAATGGTGAAACTGGCAGGAGCATTGATTCTTACCTCGCAGGGAGTGCCTTTTTTACATGCAGGTGTGGAGTTTTGCCGCACCAAAAATGGCGATGGAAACTCTTATAAATCATCCGATTCGGTAAATCAGATGGATTGGAACAGAAAAGAGCAGTATTCCGATGTTTTTCAATATTTCCAAAAGCTGATTCGGTTGCGTAAAAATCACCCCGCATTCAGAATAAAAACAGCCGATGAAATACGGAAACATGTCAATTTTTGTACACAATATAAATTAGGAGTTGTTTCGTATTGTATTCAGGGAAAAGAAGTTGGCGATTCATGGGAGAAAATAATCCTGATTTTTAATGCCCAGCAAAATCCTGTTACAATTCCGCTTCCCGAAGGAAATTACAGGTTTGGGGCAAAAGGAAATGAAATCAACGAATCCGGAATTAGCGAAATAGTTTCTGACGAGGTGAAAGTAGAAGGGGTTTCGATGGCAATTTTGATAAATTCAACTAAAACAGAAAACTAAAACCCTCATCTTTTTTTCTGAATTTTTCTATTTCAGCTTTAAAGAATTTGATTTGCTGCGAGGCGATGAAACACCTGAAAATTTCTGGGTTATTTGCCTGTTCGGTTTCGTTTAAGGCAGCAATATATTCAGCCCGATCTTCAGTAAATATCTTAATCAGAGGTTCGTTGTGGTAGAGTTGAATATAGTTCATCATCAGTCTCGAAACCCTGCCGTTTCCATCAGCCCAGGGGTGAATGTTTACAAGATTGTAATGTAAATCGGAAGCAAGGTTCAGAATTTCAATTCCTGAAACTGCATCAATTTTTTCGTTTACTGTTTTGCAAAGTTGTTCTGAAAGTGCAGGTACTTTTGAGAAATCGGGAAAGTATTTATGGTCAACATAAACCTGTGCCAAGCGCAAATCGCCTTTTGAAGTATCAAACTCACCCGAAATGGTATTTACAGGCCCACCCGTATTTTTCATTACCAGGGCAGCAACTTCATTTAAAAATCCGACAGACAATTTCCGTTTTTTTGCTGCCAGGTTTTTTATGAAAACGAAAGCATCAAAATGGTCTTTTACCATTAAATGGTCGGTCAGAGGTTTTCCATTGGCCGTAATATTGTTTTCGATTAATAAACGTGTATCACTTTCATCCAGCGAACATCCTTCTATTTTAGTGGAATTATAGACAATTGAAATCATGCTGAACTTTTCGTAATTGATGTTATCGTTTAAGTTCAGTGACAGGTATTCATTTCTGTATTTTTCAAGCTCCTCATTCATTAGAAATCAATTGTAATCAAACCCAAAGGTAATTATTTAAGGTTTGTTTTTTTAAGTTTCAAATGATAGTAAATATTTGTTTTTTCTAATTCTTTATTTCGATTTTTTGTTTCGCTCCAATTGTGGCAAAACTTGCAGATTTCCTTTATTAAGGTTGGCAATTACTAATCAATACGGTAAAAAAATTATAAACATGTGTCAGCAACCATACTTTCGGATTGAAAAAGATTGCAAATTTTGTTCTTTTAGAGTCTTATTCAAATCGTTTTTAAATAGATAGCACTATTTAATTTTTTTAAGAATATCAGTTTTGTGTAAAATTTAAAAAATTACATTTGCGCAGTTTTTTATATATCCAAATATTTAAATAACACGATATATGGAGAGTCAATCGCTAATTCTCTTCTTTGTAATTGCGCTGGTGTTGGTTGGGGGAGCCATCGCGTTTTCAATGCTCATTGCCCCAAGTTCATTTAACCCGGCAAAATCGGAACCTTACGAATGCGGTATTCCTACCGAGGGACCCGCATGGATTCAGTTCAACGTAGGTTACTATCTTTTTGCCATTATTTACCTCATTTTCGATGTTGAAACCGTGTTCCTCTTTCCGTGGGGTGTGGTGATGAAACAAATCGGGATGCGGGCATTTATCGAAATCATCATCTTCTTCTTCGTACTTGGGCTTGGCCTTTTGTACGCATGGAAAAAAAGAGCGCTGAAATGGGTGTAAAAATTAAATCGATGAAATACGAAGATTTCGGCGATAACGAATCGCTGGAACTTCTGAATACATTGGGCGACAGGGTTTTTATGACCACTGTTGACAACCTGATTAACTGGGGCCGCTCCAATTCGGTGTGGCCGCTAACGTTTGCCACCAGTTGCTGTGGTATCGAAATGATGGCTGCCGGAGCCTCGCGTCACGACTTTTCGCGGTTCGGCATCGAAGTTTACCGTGCCTCGCCGCGCCAGGCCGACGTAATTGTGGTTGCCGGAACCATTGTAAACAAAATGGTGCCCGTGCTGAAACGGTTGTACGACCAGATGCCCGAGCCAAAATATGTAATTGCCATGGGCGCCTGCGCAGTTTCGGGCGGGCCGTTCTTTTACAACACTTATTCGGTGGTTCGCGGAGTTGACCATGTAATTCCGGTGGATGTGTATATTCCCGGTTGCCCGCCACGTCCCGAAGCTTTGTTGTACGGCGTAATGCAGTTGCAACGCAAAATCAAGGGCGAGTCTTTTTTAAAACCGGGCGAAAACGCCAATTCAATTCTTTAATATCAATCCTGAATGTTAAGCAGAGAAGAACTTACAGAAATCATCAGGGGAATTGTTCCTGAGGCTGAATTTCCGGAAGGGACACAACTTACTGAGGCAATTGTTCCGGCCGGAAAATTAGTTGAACTCACCGAAAAGCTGAAAGCTGATAAACAAACCGCTTTTGATTATCTCATCAGCCACACAGCCGTCGATTTCAAAACGCATTTTATGGCGGTTTATCATCTTACTTCAACACAACATCATCATTTACTGGTGGTTAAAGTAAAAATCGAAGAGCGCGAAAAACCGGAAATCGATTCACTGGCAAAAGTTTATCCAACATCAGAATTCTTCGAACGTGAAGTTTTCGACTTGTTTGGAATCCGCTATAAAAATCATCCCAACCTGAAACGCTTATTTCTTGAAGACGATTACGGTTATCCGTTGCGCAAGGATTTCAAGGATGAGGTAAACATGATTGAACGCTAAAACCGCTGCCATGACAGAAGAAATTATCAAAGACGTGATTATTGGCGAAAGCGAAGATTATATTATCAACGTTGGGCCGCAGCACCCGTCAACCCACGGGGTTTTACGGTTTGAGGTTTGCCTGCAGGGCGAAACAGTAAAATACCTCATTCCGCATGTTGGGTATATCCACCGCGGAATCGAAAAAATGTGCGAGGCCATTACTTATCCGCAGATTATTCACCTCACCGACAGGATGGACTATCTTTCGGCACACATCAACAACGAGGCGGTTTGTCTTTGTGTTGAAAATGCCTTGCAGGTTGAAGTTCCGGAACGGGTAAAATACATCCGCACCATTTTGGCCGAGTTGAACCGTTTGGCATCGCACCAGTTGTGGTGGTCGGCATTCGGCATGGACCTGGGAGCGCTTACCACCTTTTTTTATGGTCTGCGTGACCGCGAAAAAATCCTCGACATTTTTGAGGAATCTTTTGGCTCGCGATTACTCCACAGCTTTATCATGCCCGGTGGACTGATGCATGATGTACACCCCAATTTTCAAAAGGGTATCAAGGAATTTATCAAATATTTCCGCAAAAAACTGCCCGAATACGACCAGTTGCTTACCGGCAACGTAATTTTTCACCAGCGTGCCAAAGGAGTAGGGCTGATGAGCAAGGAAACAGCCATTGCCTACGGTGTTACAGGCCCGTCGGGAAGAGGTTCGGGCTGGAGTTGCGACATCCGCAAAATTGCACCGTACAGTGCTTACGATAAAGTTCAGTTTAACGAATGTCTTGAAACCGAAGGCGATACTTTTGCCCGTTACCAGGTGCGCATGCGCGAAATGCACGAGTCGCTCAGCATTTTGGAACAGTTGGTTGACAACATTCCGGAAGGCGATTACACGGCCAAAATGAAACCGATAATTAAACTGCCGGCAGGCGAGTTTTTCCAGCGTGTTGAAACTGCACGCGGCGAACTGGCTGTGTACATTGTGAGCGACGGCAACAAATCGCCGTACCGCATCAAATTCCGCACGCCCAACTTCAGTAATTTATTTGTAATGAATACGATAACTTCGGGATACAAGATTGCCGACTTAGTTGCCGTAAGCGGCTCGCTCGACCTTGTTATTCCTGATATCGACCGATAAAAGTCAAATGAATATGACACCGAATTTATACGATTTTTCAACACTTACCGGCGCTATTCACGAATGGCTTTCGGGGATGATGTCGCCGGGCTGGGTTACTTTTACCGAACTGGTGCTCATCGGGCTGTTGTTCCTGCTGTTTTTTGCGCTGCTTGGCCTTTTTCTTGTTTATCTCGAACGGAAAGTTTGCGCCATCATCCAAAACCGCGTGGGGCCAAACCGTGTAGGTAAATGGGGTTTGCTGCAAACCATTGCCGACCTCATTAAACTGCTCATTAAAGAATTGATTCCCATCCGGAAATCGGACAAGTTTCTGTTTAACCTCGCCCCGTTTATTGTAATCATCGCCTCATTAATGGCAATGGCGGCTTTGCCATTTGCCAAAGGTTTGCAGGCCATCGATTTTAACATCGGGGTGTTTTATGTGATGGCAGTTTCGTCGCTCGGTGTGGTTGGTATTTTGCTGGCTGGCTGGTCGAGCAACAGCAAATATTCGCTGATTGGCGCTATTCGCAGCGGAGCACAGATTGTGAGTTACGAGCTTTCAGTAGGACTTTCGCTGCTGGCCATTGTGGTTTTCTCAGGCAGTATGCAGCTTTCAACCATTATCGAAAGCCAGGTTGACGGCTGGTGGATTTTTAAAGGACACATTCCGGCGTTTATCGCGTTTATCGTGTTTCTGATTGCCAGTACCGCCGAAATCAACCGCGGTCCCTTTGACCTTGCCGAAGCAGAATCGGAACTTACCGCAGGTTTTCATACCGAATATTCAGGAATTAAATTTGCCTTTTTCTTTTTGGCCGAATACATCAATATGTTTATTGTTGCAGCCATTGCTGCCACGGTTTTCCTGGGAGGCTGGATGCCGCTGCACATCGGCAATTGGGAAGGGTTTAAC
Source organism: Draconibacterium sp. (assembly GCA_041737765.1). GTDB lineage: Bacteria > Bacteroidota > Bacteroidia > Bacteroidales > Prolixibacteraceae > Draconibacterium. Next base: position 9,814 of record JBGSRA010000031.1, on the reverse strand, counting down.
CAGGTAATGGATTTTATTCCTTCCATCGTTTGGTTCTTTGTGAAAACGTTTTTCATCATTTACGTTATCATGTGGTTTAAATGGACTTTCCCGCGTTTGCGTATCGACCAGCTTTTAACGCTGGAGTGGAAATACCTTCTGCCGGTGAGTTTGGTGAATATCGTTTTAATTGCTTTCCTTGTTTTAATGGGCTGGCATTTTTGATTGATTAATGATTAGTGATTAATTATGAATATACAGGAAAAGTTGAATGTTTTAGACTTGAAACTTGAAACTTTGAACTTGAAACTTTGAGCTGATGAATAGCATATTGAAATATTTCAAAGACATGTTCAGCGGGATTTCCTCGTTGTGGGCAGGAATGCGGGTTACCGGCAAATACTTTGTCAGTCCGCGGGCCATTGTTACACAGCAGTACCCCGAAAACCGCGCAACCCTGAAAATGGAAGAGCGGTTTAAGGGCGAAATCATTATGCCGCATGACGAAAATAATCTGCATGCCTGCACCGGCTGCGGAATCTGCGAAATGAACTGTCCGAACGGTTCAATCGAAATCATTACCAACCGTGTTCCCAATGCTGATGGAAAACTGGAAAGGATTATCGACAAACACATTTATCACCTGTCGATGTGTACTTTTTGCGGATTGTGTGTAAAAACATGTCCTTCGGATGCGCTGGCTTTCGGGCAGAAATTTGAACACGCCGTTTTCGACCGCAGCAAACTGACCAAAGTGTTAAACCAGCCGGGCTCGTTGCTCAGAAAGGAGGCAAAGAAATGAGTTTCAACATCATCATGTTTTACCTGTTCTCGGCGATAATTCTCATATTTTCGCTGCTGACCATTACTTCGCGCCGCATTCTTCGTGCCGCAGTTTACCTGTTGTTTGTGCTTATTGCAACCGCAGGTTTATACTTTCTTTTGGAGTACCAGTTTATGGCCGCGGTTCAGCTCACGCTTTATGCGGGGGGTATTGTGGTGCTCATCATTTTCAGTATCCTGCTTACACACCATATTTCGCACAGGTTTAAACACCCCGACCTGACCAAAATGATAATGGGAATTGCGGTTGCGGTTGTTGGCAGCGCACTGACCATTTACACCATTTTAACTTACCCGTTTCCGCAAACCACAACGGTTACCGAACTTCCTGCAACCATGGAAAACATTGGGTTGCAATTGCTGGGAGTTGAAAAAAACGGGTATGTGTTGCCTTTCGAGCTAATTAGTATTTTGTTGCTGGCGGCTATGGTTGCTGCCATTGTAATAGCCAAAAAAGAAAAAGATAAAAACGCTGAAATATGATAGAAGGAATTCCAATACAGCATTTTTTGATTGTCAGTACAATCATGTTTTTTATCGGTATTGCGGGTTTTATTATGCGCCGCAACCTGATTACCATTTTAATGGCGATTGAACTGATTCTGAACTCGGTGAATATCAACTTTGTGATTTTCAACCGCTATTTGTACCCCGACCAGTTACAGGGACATTTCTTTGCCATTTTTGTGGTTGGAATTGCTGCTGCCGAAGCGTCGGTTGCCATTGCGCTCATCATCAATATTTACAGAAAACTGAAAAATATCGATGTTGAAAATGTAAATGAGTTGAGGTATTAGAAGACGGAAGACCGAAGACGGAAGACCGAAGACGGGAAAAAGGGTGAAGCGGTTTTTAACCGCTAAATGAAATTGAAAATAAATATTACGTTGTAGAGACGTTGCATGCAACGTCTCTACAGACACAAAAAATAAAACAATATGTACAATTACACAATACTGATTCCGCTGATTCCACTGGTGATGTTTCTTGTCACCGGGCTGTTGGGAATGAAATGGAAACCCATCATCTCAGGATTGCTGGGTACAACCGGGTTAGGAATTTCGTGGGTGCTTTCGGTGATGACAGCCATTACGTATTTCTTCGGAAGTCATCATGAAGGTGCTTTTGAAACCATCATTCCGTTTGAAACTTTGTGGCTTACCTTTTCGGAAACACTGCAAATAAAAATGGGCGTTTTACTCGACCCCATTTCTGTGATGATGCTCGTGGTTGTTACCACAATTTCGTTTATGGTGCATATTTACAGTCTTGGTTATATGCACGGCGAAAAGGGATTTCAGCGGTTTTATGCATTTCTGTCGTTGTTCACTTTTTCGATGTTGGGGTTGGTAATTGCCACCAACATTTTCCAGATGTACATTTTCTGGGAGTTGGTAGGTGTAAGTTCATTTCTTTTAATTGGTTTTTATTACCAGAAACCGTCGGCAGTGGCCGCTTCAAAAAAGGCATTTATCGTTACCCGCTTTGCCGACCTTGGCTTTCTGATTGGCATATTAATCCTCTCATTCATCACAAAAACATTCGATTTTGCGCAATTGACCAATCCTGACGGAGCTGTTTTTGCCAACGCAGCCGGGATGAGTTTTATGGGAATTTCGGCCCTGACCTGGGCGATGGTTTTGATTTTTATCGGTGGAGCAGGTAAATCAGCCATGTTTCCGTTCCATATTTGGTTACCCGATGCAATGGAAGGCCCAACACCTGTTTCGGCGTTAATCCACGCTGCAACTATGGTTGTTGCCGGTGTTTACCTGGTAGCCCGCATGTTTGTGGTGTTCCATTTTCAGGCACCCGATGCACTCGAAATTGTAGCTTATGTTGGCGGTTTTACCTCGCTTTTTGCCGCGGTAATCGCCATTACCCAATACGATATTAAACGCGTTCTTGCCTTTTCAACCCTGTCGCAACTCGGTTACATGATGCTCAGTCTTGGAGTTTCGGGTTACGGTGGAGAAGAAGGTTTGGGTTACATGGCTTCCATGTTCCACCTGTTTACACACGCCATGTTTAAAGCGCTGCTTTTCCTTGGTGCAGGTTCTATCATTCATGCCGTTCATTCAAATTATATGTACGATATGGGCGGTTTGCGGAAGTTCCTGCCCATCACGCACATCACTTTCCTCATTGCCTGTTTAACCATTGCCGGTGTTCCGCCGCTTTCGGGTTTTTTCAGCAAAGACGAAATTCTGGTGGCTGCATTCAACCACAACAAACTTCTTTTTGGTGTTGAGTTTTTGGTTGCCGGACTTACCGCATTTTATATGTTCCGGCTCTATTTCAGTGTATTCTGGGGAAAAGACAGACACTACCATCACACGCCTCACGAATCGCCGCTGGTGATGACCATTCCGTTGATGTTTCTTGCATTTGCATCCATCTTTTCAGGATTCCTGCCATTCCATAGTATGGTTACGTCGGATAAGATGCATTTCGATACACACCTCCATCTTGCTGTTGCAGTGCCTTCGGTTTTAATCGGATTGATAGGAATTGCATTTGCATGGCTGCTTTATAAAAAGGAGAGTGGCGTTCCTGAAAAAATGGCTAAAAAATTGGGCGTTTTGTACACCGCGACTTACAATAAATTTTATATCGACGAGATTTACCTTTTCGTTACCAAGAAAATCATTTTCAATTATATATCGAGGCCGGTTGCCTGGTTCGACCGACACATTGTGGATGCGTTTATGGTGGGCATCGGCACGGTAACCGAAAAGATTTCGTACCGGATAAAAGGAATGCAGTCGGGACAATTGCAGCACTATGCCTTTATGTTTGTGGCAGGCGTGCTGATTCTGGCGCTGGTATTGGTTTATTATATATAAAAACTGGCCCCCTTCTTATTCCCCCAAAGGGGGAAGGATTGGGACAGAACAAGCTCTGAAAGAGCAAAATATGAATAGCCCGGGGTTTTAACCCCGGGATTGAAATAAAAGAAATAGAAATCGTCCGCGAAGGAAGTTGAAAAAAGAGCTACAGTTTTTGCGGACGAAATAGAGAAAAGGCTATTAAATGAGAGAAAAGTAAAGTTTTTAATATGAATATACTTACCTTATTAATTGTTGTTCCGGTGCTGACCATTATCGGCATCCTGTTTACAAAAGACATGAAAGGGGCACGTGCGGTTTCAGCTTTTGGGATGACCGTTCAGCTGATTGTTGCAGCAGTACTTGTATTTATGTATCTGGGACTGCGCAAAGCCGGTGTTACCGACGAAATGGTTTTTGTTTCAGATTATACCTGGTTTAAAAGTCTGAATATCCATTACACGACGGGTGTCGATGGCATTGCGGTGGTGATGATTATGCTTACGGGCATTGTGGTTTTTGCCGGAATTTTTGCCTCGTGGGAAGTTGAATACCTCTCGCGTGAATTCTTTATCTCACTCATTTTGCTGGCCACAGGAGTTTTCGGGTTTTTTATTTCCATCGACCTGTTTACCATGTTCCTGTTTTACGAAATTGCGGTTATCCCAATGTACCTCCTTATCGGGGTTTGGGGCAGTGGTCCGAAAGAAAGTTCGGCCATGAAACTCACATTAATGTTGATGGGAGGCTCGGCACTGCTGATGGTTGGTATTTTCGGTATTTACTTTAACTCGGCACCAAACGGTGGCCCGCTTACTTTTAATATTCTCGATATTTCGAAAATTCAAATACCGGTTGAAGCACAACGCTTCTTCTTCCCGTTCACATTTATTGGTTTTGGAATTTTAGGAGCGCTTTTTCCGTTCCACACCTGGTCGCCCGACGGTCATGCCTCTGCGCCAACAGCCGTTTCGATGCTCCACGCCGGGGTTTTGATGAAGCTGGGAGGTTACGGTGCATTCCGTGTGGCTATGTTCCTGATGCCCGAAGCAGCGCACGAACAGGCATGGATTTTTATCATTCTCACCAGTATCAGTGTGGTTTACGGAGCTTTTGGAGCCATCTGGCAAAAAGACCTTAAATATATTAATGCCTACTCTTCAGTGAGCCACTGCGGGCTTGTGCTTTTTGCCTTGCTGATGATGAACGAAACGGCCATGGATGGCGGTATCATTCAAATGATTTCGCACGGTTTAATGACAGCCCTTTTCTTTGCATTAATCGGGATGATTTACGGCCGCACACACACCCGCAACATTTACGAAATGGGTGGTTTGATGAAAGTGATTCCGGTACTTTCGGTGGTGTATGTAATCGCAGGTCTGGCTTCACTGGGTTTACCCGGATTAAGCGGATTTGTTGCTGAAATGACTGTTTTTGTCGGAGCTTTCCAGCACGAGGATTTATTTCACAGAATTGTGACAATTATTGCTGCATCGTCGATTGTAATTACCGCAGTTTACATTCTGCGCGTGGTTGGAATTTTGTTGTTCGGGCCTGTAAAAGACCCACATTTCGAGCACCTGCGCGATGCCACCTGGTTTGAGAAAATAAGCATGTTTACGCTTGTAATTGTCATTGCCGGAATTGGTATTGCCCCGCTGTGGCTGTCGGACACTATTCTCGACAGTTTGAAACCTATCGTTCACAAACTGGCGGAAACAAGTGTTTTTTGAGTTTTAATTTTGAAATGAAAGCATTAACGAAATAAGATATTGTTTTCCAACTCCCCCTCTTTCGTAGGGGGCTGGGGGGAGGCTGATAAATATGACATTATGAACATCTCACAATTTTTAATGATGCGCCACGAATTGCTGCTTACTGCGGCAGCGCTTATCATACTTATTGCTGAAATCGCAACGGCAGATTCGGCCAAAAGAAAGCTGATTCCGTTTACCATCGCTCTTTTTGCTTTGGTAACTGTTGCCGGCTTTTTCCCGGTTCCTGAAGGCACTTTGTTTGGCGGGTCGTATCAAAGCAGTCCGCTCACCGCGTTAATGAAAAACGTGCTGAACATTGGTGTGCTGATAATTTTTCTTCAGGCCGAAGGATGGCTGAAACGCCCGGAAAACAGCGACCGCATCAGCGAATATTTCCTGCTGACTGTTTCAACCCTCATTGGGATGAACTTTATGATTTCGTCGGGCGATTTTCTGATGTTTTATATCGGTCTCGAAACGGCTACCATCCCGATTGCCGGGCTTGCAGCTTTCGACCGCATTCGCAGCCGCTCAGCCGAAGCTGGTATTAAACTGATTTTATCTTCAGCCCTTTCGTCAGGTGTGTTGCTCTTCGGATTGTCGCTGATTTATGGCGTAACCGGTTCAATCTATTTTACCGACATTGCCCAAACCATTACTTCGAACTCAATGGTGGCCCTTGGTTTTATTTTCTTTGTAAGCGGAATGGGATTCAAAATTTCGTTGGTTCCTTTCCACTTCTGGACCGCCGATGTTTACGAAGGAGCGCCAATCAACGTAACTTCATATCTGTCAGTAATTTCGAAAGGCGCAGCATCGTTCATATTTACCATTATCCTCTTCACGGTATTTAAAACACTTACCGAAATGTGGAAACCCGTGATTTACACGCTGGCCGTTTTCACCATGACACTTGCGAATCTGTTTGCACTGCGCCAGCAAAACCTGAAACGGTTTCTGGCCTTTTCTTCCATTGCACAGGCTGGGTTTCTTTTGCTTGGGATTTTAGGCAATAACGACCTTGGAATGAGTGCAGTGGTTTATTTTGTTTTGGTTTATGTGTTTACCAACCTCGGTGCTTTTGGTGTGGTTGAAGCCATTTCAAACGCTTCGGGGGTTGAAACCATCGACGGCTACAACGGCATGTACAAAACCAATCCAAAGCTGAGTTTGCTGATGACACTTGCACTTTTCTCGCTGGCTGGTATTCCGCCGGTGGCCGGGTTTTTTGGTAAGTTCTTTTTGTTTACAGCCGCCGCCGGAAGTGGTTATTACATTTTGGTTCTGATTGCGGTTTTAAATGCCACCATTTCGCTTTACTACTATTTGCGTGTGGTTCGGTCCATGTTTATCGAGAAAAGCGACAATCCGGTGCCGGCATTTAAAAGCTCGCCGTACATGCGTACAGCGCTTATTATTTGCGTTGCCGGTATTTTTGCAGTGGGTTTTGCAAGCGTGATTTTCGAAACTATCAGGGAAATCAGTCAGGGATTTTTGTATTAAAATTTGAAAAATGGCACTCAATAAAGGAAAACATATTGTTGAAGAGTTGGACGGTGTGCGCTGTACTGTGGTTGAAACCGGTGTTTCGGCCGAACGTGCTGACTTTCTGAAAAAGCTGCTCGAACTGAATGGTTACGAAGTAAAATCGGTACAGGAAGGCGAAGCAGCCACTTTTAAAATTGGCGTTACCGATCTTGTTTTTAATCCGCTGGTTGATGTGTACAAGCGCCATCTGAAGAGTTTTTCAGGTAAACGGGTAACTCCGGCTTACTGGCTGCAACAGTCGGACAAAGAAACCGAAGCCGAGGTAAATTACTGGAAATTTGGGAGATAGGAAAATTTCATTTACAATAAAAACCTTACTTCCGATAATTCCTTTCCAATTTGGTTTACACCATGAAGGATGCGTTGAGCCTGTTTTGAAGATGGTTTTTTAATACCAGAAATATATTGCGACAGAAGACTTTGGTTCATGCCGATTCGTTCAGAAAGTGCTTTTGCATTAATAACTTTGTAGAAGGCAAAAAAGCTTTCCATATCGTAACTAAATTCAATTTCATCGATATTATACACAAATCCTTCTTCTTCAAAAGAAAGATTGACCGCATCAAGAATCATTTCTTTAAGTTCTTCAAAATTGTCGCCACAGGTGGCAATAAATTTATCCCCGATTTTAGCCGTAGCGCCATAACCTTTTTCTTCCTTGAGGATTTTCATTGTAATTTTTGGCTTTACCTGATTTGATTTCATCTTTTTCTTGTTTTAACATTTGCTTCTTTTAAAATGGCATTTAAAGTTCCGGTGGGTACTTCCCTGCTTCCGTGATAAGGAACAATAAGTTGTCCTTTTTTTTCTGGATGCGTCATAATCACATGGCTACCTGTTTGCCGGGTTTCATACCAATCATCCCTTTTTAGCAATTTCAAAAGTTCACTGGCTTTCATAAACGCAAAGGTAATATATTTATTACTTTATTGTAAGCCCTTAACATTTTTTAGTTCGTTTTTCTCTTTATAAATCGAGTGGAAAAACAACAGTAGTATTAGTTCAGCTTCCGGTGCAGAGGCCACCAGTTAACCTTTTCAGCATTCAGCGCTTTATAAATTTCATACTGACAAATCACAGAATCGTGTTTTCCGCTGCAGGTTATGCCATCTGGATCATTTTTATACAGATCTTTAAGTACAGGTTTCGCCTTTTCAGATTGAATCTGACCTAATGTCCAGATTGCAATGTGTGTGCGGTTGCGCGGTGAATTGGTAGAATCCAGAAGATATGCAATCAATGCTTCTTCAGAAGTTCCCGGGTATTGTTTTTTTGCAATTGCTATGTTTTCTTTTACCGTATTCCCAATCCAAAGATTAACTATCAAAACAAAACAAATAAATACAATTACAATGCTTGCCCCAATAATGATTAATATTCGTTTCATTTTGATTTAGTTAATGTCTGAATATCAGCTAAAATTATAAAATTTTAATCATAAACAATTATAAAATTATAGTTTGAAATTTTGAATATTGCTGATACCGGAGAAGCACATTTCAAGGTAATGCTTTTATCTGGTGACAATTAAAATATTTAGTTACAGTCACAACTATCTGATTTGGGTTTCAGTTGTAATAATTTATTTCCACACTACACTAATCTCAAGTAATATATTTATTTGAAAATATGGTCATAAAAATTGAGCTGATGCATTGGAAAATGTGTAAATTTAAACTCAGGTTAAAACAGTAATAATATTCAGTACACCGGATTTAATGTGATGAGACAGAAATTGTTTTTTATTATGACTTTTAAAAAACTAATTAATAAAGCTTTTATAAGATTTGAATCATACTAACCTTTTAAAAATTCAATAATCAAAATTTAAATTAAACAAAAATGAGCTATTTATTTTTAATTATTCCAGTGATGGTATTGTTTTTTGCTGGAATCAGAATTGTTAGGCCAACCCATCGTGGCCTGATTGAGCGACTTGGAAAATATAACAAATTGGCTGGTCCGGGTTTTCACTGGATTATTCCGGTTATCGACAGACTGTTTCTGGTGAATGTGACTGAGCAAATGGTTGATGCCGAGCCACAGGAAATTATTACCAACGATAACCTGAATGCAAGTGTTGATGCCCAGGTTTATTTCAAGGTGAAATCTGATGAGGAGAGCGTGAAAGGCTCGATTTACAATGTTAACAATTACAAGTACCAGATTGTAAATCTTGCCCGAACAACCCTGAGAAATATTATCGGAACACTTACGCTTAAATCGGCCAATAGTGAACGCGGGAAAATCAATGCAGAGTTGTATAAAACATTACACCTCGAAACTAAAGGCTGGGGTATTGAAATTGTGCGTACTGAACTGAAACAAATTGACCCTCCCCGCGATGTGCAGGAAACCATGAATAAAGTGGTGAAGGCAGAAAATGAAAAAATTGCTGCCATCGATTCTGCAACTGCTGCCGAAACTGTTGCAGATGGGGTAAAACGCGCAAAAATTAAAGAAGCTGAGGGGTACAAACAATCGAAAATATTACATGCTGAAGGTGAAGCTGAGGCTATTAAATTAGTAAATGAAGCTGCCGATGAATTTTTTGTAGGAAATGCACAGTTATTAAGAAAGTTGGAAGCACTTGAAGTAGCGCTCGGAAATAATGCAAAAATTGTTATTCCAACCGGATCCGATTTGGTAAATATTATTGGCGAAATGGCCGGTATTGTGCCCCTGGAAAAGAAAAAGTAAAAAGTTATTTACCGGGTTATACCATTTCATAGACAAATTTACCCAATAAAATTTTTAGTGTACAATTCATAGCCAGTTATTGATTTTACCAGGTCAGGAGTTAGTTGGTTTACCATTTGGGTAATTTTGTCTTGCAGTGCCTTGGTTGATTCGAAA
>JBGSRA010000020.1:0-17030 GCA_041737765.1 Draconibacterium sp. | reverse complement strand
CTTTTCGGGAGAACTGTATTTGGTGCCTTCGGAGCAGATCATAAAAATTGATATTTCCCCAGCCGAAACCATGAAGTTTATTGTTTCGGGCGGCGTAACACACATTTAATAAATAAAATCATAATGAGCATCGAAGTCGTTTCGACACTAATTTTCCTTGTATTTATAGTTGCCGTTTTAATGGTCGATTTGGTTTTTGTTGGCCGAAAAGTGCACGTAATCTCAACAAAAGAAGCAGCTATTTGGAGCGTTATCTGGATTTCCATGGGTATTTCGTTTTATTTTGTTTTGTACTATTTCGGGCATTTGTTGCACGGCATCGATTCAATGGAAAAGCTCCTCGAAATTGCAGGAAAGTATAATCCATACCTTGAATTCAAATCAACCGGTTTTGAAGAGATGCTTGTGGAATACAAAAAGTCGCAGGCAATCAACTATATCTCGGGTTATTTTATCGAGAAAACACTTTCGGTTGACAATATATTTGTGATGCTCATCATTTTACAAGGATTTTCGGTTCCGCTGAAGGACTACAAAATGGTGCTTTTCTGGGGAATTCTGGGCGCTATTGTTTTGCGTTTTACCTTTATTTTCGCGGGTGTTGCCATCATTCAGAAATTCGAATGGCTTTTGTTGGTTTTTGGGGCATTTCTGTTGTTTCAAGGTATCAAAATATTGTTCGAAAAAGATAAAGAGGGAACCCATCCAAAAGATTCGTGGATCGTTAAATATATCAGCAAACATGTTAATATTCACCCCGATTACAGTCGCGATAAATTCTGGTTCCGCAGCAATGGAAAACTGTTTTTCACCCCGCTTTTTCTTGTGCTGATTATGATTGAATTTACCGATCTCATTTTTGCCTTCGATTCCATTCCTGCAATTTTCTCGGTTTCGCGCGACCCGTATATCATATTCTTTTCAAACATTTTCGCGATAATGGGATTGCGATCATTGTTTTTCCTTGTAGCCAACCTGGTAAACAAATTCCGCTTTCTGAAAGCCGGAGTTGCCCTTTTACTGGTTTTTGTGGGTATGAAACTTTTATTGCACGGCAAACTGAAAATGTGGGGATTTCAACCCGAATATTCTCTTTACTTTATCGCATTTGTAATGGTTGGCAGTATTGTACTCTCTGTTTTATTTCCGAAGAAAGTGAAAGTTAAATCAGTGAAGAATTAAAATTTCATTCCCAATAATTTATCCTTATCAGAAATCTGAATATTATCTTTCAGCATTTTTGGGTCGATTTCGCCGCGCACATAAATTAGTGCATTATCGTCGCCACCTACCAAAACAACCATTTCAGTGATAACTTCTTCGTCCATTTTTCCAAAAATGGTTATACTTTCATTATCATCTGTTACCGACATTAATTCCTCGTAATCTTTATTCCGGTTGATTTTTGTGCTGAATTCCCTGTGTAAATTGATACTCGAATTCAATTCTTCGTCTTCCACAACCAGCACTCTTACTTTGTCGATACTGTGAAGCAATTCCCTTTCTTCACTGTCGATATCGCCAAAATTTGCAGCCAGACCAATTACCCAACCAGGAATTGTAATGGTTGTAACACCATCCTTAAAACGGTATTTTGTAAATGCCTCCGAAACTCCGGGATTGTATTCGCACGATGAAAATAAAAAGAGGGTTGCCAAAAGAAGAAAATAAATTGTTTTCATGAGTTTTATGTTTTCTTTTACGACGGTTCAAGTGAAATTTTGTTACCTCAAATCTGAATAGAAAATACAAAATTTTCCAATATTTTCGACAAACACTCAAAATAAGCAGAAAAAAAACAGATTAAAATATTGGTTAACAGGAATCAAACAGAAAATCAATCTAAATTTATTATTACCATATTGATCAAATAATTCAGTATTTTACTGTCACCAAAAAACAAAAATTAATGTTACATCTGCAAAAATTGCACAATGTTCGCAATCAGCTTTCTAAAAAATACGATTGAAGAAATGTAAAGTCCTCCCCATGTTCATCGGGATCGCACACTCGTTTGGCCTTAGCTTTCCCGCCTGCGTCGGGCAGGTCTATTCATCGGCATTATACCAGAATGGCTTTGGACTGTTTTAGAATCGCATTTGGTATAAGTTGTTCAGATGAAATGTTTGAATTGAACGTAGAAAATGAACATAAAAAAAGTGAGTGAATACTTTTTCGGTTATTCACTCACTTTTATTACAGTATAGCATTAGAATTAACGCCTTGTACCACCTCTGGAGGCACCGCTTCCTCCTCGCTGAGACCCGCTTACACCACTTTTCTGACCTCCCGAATAGTTATTGTAATTGCTGGTACGGGTTGTACCACGATTCCTGTTGGTGGCTTGCCTGTCCATCTCGCTCCGGTTATAACCTGTTTGTGCTTGTCGGTTTACTGAAGTACCTGAACCGGCCCGATTGGAAACATTACCAGTTCCTGCTTTGTTTTGTGAATTAACTGCTCCGGTATTTGCCCGGTTTGTAGAAGTGCTTTCAGCTTTAGTTGAACGTTTTGGCGTTTTGTCAGCCGATTTCCAGTCATTTCCCTGGCGTTGTTCCCAGCCTTTATCCGTTTTCTTGTACACATTTCCGCTTTTATCAGTGTAAACATTATTCGCCGGGCGTTGTGAAGCCCTGTCTCCACGATTAGAATTTGAAGTTCCGGTTGCCATTCTGTTCGATACAGTCGGCTTTACCCCTGCACGGTTATTTCCGTAAATATTATTGCTTGGTCTGGTTCCTGTTGAAGGGCGTTGGCCATATTCAGGCCTGTTGCCACTACCGGTACCTGGACGGTTACTTCCACCATATCCGGGGCGGTTGCCACCATAACCCGGATAATATCCGGGATGATATCCACCATGACCATAGTAACCACCTCCGTGATAATGATAAGGTGGCCGATATGCTCCGCAACCATAATAACCACCATAATGTCCGTAATGACCTCCCCAGTAACTAATATGAACAGGACCATAATACATACCAAAACCAATACCCCAACCTGTCCATGGATTATAATGCATACTAAAACCGTAAGTTACGGGTCGCGGATAATAATAAGCTCCATACCAGGGATTGTAACGATATCCGGTTCCGTAAATAACTGTTGGACCATATACATAACTACCATAGTATCCGGGCGTATAACCAACATAAACTATTTCAGGCGTTGATTCATAAACATAAACATACTTTACATTATAAACCGAACTCGAAGGTTCAATTTTTTCAACCTCTTCAGGCCGGGTATCAGTAACCACCCAAACTCCTTTTGCTGTTGGTGCTTCAAACCAGATACCGTTATCTACACAATAAAATTTTCCACCCACTTTCAAAACAGTCTGCGGAGAATTTACAGCATACAACATCGATGTTCCGTCAACTTTCTCAAATTTTGGTTCACCATCATATTCTACATTAACAGTTGTGGTTTTCCGGTTTACCTCTGCAGTTTGCGGGATTTGTGCATCGAGTATTGCTTCCCTGGCAGCATCGGTACCTGCTACACTTGCCAATACATTATCTTTTTCTGAACCTGCTGGTACTTTTGAAAAATCCGCAGGCAATTTATCAGCTTCAATAAAAGCCCATGGTCCTGATATTTCCTTCGCAGAATACCACCGTCCGGATATCAGTACAAAATAGTTCTGGCTTTGAATATCCATAAAAACGTCGGAAGTCGTATTCTCAACATACAGAAGATTGGTTTTTTCGATGGGTTTGAATTTTGGTTCGCCATCGAATGAAATCAACTCTGCCTGTGTTGTTCTTATAATTACATCGGGAATTGTTGCAGGTGGTTCGGTAGAAGCGGCCTGGTCCTCCGGTGGGTTTGCCTTTAAAATTTCGTCACGAAGTTTTTTCAATTCTTTTGACTCTTTCTTCAGCATTTCCCACTTTCCGTTTAAATCGGTTGAAGTTACCCAGTGAGTTTCACTGTAAATGTAATATTCAGTTTTCTTTTCATCGAAAACAATAAAAAACGGAGAGTTTTCGATACGTTGAAAATCGTATCCATCTATTTTTTTTAAAATGGGTTTGCCATCGATATAAACCAAAATCGATGGTTTGTAAGCCACAATAATTTCCGGAGCATCGTTTTTGTAACTGTTTTCTGACGAAGTTGATGATGATTCAAGTGTTGTAATCAAATCGTCGAGAGTAATTTCAAGTTCCCATTTCGGCATCTCTTCCTCAATTATCTTCGACACTTTTTTAATAGTAACCGAATCCAAATCGTCAGAAAACCGAATATTCGGTATTTTGATGTCATTCAATACCGCAATCCGCGTATCACGATCAACTTCAAGGTCAGCTGTAATCCAGATGGCCCCAAAGGTTGGCCGTTTAGCATCTTTATGTTTTACCGAAATGGCCGCTCTTCCCGAAAGTGCAGTTCCATTCAGAGTTTCAGGTTGTGGCTGGTACACGGTAATTTCTCCGTTTGCTACTGTTATAACCTTTGGCCAGGTGATTTCAGCCTTTGCCGATATTCCAAAACCCGAAATGAAAAAAATGAACATAAATTGAAAAAGGACAGAAAACTGTCGTTTATCAAAATTCTTTTTAATATCTGTTTTCATTGAAATTTTTAATTATTATGTTTTTAATCTAAAGAATTTTCCAATTAATATTTGTTTAATGCGAATGTTCCAGAATTACTACTGAAACCGAAATAAAAAAACCTAAAATAGTAAATAGTCCGGCAATTTTGCCAGCGTGTTCATAAGATTCGGGAATCATGGAATTAGTCAGCATAATTAAAATTGAACCACCTGCAAAAGCCTGAATAAATGATAGCCATAAATCAGACAAACCACTGAAAAACGAAAATCCGGCAATTGAAGCAAGTGCACACAAAACCACTATAAAAAGCCAAAGCGATATAATTTTACCTATTTTCCATCCTCCATCTTTCATGCCGGTAGTTGCAGCAACAGCTTCTGGAAGATTCGATATAAAAACTGCAACCAGCATGGCCGCACTTACTATACCACCTTCAAAAATTCCCAATCCAATTACAATCGATTCAGGAATTCCATCAAGAATTATTGCCAGAATCATTGGTACAATCAAACCGGACTGATTCGATGCTACATTTTTCGAATGATTTCTGGCATCATAACTTTCAAGAAATTTATCGGCAAAGAAGTAAGTTAAAGCACCGGCAAACATTCCAAATGCGGGGAAACCTGTACCATTGCCCAATTTCATTGATTCATAAATCAATTCATAGGAAACTGCTGAAATCAGTGTTCCCGCACCAAAAGCCATTATTAAACCCAAAGTTTTTTTCCCAAGTGAAAAACCCGAAGCAATTATTCCGCCAATTAACAACGATGATGCAGCAAATAATCCCCATAAAAAAGAATGAATCATTCTGAACTTATTACTTAATAAATATGGAAATGAATGCTAAAATAACAGTTTTATATTCACAATGTTTAACCAAAAGCACAATCAGTTTTCAGATAAAAGCGAAACTATATATTTTTAAAATAAAGCACCAAAATCAATGTTGGTATCATTTTTTTTATTCGTCAAAAATCAGTTGCATTTATTCAATCAGCTTCTAATTTCATATATTTACCTTTATCTTAAACCAATAAATTTAGACGATATGAAACGAACTTTTTTCCTAACTGTTTTTTTTAGCATTTTAGCTGTATCGGTTTTTGCACAACCCCGGCTTGTTGAAAAAGGTGTAAATTACATCGAAACTCAAACTTACACAGCAGAAGAAAATGCACAAATCCTGAAATTGTATGAAAAACTGCGTGTTGCCGATGTCTCTGATGGAATGGACATGGTTGGCCTGCCCAACACCGGATTGGTAGATCCGGCGATTCATCCCGACTGGGTTGACAGGGAAAATCTGTCACATATAATCCGCGGAATTGCGGTTACAGCGCGTTATGTACCAACCCAACGCCCCGATCGTCCGCAATCCGGTGAAGATTTTGCAGCCTGGGAAGGACATTTTTACTCAACTTATTCAAACGAAGCTTTTGCCGATGCAATTCAAAAAGGTTCGGTGGTTGTGCTCGATGATGTGGAGGACAAAGACATTGGTTCCATTGGATCAAACAATATTCTTGCCTGGGTTAAAGCTGGCGCAGTTGGCGTGGTTACCGATGCCAGTTCGCGAGATACCGATGAAGTTGCCATCGAAAAAGTACCGCTGTATTTGCGCAAAAAAGGGCGTGGTATTCGTCCCGGCAGAAATGAACTCGAATCGGTTAATCGTCCGGTGGTAATAGGCGGTGTTTTGGTTTGCCCCGGCGATGTGGTGGTTGCCGATGGTGACGGAGTTGTAGTTGTTCCCAGAAAAGTTGCAAAACAGGTGGCTGAATTTGCCCAGGCAATCCTCGACAAAGACAAAGCCGGCAGGTTAAATCTGTACAAAAGTCTTGGTCTGCCTATTGATAACACAGTAAAATAACCTGAGGATAAACCTCAAAAAACTCAATATATCCACAATTTTGTTTTAATAAATCAAAATAAATGAAGATACTTCATACTTCCGACTGGCATCTGGGCAAACGGCTCGAAAACTTTTCGCGAATGGATGAACAGCAGGCAGTTTTGTACGAAATCTGTGAAATTGCTGACATCGAAAATGTGGATGCAGTGCTGGTTGCCGGCGATTTGTTCGATACTTTTAATCCACCCACCGAAGCCGTTGACCTTTTTTACAAAACACTGAAACGGCTTACAAATGGAGGAAAACGGCCTGTGATTGCCATTGCCGGAAATCACGATTCGCCCGACCGGATTGAAGCACCGGACCCGCTGGCAAGGGAATGTGGAATTATTTTTACAGGTTTCCCCAATTCGGTGGTTCCTGAATTCGAACTTGACTCGGGATTGAAAATCTTACGCACAGATGAAGGTTTTCTTGAAATTCAGCTCCCAGGAAATGACATTCCATTAAGGATTCTATCAACTCCGTATGCCAACGAATTCAGAATGAAAACATTTTTGGGAGAGGAAAACAGCGAAGAAGAGTTGCGTTCAATATTACAAAAAAAATGGTTCGATTCGGCTGAAAAATTTTGCGATAACTCGGGAATAAATATCCTGGTAAGTCACCTGTTTATGATTAAAAAAGGTGACGAACTTCCGGAAGAGCCCGAAGAAGAAAAACCCATTTTACACGTAGGTGGCGTGCAGGTAATTTATACCGAAAATATTCCTGAACAAATTCAATATACTGCACTTGGCCATTTGCACCGCATGCACAATGTACACGACCGGCCGGCTCCGGCTTATTATTGCGGCAGTCCGCTAGCTTACAGTTTTGCCGAAGCCAATCAACAGAAATTTGTGCTGATTATTGAAGCTGAACCGGGGAAAAAAGTTCTTGTACATAAAAAAGAGTTGATAAAAGGGAAAAAACTTCTTCGTAAAAAGGTGGAAGGAATGAATGAAGCCATACAGTGGCTGGGCGAAAATCAGGATTGCCTGGTTGAACTGACAATGGTTACCGACACTTTTCTGACAGCCCTTGAACGTAAACAATTAAGCGCTGCACACAACGGAATAGTAACAATCATTCCTGAAGTAAAGAATTCAGGTGAATTCACAAACAACCAAACCAAAAGTATCGACTTAAGCAAAAATATGGAGACACTTTTCCGCGATTATTTTATTTCTGCAAAAGGACAGGAACCCAACGATGATGTAATGAATTTATTCACTGAAATTCTGGCCGGTGAAGATGAAAGATAAAATAACATGATTCCAATTCAACTTACAATACAAGGTTTGTATTCATACCAAACGAAACAAACCATCGATTTTACCAAGCTTACCGCCTCCCATTTGTTTGGCATTTTTGGTTCGGTGGGCAGTGGAAAATCTTCCATTCTCGAAGCCATAACCTTTGCTTTGTACGGCGAAACCGACCGTCTTAATTCGCGTGATGGCCGCAATTATAACATGATGAACTTAAAATCGAATGAATTGCTAATCGATTTTATCTTTGAAACCGGCAAAAACCAAACTGCTTACCGGGCAATTGTAAAAGGAAAACGAAACAGTAAAAAATTCGATGATGTAAAGGCGTTGGAACGCACTTCCTACCAAAAAATATCAGGAAACTGGGAACCAATTGAACCTTCGGATTTGGGTTTGGCAATCGGGTTGAGCTACGAAAATTTCAAACGTACCATCATCATTCCACAAGGACAGTTTCAGGAGTTTCTGCAGTTAAAAGACACTGCCCGCACACAAATGCTCAAGGAACTTTTTAACCTCGAAAGATTTGAACTGTATTACAAAACAGCCGCCCTTGAATCGAAAAACAACGAACAGTTACAAAACACAAAAGGACAAATACAACAGTTGGGTGAAGTTGATACGGAGAAAGCGAAATTATATGAAATACAGATTGTTCAGCTTTCAAATGAACTGAATGAACTGGAATTGCTTTTAAAGAATTTGCAAAAAGATGATGCAACCCAGCAGCAAATTTTGCTTTTGACAAATAAACTTGAACTGGCAAAAAAAGAACTTGAACTTTTAAAAAAACAGGAACCGGAATTTAAACAGCTTGAAAAAACCATTTCTGACTATGAAAAATGTGAATTGCAGTTTAAGAATATTTTGGATTCGCTAAAAATCAGCAATAGTAAAATTGAACTAAAAAAACTTCAGATTCGGACTGAAGAAGAAAAACTGGCAAAGCTGGAGTCGGAAATTACAAAAAATGATACAGAACTGAGTTCTATCAAACCTGGTTATGAAACGCGCGAATTACTGAAACAAAAAGCCGAAGAATTAATTAAAATAATAAAAATAAAGGATTTAAAAGATAAAACCAACAAGGAATCGGAGCGATTGAAAAAGGGTGATGAAATCCTGTTTCAAACGAGCGAATCGATAAATAAACTGAATATTGAAAAAGAAAAACTGGAAAATTTTATCAAAACAGAAAAACTAAAATTGCCCGATTTTTCAATGCTTTCGAAAGTAAAATACTGGTTTCTCGAAAAACAAAACCTCGACAAACAGGATTTCGAAACTAACGGCGAAATAAAAAAAATACAACAGGAACAAAACATTATAAACCAATCCATTGAAAGCATATTTTCAGAAGCTGCTTTTTCAGGATTTGCTGATAAAAAGGAGATTTCAGCAGCAATTGTATTTTTGCAAAACAGGATTGATGAAATAAAAACGAAGGTGAAAGTGCTGAACAGTGAAGCCGATCAATTACGGGTAAAAGCACAACTCGAAAAATTTGCTCAAAACCTTGAAGATGGCAATCCCTGCCCGCTTTGTGGCGCTGTTCACCACCCCGAAAAATACAGTGCGGCGAGCATTGCTGGTGAAAAAAGCAAACTCGAAACCGCTCTGCAGGCATTCGAAGATGAATCTGAAACAATTTCAAAAACAATCAGCCGGTTCAACGAATATGATAACCACCTGAAACTTTACACCCGGCAAAACGTCGATTTGCAAATTAAATTAAAAACAATAACTGAAAAAACTGCTTCTCATATTTCAGCTTTTGAATGGCCCGGTTTTAAAACGGTTGACGATGTTGAAAATGCATTCATTTCCGGAGAAAAAATTCAAAAAGAGATAAAGAAAAATGAAGCCGGATTGGAGGAAATTACAAAAAAACTGACTTTGGCACAAAAGGAAAAAGAACGATATCAGGCTGAAATTGAGCGAATAAGAAGAGAAATATTAATCGCGGAAACAGAAACAAAAACACAGCTTGAAAATTTAAAAACAGTTTCTTTCGACCTGTATTTTCAGGTTTCCACAACTCAGATTGAAACAGAAAAAACCGAATTGTTGAAAAAAGCTGAAATGTTTGAAAAAAGGGTTAACGAGCTGACAAACATTTTGGCTGAGTTGCGAAAAACAAAAGACACACTTTCGGGAAGTTTGATTGCCAACCGCACCGAACTGACCAACGAACTGGAATCGAATGCAAACTGGCAAAAACAAATCATCGATAAATTACAGAATTCCGGATTTTCATCAGTTGAAGAGGTGCAGTTTATTTTGGCACAACCGGTTGAACTTGATAAACTAAAGGAAAAGTTGTCCGCTTTTAAACAAAATATCAATCTGGCCAGTAGCCGCTTCGAAGAGTTGCAAAACGAAAAAGGTACAGTAGTGTACGATGCTGAAACTCACCAAAAAGTAAAAGCTGAAATTTTAAAATACCAGGAACTTCAAAATCAAAGAAATCAGGAAAAGGGAAAAATTCAGGAAATTTTCAGGAAGCTTCAAAAAGATTTGGAAAACCATGCTTTACTTTCAAAGACTATTGAAAACCTTGAGTTTCGGGCAGAAAACATAAAAACCATGAAATCGCTGTTTAAAGCCAGTGGGTTTGTGAATTACATTTCGTCGGTTTATCTGCAAAATCTTTGCAATGCTGCCAACGACAGGTTTTTTAAAATCACGCGCCAGAAACTGAGCCTCGAAATTACGGAAGACAACAATTTCCAGGTGCGTGATTTTATGAATGGCGGCAAAGTGCGCAGCGTGAAAACGCTTTCGGGCGGACAAACCTTCCAGGCAGCGCTTTCGCTGGCACTGGCACTGGCCGACAACATCCAGAAAATCACCGAATCGAACCAGAATTTTTTCTTTTTGGATGAAGGTTTTGGCTCGCTTGACAAAGAATCGCTTTCTATCGTTTTCGATACACTCAAATCGCTTCGCCACGAAAACCGGATTGTAGGCGTTATTTCGCATGTTGAGGAAATGCAGCAGGAAATCGAAGTTCACCTGCGGGTTGTCAATTCGGATGAAACCGGCAGCAAAATTCTGGAAAGTTGGGCAGTTTAGCTTTTCCCGTCATAGTATCACTCAAAGTGATGCTATGACTAAGCTTCAGAAAAACTGGAGAAGTTAATTTAGTCATAGTATCACGGGAAGTGATACCATGACAGGGGTAAATCAATACTCCGTTGTAAACTGTTCCGGAAACTTGCCCACAACTCCTCTTTCGCGGTAAAAGTCTTTCATCCGTTTAATATCTTGCTTAGAGTCGTCAGTGAGTTCAAACTTGTTTCCAATGGTGATTTCCTTTCTTCCCCAGTCGAAACTGCCCAGATAAACCGGCACATTTGCCATTGTGGCAATGGTATGAAATCCTGCTTTCCAGTTTTTTGTCCGCTCGCGTGTACCTTCAGGAGTTAAGGCCAGATGCATGTGTTCGCGCTCGTTAAAAAGCTGTATAGTCTGCCTGACAACATTTGCGCCTTTTGAGCGGTCGATTGGTACTCCACCCATTTTTCGCAGGAAATAACCCACCGGCCAAAAGAAAAATTCTTTTTTTACAAGCGTACTTGCATGTCCTCCAATCGAGGTGTAAAAAAACCATGAAATTACAAAATCCCATGCGCTGGTGTGAGGAATACCAATAATGATACATTTTGGTTCGGGAGCTACTCCGCCAACAGCTTTCCAACCCAAAACCCTTAGTATGAATTTACAAAATGACCTCATTTTATCTTATATTTTTGATTTCCAGATTTTTAGCATAGGCATGTTTTTCGAGAAGACCTTTTGCCATTTCGGTTGCTTCTGCAAGTTGAGAAGATGCATTATAATCGATAATTATCATCAGAAACCGTTTGGTTTCCATCGAAACTGATGTTCGTTCCGAGTCGCTGGTTGGTGTTCCAAATGCGCCTTTTTCATCACGAAAAACCGGCATTCCCTGAATATTCAGTTCTCCGCGGCCAATTCCCTGGTAAGGTTCATTTTCCTCACCAATTTCGTAAATAACATCACCCGCTATTTTTTCTGCATCGTAACCACCAATTGAAAAGCCGGTTGAAATAGAGACAAGGTTTAGCAAATCGACGACATTGTTAATCTGGTAAATTTCGTTTCGGTTTATCACCCTCCGCAAAAGCGCTTCTGCCGACAAACGGTAACGAAGAGGGTCTTTCCCGCAGGCTTTGTACGCCTTCCGCGAGGCCGAAACTGCTGGAATATCTTTTATATCTTCAATTTGCATTTTCGAAGATATTTCAACTATTTTCTGCTGAATTTCGTTCCAGAGTTCTTCGTTTATCGATTGCATTTCAACATCGCATTCGATACATGCAAGCTGAAGTTTGGGAACTTTCGTGACTAACTCTTCCGAAACTGTGATCTTTAGCATTCTTTGGTAAAATTCGGTTTAATTCTTCCCTTGAGAAATTTTAAAGTAGTAATTTTAGTTTTTTCAAAACAACTTTCAAAGCTATAAAAAATTATGTTTGCCCCGTTAGCTATCCGGGGCGGGAATAGAGGAATGATAGAATATGGTGGAGATTGATGGAGATTAAAACTGAAGACTTAAAAAAAAATATTCGAATAGATTTATTTTAGCACATTAAAAATAACCAGCAACATTGAAAACAAGTGCACAAAAAATCAATATAAATATTTTAAAACCCCTGTTTTTTTTTGCTGCTTTTGTGAAAATTTAGTAGAAAAAGGATTAAAAAGTGGATTAACTAAAAAATATTTAACTATATAACAGATATTGAATAAATGGCGACAATAAGAGAATATTACGAGAAAGATTTTGGGCATTGTGTTCGAATGCACGTTTTATTTCCTTTCAATAATGAAAAAATAGAAGGAGCGATTTTATACGATTTTTCTGGCTATTTTGCGTTTGTTACTTGCTACATTCCTAAAAATGATATTTCGATTAATTATTTTTCTGATTTCATTAAAACTATATGTTATGGAAAAAGCCAAGTAACTCTTGACGGAAAAATAACTTTGCCTTTAGCAAAAGAATTTCCTGGACAACTCAGAATTGAGGATAAGACTGATTTTGAAATTCTTGGTAAATGTTATGGTGACACTGAATGGATAAGTACAAAAAACATTCAAGCATCAAGACGAATATTTATTTATTCAGAAACAAATTTATCAGATGAAAACATATTAAAATTAAAAACAATTGCTAAGGAAGGCGGCCACGAACTGCAATTTCGTTCAGACAAATTTACAATGGAAAGAAGTAAATATGAAAAACCTTTGGCCTTCATAAGTCATGATAGTAATGACAAGGTGGCTGTAGCTAAAACAATTGCTGTTCATCTTCAAAAAATGATTTGCCCAGTATGGTATGATGAATTCAGTTTGAAAGTTGGAGATAACCTTAGAGAAAGTATTGAAAAGGGGCTTAAAGAATGTAAGAAATGTATTTTAATATTAAGTCCGAATTTCATTGCAAATAAGGGTTGGGGAAAGACTGAATTTGAATCAATATTTACTCGACAAATCATAGATGAACAAAGACTTGTTTTACCAGTTTGGTTTAACGTGACAAAAAATGATGTTTATGAATACAGTCCTAGTCTTTTAAATGTAAAAGGGTTGGACTGGAACAAGCTTGGCAAGGACGAGGTTTGTAGACTATTGTATAATGCTGTTATGACATAAATCAACAACTACTTACACTGCTTTGCGTTAGTGGGCAGAAAGTACAAATAGAAACATTTGAGCAAATAATAAACTTTGATGCTTGCAGACAGTTTACGGTTTCAAAATCCTACCACTACAAAGCCCAAAATCGTTAAAAAATATTTTAAAACCAATTAATTCAAATATCATGAAACAACTTTCAATTTTAATCGCGCTGATACTGATGATTTCGGCAGGTGTACAGGCTAAAAAATACAAGGTATTTTATTTGGGTGGACAATCGAATATGGATGGTTTTGGGTACAATAACCAACTTCCGAAAGAGCTGAACAAACCGGTTGACGGAGTTTATATTTTTCACGGAAATTCAACACGGGACAGCTTTGAACTGGGTGGACAGGGAGTTTGGGAAGTGCTGAAACCCGGGCACGGCACAGGTCATAGTTCAACTTTCGAAAAAAACAATCTTTCCGACCGGTTTGGAGTTGAAATTACGTTTGCAATTGAAATGAAAAAGCGGTTCCCCAACGAAAACATTGCCATTATTAAATACAGTCGTGGCGGAACTTCAATCCATATCGATGCTGCCGGGCCGTTTGGTTGCTGGGACCCTGATTTTACCACAGGCAGCGGAAACAACCAGTACGACCATTTTCTGGCCACTTTAAACAATGCCTTTTCGGTAAAAGACATTGACAAAGATGGCGAAACCGACGAACTGATACCTGCCGGAATTTTATGGATGCAGGGAGAAAGCGATGCAAACACGCCTGAAATTGCGAATCTTTATTTTGCCAACCTGAAACGCCTGGTTGATTTAATGCGCGCTGCGTTGCTTACCGATGATTTGCCTGTGGTAATCGGGCGTATTTCAGATTCAGGAAATGATGCCGACGGCAAGGTCTGGGATTGCGGAAATATTGTACGCTGGCAGCAGGCAAAATTTGTAAATCAGGATGGAAAGGCTGCTTTAATCACAACAACCGACAATTACAGTTACTCCGACAAATGGCATTACGACACAGCAGGTTATATCGATTTCGGCAAACAATTTGCGGTTGAAATGGAACAATTGCTCAAATAAAAATCGTACATTCATTGTCATTTTTTAATGAAAACAGACTTCGACTACGCTCAGTCTGACCGTCACCCTGAGCGTAGTCGAAGGGTGTTTATTGTTCAGATTTCCTTGATTTTTTTCTAAACTAAACGAATTTGATCGTACATTTGAAACAAGATCAACTGCCTTCAAAAAACTAACAACATTTTGAAAGCAATTCGCTTTTTTAAACAGAAAACATTTACAAAAACAATTGCACCATGAAAACAAATCTACTTTTTATCGTCTTGTTTTTTAGTCTGACCAATGTGTTTGGATACACGCAACTCAAGGTTGGAGACCCCCGAAATTCGTGGCAAACCTACCAGGGAACCATCGAAGAGTCAAGTTTAACTGTAACTCCAAAAGGACTTTATATGGAATACGGTTTGTGCCTGACTTTTTCGTCGCGTAATACCATCTGGACTTCAGTAAAAGATACCCTCGAAGTAACACTGAATTTCGATTTACCCGAAAATGCCATGATTACCGATTCGTGGCTGTGGTTTGGCAAAGACACCATTAAAGCCGTCATTCTTGACCGATGGACTGCCTCGTCGATTTACGAAAGTATAGTCCAGCGCAGACGAGATCCATCGGTGCTGTACAAGCAGTCGGCAACGCAGTACGAATTGAGGATTTTCCCGATGGCCGGTAACGAAACACGAAAAGTAAAAATCACTTACCTCGTGCCGGTAACCTGGAATAAAACCAGCATTTCGGCAGGTTTGCCGTTGCCAATTTTAAACAGTTCGCTTACACCGCCACCAAAATTTACCGTTTATACATGGGAAAGTGAGCAGTGGAAAAATCCGCTGATTACAAGCGATGAAAGTATTGCTTTTAAAGACGTTACTGACCAAAACTACGGAGCATGTAAAATGGTAGAAATCCCATCCTCAAAATTTTACAGCAATCTGAAAATTGCTTTCGACACACCACTCAAAGACGGGTATTATTTTTCGAAATACGATTCGGCTGAGGAAGGTTATTATCAACTGGCCATTTCACCTTCTGCATTTCTGAACTCATCAAGTCCAAGAAAAGTGGCAATTCTTGTCGATTACGATATCGCGAACACCAATCTGAAAAGCAGTGAAATCCTGAAAATTTTAAAAGATGAAATGCAAAATAGTTTAAATCCTGTCGATTCATTCAACCTGATTTATTCGAATTTAAACATTAAAAAACATAGCGAAAAATGGGTATCGGCAACCTACATCAACATCGAATCGGCATTTCATTTGCTTGATGAGCAGTTGAGCGGTTACAGTAATCTGGCGGCGCTCCTGGCCACCGGAATAAAATTTGTAAACGAACAGGGAAAAGATGGAAAAATAATGTTGATTTCAAATTCAAATCAATATACCAATCATCTTACAGCCAATAAATTAATCGAAGATATCATGGCTTTAATGAATCCAAAAATACCCATTTACATTTCCGATTATCAAACTCTGAATTACTGGTATTACTACACAAACAATGTGGCTTATTACGGAAACGGGTATTTATATTCGAACCTGGCAAAACTTACATCGGGTTCGTACCAAAGCATGATAAACGGAAATACTGAATCGGATATGTTTAACCAATCATTTAAATATTTACAGGGCTCGGTTAATTCGTTCGATTTGCATACCAAACTTGAAAACGGATTCTGTTTCAGCCGTTACAATCTGAACAAAAAAGCAAATGTGGTTTATATTAACGATATGGTTTTGCAGGTGGGAAAATTCAAAGGTGAAATGCCTTTCGAAATTGAGTTTTCGGGTGAATATAACAACGAGATTTTCTCTGAAAATATTAAAATAGCCGACAACACTATTGCAGAAAACAATTCGGTTTTGAAGAAAATCTGGTCGGGAACGTTTATCAGGGAGATGGAAAAAAATTATTCGTCAAACGACATTGTCGCCGAAATTATTGCAGAAAGCATGAGCAACAGGATTCTTTCATTATACACATCGTTTCTGTGTCTCGAAGACACAAGTAAATGGTGTCTTACCTGTCTCCCCAATCAGTTTAGAAACGAAAATGATGGAATATTTACAACATCTGCTGATGCTTTCGGGAAATTAAATGATACAATTTCGGTTTATCCGAATCCCTTCAAAGACAATTTATCAATCGAAATTGAACTTACAGAATCGGGCAATCTGGATGATTTATCGGTTTACGATTTAAAAGGTTCATTGATTTATAAGTTCGACAAAAACGAATTTAAAGCCGGAAGTAAAAAAACAGTAACCTGGAATGGCCAGTCGCAAAACGGAGCAACATTAAAACCAGGCATTTACCTGCTTGTTTTCAAAACTGCAAAAACCAGCAAAACAGTGAAACTTGTGAAACAGTAGCAGATTTTTAGTCATGCTATGACTCGCACCTAAATTGAGCGATAGGATAAAAAAAACAAGAGATGATTTTAGTATTTGATTAGTTATCAGTATCTTAATGGTGCTAAATAAAAAATCAACTTTCACTAATCAAGTGAATATAAAAGCATCTCTTATGGATACTAAAAT